>JAJEET010000071.1 GCA_022820835.1 Candidatus Poribacteria bacterium
TGTATTAAGGAGCGACGTAAACTTGTTCTTGTGCCGCGCGAGACACCGCTGAGTTCTATCCATCTGGAAAATATGCTCAAGTTATCACACATCGGGGTGTGCGTATTACCAGCAATGCCGGGATTCTACCACTTTCCAAAAGATGTAGATGACTTGCTGAACTTCGTCGTGACAAAAATTTTGGATCAGTTCGGCATAGATACAAAACTAATCCAACGGTGGAAGGAATAGGCACCCATCTTAAAGTCCCTCTGATAAGGCGGATTTAGGGGATTCAGATACGAAAATAATCACAAGGAAATATAAAAAATTATTTATCGTATGATTTTCATTTGTTAAAAATTATTTGCAATGGCGACGAGATCAAGAATATTAATAACGCCATCACCAGTGACATCCGCCCGCTGGTTATTCGCTGCTATGGGTTCGCCTAAGTGTTTGGCAACAATTATTAGGTCAAGTATATTAATTTTTCCATCCATATTGACATCCCATTTGGGACCCGTAAATATATCTTCTTCAGGCGTTGGTAATTCTTCTATAATTTCAATTTCAAGGCTTGGAACGATCGATGGCAGTTCTATCCCGTCACTATCGCCAAGCGTACAATCGCCGGGCCTGAAAGTCACTTTACCAACCTTTTTTGCCTTGAATTTGATAGACAACAATGGTCCACTTCCATCCAGACCTGTTCCATCTAATCGCAACACATTGAAGCCTATTATCAAACCATTTTCGTTATCAATGCGACCTTCAGTAAAGAAAGTTTGAGTGGCATCTGATGACAAAAAGTCGCCTTCGGTTACTTCGATAGCCTCAAGCAGGTTCGGATCGAAAGAGATTCCACACTGCCATCCTGTCAGGTTCCGAACGAACAAGGCATCTATAGTAAAAGTAAATGTGCTATCAAGTTCCACAAGTGTCGCATCTGCGGAAAATGTGAATCCATTCGGCTCAATTTTCGTGTTTTTACTGAGTTCATAGAGGGGTGTCCAATCACGGATCGGGTTTTCACTTAGGTCTAACCATTTCAAATTCGTTAACCCTGCTAACGGAGATATGTCTGTGATATTGTTTTCCCTTAAATTCAGACGTTCCAAGTTTGTTAGCTCCTGTAAAATAGACACATCCGACACATTATTCCCAAACACGTATAGCTCTTTCAATTTCGGCGCGTTCTTTAAAGATGGAATTTCCGATATTTCGTTACCACATAGGTTTAAAATCTCAATATTGGGAAGATTTACCAACGGAGACATATCTCTGAATCGTGCCCCCCACATGAAAACGGCTCTCAACTGTTCCATACCTGCTAACACTGAAATATCAGTCAACGGAACCTTATCGTCAAAATTGATAAATTCTAATTGTGTAAAATTGGCAATAGGTGAGAGATCCGTGATAGGATTGCCTCCTAAGTCCAAAGCTTTTATGTTTGTTAAATTTGTGATCGGTGATAAATCCGAAACATGATTACCAATACCACCAATACTTAAGCTCTCTAATTGCGTAAGACCGGATATAGGTGTTAGATCTGAGATTCCCTTACCTCTAAATTCCTCCCGTTGTTCTCTCACAAACAATTCTTTAAGGTTTATAGCATATTCCAATCCAGTTAAATCTTTAATTCCTTTATTAAATAATGTTAGTGCCTCTCCTTCGACGTATACGCCGTTTTTGGTATGTCCATTTTTACTAAAATGACTGAATTGTTCCATTTGGCTAACGGTAATGGGTTCGTCAGGATGTTGACCGAGCATCCTCGCGAGTGCTACACGCAGATTCGGATCCGGGATGTGGACTGCATCATCAGGATGACTTGTGATGTCTCCAGGTCCCAATGGATCTGGTATAGATACAACAACGGGGGGATTAAGTGTGAATACAATCGCATCAAAATTTGATGTCCATGTATCGCGCTTTACGACACCGCCCTCTACCAAAGCTTGCAACCCGAAACTTTGTAGGTTAGCGTTTTCTTGTATTTTTAACAAAAAGATGTTTTTGGGCAGCCCTACCGCTGCGGCAGCGTGTGCAGCGTCTAAATCGCTATTGTATGTTTCATGGAATCGTGAAATTGGTTCAGTCCCTCCTGACGAGTTCCGTGTTTTCGTCAAAGCGGTTATAAACCGTTCCGTGTCTTGTTCCACCAAAATATCCATGATAGATTGTTCTACATAGAGCCGTAGTGCGTAATCTTTGTCGTAAATGGGAGCTTGTGCGGCTTCGATGACTGCTCGGACTTCATCTGTAAAAAGTTTCATCCCGTCTGTATGACAGCCGATACAGGATATGCCATTATAGACAGCGGGATCACTTGCGGCTGGGTTAGAAACAATCTCTACTGGGGCTTTATCAAGTCTCCCACCTTTGTCATCAAATAGATGGTATGCTTGTAAGCCGTTTGGCAGGTTAAAAACAACTTCGCCACCATCGTGATTGAAAGAGAGTGGATGCACGAATATGTCTTGTCTACCGACATTTCCCGCGAAGTCGTAACTTTTCCAATAAGCTCCATACCGAGATTTGTGGCGTTCTACGACACGGTTGTTTTCGGAAACACCTGAATTTTTGAAACCTGCCCGCCACACACGCACACCGGGATCGTTTATTAGATTGCTTACCACATCCACGCCCAATAGTGTTTCCAGATCCGTGTCTGTGTCCGGTAATGCGAGAATTTCATTGTAAAGGGGTGGTTCGGACGCTTTACCAATGAACCAGTCCACATGAACATACGGAACTTCGCAGCGCATTTCAAATTGTAAATCTCGGAATAAATCTCGCTCATCTGTTTGATCTGCTCCCTCATACTTCATATTGTAAGGGTAATCCTTTTCAATTTGTGTCCACGCGTCATTGGTGTCCCATTCGTAATTGCGGAGGTCAATATAGAAAAGTGTTTCTTCTGTATTGATCGGTTGGGGATTCACAATATCTGCTCCCCAAGAAAGGCTATTTACCAGTTTAGAGAGCGCGAGATAGTGTGAGTGTAGCGGTTCAGTTGGAAGTCCCGCATTATAGAGGTGGGTTGTTGAGAAATAACGGGCAAAAGCGCGATTCGGTATCGGTAATGTCGCTATATGGTGCTGTATCGTTTCAAGTATTCTTCTATCTCCGATAAAATTTCTGTTGATATCCTCAACATTCCAATCGGGGGCACCGTTTTCAATCCATACTCGAATGATTTCAATCGCCTCGTCTGTCAATGGTGGTAGATTGAGTGGCATTTGGGCACCGTTCTCGGTGGGGCCAAGGAGTCTCTTGTACAATTCGGATGCATCCGGTTGACCGGGTATCACACTTCCACTTTGAATGAGCGAATTATACGCAATCAACAGTGACTCTTTGAAGGAACCCGAGTCCCCGTGACATTGAAGACAGTTTTTTTTAAATACGATATTTGCCTGTTGTGCTAAATCTTCAGCGTTCACAACGCCTACAATAACTAACGCCAGAACTGAAACAATTAAGGTCGCTCCAATAATCGAAAAACGTAAAATAGCCTTTATTTTTTCCATCGTTAATCCTTTTTAATTTCTTACCAACACCATCGCCGTTGGCATCGGTTGGTGATGGATCCTACTTCAAATAAATCTCACCGTCTAAATCCGGGACGGTGTGTGATGTACCAGCGATACCACTAGCGACACCGGTCGCGGATTCTGGTAGTTGGATATTCTGTGCTTTCCCGCTGCGGTTATAGGCTGCCCAGCCATTCGTGAACTCTCGGATAAATACCCCTTCACGGTTTTTGTATAGCTGTGCCTTCTCGCCAACAGGTTTGCCCAGCGGCGCATCCCAGAAGTCGTACCAATAGATATCGTTATGATGGGTGTGCTTTAGCCCCCCCTCATGTTCTGCTTTGTGTTTTATCTCAAAAGCACGCCAATCATGCTTATGGATAAAGTGTCTAATGCCTGTGGTGTACAGCATATAGCCATCGGAATGTGTTAGCCCCATTGCAGTAAACACACGCATCCAACGGAGATTCGTTGCACTATCAGGAGCTTCGGTTTCAACACCCCGACCTTTGAGGCAATTAACCTGTGGCGAACGGAGCTTTTTCTCTGCCCAAGATAGCGTGCTTTCGATGTCCCTCAATTCCTCGTAACTGTAACCATCCGCGCGATCACGCTCTATTTGCATAAAGAGCCCATTAATGTAAGGTGCTGCCTGCATCGGTTTACGATGACCTGAATTGACGATGATTAGGAAATCGTCCCCGACTGCATCACGGATACCGCTCAGAATCGCCAATCGCGCCTGTCGTTCCGCTTCCAATGTCCGATATCCGTTAAGAACCGGTCCGTCCTCGTTCCACCAACTGAGAAAAATACCGTCGTAAAGTCCACACTTTTTAACAGCAAGTACTTGTTGAACAATTATGTCCTGCACGTTAGGATGTGTAAAATCGATTAAGAACTCTCTATGCAAATCACTACCGGAAACCATGTCTCCCGCTGCATCCCTTATCCAAGGAAAATCAGCATTGTATGTGGCTTTATAAAAAGGCGACTCAGGATCCGCGCTCCTCATCCGAATCTCAAGAATGGAAATCTTATCTGGGTTCATCCCCATCAAGGTTTCACGCCGTTTTTGGGTCTCCACCAAGCTGCCAGATAACTGAAATCCGCGCGCCGTTCTTTGGAAACGTAAGCCAAATTCAGGACTCCAAGATAGATCGGGATGTGCTAATTGGGCTTCATAAGATAACTCAGACAGGTTTGATATGTGCCCCCATGCATTGAAAATAGAAGGGAAACTCCGGTTTTCGATTCGCGCTTGAATGGGAAGTCCCGGCGATTCGTAGCCTTCATCATATTGAAAGTTGACAAGGAAAAGCGTCCGAAGTGGACTATAATCCACAATCAGATTTCTGTGAATCCGTAATTCTTCCAGCAGTGTTAGCTTTTGAAGGGGCCGAGCATCTGCAATCTGATTAGTCCCTAGCCACAAATCCGTGAGCCGTGTCAAATTTCCGAGCGGCGTAATATCTTCGATTTGATTGCTGTGAAGGTGAAGACTCTCCAAGCACGTCAAATTTGCCAACGGACGAATATCCGAAAGCTGACACCCCGCCATATTCAGAATCCTCAATTGGACGAGATCGGCTAAAGGTGAAACGTCTGAGATAGGATTGCCGCCAAGCAGCGCGAATGTCAAGTTCGTTGCATATTCCAACCCTATAAGACTTGTTATCTCACGCTCTTCGGCATTCAATTCTGTCAATCGTTTCACGTCCGATTGCGTTAGTGGGACACCATCCGGGATCTCAAGTGTTTCGTGAACTACGGCACGCAAGTTTGCGTCTGGCATCCATGCTACAGCATCCTCTGAAGAGGGCAGCGCATCGGATATTGAGACCTTCTCAGATACCTGTGAACCGATACTGTTCTTCTTATTCCTCGTATCGGTCGCGCTAACTTGTCGAGCTTGATTTCGTACAGCGGGGTTTGCGTCAAGTCCCCAAACGGCAGGTACGTCAATGACTTCTCGAACCAAGCGTTCTTCATTGTTTTTCAAACGTTTTCGTGCCCGATGAAGACGACTATCAATCGTCCCTACAGAAACCCCCAAGAACTTACCAATTTCCTTTGCTGTCATTTCGCCGAGATAGTGAAGTGTGACAACCGTGCGTTCGCTCTCTGGAAGCCTTTTCAAGATTTTCTCGACGATTTCATAACGACGTTCTCTGGAGGCTGTCTCTTGTTTTTCTGATACATAACGCCTGTATGCGGATTCTTCTATTTCTTTCATAGATACCTCCTGCAGAGATTGTGGCACAAATTTTTGCCTCCGCTGCCAATCAATGCAGAGCCGATTGGCAATAACATAGAGCCAGCCAGCAAATTGGTCACGGTTCGAGAGGGTAGAAAGATTTTTGTATGCTTTTAAGAAGGTATCTTGGGTAATCTCTTCAGCATAATGAAAATCGCCGATCTTTCGCCACACGAGCGCGTGAACACTCTTTTGGTACTTTTGAACTAACCTATTGAATGCCGAGTCATCGCCAGATAAAATGCGTTGAATCAATTGAGCATCATCTTCTATTTCCATGCGAGCTTCCTTTTTATGATAATGAACAGATGGGTTCGTGTCTGCATTTGCCAAAAGGCTTAATCAAATGCAACGTCCCTTAAAATTACGCGACGCGATACGGTTCGTACCCTATCATCATTAAAGACGAAATTTTGGGGTAGAAAACTTGCATAATTTAAAAAAATAAAAAACTGGATTTTTTAGGCATCATCTGGTAGGGGGTGGGGACCAAATTTTGGAAACTTGGCATCGCGATTCAGAGATCGCTCCTACCGAGGATGGACAGGTAGCTGATACCATTACTGAAAGTGAATATAGCATACCCAATGTTCTGAAAGGTCTACAATCGCACAAACTATGGTAAATTATAAAAATATATTGACATCTACAAGTGCCCCAATTCCCCCCTGATAAGGGGGGTTAGGGGGGTTGCACTTGCAGAAAATGGAAAAGTAATTCTAAAATCTACCATAAAAGTTTATGCTACACGCACAGCACTTATTTTTCTTTCAACCGATTGTAACGTATCTGCCAGAGCCGCCATAGTACCGCGGGGAAAAGCGGTAGTACGGTCATACCCCACAGAATCACACCCACATGAAACTGATCTAACAGTGCGCCGACAATCGCCGTGCCGATACCTCCCATGAGTGTGAAGAAAGCAAATTCCGTGCCAAAGATGCGGCCTCGAATCTCGTTCGGGGCGCGTTGTAGGAGGAGTTGGGTCGAAAATACCCACGCAATTCCGCCACCGATGCTGCGGATGAATCCTCCGATAAGCACTTCAACCAAACCAAATAGCGGAGCAGTAACCACAAGTCCGAGTGCACCAATCAAATAACCGATGCTAATGCTAACACGGAGCGGCTTATCGCGGTCCCCAGTCCAATGTCGCGCCAAAATAGGTCCAATCCCGCTACCAACACCGTTTACACAATACATCAACCCCAAACTAATCGCACCACCCTCACCGATAACAAAGTGGTTTTTCGCAATCTCCACTTGTACAACCTGAAACCCAGATGAGAGTAGAAGTGCTATCGCTGCTTTATGCATCGCGATAAAGAAGATGTCGGGGTGTCGACGCATATAGCGGAACACTGAAGGTTTTGGGCGTGCAGTCGTTTCAGATGCTTCAGATGCAGAACCGGGCAGTCTGATCCCAAACAGAAATACGGCTGAAAGCGCGAAGGTGAGTCCGTCAACAAAGAAAGCCGTCTGGCTGCCAAAGAGACCCGTCATTAACCCACCCATTGCGGCACCGAGGGCAAGCATGACTGACCATGTAGCAGCACCGAGCGCATTCGCCGTACCAAGCTCGTGTGGAGAGGTAACGTCTGGTAGAATCGCACTTCGGGCAGGAGTAAAAAAACCGCTTACCGCGAATAGAAGTGTCGTGAGCGTATAGAGCAACCAGATATCACTTTCGTCTCGGATAAAAAGAAACCCAAAAACGATGAAGACGCGCACGAAGTCAGTGATGATTAAAAGGTATTTTCGGTTGTAACGATCGGCACATATCCCAGCGAGCGGCGCAACGAAAAACGGCGCGAACATCCGAATCGTAAACAAAACACCGACAGCGAGTCCAGAGCCGGTTAAATCCGCAATCAATATCGTAGAAGCGATGAGGTTAAACCAGTCTCCAAGAAGGCTGACAACCTGCCCACACCAGAGCCAACGAAAGTTAGAATTCTGCCAAATCAGGTCTATATACCCGATAGGTTTTTGTGGATAGTTGCTCTCACGCTGACCATCTATCGCGGACTTTGTTGGCGTGTGTTCCTGTTTAGACAATTACAGACCCCATCTCTCATTGATCGGTTTCTGATAGACTTCAATGTTTCCTGCCACGACCTCCTCATAGTCTACTGCCTGTCCGCATGCGTTGGATTCGTAAATCGCTTCGCAGATTGATTTTGCGCGGAGTCCTACCTCAGCATCGAGATCCGGTGGACGGTCGTTCGCTATCGCATCCACGAAATCATAACACTCCAGGACAACGCCGTCAGTGAAATCGTGCGGGAAGAGTCGTGCCTTTTCTTCCTCCGAAAGGCTTGCCATGTAAGCGTCCATGAGGTCTTTCATACTATGGCGAGTGCCGTCTTTAAGGATAACTTCTGCGCCATCAAATGGCCCGTGGAATATATCGCCGTTATCAAGCAAACAGCCTTCACTACCGTAGTAAACAACGTGATGGAAATCGTGCCCGACCGCTGCCCATGTACACGTCCAAAGTCCGATGACTCCACTTTTGAAGTTGATTGTCGCCACCCAAGTGTCCTCTTGCTCGTTCTTCACGATCTCACCATCTTTGGTAACTCGTAAATCTTCAAATTGACCGACACGTGCATACACTGTACTCGGATCGCCGAAGAGATAGCGTAGTGTATCACAATAGTGCGCGCCGGAATCCATGACCATCCCACCGCCGCCGAGTGTGAGGTCCAGTCGCCAGTGCCAATTACTGTCCGGGTTCGGTGCGCGGTAGCTGGCGTGCTGTGCCGAAAACATTCGTAAGTTACCGAGCATCTGTTTCTCGTTCATCAGCCATTCTGCTGTGCGTCGGCTCGGCATCCTTCGGATATTCTCAGCCGTTGCAGCGATTTTATTCTTCGCTTTCGCGGCGTTAATAATCGCATGACTCGCCTTGACAGTAACCCCCATCGGTTTCTCTATCATGACGTTGACACCATTATTGAGACACTTAATCGCATTGATATGGTGGTGCGCATGCGACGTACAAATATCCGCCCCGTCCAAATCCGCCTGTGCGAGCATTGTATCGGTATCCTCAAACACCGCCGGTTTTTTGCCGGTAACCGCTTTAACGCGCTCCGCGAATTGATCTGCCCGTTCTTTGACCTCATCGCACATCGCGACGAGTTCCACTTTCCCAGGCTCCGTTTGATGGATTGTAAGATAGGCGTTGAGATGCCCATTTGCCATCCCGCCGCACCCGATAATTGCAATCTGAACCGCCATGATTTCTCCTTTTCTGGTAAGCATGTGAGTCTGATGCGTTACAATACCACAGATACGTTTTTTTAGCAAGTTGCAGAGGCATTTGTGTATAATTTAATGGCTTTATTATATTTGGAAAATCTGATATAATTTTAACAATCAATTGCAAAGGATGTGGTAAATATTACAAGAGAAGAGTTCATAAAATACTACGATTCAGCCGTTTATTCAGCTAAGTTACGCACCCCTAAGGCGGGGCCTAACTTGGCTGTGATAAATACTGCCCGGATAAATAATGATGTTCCTTATGGGCAGAATGTTCATGCAATTGCGCTGGACCTCTTAGTTGACAGAAACGCTGCGAATTTGGTGCGACACGAAGTGTTTTGTCGTGCTATCACACAGACTTATAATTTCTCTGTAGCCGATGTCTGGAAAGGTAACGCACGTTGGGAAGGGCTTGAAAATTTAACGATAGCTGTTGCCCTTGATATTTTGTGTCTACCTGAAGCCGACAACCCCCTCTCGCGTCCTTTGATTGGGGGTATGCAGTTGATTGACGAAATAGACTGTAGATGGTGGGGGATGCTGGCACTTACCTTGCGTCTGAGAGGTTTGTTTGAACTTCAGGTAGGGTGTTTTACTGTTTTAAAAACACCTATCCAAGAGATAGCGAAACGGCTCTCGAAGCCGGAATCCGAAATTGCCCCGTTGTATCAAACAACTATTAGCGAAATAAATGATGCCGTTGACCAATGGGTTCAAACAGAGACAGCAACAGCAAACGCACGCCTTGCGGAAGTAGAGGATCTGAAAGAACATTACGATTACAAAGGAGTCTCATGAGAATAGGTGTTGTTTACTCTGGAGAACAACTGCAGCCATGGCTTTTTCGAGGTTTGTACCCTGTTCAATTGCGTGTGAGCTGTGTTGCAGATTCCAGTGTTGTGCCTGAAAACCGTACCCGCGTTGAGGCATTCGCGTCGTTTTTTGAATGTGATTTCTTTGCGAATCCTGAAGAGATGTTCAACACCGCAACCCCGAAATTAGACGGTGTGATCATCGTCTCAGGGGAAACAGCAAGTGTTCCGCGCGTTCAACTCATCGAATCAGCACTTGCGGCTGGGATCAACGTCTTGTCTCCATCGCCGCTGAATTCTCTGGCAGACGGAATCCATCTCGCTGCAGTTGCTGAAAAATACAAAAGACTCGTTATGACAGGTACACGGTTCATATTTGGCAGATGTGTTCAGGAGATCTTACGTATTATCAGTACACCAACGTTCGGTGAAATCCGAGATATGCGATTCTTATTAGGCATCGGACGTGTTCCCTATTTAAACGACTTATTGAAATCCGGGGATGCCCATTTCCAAATCGCCTTTGAGATTGCCCGACGGCTTTTTGCAGAATATGCAATACTACCTGAGGAAATAATAACAATGGCTTCCAGAAACGGGGCACCGAATGTGACCTGTGCCATAAGGTTCCCGCAAGGGGCCATTTGTACGTTTTGTCAAACCTCCAATCGACAATGGGGAAATGATACCTATCACAAAGTTGAGATTACAGGGGAAGCGTCTTATGTCTGGAGTGATCTACAGACTTGGAAACGTTTCTCAAGTGAGAACACTTTCAGGATGGGTGGAGCAGATGAGGAGCTATCAACGAATGTGCAGGGGGCTTCTGGTCAACTTCAAGAATTCTACTCAGCCATTCAAGGGGATCGTGAATCTTACGCAGGTACGCTTCGTAGTGTTTTGCCAACCCTATGGCTTCGAGAAAGACTACAAGACTGTATTGAACAGGGGCAGCTGAGTTTGAAAATGAGCGAGATGTACGCGGATTTAGATGAGAAGATTCAAGAATTAAAACCCAGCTGCAACGACAGTTCAGAAGACCGTAAACGCTGTCGTGAGAAGGCACTGCTTTTAGGGAAAAGAGGCGATTTTTCACAGGCACTTATAGCGTACCGCGAAACGTTGTAACATCATCCGTTATCCTGTCAAACAAGTGACTTCTACAGTTAGTAATACCATTTCTAATTGAAAATATCTCTTTTTTGTACCACAAACTTTTAGTTTGTGTCCTGAAAATAACTATCATAATAACCGCCTAATGAGACAATAATTTATAGAAATGGTATAATGCTTATTGAAGCGATTACACATCAAGAAGGGAACGAAAAAGAAAATGACTAAGAAACCCACAATTCAGGTGCCGAGCGTTACTCGTGACATCATCTCCGAATCCGCTCAGATGCAAGCAGTTTTCCGCTATGTTAAGCGCGTTGCTCCTACAAAAGCGACTGTCCTCATCACAGGTGAAACCGGGGTCGGGAAAGAAATCGTCGCACAAGCGGTTCATGAGAGCAGCCCCCGTAGAAATGCTGCCCTAAAAATAATGAACTGTGGCGCAATTCCTACGGAACTCATCCAAAGCGAACTCTTCGGACATGAAAAAGGTGCCTTTACCACTGCGATTAGGCAGCATCGCGGTATATTTGAACAAGCGGATCGCGGCACGTTGTTCTTAGATGAAATCAGTGAAATGCCGCTTGAAGTCCAGGCGAATTTTCTCCGTGTCCTGGAGAGACAAGAATTCTTTCGGGTTGGGGGCGAAAAAACAATCAAAGCGGATGTCCGCGTCATAGCTGCGACAAACGTTAACCTCAAAACTGCAGTCAATGAAAAAAAATTTAGGGAAGATCTCTACTATCGGTTGAACCTCTTTCGCATTCAAATCCCACCGCTCCGCAATCGACGTTCAGATATAGGACCCTTAGCTTTCAATTTCGCCTTGCAATTAAGCAAAGAGCATAACAAATCCATTACCAATATAACTCCAGAGGCAATTAACTATCTTCAAAATGTCGATTGGTACGGTAACGCTCGCGAACTCAGAAATGCAATAGAGACCGCAATTATCTTGACCGACGGTGAAGAATTGAAAAAAGAGGATGTGAAAATAGCAGTAGAAATCTTAAATGAAAACTCGGAGACGAACTCGGCAGAATTATCAGACGCAATCCGTATTGAAGCAGCAAATTCAAAAGAATTTAATGGAAATTCGCACATAATAGCTGAAGAAGAGAGAAACAGACTCTGGGAATTAGTCCAGACCGGAACAATATCCGAGATAACCTCTCATATTACCCTTATGAGATACCGATCAGAAAGCCCTCACCGTTCAAAACAAGATATTGCAAAAGGGCTCCGAATATCTGTGCCTACCTTGCACAAGTATTGTGCCTCAGCCGGGGAAAATACTGAAGAAAGATAATTAAAAAATCAAAAAATTCGCGGACCTTTTATCCTCCCTTTAAGTCAATTCAAAAATTCATTTTTTAAATATACCAGCCGTTAAAAAAATAAAAAATTTTGCAAGAAACATAAAATATTTTGAGATTTTCCAGAAATCAAGAAATAGGAAATCCATCGGATTTAGCATCGGTTTGCAATTAGAAACCCTGACGTTACAAGGTAATACGGTATGTAAAATGCAAAACAACCAACGATGACGCAAAGAATTTAGGAGATTGGCACGGTTCTTGCTCAAGTGTATCTTGTAGAAAAGTTGCAAACTCTCGTTGAATTTCTCAAATGACGAATGAATACAAAGATAAATCCCCCTCCTTGGGATATTGGTTTAGCGGTGATGCTCATGTCGCTTCGCCGCTAAAACCATATAAGAATAAGACTTACGCATGATGCTCTTTTGTACCACAAACTTCCCAGTTTGTGACACCAGAACGCTGTGTTTTCCGAGAAATCTCAGCGAACAGAACAAGCTACAGTCAAAATTGCGTCCGTCCTGAAGAATAAATTTTTAGATAATACTTTAACGTTCCGGGCTGAGACTTAGATTAACATAGAGAAGGCAGTAAATCGTTCAGGAAGCACAACATGCCAACACTTTTCACTTTTATTTTACGTATCACTACGAATGTGTTCCATCAATTCAATCAACACAGAGGCATGCAGCAAGCCGCTTCCTTGGCATTCAACACAATTCTATGTCTTGTTCCATTGTCGGCGGTTGCATTGTTCCTACTAAAAACCTTCGGAATTGTGGAAAATGAAAAGTCTGCGCTGATTGCTGCCCTGGATAACTTTCTCCCAAACTACGGGGCAGGTGAGATTGTATCCGGGATATCTGAATTTACCAATAGAAACCTGACGGGACTCGGCGTTGGCGGTTTTCTCTTATTCCTCGTAGTCTCATTAATCCTATTTATGAGTGTCGAAGAGCATTTCAATGACATTTGGGGGAGCCGGAGACGTTTGCCGCTGATGCAAGCGTTTCAGAAGTATTCAATCTTTTATGTGTTTTTATTGATAGGACCGCTTTTAATCTGGATCGCCTTTTCTACTGTTTCTTTTTGGGTATATGCCTATATTTTTCCATGGATTTTGGTCTACTGTTTGTTTTTATTGATGTACATAGCGTTTCCCAATACCTCTGTGAGATGGAGTGCAGCACTTATTGGAACATGCGTAGCAGGAACGCTGTTTCAGGTTGCTCGAATCGGGTTTGGCCATTACTTTGCATCTGTATGGCGGAACTATAGTGAGGTCTATGGTACACTAGCAATGTTAATCATTTTGGCGATATGGATCTACGCTACCTGGGTTGTGATCCTGTTAGGGGCTGAAGTAACGAATTCGGTTCAATATTCTAACAGACCCAAAGGGTCGCACGGAAAATTACTTGATGAAAACAAAGATTACATCAATCCATTAGGAGTCATTACGTTGTTTTTCACTATCGCAGTACATTTCCATCAAGGTAAAGGGGCGTGCTCCGCAGCGGACACCGCTGGAATTACTGGGGTTCCTCAATTGTTAGTCAACAAAATTTTTGAAAAATTCAAGGCAGCAGGGTTAATCTATGAGGTCGAAGGCGACACAAAGGGGTATCTCCCGTCTCGTTCTTTAGATACAATTACCCTGGATGCTATCATGACAGCAGTAGAGTTAGACATGGATACCCGCTTTATAGGGACGTTCCCCGATATGCCAGCGTTGAAAAAATTTCTCCGACATCTTCAGCAAACTCAGACTGAGATTCTTAAAGGGATTCCTGTCAGCTCCTTTTTATGATGGGATTTTTACCTTCTTGAAACGTCGTTTAGGAGTGAACTCATAGCGAGTACGCGCTAAGAATGGTTGAAAGTTATACGAAAGTTAATCATAGAATATGCGAGATACCGAAACCCTAAACGCGTTTCTTTGAGTTTATCATAACTCAGGGCGAGCCTCCGATAAGTGTCTTG
>JAJEET010000094.1 GCA_022820835.1 Candidatus Poribacteria bacterium
CCCAACGCATCATGAAACCCACACCGTCTCAGACGTTGGGTTTCGCTAAACTTATCTACCTCAACGGCTGATTCAAGAACAGAAGGCTGTGTATAGCGAAAATGCACCTATGGTTTTACCGCTCAACCCAACCTACAAGAATCCATCTCTCTTATCAAACTCACGTTATCATAGAATCGGTCTTAACTGATAAAAAAAGTAAGTGCAACTTTCGGCAATTTGTGCTAAAATCTATTAGTGGCTGTCAGTAATTAGCAGTCAGCCATCAGCAGTACCGTAGGTTGGGTTGAACGGTGTTAAGAAAGTATAGCTCGGGGTGCCAATATCCACAGATACGACCTGTCGTACTATACATACAAAAACGCAGTGAAACCCAACTTCAGAAAACTCAGGCACAAGGAAACAGACAGCGTGTTGGGTTTCTCTCGGTTTTCTGTTTGACGTGCAATCTATCGGGTAGGCTGATTATTGTGTCACTTTCCAGCGTTTTTGGAGTATCCGTTCAACCTAGAGGAAACACCCCAGCAAAAACACCTACAGGACGATTCTAAAGTATGGAACTTCTGCAACTCCAATTCTACACGAAACCGGATTGTCCGCTCTGTGATGAGGCAAAAGAAGTACTTGAACGCATAAAAACAGAGGCACCGTTTATCGCCATAGATGAAATTAACATCACAAAAAATATGGGATTGTTCACGAAATATAAACATCTGATTCCGGTGCTTGAGTTGGATGGTAAACGGCTTTTTGTGCATCGGATTGTTCAGAGAAAGTTGATGTGGCAATTGCGGTGGCATCGGTTTCAGCGGCTTATAACCCAAATAGGTAGGCGAGGTTTCTAACCTCGCCAGTGCTAAACCTACTATAAAAAAGAACGAGGAGACTCACATGGCATTTCCATCTCATGGGACAGTACACCGCTCCACCGTAACGGGTACACGCGGCATGGTGACAAGCGCGCATCCACTCGCAAGCCTTGCGGGCGCACGGATGTTGCTCGCTGGCGGCAACGCTTTTGATGCAGCGGTCGCAGTCGCTTCAACGCTCAACGTCGTTGAACCCTATATGTCCGGTATCGCTGGCAACGGATACATGCTAATTTACAGCGCGAAAGACAAGATCCATCGCGTGATAGACTATGTCGGCACCGCGCCGTACGCTGCGACGCTCGATGCCTTCCCAACGCTTGAAAGCCAGCAGATCGGGATGCGTGCAGGGATGGTGCCGGGCGGATGCGGCGGATGGTTGGCACTCTTGGAACGCTATGGGAGTATGGAGCTCGCCGACATCTTTGCACCGGCAATCGAATCCGCCGAAAACGGATATGCCGTCACAGTTAAAAATGCAGAATTCATCGCAGGTGCACGCCCCTATTTCTCAGACAGAGCCGTAGAGGTTATCGCTTCACGCGGCAGAACGCCACACCCGGGTGAAGTGTTGGTCCAAAAGGACCTCGCACAGACCTTCCGCACGGTTGCAGAAGGCGGCGCAGAGGCGTTCTACCGCGGCGACATCGCCAAAGAGATTGCCCGTTTCTCCGAAGAGAACGGCGGCTTAATCACCGAAAAAGATTTGGCTGATTTTGAAGTTTTCTGGCAGGAACCCGTCTCCACGACCTACAAGGATTACGAAGTCTACTGTCCGCCGCCACCGTGTTCAGGTTTTCAGTATCTGGAGACGTTGAATATCTTGGCGAACGATGCCCTCGGTGAACTCGGACACAATACCCCCGAATACTTGCATTTACTGATTGAAGCGATTAAATTAGCGAGTGCCGACAGAGCCGAACACGCGCCACGTCCGAACCCACCGATTGAACGGCTGTTGTCTAAAGACTATGCACGGGCACAGCGCGAACGCATCGGCGAGCAGGCAGCCGTCAGTGGCGGTGAACGCTGGTCAAAGGACAAACTCCCGAATGAGATTGTCGCTAACGATTGGACAACCGAATGTACCACCCACTTTGACACCGCTGATGCAGAGGGCAATATCGTCGCTGTGACGCAAAGTCTCGGACAACCCTTCGGTTCAGGTGTAATCCTCGGGTCAACGGGGATGTTCCTCAACAACTTCATGAACTGGTTTGATAGAATCCCTGAGAGTCCGAACGCCGTCGGACCCAATAAACGGATAGAGATGTGTATGTCGCCGTGTCAGGTCTGGAAAGATGGCAACCCGTTTGCCGCAATCGGTACCCCCGGCAGCCACGGTATCCTCCAGACGACACTGCAAATGGTTTTGAATCTGATTGAACACGGTATGAACGTCCAAGCGGCGATTGAGGCACCCCGTATCCGATTGGTAAATCCGGGCAAACATGTCAGTATGGAAGGCCGTATTCCTGTTGCGGTACGTGCAGCTTTAGAAGCACGCGGGCATGAGGTGGAGGCGTTACCCGACTGGACAGCAACCGTCGGCGGCGGTCACGGTATCGCTTTCGATCCCGAAGAAGGGAGTTTCATGGGCGGTGCTGACCCGCGGCGCGATGGATATGCCATAGGCGTATAGTCTGGGTGAAGACTCCAATGATTCATTAACGAATAGTTTTCAAACTTCATATTCATCATAATATTTTTTACGGAGAAATTATGAAAGGTTTTGACATTTCAAACAAATACGTTTTCTTAATACTGGGTTTACTTCTAATCTATGGTTGTGGAAGGGTTCAGGACGTAACCCGTCCCGAACCCTCAAGTCCACCGCTCCGCGTAACCATGATATATCCGAGCGATTGCGTTGGCACTGCGGCTTACTGTACCGCCTTCCATATCGGTGTCCAGGCTGCAGAGGAAGAACTCGGAATTGCACTCACTGAAGTCAATGGTATCGAAAACGATCCCGTAGCGACGGAGATGCTCTTAAAAGAGGCAGCACAAAATTCAGATATTGTTTTGACAGCCGGTTATCAGATGGGAGATGTGCTTGCCCGCGTGGCACCCGAATTTCCTGATGTCAAGTTTGCGATTTTTGACGTTGTACTCGATATTCCAAATGTGGCTTCCGTGAACTATAAATCCAACGAAGGCTCTTTTCTGGTCGGTGCGATTGCAGGTTTAAAATCGGAAAGCAATAAGATCGGCTATATCGGAGGTGCGGATGTCCCGCTGTTACACGAATTTGAAGCAGGCTATATTGCTGGGATTCACGCAGTCAATCCAGAAGCGGACATCACTATAGAATACATTAGCGAAGATGCAACAGGTTTCGGTCTGCCAGACAAGGCGAAGGAATTGGCACTCTCACAATATGAGAATGGCATTGATGTGATTTACGTCGCTGCCGGTGGGTCCGGTCAAGGGGTACTCGAAGCAGCACAGGCACAACAACAGTTCATCATTTGGGTTGACGCCAACGGTAACCACCTCGCACCAGGACTCGTCTTGACAAGTATGACAAAAGAGATTCCAACTTCTGTGCAGCGCATTATCCAAGAAACCGTTGAAGGCAATTTTATGGCAGGTGTCCGATACTTTGGGCTCGCAGACGGGGGTGTCAGCTATGCCGTTGATGAACACAACCAACCGCTGCTTTCGGAGGACCTCATAGCGACTGTTGAATCGCTAAAGGTAAAAATCATTGCCGGCGAGATTGTCGTGCCCGATACAATTTCGCTCCCACGTGAATAGTATCTATTATATCGTCCTGTAGAACAATCGGCTTCATCTATTTTTCTCGCAGCAAACAACTATGGTAAATTATAAAAATATATTGACATCTACAAATGACCCAATTCCCCCCTGATAAGGGGGGTAGGGGGGTTTGTATTCGCAGAAAATGTCTAATTAATTCTAAGGTTTACCATAAAACAGTCCCATTCAAGAGAAAGTAATTCGTTACAAGTTTTGTATATTCTTTACAGAAGGGGAGTTTATGCTGAATCAGTACCCGTATCCAGAGTACGAAGGCAGACGGAATATCGTAATCGGAATTTTGGTGTCCCTGCTTACCTGTGGTATCTATGGACTTTATTGGCAATACAAACAGATGGTGACACTCAATGCCTGGCTAAAGAGGGATGAGTATTCTTTTTGGCTCTGGCTTCTTCTTTCGATTATCACTTGCGGTATTTACGGCATCTATTATGAGTGAACTCATAGCGAGTACGCGCTAAGAATGGTTGAAAGTTATACGAAAGTTAATCATAGAATATGCGAGATACCGAAACCCTAAACGCGTTTCTTTGAGTTTATCATAACTCAGGGCGAGCCTCCGATAAGTGTCTTG
>JAJEET010000020.1 GCA_022820835.1 Candidatus Poribacteria bacterium
TCGCACGCGTCAAGGAGAACCCAAAAGAATCCGAGGGTACAGAGATTCTGGTCCCGGGTGAACGCGCTTATCGTCAACGGGAGGCACATCTCGCCGACGGTATCCATTTAGATGAGACGCTGATCAATCAATTAACTTAAACAGGTCTTATTGAAGTCCCCCTGATAAGGGGGATTTAGGGGGTTAACACATCTGTTATTGAAGTCCCCCTGATAAGGGGGATTTAGGGGGTTAACACATCTGTTATTGAAGTCCCCCTGATAAGGGGGATTTAGGGGGTTAAAGAACTAAAGTAACCCAGGTCGCTACTTACAAGATTTTAGCATGCAGACTCTATTTTTCACTGAGAAGTGTTGATTATTTATAGGTACGAGCAACAAATCGTACCGAAAGGAAAATTTAATATGGCAGCTTTTAAAGCAGGTATCATCGGTTGTGGTGGACGTGGACGCGCGCATGCACGCGGGTATAAGGCATCTCCAGATGTTGAAATCGTGGCGTGCTCCGATCCGGTCGAAAACGCACGGGACGCTTTCGCAGAGCAGTTTGAGGTCCCCAACACCTACGAAAGTTATGAAGAGATGTTGGAAAAAGAATCGCTCGATTTTGTCAGCGTCTGCACGTGGATCGCACTCCACAGGGATATGGTCGTCGCTGCTGCGAATAGTGGCATTAAAGCTATCCATTCGGAGAAGCCAATGGCACCGACGTGGGGTGATGCCAAAGCACTCTATCAGGCATGTGTTGATAACGATGTCGTCATAACATTTTGCCATCAACGCCGTTTCGGCGCACAGTTCATCAAGGCGAAACAGTTAGCAAACGAAGGCGCGATTGGCGAACTCCGACGACTGGAAGGTTCATGTTCCAATTTACTCGACTGGGGAACGCACTGGTTCGATATGTTCCTATTTTATAATAATGACGAACCTGTTGACTGGGTAATCGGTCAAATAGATGTAGCAGAAGAGAGACTCGTCTTCGGAACGCAAGTTGAGACAAGTGGTCTATCGTGGTTCCGCTGGAAGAACGGTGTAGAGGGGTTGTTAACCACCGGTGGCGTCTCTTTAAATGGGTTCGCAAACCGACTCATCGGTACGCAGGGAATTATTGATGTCGGTGGCGGCGCACCGGTCCGCTTGCTACGTGCAGGGGCTGATGACTGGGAAACTCCGGATTTAAGCGACATCCCGAAAGGCGATGATACGGTACTCTCTGTGCTTGATCTGGTTGACAGTGTTAAAACAGGTCGTGAGCCGGAACTCAGTGGGCGCAAAGCAATTCAGGGCGCAGAACTCATTTTCGCGACTTATGAATCAAGCCGATGCCGGGCAAAAATTACGTTACCGCTCACCGTCGATGATTCGGCATTGTTGACGATGGTTGCCGATGGCGAGATCGGTTAAGCCTTTATGTTGTAACCCGCAGGCGCGGTTTAATGAAGGTTCTAAATTTAATACGATAATTTCCGAATGTGCGATAAAAAACTCACAAGCAAATCTGTTCGTAGTAGGGCGATGAATCGCCCGTTAATTGCCGTATTATCTATTTAAACTTCAAACAACCGCGCCTTATAGTCATATTACATTCCTTGCGGTTTTCTGTAATTTTAATCAACCTAATTAGGTTTTTTGCGTCTAATCAACATAAAGGGGTTTCTCTATATCTATCCCCCAGAACATTTATTATAAGGAACAGAAGCAGTTAATAAATACTAAAAAAGTTCTCGACACACTCCGTTTGATGACAGAGGCGTACGCAATAGCGTCTTCTATGTGCAAAAGACACGTATGTTAGATGCCGCTTACTGTATTGAAATGTGGAGGTGCCGATACCGGCGTAAGGGACCGAACCTGCCCGGAAAATATGTGAACCAACGCGAAACCCCGAAATCTAATGAACTTTCGGACTCGCGACAAGCAGGGAGAAACGAGTGCCAAAAATTAAAAATATGTACGGTGGTGCTTACAAACCGATACACAAAAGTCGAAATCGACACAAGCAAAGAAACGGTCCATCCGTCAAATCGCCGATCCACTCTGGTTTGGTAAGTTTTCTCGCTTTCAGTGAAGCTAGCAAGTTGAAGTTTGCTATCATAGGTCAGATTTTCGTTTGTCTGACAGTCTTAATGGTGTCTACCAATGTTTGGGCAGTTCCTGTTGTGACGCTGACTGCCGAGCGCACTGAATTTTCGCCCAACCAAGATGGTGTTCTTGATACTGTCACTGTCTATTATAGTATAAGCGAAGTTGTTGATGAAAGTGAGTTACAATTTTTCCTGAAAACGGGTGAGACCACGCTACCATTTGGACAACCTGTACCACTTCAGAAAAGCCAAGGCGGACATACCTTCCAATGGGATGGAGGCGACCAGAATTTCGAGGTCTTTCCAGATGGGCAGTATATCCTAAAGTTTCAAGTCGAGGCAGCGGGTAATACCTACTCAGTTGAAGCGAATCCTATTACCATTGATACACAAGTCCCTATAATATCCCGCGTTGTTGCTAATGAGAATCTAACGCTCGTTGATGGCGTTTTTATTAATGCCCCTATCCAATTAATTCAGGCGACAGCAGATGCTGCAGGCGGTGCCCCCATTGATCTTACTGCCCCTGAAACGAGTATTACAGCGCAGACACAACAACGAGCTGCTATAACAGGCGATCTCAGTTACGACCAAACATCCTTAACCTTTGTCTTTGGCAATCGCTTGGACACGGCATCCGAAAATGGAAAATATACCGTCTCAATTGCTATCGCTGATAGAGCCGGAAATGTCGCTCAAAGAACCTTAGATTTCACCTTTGATAACGTTGCCCCTAATTTGACAGCAGTTGCTACCTCAAACGGTAATTTGATACCTGGAGCTGGGGTCAACAGCGCGGTAGATTTTGTTGAGGCGACGCTCAGCGATAATCTTCAAGACGGGCTCAGCCCCTCCGACTCCAGAATTCGGCTTATCGGCCCCGATGGCGTTATATTAGGAAGGCAAACACAGCCAAATGCTGATACCATTCGATGGGTTTTCCTATCGCCGCTCTTGGCGAACGATGGGCTCATGGATGGTGTATATACGATTGAGGTTATCGCAGCCGATAAAGCCGGGAACCAAACCGAAGCTTTGCCAATACCTTTTATTTATGATAACCGTGCCCCACTTGTCACATTAAGTTTTGACGAGGCATCCCCTTTTACACTACATCAAAATACTATTTACCACGCACAACCGCTTGCCCAAATTATCGCTACGTTTGATGATGCTGGCGGTGTTGGGGTCAATTTGCAAGAGTCTACCCGTATTTCATTGGCTACAACAGGTGCCGATGGACAGCTCAACCTACTTTCCGGTCGTGAGTTTCTGGAGAAGGAACGTAACCAGTTAACTTATATTTTGCAAACACCCCTGACAAGTCGAGATGGAAGCCAAGATGGACGTTATGCACTTAACGTGCAAGCTACCGATACGCTTGGTAATACGAAGGTTTATAATTACGATCTTATCTATGATACGCAGCTGCCAGCACTCGTTTCTACTACGCCAACAACCAATGAAACCGTCTCTAATCTATCACAAGTTGAGGTGGTACTTGATGACAAAACCAGCGGTATTGATTTCATTCAGAGTACCTTCCGGTTGGCTCGCGATGTAGATGGAAATCAAGTTGATGTGCCTGTCGATGTTACGCGCGATGGCACAAATACAGCTACGCTGACGCTTGCACAACCTATTTCCTTAGACGGTTCAGATGATGGTACCTACATAATTGAAATTACCCCAACGGATTTGGCTGGCAATCTTGGAGCTACCGTCCGTCGGAAGTTCTATCTCGTTAGTCAAACCCGACCTGAAATCCGATTAACGATGCCTGAAACGACGATTGTCAATAATTTGACAACCGTTGTTGCCGAACTCAGGGGATACATCGGTGCCGGTATTGATTTTGATGCTTCAACGTTGACTGTGAGAGATCCTCAAGGGAATCTGATTACACAGACTGAACTTGAACATGATGCGGTAAATAATCTTTTAATTTGGAACATAAAATCGATTTTTCCGCGCGACGGAAGCGCGGATGGCGAATACACTATAACCGCAACCTTCCGAGATTTTGTCGGACAGTCCTTTACACGAGAATTTTCACGCATTTTAGATACCCAGTTTCCTGGAATCGAAAGCGTTCAGGTCGCGACCGCCTCTCGACCAGAATTAACCACGGATAGTACTACAACTGTTGCCGAAGGCCTTTCGCAAATCATCGTAACTTTTGAGAATCCGTTCGACAGTTCCGGTAGCAGTATTGACTTCGCGAATACAGGTGTTACGCTCACCAATCCGGCTGGTCAAAGCATCTCTGTTAACCGTTTTGATGATGGCATAAAGGTCTTGACACTTGATTTCCAAGCATTAACCCAGCCCGGTGGATATGTACTCTCAATTGTGCCGCAAGATTCGGCTGGTAACCAAAGTGCTACACCCTTTGTTTACCGGTTCCGAGTTGATGTACCCTTACCTACCGTCAGTTCTGTTCTAATTGGTGGTAAACCCGGCGTTATCGTTTATGTCAACGGTGATGCCTCAGACATCGTCGCTACTTTCGCGGATTCGAGTGGTGCCGGAATAGACTTGGACGACGGCGGTTCAACGATCGCAGTAACGAGTGCCGTCGGTCTCCCTGTACCCGGTATTACAACCTCTAACGGCACAAACCAGTTGACATGGACACCCATAGTGCTTCCCACCAATGGCAGTGCTGATGGAAGTTATACCGTCGTCGTTACACCGAAAGATAAAGCCGGTCGACAAGGCGATGTTACTTATCGTCAATTCGTTTACGATACACAAGAACCACGCATTACCGCTTCTACACCGGTGTCATTAATTCAACCGATCAACTATATCGGCGGCACCCTTAACCAATTTCAGTTTACTGTTGAAGATATAGGACCTGCCGGTTTAGCGTTAGACGAACAGACGATAGAGCTCTTTGATGCCCAAGGTGCGTCCGTCGGTGCCATATCCACGTATGATGACCTAAACAGCCAGTTGTATCTCACGCTCAACGTGCCGTTTGCACAGGACGGGAGCGCGGATGGTGAATACGTCGTTAAGGTCTCGCTTGTTGACCAATCAGGAAATAAGGTGACATCGGAACAGCGTTTTGTTTACGATTCTCAAGTGCCTCATGTTTCCTCCGTCTCGGTAAATACTGAATCGGTGCTGGAACTTGTTCCGCAACAGATCGCCGAAATCGAAGAATCGATTAGCAGTATCACGGTTCACTTTGAGGAAGCGACCGGCGTTGATTTCGCCAATACTGCCGTCAGTTTGGTCGGTCCCAACGGGCAACCGATTCAGGTCAATGTCTCAGTTGACGGACTGACGCAACTGACTGCTCGTTTTGTTGCCCTCACACAGACGGGTTTGTATACACTGTCTGTCACACCGCAAGACATAGCAGGCAATATCGCCCAAGGTGCTGTGCAATACGCGTTTCGCCTCAATTTCGTCTTGCCGAGCGTTAGCACTGTCGAATTGGGTGGTCAAATTGGAGATGTCGTTTTCCTCAACGATAGTAATTTCACGATAGTTGCCAGTTTGTTAGACGGTACGGGTACTGGCCTGGCTTTAGGCGATGGGGGTTCAAGCATCGTTGTGACAGGTCCTTCGAGCGAAGTTGTGCCGGGGCAGACGCGTGTCAGTGGAACCAACCAGTTGATGTGGCAACCAATATCTCTGCCGGCTGATGGGAGTGCTGATGGTCGATATGACGTTGCGATTACGCCGGTTGATAAAACCGGTAGGCAAGGCGATGTCGTCTATCGTCAGTTCATCTACGATACACAGAAACCGCGCGTCACCGATGCTGCACCGGTGTTATTAAGTCAACCTATCACTTATATTGGGGGTGCCCTTGCACAATTTCAGCTTACCGTTGAAGATGTGGGACCTGCCGGTTTAATGCTGGAGGAACAGACGGCGACGCTTCTTAACGCACAGGGTGCTTCTGTCAGGACTACGTTGACTTTCGATGAGATCAGCAGTCAACTATACCTCACGCTTGACACGCCGCTCGCCCAAGATGGCAGCGCCGATGGCGGATATACGCTGAGATTGCCCCTTGTTGATAGAGCTGGAAACGTTTTGAACCTGGAGCATAACTTTGTTTACGATTCTCAAGTGCCGCGTGTCTCCTCAGCCTTGATAAATGCTAGATCCCCTGTAGCACTCGTTCCACAACAGATCGCCGAAATCACAGAATCGATCCGTAGTATTACACTTCAATTTGAAGAGACGACCCGTGTTGATTTTGCAAGGACTGTTGTCAGTTTGATCGGCCCCAGTGGACAATCAATCCCGATCAATATTTCATCTGATGGACTTAGGAAACTCACCGCAAACTTTGGCGCACTCACCCAATCTGGATTGTATACACTCTCTGTTACACCACAAGACATAGCAGGCAATACTGCCCAAGGGGCTGTGCAATACGTGTTTCGACTTGATTTCGTCTTGCCGAGTGTGAGCACTGTCGAATTAGGCGGACAGATGGGCGATGTTGTTTTCCTCAACGGTCGTAATTCCACAATAGTTGCTACTTTGGTAGACGGTACGGGTGCCGGACTCGCTTTAGGCGATGGTAGTTCAAGTATCGTTGTGACGGACCCTTCAGGCGAGGTTGTTCCGGGACAGACAGGGACCGATGGAACGAACGAGTTAACATGGAAACCGCTATCTCTGCCGACCGATGGCAGTGCTGATGGTCGATATACCGTTGCGATTACGCCAGTTGATAAAGCCGGTAGGCAAGGTGATGTCGTCTATCGTCAGTTCATCTACGATACACAGAAGCCGCGCATCACCGATGCGACACCGGTGTCATTGATTCAACCCGCCAACTACATTGGAGGTGCCCTCACACAATTTCAGTTTACCGTTGAAGATGTGGGGCCCGCAGGTTTAGCGTTAGATGAGCAGGCGATAGAACTCCTTGATGCGCAAGGCGCGTCTGTCAGCGCGATATTCACCTATGACCAGACAAATAGCCAATTATATCTCACACTTGATGCTCCGTTCCCACAAGATGGGAGCGCGGATGGTGAGTACCTCCTCAAGGTTTCACTTGTTGACAAATCAGGAAATATATTGGAGTCCGCACAGCGTTTCGTTTACGATTCTCAAGTGCCGCGTGTCTCATCGGTCTTGATAAACACCGAATCTCCGGTGGCACTCCTTCCGCAACAGATCGCCGAAGTCAGGGAATCTATCAGCAGTATTACGCTGCAATTTGAGGAAGCGACCCGTGTTGATTTCGCCAGTACCGATGTTAGTTTGGTCGCCCCTGACGGACAACCGATTCCGATCAATGTCTCAGCGAATGGTCTTACACAACTGACTGCACGCTTTGTCGCACTCACCCAAGCAGGATTGTATACACTGTCTATCACGCCGCAAGACATAGCAGGCAATGTTGCACAAGGTGCTGTACAATACGCATTTCGACTCGATTTCGTCCTGCCGAGTGTGAGTACTATCGAATTCGGCGGACAGATTGGCGATGTCGTTTTCCTCAACGGGAGTAATTTCGCGATAGTCGCCACTTTGGCGGACGGCACTGGTGCCGGACTCGCTTTAGGCGATGGCGGTTCAAGCATCGTTGTAACGAACTCTTCAGGGGAAGTCGTCCCCGGTCAGACACACACAAACGAAGCAAACCAGTTGGTATGGCAACCTATATCCCTGCCCACCGATGGGAGTGCTGACGGTCGATATACTGTCACCATTACACCGATAGATCAAGTGGGTAGGCAGGGAAATGTCGTACGTCGGCAGTTTATCTATGATACCGAGGCACCTCGGATAATCGCTTCGTCTCCGCTTATGTTGAGTCAACCCGTCTCGTATATCAGCGGCGGATTAAACCAATTTTCATTTACCGTTGAAGATGTAGGACCGGCGGACCTCATACTCGGTTCGCAAACAATCGAATTGATAGATAATGCCGGCGGTGTCATTCCGGCAACACTGACGTTTGACGAGCTAACAAATCAACTCTATTTGACGTTGTCCGTCCCGTTCGCTCGGGACGGTAGTGTCGATGGGGCATATACGATGCGGCTATCTCTTGTTGACAGAGCCGGGAATATGCTAAATGTTGACCACGATGTGGTCTACGATTCTCAAGTGCCACAACTCGCACTGGTGACGGCGGATACAGAGATACCCGTCGAACTTATTCCACAAGGTACCGCCGAGATTTCAGAACCTGTCAGCAGTATTACAATCCAGTTTGACGAAGCAACAAGAGTTGATTTCACCAACACTGTCGTTACGTTGGTAAGCTCTGGTACCTCTGCAACGACTGGGGCTCCTGGAGTTGTAGATATTCCAATCACATTGCAAGATAATGGCACGTCTCAGATGACCGTTAGCTTCTTGGAACTGGACCAACTCGACACATACATACTCTCTGTTACACCGCGAGATATAGCAGGGAACGTCTCACCAGCACCCACGAATTACACGTTCATCCTTGATATACCGCTGCCGATTGTCAGTTCTGTTATTATAGGCGATATCGAGACAGCAGCTGGCGGCGATGTTGTTTACATCAATGCAAGTAACACGATTATCGGCGCAGTGCTTGAAGACCCATCAGAGACAGGATTAGATTTCAGTAACGATGGTTCGGATATTACCGTCGCAAGCACGGATAACTTAATCGTTCCGGGAGTAACAGGGTCTAACGGTGTAGACCTCCTTATATGGGAACCGGCAACCTTCACAACTGATGGTACAACAGATGGGAGATACGGCGTATATGTTACCCCTGTTGACAAAGCAGGACGTGAGGGAAACACCGTTTACCGTGAGTTCATCTATGATACGCAGGAGCCGGAGATTAGTGTCGCTGAACCAATTGACCTGAGCCAACCCGTTTCATATATCAGTGAGAGTTTAAGGCAGTTCCGGTTCACTGTAGCGGATGTTGGACCAGCAGACCTCGTGTTAGCGGATCAAATTGTTAGTTTACGCGATGCAAGTGGGAACTCAGTCCCGGCGCGCCTCACAAACGATACCGGAAACCAGGTCTTCCTTACGCTTAACCAACCCTTACCGCGGGACGGTAGCATGGATGGGGAATATACCGTTGTTATCGCCTTCGCAGATAGAGCCGCGAACGCACTCAACATTGAACATACGCTTATCTATGACACGCAATCGCCAACCGTCGTTAGCACAACCCCTGATGATGGCGCACTCCTTACTGAGGATATTACACAGATACAAGTAACACTCAATGATGAAGGCGGGAGTGGGATCGACTGGTCAATGACAACAATCACACTGGTGAACCCGAGTGGACAGGAGATAGCAGGCGAACTCGTCAGTAACGGCACAGCAATGTTGACGCTTAGCACGAATCAACTCGTTGAGGATGGACGATATATCGTCCGTGTTCAGGCTGTTGACCGAGCAGGTAATGGCGGTGTAACATCGTCTGAACGGAGTTTCGTACTTTCAAGAAGTTTACCTGTCATTACTTCCACAGAACCGAGGACCGCACCCGCAGACGAAGCGTTTACGAATGAAGAAATTGAACGGATAGAGGTGAACATCGAAACCGATGATGCGAACCATCTATCGACACTTCGGCTCCTAAATCCGGCAAACCAAGTGGTTGATGGTCAGCAAGAACGTGCCAGTGGTAGGTTAATCTATAATCTCGTACGTCCCCTGGCGACTGACGGTTCCGAAGACGGGGTTTATACCATTGAGTTCACACCTATTAGTGCTTCGGGGCGGAGCGGCGAGGTTCAGCGATTGACATTCACCTACGACACACAGGCACCAGAAATTGAAAACGATGATGCGATTCAACTCGTCGTTGCTGCACCCGCAGGTAGTAATTCGCTCACCGAGATTCGTGTCACGCTCACCGATGATACCTCTGGACTTGATTGGGAAAATCTCGACGATGCTTGGATAACTTTTGAGCGGCTCTCGCCGGACCGCGGCGAAGTCTCAGGACGCATTTCTGAAGATAGACAAGGCACGCTCATTTTCCATCTAACTGTACCACTCGCAGACAATGGGTCCGCTGATGGAGAGTACCGGATTACTGTTAACCCAGTAGACCGTGCCGGGAATGATGATGAACCTTATGAAAGGGTCTTCGTCTACGATACCAGTCCGCCAATGATTGATATGAGTACACTGCTAATTAATGAGGCACCGCTGCTGGTTGATGTTGATGCCGAGAGTTATCCGACCGCTGTCTCTACGACAGGCGGTGTGGTTATACAAGCGAGTATCTTCGATACAGGTTTAGGGGTCAACCTGGCGCAATCACGGATTACTGTCCGAGGACCAGATGGATCGGAAGTTTCTGGTAATACACAGCAAAACGGTGTGGACACACTCGTGTTTAAATCCGGTGGATTGGCACTTCAAGGAAACTATCAGGTTACGGTTACCAGTGTCGGTAACGATTCCGAACTCCTCGGATTCGCACCGACTGATTCTATCACGACACAATTCCTTTATGAAACGGATGAACCGACCGCCGCTGTAACCAGTGATGGTGGTGAAACCGAGCTAACGGATGAACCGATCCTCTTTGAAGGTACAGCCTCGGATCCCGCCAGTACACAGCGAATCGGTGAAGGCGAAATTCCAGTTCCAGCTTCTGGTGTCTGGCTCGTTGAGATTGTAGGCATCGGGCCAGACGAGCAGCCGATTGATCCGGTCCCCGCAGTTGACGATAGCGGCGCACAGGAGGAACCGTGGAGCCGTTGGTCGATCGATTTCTTACCGTCGCGTTCCGGTGAATACGAATTAGATGTCCGTGTTACCGATAACGCCGGAAATTATGCCGTTTATGACATCGGTACATACACGATGTCCGTCTCTCTCACCTTCCGCGGTTCGACTTTTGGATGGCCAAACCCGCTCCGACTCTCAAATCGAGATGTCGCATTCTTCTCATTTGATGTCAACGTACCCCTCGGAGAGACGATTGACCTCACCTTGAGCATCTATGACTGGAGTGGAGACATGGTGCGAACAGAAACTTATGCCGATGTTGTATCAGGTCAGCGTAACGATCAATTGGTTAAATGGAATTTGGAGAATCAAGCTGGCACACCTGTTGCGAGAGGGCTCTACATCTTCCGTTTAGAAGCCGTCAATGCAGCAGGAAATAGCGCGAATGCTGTCGGTAAAGTGCTTGTCGTTGACTAAGCACACAATGCAATCTGAACACTACGATTTTAAAGTAGATAGGACTTACGTAAACCGCTTGCAGGCGGGGTTTGTAACCCCGTTTACAGTGCCTATAGTTTAAAGCAGACCGGACTTACGTAGATCGCTTGCAGGTGGGGTTTGATGAAGTTTAATAAAATATTTGGGTAATTCTATGCTATCCCAAACCCGGTAGGTGCGGTTTCCTAACCGCACCGGGCATTGGTAAAAATTACCCGATTAAATTTTTAATCTTCATGTAACCCCGCTTACAGTGCCTCACAGTGCCTATAATTTAAAAAAAGATATGTATGCCCTAAGAGATACCAAAAAGTTAGGATAAGGAGAACTCATGATGCTGAAAAGGGGAGCCGTTCTAATCGCAATGGCACTTCTCATAATAACCGCACCGGCTCAAAGCGCGCACGCAGTTGATATTCACGAGGGCGCAGGAACCACGGGGGCCGCATTCCTCAAAATTGAAGGCGGCACCCGGCCCGCTGGATTAGGTGGTGCCTTTACTGGACTCGCAAATGACATCAATACCATATTTTGGAACCCAGCAGGGTTAACCGCTGTACATGACCGAGAATTGACGGCGATGCAACACTTTTCGTTCGCCGAAATTAACAACCAAACCATCGGATACGCACAACGCTTAGAACAGTTCGTCTGGGGGGCAAGTTTCCTCGGAAGTTTCACAGAGATTGAACGCCGACAGGGACCGACAGAAAACCCAGATAGCACCGTAACGGTCGGCGGGTTCGCTACAGGTTTGTCTCTCGCCTATCCACTCAGCACAGCACTATCCGTCGGTGGAACAGCGAAGGTCATCTCAGAACAATTGGATATTCAGAACGCATATGGCGTTGCTGCGGATGTCGGAGTTATCTTGCACCTGCTTGAAAATCATCTCGGTATCGGGGTGGCTGTTCAGAATGCAGGCGTTTTAGGGGGCGACGTAAACTTACCGATGGCAGTCCGCGCAGGCCTGGCTTACAGAACGTGGAAGGAACCGGCTGCAGAGAGCGAAGAACCGATATCCGCGCAAGAGGTGTGGGCATTGGTCGCAGACGCACATCTCCCGCTCCTTGACGCGAACCCGAGTTTTCACCTCGGTATAGAGCGATGGTTTTACGATAGCGTCGCAGCACGCGTCGGTTACCGCATCGGTATGAACGAAAACCCGAGCGACGGTTTATCACTCGGTCTCGGCGTACGTCGCAGCGGTGAGGACATGTTAGCAAATATCGACTTCCAATTTGATTACGCTTTTGTACCCGACGTGTATCTCGGCAATGCACATCGCGTCTCTTTTATCACGCGCTTCTAAGAGTTGTCAGACGGAATGGTTATCAGTTATCAGTACGCTGCGCTTTCAGTTATCAGTTAATACCTTGTGGCGGTTACTTTTCGTTCACTGCCACAACACACCTCTTAACTGAAAACTGTTAACTGACAACTGATAACGACTAAACACTCGCTTCAAGCATCCGTTCGATAGGTGTTCGTGCTTTGTCGATAATCTCAGGACTGAGTGTAATCTCGAATTCGCTGAGATCGTCGTTCTGATCAATCGCTTCGAGAATGTTGGCGATTTTGTTCAAATTCACACGTGCCATGTGTGAGCATCGGACTGAGCAGGCTGTCCAGAATTGGACTTCTGGGAACTCTTGGGCAAGGTTAGAGGTCAATTCGCACTCCGAGGCGACGAAAGCGCGTTCGAGTTCGTTTGCTGCGACACGGACCGCAATATCCTTCATAATCTGGCTCGTACTGCCGTAAAAATCTGCCTCTTTCAAGACATCCGGACGGCATTCCCAGTGCGCATAGAGTTTGCGGTGCGCGTGTCCCTTCGGAATTTCAAAGGAATCACGGATCGCGAGCAGGTCGTCGAGTGTAAATTTTTCGTGAACTTCACAGACCGCACCGCGCGCCGTATTGTCTTTGCCGGGATAGACGATATTTTTATCTGCTCTCAATTCTTCTTCCAAATTCTGTGCGAAAAAAATATCGGGCACAAAAATCAGGGTATCCCCCGGCATCGATTTCGCAATGTGTGCCGCATTGGCTGACGTACAGCAGATATCCGACTCCGCCTTCGCATCGGCGTAACTATTGATATAGATCATCACCGGCGCACCCGGGTAGAGCGATTTCAGTTCCCTAACATCCTCGGCACCGAAATTATCAGCAAGGGAGCAACCCGCTGACTTGTCGGCGACTAACACCGTTTTGCTCGGATTTAGGATCTTTGCTGTTTCTGCCATAAAAGGTACGCCGTTAAAGATGAGATACGGGGCCTCTGTGTTCGCGGCGTACATGCTCAAACCGAGTGAATCGCCTTGCTCCTCTTTTTCAGACAATCCGAAGACAAGCGGCTCCATGTAGTTGTGACCAAGCATCACAACGTTATGTTTCTGTTTGAGGGTCCGTATTTTGTGGATGGTCTTTGCATGTGCCTCTATATCAAGAAACGTTAAACTGGGATGATGACGATTGTACAACTCCCGCTTAACGTCCTCAATGCTGAGGTCCGTCGTACAGTTTGGTACATCTGTCGCGTGCGGAGTTTCTCCGTTAGAATGCATGCTGATCACGCTCCAAGTCAATCGCTAATAGATAGGGTTTGTCTCGCAGGCGAGGTTTGTAACCCCGCTACTTAAGGCGTAAAAAATCCATAAACTGCAGACACTATTAGCGATTCTTTTGTTATCAGTTCAATTAGGATACCCTTAAAGCAATTTCTTTGTCAAGTCCTAATATACCGAAATATCATAGAAATGCAAAATTTTTGTCAAATTTACGCTGAAAAAACAAAAAAAATATCTGCTTTTGTGCTTGTGCTCTGCCTCGTATACGGGTTGCCACCCACCGCGGAGGCTATTTCGACAAAATTAAGAGGGAAAATTGCGTTGGGTGTAATTCTGTCTGGAATCGCATACACGACGCACGCGCTTGTTAAACGCGATAGACAGGCAGCAGAGAACCTACGACATCATCTCGGTGTACCTGAGCGTGTCGTCGAATTTGAACGTGGATTTGACTTGTGGCGTATTGAGCATTATGAGGCACAGCACTATATTTTTCGCAATAACCGTTTGCTGACTATAGGAAACAGGGGGACAAACCCCGTCTGCAGTCGCAGTGTTTATGAGGTGCCGCTGGATTCAAACCCGCGGTTTGGTTGGCAAGATAGAAGAGGGGTGGAGGGAAAAGCGGAAGGGTGGAAGTTCGGAAGGAAGAAATACGCTTCTAATCTTCCAATCTTCCAATCTTCCAATCTTTTACCTTTTCTTACTGATATGCCCGTTTCAGAGAACCCCAGGTGGTTGCGACTTTACCTTTTGGACTCACTGCGAGTCCCTCAACTTGTATCTTTCGATCCTCGTCGGTTGGTAATCGAACGTTCGCTTGATCCGCGACTGTGGCTTTCACATTAGTCGTCACGAAAATCGCATCTATCATGGTCGCATCTTCGCGCGTGGCGATGCGTAAGGTCGTTTCACCGGCTTGCTTGAACTCCCATTCCCTCTCAAACGTTCCACCATCTAACCAGTGATTGATGCGGTCCCAGTGCCATGCAGCGCCTCCTGCAACACCCCATCGGAACTCTGTATTACCGGTTTGCTGGGCATTTTCATCCGGATCCGCAGGCATCCAATTGACCCAGAAAGAGTCGCTATTGCCATCCCACGCGATGACATGTCCCCACAACGCATAATCACCCGGCTCCGGAATATTGATGATAAAATTCGCGTGTCCTCTATCACCGCCACCTGTGAGGGGTTCCCCCTCCATCCAGATAAATTTTCCGTCAGAGGCATTATCATCTTCATCAATAATCATAGGATCCACAATTTCGTTTGCCAACTCGGCTTCGAGTGCAATTTCGACCTCTGCATTGAGTCCAACAATTCCGCATAAGAAAACAGTTAATATGCTCAGTGTTAGTATTGGCATATATTTCACTGGAAACCTCCTTTCTATTGTCTGAAATACGCGGGCAGCTCTGTCAAACCACCCGCGGTTGATTAAGTCAATTTCCTATCGTCCAGCTTTCAGTGCTGCCCACGTTGTAGCGAGTTTGGCTTGCGGTTCGACAGGTGTAATAGAATCTTCTGGAATCGGATCGCGAGGCCCCACTTCCGCTTCATCGGCGGAAAGGTTATCCGTGATATAGATGACATCTATCATCGTCGCATCTTCTCGAACGCCGATGCGAAGGGTGGTGTCTCCAGCTGCCTCTATTTCCCATTCTCTATCAAATGTACCGCCATTGAGCCAGTGGTTAATTCTGTCCCAGTGCCACTCGCTGCCGCCTGCAACCCCCCAACGAAACTCTGTATTGCCGGTTTCTTGGGAATTTTCATCCGAGTCCATAGGCATCCAATTGACCCAGAAGGAGTCGCTATTGCCATCCCATGCCAGGACTTTACCCCAGAGCGCATAAGTACCAGGTTCCGGGATATGGATATTAAATGTCACCGAACCGGCATCACCACCACCCGTGAGGGGTTCACCCTCCGCCCAGACAAACTGGCCGCCGGAGGCGTTTGGATCGTCGGCAATGACCATCGGTTCTTCGATCATATCTGCCATTTCTGCTTCAATCGCTCGCTCATAGCCGTAACTAATACCACTGGTTAACAGTAAACCAAAGATGAAAAGTGTACCTAAGGCTAATGTCTTGAAACGCATACTAATCTCCTTTTGTGAGTTGTCAGTTATTGGTTAAAGAGGTATCTGATTTATATCAGGCCCTTGCTTATGGGGTTCGGATTCTGCCCCACAGTTGGATTTGTAATTGAGACGGTTCTATCGGAAGGGCATCCAAACGGTTATGCCATTTCGGTTGTGCTGCCCATGCACCGTTGTCAATCAATTCGCGGCGTTCACTGCCATCAGCACGCATCAGGTGGACAACCCATCTGCCGTCCTTCTCAAATTGGAAAGCAATGAACTCACCATCAGGTGACCATCCGGGAACCGCCTCATCTGTCGGTGTATGCGTGAGCGCGGTTTTGTTTCCACCGTCTGCTGCGTCCATAAGATACAGATCAAAGTCTGCCAGTTCTACCTCTCGGTGCATGGCGGAATATACAATCCGGGTGCCATCAGGCGACCAAGCCGCATAAGTATCCATCAACGGTTGATCTGTTAATCGGCGTTCAACTCGGCTATGGATGTCAACGACGTATATATCCCAGTTGAATTCCCGTTTTGAATGGAAAACAAGCGCGTTTCCGTCGGGGGACCAAGCCGGTGCCTCATCTTGAAACCGGTTTTCTGTGAGATGTTCCATCTCGCCGTTTGTGAGATGAAGCAGATAGATGTCGAAATGTCCACCTCGGTTTGATGTGAAGGCAAGACAGCGCCCGTCAGGCGACCACGCAGGTGCTTTATCCGTTGCAGGGTGATGCGTCAATCGTTGCTGATGCGTTCCATCGGACCGCATCATATAAATCTCGTGGTTCCCGTCGCGGCGAGAAAAAAAGGCGATGTGGGTGCTATCAGGGGACCACGTCGGATAATAATCCGCTGCAGGATTGTGCGTCAGGTTGATGGATGGCTTTCCTGTCGTATCTGTCAGGTAGATTTCCCAATCGCCGCTGACATCCGAGGAGAACGCAATCGGCACGGGTGAAGGCAGTTGGCAAAAAGCACTACCGATTAATACGGAAAACATCATCAAAAAACTACCATAACATACTAACAAAATTCGCATTTTTTGTCTATAATTTTTTTCTTTAGGACTTACGCCTGCTGCTCTTTTGTAGCATAAACTTCCCAGTTTGTGCCTTGTAGTTATTAAAATTTTCCGTCCCGCACTTCAAAATACGTCGGTTTATGGAGTGTTGAACCGCCGATCCGAACCCATTCTGCCACCCATTCAATCATCTGTCCTAAAGAGACGCTTGGATATCCAAACAGTTGATGACATCGGGTCGCATTACTCAGCAGTGCCGTTGGTGATTCTTCACCCTCAAAACGTGGCGATTTATTGAATATTTCGCCGAAACACGAAGCGAGGTGTCGTATAGAGACAGTCTCCGGTCCCGTTACATTGAGAATCAACGGTGGACTTTGGCAGTGCGCGAAAGCGCGTAACGCCACTGCGTTCGCATCGCCTTGCCATATCACGTTCACAGTGCCCATTTCCAACGAAATAGTTTCTTCGGCAAAAACTTTTTCGGCGATGTCTAATAATATGCCATAGCGGAGGTCTATCGCGTAATTGAGCCGCAGGATTGCCATCGGTGTGCCGAATTGCGAAGAAAAATGTGTACATATCCGTTCACGACTCAGACACGATTGCGCATATTCACCGATCGGTACGACCGATGAACATTCGGTCGCGCCACCGTGAACAACCGGTGTCAGCGGGTAGACATTCCCCGTCGAAAAGATGACCAATCGAGAATCACGAAACTTTTCTGCGATACGTCCCGGCATATAACCGTTCATTGCCCACGTCAGACTTTCGTTGCCGGTTGATCCGAATTTCCGACCTGCCATCAGGATAACATTCTCAATCTCAGGTAAGTTTTGTAGGCTGTTTTCGGAAAGTAGATCCCCTGTAATCGTTTTGATGCCGGCTGCGTGCAAGTCCTCTTGCACGGTGGGTGTCGAAAATCGGGAGACACCGATCACATTTTTGGCAATACCCGCGTGATCGATAGCGCGTTTCGCTTGTTTGGCGAGTGTCGGACCCATCTTCCCGCCAACACCGAGGATCAAAATATCGCCTTCCAGTGTAGCAATTGCTTCTATGACCTCACGTGTCGGTTCGGACAGATGCGATTCTAATTGGAGTTCTGTATGTATCATCGTAGCAAATTTTTGTTTCTATTTCAACACCAAAGCGTTAATTTCGATCGAAATACCTGTTGCGTCTTACGGAGACAAACTTTTCGCACAACGGAATCCGAGGGCACCGATACCCGCGTACGTCGGACTTGTCCCGTGACGGTTTGACGCACGCAACCACTCAGGTTCACTGTTCCACCCACCACCACGGATGACGCGGAAGTCTACGATGTTCTCGAAATCGTTGACAATCGCTTCAACGTTGTCCGCACCTGCGGTCGGGTTTCGGCGTGGCGAGTTGGCATAGAAATCGGCTTCGTATCCGTCAAGGCACCACTCCCACACGTTTCCAGCGATGTCGTGTACGCCGTAGTCGTTCGCCGGATATTCGCCGATAGGCGTGGTTATACCGATATTCTTGCCGTAGTTTGCTCGATTGAAATTGATGCCGTTGCCCCACGGATACTGTTTTTTCTTTAACCCGCCGCGTGCCGCTTTCTCCCATTCCGCTTCTGTCGGTAAACGTTTGTCCATCCAGACCGCATAAGCCATCGCAGCGTACCAACTCACATAACGGACAGGATGTTCGCGTTCACCAAGCGGAAAGTTGTTTCCGTTCCAATCCTGCAAATAATTGCCGTCGTGGAACTTATCATCAATCTGTTCTTTCTGCCATGCTGGGTTTGCAAGAACGAAATCCTTAAATTCGCCGTTGCTTACCTCGTTTTCATCAATATAAAACGCGTCAAGATGGACGGTATGCACCGGTTGCTCATCCGGATCAGCGAGCCCATCATTACTCCCCATCTCAAACTCGCCTTCCGGGATGAGGACCATTCCTTCTGGGAGCATGGGCTCTGGTGCAGGATCCAGTGCAGGTTCCGGTGAAGGCTCAGCAGTTGGTGTTATCTCAGTGCTTGGATCCGCACCCACCAATTCCGTGGGACCAACCTCATCTGCTTCTTCACGTTGTCCACAACTCACGATATAAAGAACGGAAAAACATATAAGTGTTAAGCCTGTTAGTTTAAATAAAATTTTCATCAATAATTCCTTTTTTTCAACGTATGTTCATTGTGTAGGAGCGAGCTGTGCTCGCGATTGTTTCTACGACTGTTATGTTCATTGTGTAGGAGCGAGTTGTGCTCGCGATTCATTGTGTAGGAGCGAGCTGTGCTCGCGATTTCCGGTTAGTGATTCCTTGTATAAAAACTGTCCAAACTCATGGTTCCTAACATCAATAAACCTCCAAATATTTTTCAACCTCCCACTCACTGACACTCAAATGATAATCTCGCCATTCCTCGCGTTTCACCTGAATGTAGTAGTCAGCATAAGTTGTACCGAGTGCATTCTTGATGACTGCATCTTGTTCGAGGGCTTCTGTTGCTTCACCGAGTGTTGCAGGTAGAGAATAAATGCCGCGCCGTTGGAGCTCATCTTCCGGCACTTCATAAAGGTTATCCTCGTTTTGCACACCCGGATCAATTTGGTTTTCGATACCGTCGAGTCCTGCTGCAAGAAGGACTGTCGCCGCAAGGTAAGGATTTGATGCCCCGTCACCTAAGCGGTTTTCGATACGTCCGGGCGCGGGAATCCGAATCATTTGTGTCCGATTGTTTGCACCGTAGGTAACATAAACCGGTGCCCACGATGAACCGGAACGCGGGGGTCTACGAACCAAGCGTTTGTAGCTATTTACGAGCGGGTTCGTAACTGCTGTGACTGCATCGGCATGTTTGAGAACGCCTCCCGTGAACCAGTAGGCAAGTTGAGACAGTCCGTTCTGATTCGTCTCATCAAGAAACAGATTCGTCTGGTTCTCCGCATCCCAGAGGCTCATGTGGAAGTGGGCACCGTTCCCCGTTAGATTCGTGAACGGTTTTGGCATAAAGGTTGCCAGCAGTCCGCGTTCCTCGGCAAGTGTCTTGACCATCCACTTGAAGAAGGTGTGTCGGTCAGCTGTCGTGAGCGCGTCCGAATAGCTCCAGTTCGCCTCAAACTGACACGTCCCATCTTCGTGGTCATTTGCGTACGGTTCCCACCCCAATTCTTGCATGTATTTGATCAAAGTCGTCATCATGTCAAGGTTACGATGCAACGCTCTTAGATCGTAGCACGGCTTGTCGAGAGTGTCGAGCTTATCCCACGGCGCGTAGGTCCCCGATTCGTCCTGCTTTAATAGCATGAATTCTGCCTCGATGCCGACATTAAAAACGTAGCCTTTCGCCTTGGCAACCTCTAATTGCCGCCGCAGAATTGTTCTCGGACAATAGTACCACGGTTTGCCTTCGACATACATATCTCCTGCCACCCACGCGATATCTTTCCGCCACGGCACAATTGTCAGCGAGTTAAAGTCAGGGATACTTGCCATCTCCGGATCGTGCGGATATTGACCGATCTCGCCTGCAGCAAAACCACCGAAACCGGCACCCGCTTCTGCCATGTCTTCAAGGTGTGTAGATGGGATAACCTTTGCCTTTGGGGCACCGCTCATCTCTACGAAAGAGCAAAGGAAAAATTCAATACCTCTCTCTTCTACTAAACGTTTGACCTTTTCGATGGTCATGAAATGTTCTCCTATACGCCCTGAAATGTGAAAATACTATCTATAAATACCGAAACATGGTAACATTATAACCGAACGCCTTAAAATTTCAAGGTTGAATCTTTCTAATATCTGGTGTTGGAGGCAGGCAAGCTGCATCGAGGCAAAGGATCAAACGATGGCATTCTTCTCTCGTTTCGATACAAGATGGTCGCTATTAATCGGTGTGTTAATCCTCGCGTATCTATTACCGATATGGTTGTTTCCATATTTTCCGACACAAGATGGTGTGAGCCACGTCTATAACTCACAAATATTAACAGAATACAACAACCCTGAATATCAGTTCCGCGACTATTACGAGATTAACTGGTACCCCTTTCCGAACTGGCTTTCTCACGCTTCGTTGGCGGCGTTGATGTTCGTCTTTCCGCCACTGATCGCTGAGAAGGTTTTTCTAAGTCTCTATGTAATCCTTTTCACGCTTGCAATCTATTATTTCCTCAACGCCGTACAACGCGAGCGACACACACTCGTCATACTCAGTTTCACCTTTATCTATAATTACCTCTTATTGATGGGTTTCTACAACTTCGCTGTCAGTGTCCCCCTCTTTTTTCTTGCACTCGGCTATTGGTGGAAACACAAAGATGAGATGAACGTAAAACGTATCATTCTGCTCAACCTCCTTATCATTATCACCTACTTTGCGCACCTAATTTCTTATGCTTTCATCTTGTTTTCCATTGCGTTGCTCGCACTGTCCCATTTCAAGCGAGACTTCAAGCGGATCCTTGTTACAGGATGCTACCTCTTACCGGCAGCTGTCCTCCTCCTCGTCTATCTCCCAACCTCTGATTTACTCGCAGGCGAACCGCCTGAATTTGGACTTGGACGCGTCGGCGAACTGTTTGCTAACTTGATCGGTATGCATGTACTCATCTCCTACACTGAACCTCCAAGTTGGCTTTCTGTTGCCGTCTCGGTTTTTCTACTCTTTCTCGTTGTCGCCACAATCTGGCAAAATAGGAGAGGCACTACAGCGGAACATGCAGGACAGAAGGCGTTTCTCTACCTCACAGCGGTCCTGATCGGACTCTATTTTATCCTACCAAACTCTATCGGTCCGGGCGGCTGGGTCAATGACAGGCTCGCAATTTTAGCCACCCTTGCCATTTTGGCATGGTTTCGTGAGTTTGACGATCTCCGATGGAGGCGCGCATTTACCACAGTCGTCACCTTGCTCGTACTCGTTAATCTCGTCTATATCGGTGTCCTCTTCAAGAGACTCAATACCGAAATCGATGAGTTTAACGCTTTTGTCCAACGTGTTGAGAAGAATAGTGTCATCCTCCCACTTCACTTTGATCCGAGAGGCAGCTCCGAACGCGTCGGTATCTTTGTCAACGCTGCGAATTACTACTGTCTTGACAACGGATGTATCAACCTCGGTAACTATGAGATACAGTTCGACTACTTTCCGATCCGTTTCAACGCCGATTTTGAAACGCCATTAGCGGAGAAGGAGTGGGTGCAGGTCGTCCACTGGCAACCTGAAAGGATTGACCTTTGCGATTATGCTGACAATGTGGATTATCTACTGTTGTGGGGCACACCTGACGCGCCTATCGTTGCTGAGGCGATTGAGGCGTGCTATACGCTGATTGCATCTGAAGGGAAATTGAAACTCTATCAAGGCAAGCGACAATAGTGTGATGCCTCACTTATTGCCAGACATTATGACCTGACGACAGAAACCGCAATGTTTTCAATTCCTATCTCTTCTCTCTGGTTCCGTTGCAAGATATTTGTCGTCTGTCTCTATATCAGGTGGATAGTGAATCTCCCATACTTTGACAGCAGCAAAGTCATCACCGTTTGCTGGATAGATAGGCACGAAGATGTCGCTGAGATGCCCAAGGAAGTACAGACGGATAGCAAGGCTCTGCCAACCAATAGTGGGAATATGGTATGCCTTGTCAAGCGTCTTTTCGGCATTATAATAGAGCAAGATACCACCGTATAGGTTTTCGTCGCTTGAGGTTTCGGAAGTGTAGCGTTGCGTGCCTTGGAATGCTACATAAGGCAGCCTTATGATTTCTCCGTTTTTGAGATGTGCTGTTAGGAAATGAGGCGGAGATGTTATGTCAGGCATCTCAATATATAGAAACGGGGTGTCTTTTATTTCTGCGAGACGTTTATCGGATAGCGGAATAAGTCGTGTGAAGCTGAACCTTCTATCCCCATCTGTATCGCTGCCGATGTAGGAATAACGCCCAGCTTTTGAGGTGATGCCCCATTCTGTGAGCATAAGATGAGTGGCACCGTGCGTTTTCAGAAAGCTGAGTGCCTCTCGTGCTGACTGTGCACAATAGACGTGCCGATAATAAAGGTGTATCCAGTGCGGGAGAAAAGTGTCTTGATCTGTAATGGTTTTGACTCCACCGAGAACATTGAGACGACTGCCGTAGTTCCAATTGGCAGCAACGACAGCGTCTTTGAAGCGCGTGGTTTTCATCCATTGGAGGGTCTGTGCCAAGGGGGTCTGGTGTCCTGGGACAGGTTTCCGCCATCTTGCAGCAGCAGCGGTGGCGCGGGTGGCATGTCCACCGAGGGGATCCCAAAAGAGAACTGGAACTAACACCATGATTGTGAAACAAGTCGGAACCCAATGGTATTTGTTGGCATGTGGGGATAGGTTTTGTAGGAGGAAGACCGGTAACTGCCACAGAAGCCATGCCGTACCGTAAGCAAGCGGAATACCGATGAAGAAGTCGTAACGTTTGCCACCGCGTGAGAGTGCTACCCATAACAGAAACCATGCAAGCATGACAAGTGTGACGCGCTCAATATGTAGTGCTGAAGCAGAGAAACCTTGCTCGACAAGGGGATCAGGTGCTTTTCGGCGGCAGGCGATACCAAAGCCTAAGGCCGTCAGCCCTAAAGCAATAAAAAAGAGTGTGTCGCATCTCCCTTCTCCGATCCACGTACTGACGGGCCACCTAAAGAAGGTCGTACTGACGAACAGTGCAAGTGCAAGTAACAGCGGGAGTCCATGCCATTTCCAGAGGAGCAGGGTAGCGATGATAAGGCCAAGGCTCCCGAACAGAAAGACAGTGCCATATCTGCCTGTCCAATACCCGAAACGCGGGTTGGCGAGCTCTGTCATGTCTTTCATGAGTCGGCTCTCTCGAAACGCGAAGGCGGTTGTCTCGAAGGCACCGGCTTGGTGAAAAAGATAACTAGCACCAACTGCGATGGTGAAGAGCGTTAATCCCCAGGCGAGTTTTCGCGCATGCGGACGCAGCGGTTGGTAAAAATGAAGGAGTAGATATTTGGTGTTACGTAATGCGAAAACGGCGACAGGCGGTACAAGCATGAGAGCGAACAGATGTGTAGAAAAGCCGTATCCGCTGCGATAGGCAGGACTGATGAGATAGAGCCAAGGGACGAACATAAGATACCATAGGAAGTATTCCTTGAGATGCTGTTCTGTCTCGGTGGTGCAAAATTTCCACACTTCTGTGACGAGTATAATGAGAACGAAGATGCCGAAGGCTTCCCAGGAGAGCCCGCCCAAGAAAACGATAAAACCAGCGAGGGCAGTGGCGATCCATCTGCGCCGTCCGAGCTCCATGTGTTCCTTCCAGAGGTAACTCGTCACAGCAAGGACCCCGAACATCCAACACCATGCATCCCTGTCCCCGAAACCGACCGCGCTCCGCTCAACACTGCCGGGCAGCGTCGCCAAAAGCCCCCCGACGGTAGCAGTAAAGAAAATACCATAGCAATGGGTGAGGAAAAGCAGCAGGACACCGAGGGCCAGCGTAAAACAGATCACCGGTGCGTAAAGTTGAATGTCATAGAGAGACAACCGCGGAAACGCTTTATGGGTGTAAGCGAGGGCATAAGCATAGAGGGAAAGCAGTTGCCCGTTATCTCTGCCGAGGGGGAGCCAGCGGTGCATATCACGTGTGGGGAGCACTCCCTGTTCGACGATAATACCTGCTTGCCAATGGTAGAGGTAGGCATCGTTTTCGGTGAATTGCCCGGAGGGGAGGCGTTCCACGCCTTGAATACGGATCCAGAAGGTGACAAACAAGATGCCTAAAAGCAGGGCACCGGTGAGCGTTTTCCGAAGATAAATAGGTAATTGCATCCGAGGTGCCACCGTTCCTTATATGCGATTTCAACTTGGCAACCGCAGCCTTTCAAGGATGCGGTCCAAAGAGAGTGTTCTGTTGCTGAACGCTGATCTCTCAAAACTTCGGTTCAAATCCATACTCGCGGAGTTCCTCTATATCCCGCTTCATATATTCCTCAGGAGACAATTCTGGCAGAGTCTGTTGAATCGACTTAATCAATTGCTCAATTTCTTCAAGATTCCGTCCTGGGTTGGCTCTCAACTTCTCATGGAACTCAGATATAGCTTTTGTAGCATTCGCCGCCTGCTTTTCCAAGTAAGCACGCTGTTCTTCCGCCGAAAGCGTGTTGAGTTCATTTGCTAACGCACGCCTCCTTGCTTCTAATTCCGCTTTTGAAGACTCTCTGGAAGTCCTTGAATTTTCAGTTTTGTTTAGAAGTTTATCAAGCAAAACTTCATTTCTGCGGATATCAGCTTCAAGTTTTGCGATTTCTTGTTGGGCTTTTTCCTTTCCTAATGCTTTGTCGCTTTGCTGGGGGATGGGGCTGCCCGCATCGGAGTTCTGTTCCCCAAGTTCGTCAGACGGTGCACTCACATCCATAGTGTCGGATGCCGCAGGCATCCGCGCATCCGCAGTTTCTGATACTTCCGGTTGGATGGACGTACTCTCTGTGCCAGTCTGAGTTGAAGGAAGAGAGGACGTGGTATTAGAAACACCCTTTTTTGTGGGTTGAGTAACGCGGTATGCCTTTACGATCTCCTTGCTTTTTCGCATGCCATTCCAACTCAGATAACAGAGTCCACTAATGACTATCAGGAATAAAACTCCCAGACTCAAAACTGGACGTTTCCATAATTTTCGTAGCATATTTCACCTCTTGTTTTCTATAGAAGGGTTGAGACACACTGCCTGCTTTGAGAAAAAGGGACATTCGTCTCAACCCGGTAAAAACTTGTTCAAGAACGCCGAGAAATTAACCGCAACTACCGCTGTCGCAACTACCGCTGTCAGATTCATCGTCGTCAGATTCATCGTCGTCAGATTCACCGAGACATTTGAGTTTACAAATCAACAACAGTCCCTGAACCCAAATAAGATTTAGAATAGCAAGTATAGCAGCATTTTCGGTACTCTTAACTGTTGCCTCTGCTAAATCTATAGCTTCTTGACTAGCACCTATTTTCTTCAAGAAAATAACTAAAGCCTTTGCGTCATTCAAGGTTTTCTCTATAGCATCGTACGCCTCCTGAGCCTCCTTAACTCTATTTTCTAAATCCTCACAGTCACTGGCGAAGGCATCTACTGCTACAAAAACCATCGCGCAAAGTACGATAAGACTCATCATACTGAGCAAGTTGGTATTCAACTTCGGCAGCTGAATGGATTTGAAACTCAACATTAATGTGTTCGTCAATTTCATTTCTCCTTTCCGGACTCCGAAAAGGAAATCGGAGTGAATAGAAGAAAAAACACACCTTAGCATCTTCTCTTTGGTTATTCATAGTAGACATGGTTTACGATAACATGTCTCCCGTTTTGTTGTCAATTACAATTAATGCGCGCATTTCGGTGGAGTGTTACCCTTCCAAGCAAGTTACCACCGACACTTCTCTGGGGCAGCGGAGAGGCACATCTCCCGCTTGAAATTCCCAATGAGTTCGATGAAATCGCAAACCCCGCGCGTTTTCATCTGCACGGCACTTTTTCAGTGAGCGAACCACCTCCTTTTCTTCCTTCCACGCTTCCATTCTTTTCCCTTTCCACCCTTTCCGTTCGCTACCTAAGAAAACAGAACGTCCCACCATATGTCGATTTCCGCGACGCGAAGCAGACACCGCTGCGCGTATAGCAGCACAGCAGCAGAACAGAAATATCCTTGAAGCCACCACGTAGTGTAGAAAGCCAAAAGAGGGTGATTGAGTTATATGGAGGGGAAAGTTTGTGCCAGAGGTTTCCCAGTGTGAGATTGGAGTCCACACCGGAAATGGAGCGAATATGATTAACACTACTAAAGTGGGGGGGTGAATTAACGCTTGAGAACATAGACAGGGCCTGCGACACGGTAACACGCGCACGACACAAAGCAACTGCCGAAATGCCTAACATCTGGCTTGATACAGTGCAAGTAGAAATGTTCAAATTGTGTCGCCGGTACATCGTTTTCATGCCCTTTTACATTGTGAGTGAAGGAAAAGTCAGATCCAACACGAGTTATATGTGTTGTTGATTCGTAAAAATGGTTTCCCTGCTGATAGGAAATTATTCTCATTATACACGATAAAAAAAATCAAATTGAAATGCAAAAAACTATCATTTTTCAATACGCGCCGCGGAGCGTGACGGTCGCGATGGTATGTGTGTAGTTGAGGAAATCGAGGAACGGATCCATTTCGTTCGTTCGATTTTGGGTGATCTGATAGTCGGCGTTGAGTGTTAAGTGTGGGTTAAACTGCCAGTTCAGCTGCAGGTTTGCGCCTATCTGTCTATCGCTACGATCCGGGGCATCTTCCGTAATAATTCCCGTCTCGTTCAGAATCTGTCTGCCTTGGAAATCTATCCACACTCTGGACAGCCGAACTCTGAGCCATCGTCCCGTCTCAATTCTGTAAAAGGTACTCGCCGCCACCTCCGTACTAACGAAGGTAAAGAAATCGACATTAGAACGGTTCAAAAATAAGTTAACTTCTTCCTGAAACATGAGTTGTTCGGTTGCAACTTGTATCAACTTTGCCGAACTGATATGTCGCAAATCCGTTCGGCGTTCATTATCCTCAAGTCCAGCCACACCTAAGATGAGATTGTTTAAATTCGTCTCGTAGCTGCTGTGTTCTAACCCATATTCCAGTTTACCGAGCATCTGTTTAAGGATGCCAAACTGCAAGCGTGCATTCATGTTATGGGTATTAGAACCGATGAGCAGGAAATCCTCTCGGCGCGATTCTGAATCGTCGAACCGGTGTAGACGAAAATTATATTCCAACACACGTCCGAACCGAAAACCGAATTGCTGCGCCATGTTGTTGTAAACATTTGAGGTACGGAGGAGACGTTGCACCTGATATGAGGCGAAAATAGGCGGTAGACTCGCGGACGGTCTAAAACTAAGTTCAGTTGATAATGCATTACTAAACGCGTTGAACTCGCTGAGTTTGCCTTCCGCACCGGTGTAGTTTTCAATTTGTGGCGTATATTGTAGTTTGAATCGGAGTTTATCGACAATCGGTAAATCGCCGCTTAAGTTAACACCGAATCGGTTAATCAAACCTGAAAGTTGCGGATCGTCTTGTCCAGCGAGGCTACTGGTATACGGATCGACACTCAAGCCGAGTTCAATATGGTTGTTGAATGTATTAGAGATATGCGCATTGACGGTCAACTCTGCAGGTTCAGTTTCGGACGTTTCAGGTCCCCTTTCAAGAAGACTCTGTCCGAATTCGGTCTGCAGTTGCGCGTAGAGGGAACTCGCTCCCAGATGTATAAAGATGAGGAGACATAATCCTAAAGAGAAGAAGTTTTTTTTCATTGTCTTTTATAGGTTTTGCTGGGCAAAGTTGAATAAGTTTGTGCCACGAATCCTATTTGTCCTTTAATCGTTGCGTTTTTCCCCGCTCGCGTGGATATCTTGAAGAACCATTCCCTTCTCAAGTTTATCCAGCCATGTATACCGATTGACAGAGCAGTCACCTGTTACAGGGTTACACTGCAAAAAGAAGCCAATCAGCCCACTCGGGGTAAGTTTCTCTGCCAGAATTTCCACTGCAAGTTCATAAAGTTCCATATTTGTCAGTTTTTGAACCTTTTTTGGCAGCAGTTTCCTCTCTCCGGCAAGAACTTCCTTCGCCATGGATGCGAATTTTCGATCTAACTGGCCTGCCGCGCGCGCGTTTTGAATCTTTTTGATTTTTTTGAGGCCCGTTTCCCTATCAATTTTATCGAGCCATTCATGCCGCTCAACCGTATAATCGCCTGTCCCTGGTTCACACTGCCTGAGGAACCGGGACACGGCAGCTGGACCGAGTTTCTCCAAAAGCGTTGCAATACCAAGTTCAAAAAACTCAATATTAGTCATTTCTAGTACGTCCATCTCTAATCTTCTCCTGTAACCAGATATAAGGGTTTTCGACGCGAACTTGAAGTAATGCCCTGATGCGGTTAGCTCTCCTTATCAACCTATCGTCTGTTGTGAGGAAAACATCAACCTTGCTCCTCTCTGCACAGGCGAGATGCAAGGCATCAAACCATTTAAATCCAAAGGCTTCAAGCTCTTGGCCTCTCGTATTTTCAATTGCACCTACCGAAACGTTTTGGTCCGCACGATCCAACTGAGCTTTCATGTAATCGCGTTGGATTTGATTGGGAGTGTTGTTGACTTCAAAAATCAATACATCACTCGTAATCCAGAGCCATTGTTCTGTGAAACAGGACTTGAGAAGAATCTGGATAGCTTCAGTCTCCTGACGAATCCAAGTCTGTGTCTGATCATTAAATGAACGGTTCAAACAGCACGTATCAAAATAAATTTTCAAGTTAGAAGGAAAGGTTTTCACTCGATTGCCCCAGGTTTTTTAGTCAATCATCCCCGTTTGTGGACTTGAAGCCGTCGCATAGAGTTTCCGAGGAATCCGACCTGCTAAAAACGCTGCTCTACCCGCTTCAACCGCTTTTCTCATCGCCTCCGCCATCAGCACAGGGCGATGCGCCTTCGCAACGGCTGTATTGAGCAAAACACCATCACACCCCAACTCCATCGCTATCGCTGCGTCTGATGCTGTCCCAACTCCGGCATCTACAATGAGCGGCACCTGCACAAGGTCACGGATAATCTGAATGTTATAGGGGTTACGGATGCCCATTCCCGACCCGATTGGTGCACCTAACGGCATCACCGCTGCACAACCGAGGTCCTCTAATTTTTTACAGGTAATCGGATCGTCGTTACAATACGGTAACACGGTGAAACCCTCTTTCACAAGTGTTTCCGCCGCGCGGAGTAACTGCTCCACATCCGGAAACAGCGTCTGATCGTCCCCAATGACTTCGAGCTTGATAAGCACTGTCTCAAGTGCTTCGCGCGCAAGGTTCGCAGTCAAAATCGCATCCTTTGCTGTAAAACAGCCAGCAGTATTCGGCAAGATCGTCATGCCGCGTTCACGAAGGAGCGCGAATAGGTTTTCACCGGGAGTGTCCGTAAACTTTACACGACGCATTGATACCGTCGCTATTTCGGCACCGCTCGCGGCGATCGACTCCGTCATGATATGGAAATTCGGGTACCCTGCCGTTCCAATCAGCAGTCTTGATGTATAAGTTTGGTCTGCGATTTTGAATTCTTGCATGTTTTTTGCTATAAGTTTTATCCAGTGGGCTGAAAATCCTGTTTTTTATACAATTCTACGCCGACACGTTTAATCTCAGCGACCATCTCAGGGTTACGAATGTTCTCGAAAATGGACAGATCAATCGTATAGGGCAGGAGTTGGTCGTCGAGGTCGTTTGCGATTCGAGAAAGAATTGTATGCGTCAACGCATCCCCGCCGTGAAGCGTCAGATCGATGTCGGAACCGTTTTTGTGATCGCCTCTGGCACGAGACCCGTATAACACGGCTTCTTCTACCTGTGGGTATCGCACGAGAACATCGCGGATTTTTTTCAGCGTTTGAGCAGACAAACCGTATTGCATCCTTAAACGGTTCCTTCCACTTTTAATTGCTGCAATCGAACGAGCAACTTCTCAAATTCAGCGAAGTAAGCATTCCGGATAGTCGTAACAACCTGTGCTGCGGTCTCTTCATCATAGGTATGCGAAGTTAGATTGCGTTTGTCAACCATGTCCATCCAAGTTTCGCCATTTTCGATGAGTCCATTCCTGAAGGCTGCTCGAGTTGTATCCCGCGAGCCATAGAGATTCACTGTTCCTTGTGCTTCAAGGAAATTTTTCAAGGTCTTCCAAGCGAGTTCATGTGTGTATTCAAACCCTTGTATTAATCCTTGGGCTTCTAAGTCTGAGAGTTCCCGTTGTTCTGCAAGTTTGACAGCTGACCTTAAGCGAGCCAAAGCCCTTTCAAAACTATTTGCGCGTTGGATCCAGCGGTCTTCTTGGTTTTGCATACTATTGTGCCTACAAGTCTATCCTTGTGCTTTCTCAATTATAGTAAAACCTACAATTAAGTAGACACTTTTCCTGTAACAAAAGATAGTTCGTAGGGGCGAGGTCTCCTCGTCCGTCTTTCAACTTATTATTTTTAGGGGTCACTATAGTATAGCAGCGTACAAGCCTGTCTATCAAGTGCATTCTGAATCACAATTCACCTGACAACCGCTAACCGCCTTGGACAGCACGTATAATCTCTACATCGCTATTTTCACGAAGTTCCGTTCCCTGCCACTTCGCTTTCGGAATAACCTCCCGATCCACAGCGACAGCGATGCCTGCCTGTACCGGTTCTAATTCTAAAGCGACCAGCAGATCGTAAACATTTATATTGAGGCGTACCTCTTTCTCTTCGCCATTCACGCGTATCTTCATATTTTCAAGTGTGGTTACGGCACACGGCGTGTACCTACTATTTTAAAAATCGGTCCAACTGAAACGGGGTAATTATCTCTGAGGTCTCACCGGTCAGAACCAGCTTGGTGACCTCGTAAGCCGTAATCGGTGTGAGTAAGATACCGTTGCGATAGTGTCCTGTCGCGTATATCAGATTTTCAACGGGGGTTTTACCGAGTATAGGCGCGTTGTCTCTACTGCCCGGACGTAAACCTGACCATGTTTCGAGGACCGGCAAGTCATAGACACCCGGCACCGCTTCCCACGCACCTCGGAGCAGTTCAAACATACCGCCAACCGTCAAACGTCTGTCGAACCCCATTTCCTCACTCGTCGCACCAACAATCAGTCTGTCGTCAGCTCTCGGCACCAAATATACCGATGTCGGATACCGTGCCCTGACAGTACGGATAACTGAATTGATGGTGATACCTTCTTCCATCTGTAGGGACAGCATTTGCCCTTTCACAGGACGCACAGGAGGAACGATCGCATCTGGAATCCCTGCTATCTGTGCTGACCAACATCCCGCTGAGAGAATAACAGTGTCAGCGTTTTGGATGCCGTCCTGCGTCTGAACACCGATTGCGGCTCCGTTTTCAATGACGACCCTTTCAACGGTGTTATTTCCACGTAATACGCCTCCGTGTTTCTGATAGGCGCATTGTAAGGCAGTTACCATGAGCCGATTATCAACTTGATGGTCGCTGGCACAGTGAATCGCTGCCGTCACGCGTGGTGAGAGTGCCGACTCAATATCACGCGCCTCCCGTCCCGTCAACCAGTTCACATCGAGTTGTAAATTCCGTTGCGCCTCGTAAAGATGGCGGAGTTGATGTGTGTCGTCAGCTTCTAACCCGACAATGAGCGTGCCTTCCACCCGATAGCCGACGGACATCTGCGCGTCTGCCTCTAATTCGGCAACCCATCGCGAATAAAGTTCTAAACTCTGGCAACCAAGTTTGAGGAGTTCTGGCTCTTCGCTATGTGCTTCGGCGAGGGGTGCCAGCATACCAGCGGCTGCCCAAGAGGCGGCACGTCCGACTTCCGAACGATCATAAATGGTGACAGCGGCACCCGCTTTCGCAAGCTGCCACCCGATACCGAGTCCTATCACGCCACCACCGATAATAATAATCTTCTTGTATGTCATTAATTCTACGAGAAACGGTTATTCTTCCAAGATGTTCACGAAACAGTCTTTGGCATCAACTGTTTTGGAGATTAACCCCTTTTCATGAGCGAACTTTGCGAAGGCATCCCATTTTTCCACGGATTGCACCTGTGTCGTCGCGAATACATCAAGTGTATCCCGAAACGCCAATTCTTCCAATTCTTTGCTGGCATCTGGGTTTGCCTGAAAAAAGAGTTGAAGGGCATCATCCGGTTTTTCCTTCGTAAATCTAATCGCTTCCTGAATCGCCCGCATTAGTTTTTTCGCGATTTCCGGATGGTTTTCCAAATAAGCGTCATTCGTAATAATTACCAATTCATAATAGTCTGGGATACCGTGTTTCTCGAGTGCGAAATAACCGGCTTCTGCACCTTCAAGTTTCAACAGGTTAATTTCGTAATTCCGAAACGGTCCGATGACTGCGTCAATTTGACCACTTAGCATCGGTGCCACAATATTCGTACCGACGTTTATCAATTCGTAGTCATCTTCGGATAATCCAGCATTCCCCGCGATGGCGTTAAACAGAAGCACATCTAACGGAGCGACTGTGTATCCTATTTTTTTCCCTTTGAAATCTGCTGGTGTTTTAATACCGGTTTTCTTCAGAAAACTAATCGTGTTGAGTGGATGCTCCACGAGTAAACCGATGGATTTGACCGGCAATACCTCTTCACCCGCTCGCGCAATTGTCACGCTCTGCTGGTAACTAACTGCAAACGGATATTTCTCTGCCGCAACCAATTTAAGTGGCGCATCTGGGTCACCACCCCAGAGGAGTTCGACTTCTAACCCGTGTTTGTCAAATATCTTGTTCTCTTGCGCAACATAAAGCGGCGCATGATCTATATTCGGTGCCCAATCGAGAAGCAACGTAACCTTTTCCATTTCGGTTTTCTGGTCGCATCCAGTTAAGAGTATACCACAACTGATGAGAAACATTAAGCAAATTGCTGTTTTCATGAGAATTTTTCCTTGCTAATTTTTTATTGAAGTGAGTCCAACTAAGAGATTTCCTGATGCCGCCACGGCATAACATACCGTTCCAAAAGCGTCATCAGTCCAAAGAGACTTAGACCTAAAAGTGTTAAACAGAAAATAGCTGCAAATACCAATGAAACTTGGAGCTGCCCATTCGCATACAACATCAGGTATCCGAGTCCGGCTTTTGCACCGACCCATTCGCCGATGACCGCGCCGATTGTAGAGATTGATATGCCTATCTTCGCACCTGAAAAAATAAACGGCAGTGCCGAGGGGATGCGCACTTTCCAGAGGATCTGCCACCGAGTTGCCCGAAGAATCCGGAACAGGTCCACTGTGTCCGGGTCGGTGGACTTTAAGCCGTCTAATGTATTCAACACAATCGCGAAAAATACGATCAGTGCCGCCATCACCACTTTCGAGGCGATCCCGAAACCGAACCACAACACTAACAGCGGCGCGATCGCGAAAACCGGGACCGTTTGTGAACCGATGACATACGGATAGAACGCTTTCTCCAGCACAGGAAACTCAAACATCAGCACGGCTAATGGGATACCGATGCTCGTCGCCAGGACGAATCCGAGGAGCATCTCTTCTAAGGTTACAAGCGTATGTTTCAGCAATTGCTCGTGTTCCGCAAACAGTGTCACCACAATTTTCGAGGGTGGCGGTAGAATGTAGCGCGGTATATCGAAAACATACACGCTGGTTTCCCATATCCCTAAAACTGCTAATAGGATCACTACAGGTATTACGAATTTACTGAGCATACGTCCAAGTTCCTTAAAGCAAAAAACCGTTTTCCATTTTGGGTATAGCCAAAAGGAAACGGCTTTATTAGTTATCGGTTTTCAGTTATCAGTTATTGGTTAAGAGATCTCTCGTGGCAAGCCTGTTAACTGTCTCCTCTACAACAACCCTCTTTAACTGACAACTGATCAGCTGATAACTGACAACTACTCTCGCTATTTCCCTACGCTGGCATGACCCAGATCAGGTTCAATGGGTGTTTTCTCAGCTCTTAAACACATAAGAGCACCCCACAATGTTTTAATGAAGTTTAAGAATTTAATTCGGTAAGGCATCAATAGCCTCTTGGTAGAAGCACGCTGTGCGCGCGATCTTTAACGATTACCGAAATATTTATTTAATCTTCATCAAAACTATTATACCCTGTTTCCATTTTTAATGCAAATGATTATTTTTCTTTTTCAACACTTCCTTGCATGCCGGTTTCTTTTGTGTTATACTATAAAGGGGACAATACAAACTCTGACTTACGGGAATCAGTCATGCGAATTATCCTTTACACAGGTAAGGGTGGGGTCGGCAAAACGACCATCGCCGCCGCCACGGGTATCAAACTTTCTGAGCTCGGATATAAGACCATCGTCATCTCATTGGATGTTGCACATTCGCTCCGAGACGCTTTTGATAACCATGAAAAACTCGTCTATCAGCAAAAAGAGAAACAGATCCGAATCAGCGAGAATCTCTGGATACAGGAAATCAACGTCCAAGAAGCCATTGTTGAATATTGGGATGACGTTTATAACTACATCCGTTCGTTGCTGAACCGTTCCGGACTTGATAGCCTCGTCGCAGAGGAGATCGCAGTGTTCCCGGGAATGGAAGAGATTTGCGCACTGCTCTATATAAACCAGTATGTCCGAGAAAAAAGTTACGATGTGATTATCCTCGACTGTGCACCTACCGGTGAGTCGCTACGATTTGTCAGTATCCCGACGACGTTAGAGTGGTACATGAACCATATCTTCAAATTAGAGCGCGGCCTGGCAAAGGTCGCTGGTCCCGTAATCGAGAAGGTCAGCTCCGTTCCTATTCCACGGGATAACTATTTCCAGAATATCCAAGACCTATTCGATAAACTCGAAGGGATTGACAATGTGCTGACAGATCCCGAAATTACGACCGTTCGGTTGGTAACTAACCCAGAGAAAATTGTAATCAAAGAGACACAACGAGCGTTTATGTATTTTTGTCTGTACGGCCTCTGTATTGATGCCGTGATTATTAATCGTATCTTTCCTGATGGCGTTGATGCGGCGTATTTTCAGGCTTGGAAACAGACGCAGCAACATTATATCAAAGAGGCGATGGACTACTTCTCGGACGTACCAATCTGGAAGGTAAACCTTTTCGCAGAAGAGATTGTCGGAGAATCAGGACTCCACCAATTAGCAGACGCACTCTATTCTAACATTGATCCAGCAAATCGGTTCGCTAAAGAGAGTCCGTATCAATTCCGAAAGACAGCGGACGCGTACGAATTGTCGATGCGTCTGCCGTTTCTCAGTAAAGAAGAGATTGAGTTGACGAAGCATGGCGATGAATTGATTGTCACGGTCGGAGGGTTCAAGCAACACATGGCGTTGCCACGTACCCTATCGAATAAAAAGACAACTGGGGCAAAACTGACAAACGACCAACTCGTGATTAAGTTTCAGGGAGAGAAGGAAAAATAAAAAGATGAAATTGGAGCGTGTATGCGAGCCAAAACGGATAGAGCGATTTACGTTGTAACAGGTACCACGCTTTTAACGTTTTTAATGGTAAACCGTGTTGGGACTATTGGATTTCTCGATCCGGGCGTATTGATTTGGCTGCTCTATCCGAACGTGTTAATTGCAGCCATTTTGTTTTTCTATTGTATCTTACAAGCGGATGAAGACGTATCGTTACTTTCAAACAGCACCATTTTTGGCGTGGCAACGGTACTGGTGTATGTCCCGATGGACTGGCTCTTCTCACGAAAGATGCACCTCATCTTTTATCTGCGTCCATATTTTTTGGCAAATTTAACCACATCGATTGACATTATCTTGAATTGGGTGGTGTTCGCGACGTTGGCGGCATACTTTTATCATAGGCTCGCGACGGTTTTCCAAACCCGTTTGACTGATGCGACTGAGAACCCGAGGCTCGGTTTTATCGGATCTGCGGCAATGGCAGCAGGTTTTACCGGTGTCGGTGCCGCGATTGGAAGTGTCGTGATTTACGCACTTGGCGCATCACGTCTGTGGATCTGGAATGCCGCACAAGTGGATCATATCCCTCAAATTGCGTCTGTCCCGGTTTTTGTGCCGCTCGCCTTTCTAATCACATTTCTGTTATGTCCGTACTTGTTCGGCGGAATCGGCAGTTTTCTCAGGGAGCAGCACACCGGTGTGGCGGGGATACGCTGCGGTATTTTTATCGGGGCACTTCAGTTTCTCGGTTTTCTAATGTTTTATATTTGGAAATGAAGTGCCAATTCACATAAGAAAAAGACAACTTTATTTTTTATCATACAAGAGGAAATCTAATTGCAGCAAAGAAAAATCGGAGACATGCGAATTCGTTCAACAACGATTTTAGCCGTACGACGTGACGGTCAAGTCGCTATTGGTGGCGACGGTCAAGTCACTTTAGGCGATACGGCGATCAAACACGGGGCACGGAAAATTCGTAGAATCCATAACGACAAGGTGCTGATCGGCTTCGCAGGTTCCGCATCGGATGCGATCACACTTTATGAAAATTTAGAGAAAAAGTTAGAGCAATATCGCGGAAATCTACAGAAATCGGCGGTAGAGCTCGCGCGGGAGTGGCGAAGTGATAGAGTCCTTCGGCAAGTAGATGCACTGATGATTGCTGCGGATGTCGACGATAGTTACCTTATTTCGGGGAGCGGCGATGTCATCGCACCCGACGACGATGTCATCGCCATCGGTTCCGGTTCATCTATTGCCCTCGCAGCCGCGAAAGCCATGCTCAAATACTCAGATTTAACATCAAGCGAAATTGTTTCTGAAGCACTCCAACTCACAAGTGAAATTTGTATCTATACCAACGCGCGAATCGAAATTGACACAATAAAGGAGGAGTTAACAGTTAACAGTTAACAGTTAACAGTTACAAGTGGGATCGGTTTCGCCAAACACCTTTCGGTAACCCAACACCTCTTAACTGCAAACTGACGGCTGACGACTGATGACTAATGAAACCTTGGAGAAATCTAATGCAATACACGAAAAAAGCACTTTAGCAGAGGCACTCACGCCACGGCAAATTGTTCAGGAATTGGATAAGTATATCATCGGGCAGTTTGAGGCAAAACGGTGTGTCGCTATTGCCCTACGCAACCGCGCACGACGACAGATGTTAGGTGAAGATATGCAAGACGAAGTTTCACCTAAAAACATTATCATGATCGGTTCAACAGGGGTCGGTAAAACCGAGATCGCACGTAGACTCGCACGCCTCGTTGACGCACCGTTTATCAAGGTAGAAGCGTCGAAGTATACAGAGATCGGGTACGTCGGACGCGACGTTGAATCCATGATTCGTGATCTCACTGAAATTGCCATTGGTCGCGTTAAAGCCGAACAGGCAGAGGCAGTCGAAGAAAAGGCGCGCGAATTCACCGAAGAACGGCTCCTTGATTGTATCTTCCCGATGCCGCGGTCGCTACAGCAACGACCGCCTTTGGAAAAAGAGGCAATCGACGAATCTGAGGAGGAAGATGAAAGCACAGCCCTTCAACTGCCTTTCGATCTCGGAATCGACGCTGAAGCCGAAGCCGAAGAAGACCGTGAAAGAGAACGAGAACGCTATCTCAAAACACGCGAGAAATTTAGAGAATGGCTACGAGAAGGTAGACTCGAAGATAAACCTGTCGAAATCAACGTCAAGCATCAGAGTGTCCCCTTTGTCGAAATCTTCTCTCCGAGCGGGATTGAGGAGATGGATATCAATTTCAAGGATATGTTTAGTAACATCCTCCCGAACCAGACAAAAAAACGACGCGTGCCGGTCTCCGAGGCACGGACGCTCCTGATGCAAGAAGAATCTGAAAAACTCATTGATATGGATGCCGTCGTCAGCGATGCCATCCGACGCGTTGAAGATTCCGGTATCGTCTTTTTGGATGAAATTGATAAGATCGCAGGTAGAGAATCGCGCCACGGACCCGATATCTCGCGCGAAGGCGTACAACGTGACATCCTACCAATCATTGAAGGGAGCACAGTGACTTCAAAGTACGGTGCCGTGCGTACACATCACATCCTCTTCGTTGCTGCTGGTGCTTTCCATGTGTCAAGTCCTTCCGACCTTATCCCAGAATTACAGGGACGGTTCCCAATACGCGTGGAACTGAAAAGTCTGAATAAGGATGATTTTAAGTCTATCTTGACAGAACCTAAAAATGCGTTGGTGAAACAGTACACCGAACTGCTCAAGACTGAAGGAATAGAGGCGACGATTACCGATGACGCAATAGACGAAATTGCCGCACTCGCTTTCCAAGTGAATGAATCGGTCGAGGACATCGGCGCACGCCGGCTACACACGATCATGGAAAAACTTTTTGAGAACCTCTTCTTTGACGCACCTGACCTCGAAAATAGCGAGGTCACAATTGACGCAGACTATGTCCAATCGGAATTGGCTGAAATCGTCAAAGACCAAGATTTAAGCAGATATATCCTTTAAGTTGACTGTCGCGGTGGTGTTTCCGTGAATACTCACCATAGGTGTCAATTTTAGCAATAACAACCGTCTCAAACCCAGGTCCGGTAGGTTCGGTTTGTAACCGAACCGGAACTTAGACACAAACTTTTCAGACATCAAAAACCTCTTGAGTTCCGTAGGAACGCTATGTTTATAGAAAAACGCCTCCACCGGTTCTTGAACCCCGTAGGGGTGGCATATCTATAAATAACGCCTACAAAATGCTACGAAAAATCACTAAATTGACACCTATGGTGTTCCCGTGAATACTCACCATAGGTGTCAATTTTAGAAACAACAACCCTCTCAAACCCAGGTCCGGTAGGTTCGGTTTGTAACCGAGCCGGATTTACGCGGAAACCTTGAAAATTTCAAAACCTCTTCAGTCCGGTCCGGTTTATTTGCTTGGGTATTTCTGCGGATTTCTTCAATATATTTATCAGGAATCCGCTTGCCGGAAAGGCAAGCGGAACGGAACTCGCCGTGCAAAAATTCCAACGCTCTATCCTTCTCCTCTTTTTTTATCTCTCCTTTCTACCGAGCCCCTTCGCACAAGATACGACACTCTGGCGTTTGCCAGAAGGCAGTCAAGCACCCTTCGGAAGAATCGAGATAAACGCCGTGGTCTTCTCGGATGACGGCACACGACTCGCTGTCGCAACCGCAAACGGTATCGCAGTGTCCGATACCTATACCGGCAAAGAACTGGCGATGCTTCCGGCATCAACAGATGCCGTAACCACGATAGCGTTCTCTCCCGATAACCAGACACTTGCCAGTGCAGGGGCGGATGCTACCGTCCACCTCTGGAACATATATACGGGTGAGCACACAACCGACCGCATAGGGCAAACCTATCCGATTGTATCATTGGCATTCTCACCTGATGGCAAGACCCTCGCCGGCGGAAGTTTCAGAGAAATCTGTCTCTGGGACTTAAGAACCGAACAGCCAGTCCGTACGGCTGTCCTTCACGGACACTCGGATATGATTACCGCGTTGGCGTTCTCACCAGATAGCAAAATACTTGCCAGCACAAGCTTTTACGGCACTGTTCTATTGTGGGACGTGGAGACTGGTCAACGCCGACACACGCTCGCTGCACATACAGATTCAATTGTAGCACTCGCATTCTCGCCTGACGGTCAGACCTTGGCAAGCGGCGGATATTGGAGCGTGGATGCGGAGAGCACAATCCGTATATGGGATATACCGACTGGTGAACTCCTAAAGACCTTTGAAGCGCATACCGATCCGGTCTTTGCTTTGGCATTTTCTCCAGCGTCGGACAGTATCTATGGAAACACACTCGTCAGCGCAGGGTGGGATAACGCAATTCGTCTCTGGAACCCGCAAACAGCGGAATTAAAAGGAACTTTTGAAAGCGATACCGCTCCGATTCTTGCCGTGGCATTCTTACAGGGATCCCCATCTGTTGCTGTGGAGAGCCACGGCAGCACCCTCGCAAGTGCAAGCCTTGATGGTACAATCCAATTCTGGTCCCTAACGTCCGTGCTGAGACCGTGGGATGTCAACAATGATGGCGTTGTAAACGTTTTAGATTTAACCTTTGTTGCCGCACGTTTCGGACAAGCAACACCAGACCTTAACGGTGACGGCATCGTCAACATTTTGGATCTCGTACGCATCGCACAGCACATGGAAAAATAGAAACGGAAGCGATCAAGGCACTGTCCTATGTTATAGTAACCCAAGTTGCTACTAACGTGAACTTGAAAATAAATCTGTAGGTTGGGTTGAGCGGTAAATACACACTAAAAACCGTATACTTTGGACAAATATGCCGCTTTTCAAGGCACTTTCTGCATAGATAGCGGTAGCGAAACCCAACATCCCACTTTTATCAAACTCACGTTAGACACAAACTTTTCACACATCAAAAACCTCTTGAGTTCCGTAGGAACGCTATGTTTATAGAAAAACGCCTCCACCGGTTCTTGAACCCCGTAGGGGCGGCATGCCTATAATTAACGCCTACAAAATGCTACGAAAGATCACTCAATTGACACCTATGGGGCGCGGTCCCCTCGTCCGTTGGAAAAAGTGTGTCCGTATTTTCAAACTCTGTTATAAAGGATGGGGTGTAAAGTTTTTGATACGCAACTTTGGAAATGTCAATTCAAAGGATAGGGACTTTTGGCTAAAAATATGCAGAAAATTTGCTAATATCCTAAAAAATACATTTTTTTGAAATTTTAATTTGACAAAACCTTTTTCAGTGGGTATAATTAATTTCGTAAGTTATTAACGGACGGTTTGGTTTTAGGCTCCGATATTGGTTTGGTTGACATAAGTTAACTTTTTGACACAATATCACGAGCAAAGTGTGCTTCTACAGAGGAATATCTACACACATATAAAGCGAATTTGTAAAACTGAATATCCCTGTAGGTTATTGAGCGCGACCATTTACACATTTTGATTGCGAATATTGCTAACTTTTGTAAGATGTGTTCCCTCGCGTTCGTTACGACTTTTGTTTGACGATAATACCCACACGTACGCCCCTTAGGCACGTCTCTTATTGTTGTCAAACTATTTTTTTCATGGCAGCCTCTATTGTTTCTTGAGGTGCGCCGAGGGTGCTGGAATCACCTATTGGCGCGGCACTGCCATAAGCTGACTATGACAGCGCTAACCTAATTGTAGCGTAAAATCAATGATTTTTTGTGACTTTTAGGTTAGCACCTCAACAATGGAAGATTGCCGTCTCTCCAACCCTTTATCTTTTCCGGCATTTTTCCATCAACTTTATGAGAGAGAGGAGATAGTATGTTACGTGATTTACTATCCAGTCGATGGTTCCAAGGTGGTCTTGTTTTTTTTCTGCTGGTTGTTGGCGGTAGCCTGTTGTATAGTTGGCACGTCCTCCGCACCACAGAAAGCGATATGGAACGACATGACCGATTTACGCTGGGACCCGAAAAACAGAACGAGACACACCCCGCAGAAACGGTGAACGACCCGACACAGAACGAGGCACCCGGTCTTGTGAACACGCCCGGTGAAAACACGGACACACAGATGCCCGATACAACAGAGGCGTTACCCAACGAGACCGAGAACCTTGACATCGCGGATGCGTTCTTACCCGACGATATGGGTTCAGAAGAGGTGCCAGTCTCACCATTTGGATTTGGTCCCTATCCTGAAGTACCAGCCGATTATCCATTTACGCCTTTCTGGCTAAGGTATCAGAAAGATCCTGAAAGATATGATGCGAAATATGATACCGAATTTTTAAAAAGCAAAGAACTACTGAGTCGAATTATGGTAAAAGCTTGGACAGAGGGTGTCCGTGGTTTTACTGGAGGAAGTGGAAGTTTAACCACTGGAAAATACTATCTTCATTTTCCGAATGCCATCTATGTTGAATATGGTGAGCCCTACGAGAATGAGGATGGCACCCTCACAACGCCTATTTCAAGCTATACAGGCGGCAACGTCCATCTCACACCCGAACAGATGCTAAAAGGAGAAGTCCCTTCTGGCGTTCGTGTGATAGAAGGGGATGGTTATGACCCGTATGAGTACTTAGACTTATGATAAACTCACAAAAAGGAGTTTTTTAGATGTTAAACGTAATTTATACACCGAAAAGGATTTTGATATCGTTATTTTTTATCATAGCGGTAGCCGCTACTGTCTTCACCATTTCTTATGTGAATGCTAATCAAGGAGGCGGATATGCAGAAGACATTAATGCGGATGGGTCTGGATGGTGCGTCCGCTGGCTTTACAACGAGGAAAATACCGCCTCAGCAACGACTGCGCTTTCCAAGTGGACCGTATGGAATGGAACGCGTGTCAGTGCAACCGCAGGCGTTTCCGCTTCTACGGTTGATTCAACTGGCAACATGAATGAAGGGGCTTATTTTATGACGATAGAACCCCATATGCAAGATAATGGACCTTATGAGGGAAACCTCAGCAAGGGTATTAATCGAGCGATGACGGCCTGGTTCCTGAGTCCCCGTGAAGTTAGCGGTTCGTCTTTTGCTAGCGTTAATCCAGACCGTGATAGCGACGCAGCCCCAGGACTGTTAAGGTTTCCTGGTTTTTAACGTTGTGAGAGTTGTCAACAAGGGATAGCACAACGGTTACGCTCAAATCCCCTCTTTTACATGCAGTGGCACCTCGCGGGGTGCCACTGCATAGGCGAGAAGCAAGCGAAAGAAGACAAGCCCTGCTGCTCATAAGGCACGGCATGTGGGACCAACATAAGCCATCCATACACGCTGTGCCTTTCCTGTGCTATCTACTCACTGAATCCATTAGAAAACTGATGAACGTCGAAGGACAATTCTCCCCACAGATGACAGAATACCCCTTGATACCCGATAAAACAGGAGAGAACTCATGCGGTTGCGATGTCTCACCTTATGTTGTTTGTTCTTATTGTTGCCCACACTCACGCACGCAAAAATCGTTTTAAAGTCTGGCTCACATCTTTATGTAATGGACGATGACGGGCGTAACGTCAAAATGTTAGTCGAAAGGGTAGACAAGAGGATGGTCTGGTGGCCCTTTTGGTCTCCGGACGGCAAGCAGATCGCTTTTTTGCGAGATCGACCGATTGTGCCAAAGCAAACGCCTACGAGTGCTATATTTATTATCAATAGCGATGGCACAGGTGAATATCGGGTTACCGAAGGAGATGATGACGAACATATAGCGTCGTGGTCGCCGGATGGGAAACACCTCGTATTCACAAGTGACCGGCTTGCCAAACCGGGAACGGCTCAAAATGATGCCTGGCGGATAGATATCGAAACAAAAGCGTTACGGCGACTGACGCGCACCGTATCATTGACAACAGAAGTGGCTTGGTCCCCTGATGGTAAATATATTGCGTATCGAGACACGACCGAAGGGCGTGCCACAATCCATCTGATGCGTGCCGATGGTAGCGGACAACGTGAACTTGTCAAGAGTGACGGGTTACATTGGCGTGATGGTCCGCGCTGGTCTGTTGATAGCCAATCTGTTCTGTATAATGAATTTAGTTTTGGTATTGAGACAGTTGTCATTCATAATATAAACACCGACCATCGGCGGGTTGTAGATACACCTGGCAACTGGAGCATCCACAGTGCGTGTTTTATGGGTCGTAAAAATCTATTGATTTCCGCGAAGCCTCCGGGTGCTGAGAAGTATGACCTCTACCGGTATCATCTTGTTACGAGTGAGATCGTCAACCTGACGAACACGCCTGCTATAAATGATTACGGACCGGATTGGATAGACGATGCTGTGTTATCGGTCGCACCACAGGGCAAAAAAAAGTGACGTGGGGAGAAATCAAGGAGTAAAACCATAAGTTGTGAACATCAACCTTGTTAGGACTGACGCATTTTTTCCATAATAATTTACCTATTACACACTCCAGCAAAAACCCTGCAAAGGAGGCTGCGTAAGTATGGCAGCCTCTATTGTTTCTTGAGGTGCGCCGAGGGTGCTGGAATCACCTATCGGCGCGGCACTGCCATAAGCTGACTACGACAGCACTAACCTAATTGTAACATAAAATCAATAATTTTTTATAACTTTTATTTTAGGGCCACGGAAAGAATGGCGCAGGTACGTTCGCACTCCAACTGATGAGCGTCCATAGGACCGCCATGCTGAATTCGCCGAAAACCATGCCTAAGAAGAACGGACGGAGCCGTTGATACTGCCGAATGCCGCTGTAGCGTAGGAGCGGTGTTTTAATGCTCCACGCGATGAGAACCGGAAACCAGAACACAATAAGTGTCCACGAAGCCGATAGCGCATACCCAAGGGGATGCAGAGGCCACCACCAATATAGCATTCTCAAGATGACCAAGCCGGTTGTCACCAATATACCTACGCCGAAAAAGATTCCTCCGGTTGTACGGTGATCTGTGCCTAAGCCTTCTATCGCTGCGACGTTGTCCTGAAATGCCCAAAGCGGATTCCCGCGATACGTGTAACTATACATATAGTTTGCACCGTGGGTATACGGAAGCCATAGATGGATGGCTGCCGCACACAGAAACGCCAGCGTACAGCCTAACACAAACACGCCTACCAGCGAACGGTATGACATTCCAACCCGATCTCTAATTTTTAAGCCGTCAAGGAAACCTGTTAAGATTAACCCGCGCTGATCGCGAGTGAAAATTGCGTCAAGGAAAGACAGTACGGTAAGACTCTGCGCACCCAATGAGGCTTTGCTCGCAACGAGTTGATACAAATCTAACGGTCGAAACGATGTTTCTGTCATCAACAGACCGCCTTCGGCTGTACTCCGCGCCATCATAACCGCAATGATGCAGATATAAACCAGTATCTCGAATGCCGCAAAACCTAAATTGAGTCCAGCTGCATAGCACCACCCGACTGCGAGAGTCAAACTGATGATGAGTCCCCAAACTGCCGTTCGATAAGGTAAGAGTTCATCAGCCTCGCCTGTTTTGTTTCCGGTGAAGGCATCGCGAAAAACGCGTCGGAAATGCGGTAATCCCATATAGATAAACGAAATTACCAGCACGATGTAGGCACCCGCGACTTGGTAACCGATATAGAGCCGAGTCGGATAGAGCGGCATGCTACTGACGCGTAAGCCGAACATCGCTGCAACAACGTCTTGGAACCGTGTCAGTAAAAAGAAGAACCATAGACTGAACAGCAGTTGTGTCGGTAGGAGATAGAAGAATCCTATCGCTGCGAAAGACAAAAAAATAGGGGTATAGGCGATGGCGTTGAAAGGTTGTTCCGTGAAGTACGGATTGAGTAGATACCGTAGCGATAAATTCGGAATTTGTGGCCAGATTTCATGGAGTCCGTTTAAGGTGAAAATCAACGCAGGCAGTGCGAACCCTAACCACATCAGCCTGTTCCGAAAAAAACTGTGTCCCTCGTGGACGAACTCAAGCGGGAGAGAGACTAACGGAAACGAAAGTTTCTCGTTTTCAATCCACTGTTTGCGTAAAATCGCTGCTAAACAGAGAAACGCCGTGAACACGAAAAGGACGAGGACACCCCAAACGCATAACGGTCCTAACCAAGCGCGCCACGGAATGCTATCGCCGCCTTGCATGCCTTCATAGAAACTGATAGCAATTGGGGCTTGACCTTGCTGTTCAGGTGAGAATGGAATTAACCACGGTTTGATGTGTGGGAAAAAGAGGGTATCCCAACTATTCGTCTCGTTGGTGAAGTAGTTGACTGCAATGAGGGCTGGGATGAGTTTCTCCATGACCCCGCGCGACGAAATCATTGAGGCAACGAGCATCATACAATAAATACACATCAACTCGCGCGGTGAGAACGCAAACCGCTTGTTGAGTTTCGCAAGCAGCCGATTTCCTAATACAAGAAAAAAGAAGACCCCGATGACGGCTGGTGGTAACTGTAAAAACCCGATTTGAATGTAGGTAATCACAAGTTCCGCATAAGAGACGAGGCAACAGATAACAATGACGCAGCAGACACCGAGCAGGAGGGAACGTCCTGATATACGATTTTCATTTCCGGGAAGCAATATCGCACCGTCCTAAGTAAGGTTTGAGGAAGTTTACCACAAGGCTAAAGGATTGTCAAATGCGATGTAGTGGCATGCGGGTGTTAAAATCTGCGGCGATACCCGTATCTCAGGAAAGTAAGACAAGGACGTTTATTATTTTTTTGTAACCGTTTTGTAAATAGATACGTTGTTCAAAGTATGAATAACTTTGCTTACCTAAGGACTGAAGCAATGCCGAACCAATCGCTCCAATCCTTTGCTGAAATTAACCCACTTGTCGGATTACCTCCAAAGACGCTGCGTTTATATAACGCTTTGGAAATCTTTAAGAAGAGATATTGTTCTTCAGATAATCCAGACTGGTTTCGCATGCCGCACCGTGATCCGCTCCTTCAGAAAATCGGGTTTTCTGAAACGGATATTGAAAACGGAATCCAAGAATTGGTCCAGGCAGATCTTTTGGAAATTCAAGAGGGGCAAGACGCAAGATGGTATTGCCTGAAGTAGCATGCAAGCCAATGAATGTCCTGTGAAAATTCCGCATCTGATTTTAGCCTCGGCATCACCTCGACGCGCTGCGTTGCTATCACAGATCGGGTTGACTTACGATGTCCACCCGAGCGATGCTGTGGAACCACCACCTCACGTCTATGCTAATAAGCCGGCAAGCGAGGTGACACAAGAACTCGCTTTCCTAAAGGCTTCGTCTGTCGCACAACATTATGACAACGGTTTGATTATCGGCGCAGATACGCTGGTAGCGTTAGATGGTGAACTTCTCGGTAAACCGACTGACGATGCCGAGGCAGTGGCGATGTTGACCTACCTCAGCAACAGAAGCCACGAGGTTGTGACCGGTGTGGCATTAATTGACGCATCATCAGGACGCGAGCAGGTCTGGGCAGAGACAACTCAAGTCTATTTTCGGAAATTACAGAACAACGAAATAACGGCATATATCGCGAGCGGCGAACCGATGGATAAGGCTGGCGCGTATGGAATTCAAGGACGCGGTGCCGCTTTCGTTAGACGTATTGACGGATGTTATTTTAACGTCGTTGGATTACCCTTAGCAAGCCTCGTTGAACACCTATCGAATTTTCAATCCAAGGAATATTAAGAATATCCAAAACTTGTAGTCCGTAATGAAATGGTTCTCACTGCGAAGCAGGATTTAAGAGATGCCTGTTGATTGTTGATTGCACCCTGTTTAACCGCAAGGTAAATTAAAAAAATGTCGGCATCTAAAAATTACATACCTACCGACGGATACACCGAAATCGTGAAGCCCGGTGAGATGGGCATTACCGAACTCCATTTCGGGATTCTTTCCATCACTCCTGACGCAACATTCTTTGACCATTCTGATGAGACTGAAGTCGCATTGATCGCTTTGGAAGGCAGCTGCACACTCTTAGTCGGACATAACGGCAACAAAGCCTATGGAACTTTGGGGGAACGGCGAGATGTTTTTCAGGGCGAGGCGTGCATAGCTTATGTTCCACATCACACAACCTACGAGATCCTCACGCATGAAACAGGTGTCGAAATCGCGGTATGTAGAATACAATCTCATTCGGAATCTGCGGCGGTTATTTTGAGAGAAGGCGAGACAATCGCTGAAGGCGAGACACGTCTCAGAATTTGGGAAAACCTTTATTCAAACGGTTCAGATGTCCGTGTAAACGGTGAAGCGATCTGCTTTCAGCGGTTCAGAGATACAGATGGCGTTGCGGTTTACGATGTTACGCGCACCACAGAAACGGTGCGCGTACAAGTGTCTCACAATGATGTGTTTACTGTTCCAGAACAGCATAATGCCGTCCTGCTAACATCCGGAAGCAGTGGTTATCAATTGTGGATACAACCAAATTAAGGTGTAGAGATCAAGAGCGCAGCTCGCTCCCACAAGAAATTGAAATGTGGATAGAACACTACTCGCCTTCGATAAGTTCGCCACCCTTCTTGAGAAAAGCGACAGCACTCCGCGAGATTTGAACCTTTACCTCTTGGCTATTTACTTCCCCAACGGCAATCAGAATAATATTCTTATCATTGCTCAACCCAAGGATCTTGCCGTGTAATCCACCATTAGTTACGATTTCATCACCCTTAGATAGGTTCTCAAGCATATTTTGGTGTTTTTTGCGTTTCGTTTGCTCCGGCCGAAATAGTAAAAAATAAAAAATAACACCCATCGCTAAAAACGGGACGAGCATACCTGTTATTGCATCCATAAATTTCTCCTAAAGAATCAGCATGGCATCGCCATAACTGTAAAAACGGTAGTTATTTTCGAGTGCCGCCTGATACGCCTTCTGAATCAGATCGCGTCCAGCGAAGGCACTCACCAACATGAGTAAAGTTGATTTAGGTAGATGAAAATTGGTAACCAATGCATCTACTACATTAAATTGGTGTCCGGGATAGATAAAAAGATCGCTATAACCGCTATAAGGGTGGACAGTTCCGGTCACGCCAGCGGTTTCGAGCGACCGGACCACTGTCGTCCCGATGGCAACAATCTTTGAGCCAGTCTCCCGTGCAGTGCGTATCCGGCGCGCTTCTGTTTCTGTGAGATGAATATATTCGGCGGGCATCTTGTGCGTCTGAATATTTTCGACCTTCACAGGTTGAAACGTTCCAGGTCCGACGTGCAGTGTTAACGTCGCGATCTCTATCCCGTTACCTTTCAATTCTGCCAGCAGTTCCTCAGTAAAGTGCAGTCCGGCTGTCGGCGCAGCAATCGCACCTTCCGTAGCAGCATAAACGGACTGATAGCGCACCCTATCTTCAGCATTTGGTAGACGACGAATATAAGGCGGTAAAGGCATCATGCCGATGTCCGAAAGGATGGCTAAGAACGTTTCGCTGTGATCGTAATCGAAACGGACGATGCAGTGTCCGTCATCTGGTTTCGCGAGCACTTCTGCCGTCAGTTGCGCTTCAACAAATACAATCCGTGTACCGATCCGAAGGCTGCGTCTCGGTTTCGCGAGCACTTCCCAAGTGTCCGTCTCCCTTTCTCGGATAAGGAGCAGTTCTATCTTGCCACCGGTTTCCGCCTTTTTACCGATGAGCCGTGCCGGTATTACCTTGGTGTCGTTGAGAACTAACACAGAATTGCGCGGTAAGTATTCACCGATATGTGAAAATTGTGTGTGCTGAAAAGCACCCGTATTTCGATTGACTATCAAAAGTCGGGACGCATCCCGTTGTTGAAGCGGACTTTGCGCGATCCGATCAGGCGGCAGATGGTAATCAAAATCTGTGAGCTTCATAATTACGTTGCGATTGTCCCTCACCAAAATTCACATCGAATGGAACAACGATGGTTGCGGCTCGACAGGATAGTTGAAATACGCGTAAGCCGCATCGGTTGCGACGCGTCCGCCCGGTGTCAATGCTAAAAACCCTTCTTTAATGTAATAGGGTTCGTAAACTTCTTCAATCGTGCGTTTGTCTTCACTTAAAGCGACAGCGAGTGCCTTAACCCCTGCCCGTCCGCTGAAATTCTCAATAAGCGTCTGAAAGTAAGCGTAATCTTGTGCGTTTAATCCGCGTTCGTCGATGCCAAAGAATTCGAGTGCCTCCTCCGCAACTTCAAGCGAAAGTATGCCGTTCCCTTTAACCTGAGCATAATCCCTAACGTTAGCGAGCAGCTTATTCGCAATACGCATCGTGCCGCGCGAACGGCGAGCTAAGGCATATTCTGCATCTTCGTCAATATTAATGTTGAGTTTTGAACTGTTGATTCGGATGACTTGCCGGATGTCTTCTGCTTCGTAGTAATCCAGATGGATGCGGATGCCAAAACGATCTCGAAACGGACCTGCGAGCAGCCCTTCACGCGTTGTCGCACCGACAAGTGTGAAAGGCTGGAGCGGAATTTGCACGGAATCCGATGCCGGACCCTGACCGATCGTTAAATCGAGTTGGTAATCTTCCATCACTGGGTAAAGCGATTCTTGGACATTTCCTTTCATTTGATGGATTTCGTCAATAAACAGCACGTCTCCCTTTTCGAGGTTCGTCAAAGTCGAAGCGAGATCAAGCCGTTCCATGACAGGTCCAATCGTCTGTTTAAAGTTACTCTGAATTTCGTTGGCAATGATCCTCGCAAGGGTCGTCTTGCCAAGTCCCGGTGGGCTGACGAGTAAGACGTGCTCAAGTGCGTCTCCACGCTTTTTCGCGGCTTCAATGTGGATACGGAGCTGCTCTTTGCCTCTATCCTGTCCGATGAATTCGTTTAGCGTTTCCGGACGAAGACTGTAGTTAAACTCGTCCTCTTCATCTGCTAAATGCGAGAAATCTGGTATGTTCTGGTTATCCATTTTGTTTCATCCAAATACGGAACCTGAAAGTAGAATGTTCATTCCAATTCATCGGTGTTGACAGCCATTTGTATTCCTAAAAATTAATTTCGGATATAGCGAAGGGCTTGTTTGACTAAATTATCCCGTTTTGCAGAATCGCCAAGCACTTTTTGTGCTTTTTCAACGGCTTGTTCTGCCTCAAGTTCTGATGCACCAAGGTTAACAAGGATTTGGATCACTTCGATATCTGGTGCCACGGATTTTTCCGTATCTACCGCGCCTTCCAATTTTATTTTTCCGATCTTATTTTTTAACTTGGTGATGACAACTTGTGCAATATCTTTGCTTAAGCGTGGCACGCGTATCAGTGTGGTTGTATCTCCGCGCTGGACGGCGCGTTGGAATTGGGCAGGTGACAACCTCGAAACAATATTTTGCGCGAGTGCCGGTCCTACACCGGAGACAGTCAGTGCCAACTCAAAAACTTTGAGCGCATCTATTGAGGTGAATCCATAGAGCGTGACCTTGTTTTCACGGTTTTGGTAATAGTGTGTATAAAATGTAACCGTCTCACCTATAGGGGGTAGACCGGTTATAACACGCGGTGTCACATCAATAGCATACCCGATGCCGTTGACGTCTACGATAACCTGTTTAGTATCCTTGTAGGCGATAACACCTTTGATGTAAGCAATCATTTTTAATTTAAACTATGGACCCCTTTTCTGCTCTCCATTACATTTCAAGCAGTTTTTGGGTTAATTCAAATATGTTTTCGTTTACTTATGTTGCATCCTTAGCCTGAAACCACCGTGAAACGGAGTGGAACGATGCACAAAAGCCAATAGCTAAGAATATTTTTTCTCAAGTTCAAGAACTTTATAAGAACGGGCATGGCAGAGCGCGAGCGCGAGCGCATCTGCAGCGTGATCCGGACGCGGCGGCTCTTTAAGTTTAAGCAGGGCTTGGACCATCTTTTGCATCTGAGATTTTGTGGCTTTCCCGTAGCCGACGATCGCTTGTTTCACTTGAGTGGGTGTATATACAGTGACAGAACAGCCCGCATTCGCTGCTGCAAGTTTCACAATACCTTTGACCTCACTAACACCGAACGCACTACTCGTATTTTTACTAAAGAAAATATTTTCGAGGACCACGCTTTCGATAGCGAACTCTGTGATCAAGCCGGTTATGACATCGTAAATCTCTTTCAACCGTACCTCTGGTGCTGTTCGCGGACTTGTGCGGATATTACCGAAATGGCGCGGAACCAGACGGTTACCCTGAGACACAACCACACCGTATCCTGTATTCGCAATGCCCGGATCAACGCCAAGAATTATTTTTTTTATGTTCCTTGCGGTTCGGTGAGGCGAGTTTTGCATTTGATGTCCCTTCCCATACAGCCGTCCTCCACTACGTTACGGACTAAGCTTTTGATGCCGTGAGGAATTTTCAATGATGCTGTTACCAAATACCTTTGTTACGCCGCAGCTTCTAAAAGGTTATCCGGAATATCGAAGTTGGCATAAACCTTCTGAACATCGTCAAGGTCATCAAGAGCATCCATGAGTCGTAGCATCCGTTCCGCTTCTTTCCCTTCGAGTTTCACAGTGGTTTGTGGTATCATGCTAATTTCAGCGAGCTGGACTTTGGCGGATGTCTCTTGAATTGCCGTGAGGACGCTATCGAACATCTCAAACGGCGTAATGACTTCCATACCTGTGTCGGAGGAGGTCACATCTTCGGCACCAGCTTCAACTGCGATCATAAACAATTCCTCTTCATCGATACTATCAGGTGTAACGACGATCAATCCGCATTTATCGAAACCCCATGCAACGCAACCGCGTTCACCGATTCTGCCCTCATGTTTACTGAAAGCGTGTCGAATCGCTGCCACTGCACGATTACGGTTGTCCGTCAAGACTTCTAGCATCACTGCAACACCCCCAGGTCCGTAACCTTCGTAGAGAATCTCTTCGTAGGTTTCACCCTCAAGCTCACCAGTGCCACGAAGAATCGCTTTGGTAATGTTATCATTCGGGACATTGTTCGATTTCGCAGCCGCGATAGCAGTGCGCAGGCGTGGGTTTGTGTCTACATCGCCACCACCGATACGCGCAGATGCCGTAATCTCTTTGACCAATTTTGAGAAGAGTTTACCGCGCCTCGAGTCGTTTGCTGCTTTTTTATGTTTAATTGTTGACCATTTAGAGTGTCCTGACATAATCTGTATCCTTTCTGATAATGAACTTTTCCGCGAACGCTCTATTTTTAACATATCACATACACAACGATCTGTCAAGCGAAACGCTAACTGCTATTTTTCAGTGGAAAAAAACTGGATCGTGTGTTAAAATTGATATATCCCTTGTTTGTAAGGAGTTTAAGGGGGTTCGCTATGTTACCTTTTGTTCTTAAAGTTGCTGACCGTCCCGTGGAACGGTTGCAGCATGTCAATACTGAAAATGAACCTATTGATGTGAATGTCGAAATTGAACTTTATTCACGCGAGCTTAACCGTGCTGATGAAGATAGCACCTCGCAGTCTCGCCGGTTGAACGAGTTAATTTATGCGACTTTCGTTCAATTTCTTCGAGATAAGGCAGAACCGGAAGTCTTTCTTCCGTTTGAACGTCTTGTCCAACATCCGTGTCGTCAATATCTGTTGATACTTTCCGCCTCAAGCTCTCATGAACTCTTTGAGATCTGCCAGATGCAGACAGGCTCAAGCTCTTCTGTACTCAATTATGGCGGATATGAGATAACAATCAAACCCCGCAGACACATCTTAGATACCACAGCCTATCTCGTAGCACCCGATAAATATACGCTCTTCATGCGGAAACTACAAGAAGACAATACCGTTCGGATCTACCGAAGCGAATTTATTAATCTAAATCGCAACTCTCCTCCACCCTTTAAATTCGATACCCGTGATATAATCGAGAACGTCCAACTCGAACTCGGGAGGGCAAGAGAACAGAATCTGCCGATAGAACAGTTACTCATGTTTCCACCGAGGACCGAAGAGACTAACCAACCACGACTTCTTAAATGTCCTGAGTGTGGCGGCAGAGTACGCAGGCTCGGTCGGGAAGCCAATTTCTGCTTAGAATGTGATTGGGACAACCTGCCTCCTCTCAGACAGACACGTTAACCCTGGCTGCCGAGTCGCACTATATAAAGAACGATAACCGTGTTACTGACTGCCAAAACCGCTCCGACAACGGTTTGGAGAAGCGTGTGTCGTTTCCGGTAAACCCGCGCCCAAGAGATTAAAGGCACTAACAAGAATAACCAACCAAAGTGTGGATTAACGAGTATGACAAGAACAGTAACACATCCCGTGGCGACGCTACTGTGAAAACTTATCTTCCAGACCGGTGTAATTGCCGAAAAAATAACACTGTTCGTAATATACGCAATACCCGCCCAAACGATTTCACGCGCCGCACCCAATCGGTGCAATAGAACTGTCCCCACAATCATGCTGATAAGCGTACAACATAAAGGTAGAAACCGTTCTTCTCTATTCGGCAGATGGAGATCGCTGACTTTAGAAAACCGCACCATTACGGCTATTGAAAGTGCTGGTAGCACGGTGACGAATAATACGACGATCGCTAACCAACGGAGCGCGTTATGCGGGGCTGCGTGTTTGTAGACAACACCGGCAGCGGTCGCAATCGGTACCAAGAATGGACTAAAGAGGACAGAGGTACCCCACGCGATGCCTGCCGGTATCGTTGATAAATTGCGACGCGCCATCTATTAATTTGACGATTCCAAGGTTTTCAAGAAATTGACAACATCTGGCCCGTGGGTAGCGGCGTTAACCTTCCGGTCAATTTCTATAATCTTCCCCGATTTATCAATGATGATGGCTGAACGCTTGATCGCACCGTCTGGCGCATCCGTTGCACCGTACAAAAGCGAAAGATTACGTCCTGTGTCCATCAAAAGCGGGAAATTCAACTGGTTTTCTTCGGAAAATTTCTGACGCGAATCCGCGTCGTTGTGCGTAATCCCGAAAACTTGTGCATCGTATGTTGCAAAACGACTCGACTCATCACGGAGCGAGCAAACTTGCGCCGTTCAGCCACGGCCGAAATCGCGCGGGTAGAACGATAACACAACATTCTTTTGCTTTTCGAGCAACTCGCTCAGCTGATACCTTTCACCTGTACTATCCGTTGCAATGAAATCTGGAGCAAGGTGTCCAACTTCTATCTTCGGTAGTACCTTCTTAAGCATGGCTACAACATCTTCGCCGTGCGTTTTGACCTTGACCTCTTTATCAATGGCACGGATGTATCCGGCTTTATCAATGATAAAGGTGGCACGCTGTGAGGCGTTGAAACGCTCCATAATTCCGCTGTACTGATCACTCACCTCAAATTCGGTGTCCGCTAACAGCGAAAACCCGAACTTCTGTTCCTCTCGAAACCGTTTATGTGAGTCAACGGAGTCAACACTAACGCCGAACAGGACACTCCCTGTCGCTTCTATCTCGCTCAAATTATCCCGGAGCGAGCAAAGTTCAGTTGTTCAGCCACCGGTGAAATCTTTCGGATAAAATGCAAGGACAACACTCTTTTTGCCGAGGTAGTCACTGAGATTTCGTTCGGTCCCCTCTTCATCTTTCAATGTAAAATCTGGGGCAATCATCCCCACTTTTAGCGTGTTTGGAGCTGTCACTGCCTCCTCCCCTGATACTGTTGCAATCAAAATGGCTGTCATAATACTAACAGCCAAGATGCTGACATAAAACTTTGTTTGAATCATTAAATTATGCCTCCATTCGTCCTGTAATTATAATGATATTATACGTTATTTTCTCCTGTCTGTCAAGCGAATCAGGTTCACTACTTTGAAATGACCCCGTGTTCCTCAAGCCAAACTTTCAGAGGCACATCTGCATCCTTAGGAGAAAAATGTCCGTTCGCATTCGTCCCACCACCAAGCAGCTGCTGTCGAATCGGATCGTTTCGTTCAAACATCTCCTTCGGGAGCGTCATATTGTCCTTGCTTCGGAGCCAACGGTAACCGTAGCCGTAGAAGAGTCCTTTACGTGTAATGTCGGAATCGTTCTCGCTCCGTGCGTGCCATATACGTCGATCAAAGAAAACGGCATCACCGGTTTTACAACAGACAGGCGTTGCACCTTCCGGCATCGATCCGTCCGATGGACGCTCAAGTTTATCCCACAGATGGCTCCCGGGGATAACATAAAAGTTCCCGCGTCCGACTTCCGAACAGTCGGATAGCCAGTAGACGACTTTAATGGACAGGCGCGGACGTGGTGAACTTTCGATCTCAACATTAACGCGCCCACTATCTTGATGCCAACCGAGGGGCCCCGGTTTACCGCGAACCTGCTCCGGACGAGGCGGTGTCACGATGAAGTGACTGTGGTAAGAGTAGATATTCCATCCCAGGATGCCCCAGACCTTCGGGAACGTTTTATACCAGTCCAAAATATTTACGAAAATCTGATCTCTGCCGAGGAAGTTTGGGTAGAAGAAGTTTTTGGACGCTGTCAACTGATTTTTGGTATGCGGGTCATAACCGGCATCAAGATGATCCTGATAGATGCTATCCACCCGTGCTTCAAGACGTTCAACAAGGTCTAACGGGAGCGCATTTTCAACGATGAAATATCCATCCGCATTTAGACGATTACGCTGTTCGTCTGTAAGCTGATGTTGTAGATGGCGTTCATCAAGCATAGATTCAATCTCCAATTGCGGAAATGCTGCATTGTAGCATAGGCTGTATGAAGTTTAAGAATTTAATTCGGTAATGCCTCAATAGCCTCTTGGTAGAAGCACGCTGTGCTCGCGATTCCTATTTTGCACTCCAACGCGGGCGTTTCGATTTAGCTCTTGGTAGGAGCGAGCTGTGCTCGCGATCTTTAAAGATTACCGAAATATTTATTTAGCCTGTGCCTCTTTCTCGAAAATTGTGTCCATCAAATTAATCCGGCAAAGGGCCTTCTATCTGATCCACGAGGTGGATGGAGTGGATAACATCACGGAGGTCCGTGAGTGGAACTGTCTTGTTGCGAACGCTGTCAACGAAGTGCTGGTGCATAGTCAACACACCTTCATAACTCGGTGAGTCGCGCTGATCAACCCCATCAACTTCCCAACCCCCCATCAAACTTCTTTGGTTGTCCTCATAAATTTCGATCTCTTCGGGGATTTTCATATAACAACCGATACCGACACCATGTAATTCAGAGCGCAGCACACGTCCACCCGATGCCCGACTCCCGAAAAGCACACCTGTGACGTTATTATCGAAACGGACAAAAGCGGTATAGAAATTGCGTTGTTCTGCACCAAAAGAGTCGCGATGCGCAGTGACTTCCACCGGCTCGCCACCCGCCATATAACGAAGTAAATCAACAACGTGACAGACATCGTTCCAGAGCGTCGTCGTAAATTCGCGATTCCCCCCCAACATCTGTTTGTTAAAAGTGGTAACGGCTAATGTTACGGGTCCCTTTTCTGCAACGCGGCGCATGGCTTCGCGGGTAACAGCGGCATATCTGCGCTGGAACCCCACCATGCAATAGACATCATTGGCGATTGCCGCCTCAAGCAATTGTTGGGTTTCATCGCTGTTGGCACCCGGCGGTTTTTCAATAAACAGATGCTTGCCGGCGTTAAGGCAATCCAGAGCCGGTTGCAAAATCCACTTTTCGTTCATGACGCAATACACAACATCCAAATCCAAAGTATCTAACATTTTACGGTGATCTGTGAACGTATGCGGAAACTCGTATTTCTGGGCAACTTGTGCGAGTTTTGATTCATCAAGTTCGCACGCACTGAGCATCTCAACATCATCTTCCAGACGGTTGACGCTCGGATAATGTGCACCCTGACTGCGTCCACCTGCACCGATAAATCCTGCTTTAAGCATTGGAAATATACCTCTCCGTCTCAGTATTCACTAAATGGTATCCACGAAAGTGTTCGTACTTTAGCACAAGGTCGCGTCAATTTCAAGAAAATTTTTCGGAAGCATTTGATTACTGCACTCAGATAACAGCACCACCTACACTAAATCTTATGATTTTTTCACTCTCCTTTTCGTTTCAGAGGACTCTATATAGGTAAATCCGATAGGCGAGTTTTTTAGGAATTATTTCTCAGCTACTGTGGATGTTGTTTGTGCAGTATTTCAGTTGTTAAAAACCTTGACAACTCGGCGGCGTTCGCAATTATAGTGGATTCCGAAAGTAATTGCACACTATAATAACGTGAGTTGATAATACTTGGGATGGACACATTTTCTCTTAAAGTCCCCCTGATAAGGGGCGGGGAATGCCCCTAAGGCATTCATACCGTTGATTCTTTAGGGGGTTAAATCACTAAATCTGATAACTTAAAAAAAGGAGCATTTTTATGAAACCTAAAATCAACCTTCTCGGAATCTGCTGCATCGCACTCGTTCTGCTGATCGGTCTGACTGGATACGGCGAAGACGCAGTAGAAGAAGACGCTGAGACTGCTGAAACTGCGGATACACCGGTATCACCCCCAGATGGCATGGTGCTGATCCCTGCTGGCGAGTTTGATATGGGCAGCAACGACGCGGAGGCACGAAAGAACGAGCAGCCTGTCCGCACCGTATACGTAGATGCGTTTTACATGGATGAAACGGAAGTTACCAATGCGCAATACAAAGCGTTTCTGCTTGAGAATCCACAATGGCAAAAGGGACGTGTGCACGCACCATTTGCCGATAACAGTTACCTTTACCTCTGGAACGGTAATAACTATCCAAATGGAAAAGGCAACCATCCTGTGACCTACGTCAGTTGGTATGCGGCAATGGCGTATGCGGAGTGGGCAGATAAACGGCTTCCGACAGAGGCAGAGTGGGAATACGCTGCGCGCGGCGGACTGAAAGGTAAAAAATATCCGAACGGAAATACGATTACAGCGCGGGATGCCAACTTCAATCATGATGGCAGACATTCGAACGCCACAGAGACCACACCGGTCAGTAAATATCCTGCGAATGGTTACCAACTGTATGACATGGCAGGTAATGTCTGGGAGTGGTGTCTGGATGAGTACGATGCGGAGTTCTATTCCACGTTTCCGACGAATAGTGTTGCGCGTAACCCGTTATCAGGTGCGCGGAGTATTGAGTGGATACTTAATAACTATACAAATGATAATTTAAATCGCGTGGTGCGCGGCGGCTCCTGGTACTCTCCTGCCTCTCTCGTGCGCGTCGCCAACCGCTACAACGATACGCCGATGTATACCCACCCCCTCCGCTACATCGGATTCCGTTGTGTGAGGGCTGTTCAGTGACCGAACCCCTACGGAGGCTTTTGATTTATTTCTATCGGATTGCCAGTCCTGCAAATCCTGATTCTGACAATCCGCTGCTAAAATATTTATATATCCTTCTGTCAAAAAACTTGAATTCTCCTAACCGTTTATGGTATTCTTAAAATCACACGGATTCTCAAACAAGTCGAAACGTTCTCTGTTCATAGAACAACTCGAAACTGAAAAAGGAGAAGCTCATGCCAGTTTTTGATGCAGAAGCCTTAGAATTTTGGGAAGAGCACGGTTATGTTGTCGTACCGGAAGCGGTACCTCTTGAAAATTGTCGCGCCGCCGAACAAGCCGTCTGGGATTTTCTTGAAATGGATGGCGATGATCCAGACAGTTGGTATCCCGATCCACCGCGACGGAGCATTATGGTCGAAATTTACCAGCACCAAGCGTTGTGGAATAACCGCCAATATCCGCGTATCCATCAGGCGTTCTCGGAGATTTGGGGAAACGATAAACTCTGGGTCAGTTTTGATCGCGCCAGTATGAATCCACCTGAACGTCCAGATTGGAAATTCACCGGTCCTTATTTGCATTGGGATATGTCGTTGGATAGTATGCCGGTCCGTTTAAAAGTACAAGGTGTGCTATATCTCGCGGATACGCCCGGCAATCAAGGCGCGTTTACCTGTATTCCGGGGTTCCATCGGAAGTTAGAGGCGTGGTTGAACGACCTCCCAGAGGACGCGAACCCACGGCACGTCGTCCGAGATTACCAATCCGAGGCGGTCCCGGTTGCAGGGAAAGCCGGTGATCTTGTGATCTGGCACAGCGCATTACCACACGGCAGCAGTCCGAACTCCGCTGAACGTCCCCGAATGGCACAATACATCACGATGTCACCGGCACCAAATGATGGCAAAGGGACAAGCGAAGGGCGGGTCAAAGGATGGCGCGAGCGGCTAACAGGCCTCGGAAAAGAGCAGAAAGAGAAAGAGCATTACCATGGGAAGACAGCCGAGTTGACACCCCTCGGAAAGAAACTCCTCGGACTTGAACCCTGGGTCGCATGATGCCTCTCTATGGTTAACAAATAGGGTGGGTGCTTGAGTTCGCTCGCCAGTGTGCAGCTCGTGCATGAAGGAGAACACGCTCATGTCGGATTTATTGGCAGCACGCGCACAGATGGCGATGTCACTCGCATTTCATATCATCTTCGCGGTCGTCGGCATAGCGATGCCATTGTTGATGGTGATTGCCGAAGGACTCTGGCTCAAGACACGGGAGGAAGTCTACCTCACGCTCGCGAAACAGTGGGCAAAAGGCACGGCTATCATGTTCGCTGTCGGGGCAGTCTCGGGGACCGTTCTCTCTTTTGAACTCGGATTGTTGTGGCCCGAATTCATGGCTTACGCCGGTCCGATCATCGGCATGCCGTTTTCGTTGGAAGGTCTCGCATTCTTCCTTGAGGCAATCTTCTTAGGACTTTACCTCTACGGTTGGGACCGTATCCCGAAATATGCACACTGGTTCGCTGGGATGATGGTGCTGCTCGGCGGCACCTTTTCCGGTATCTTCGTCGTTACCGCTAACGCATGGATGAACACGCCTACCGGTTTTTCAATCGTCAATGGCGAGGTGACAAACGTCGATCCGATCGCAGCGATGCTCAACCCTTCCTCATTCAGTCAAGCACTCCACATGACGATTGCTGCATTCCTCGCAGTCGGATTTGCAGTCGCTGGCATCCACGCCTATCTTCTCAGACGCGACCCAGATAACCTGTTCCACCGTCGGGCATTCGCTATCGCCTTAAGTGTCGGGACCATGTTCGCAATACTCCAACCGATTTCTGGGGACATCAGCGCAAAAAAGGTCGCGAAGTACCAACCTATCAAGCTCGCAGCGATGGAAGCGCAGTGGGAAACAGAACGCGGCGCACCTTTGCGGATCGGAGGTATCCCTGACGAAGACGCTGAGAAGACACGATACGCACTTGAGATTCCGAAGGCACTCAGTTTCCTCGCACATTCCGACTTCAACGCAGAGATAATAGGGCTTAAAGAGGTGCCACGCGAAGATCGTCCACCTGTAACTATTGTGCATTTCGCATTTCAGATTATGGTCGCGTGTGGAATCGTCTTGATTACTGTCGGTATCATTGGTGGTTGGTTGGCGTGGAAACACAAAAGTCTACCGACCCAACGATGGTACCTACGATTGGTTACGCTCTGCACGCCACTCGGATTTATCGCAATTGAAGCCGGTTGGACAGTCACGGAAGTCGGACGGCAACCCTGGGTTATCTACAATATCATGCGTACAGCAGATGCGGTGACCCCGATGCCGAACCTCGTTGTCCCGTTTGTTAGTTTTACTATCCTTTACATTTTCCTCTCAATTATTGTTATCGTCCTCATGCGCCGCCATATCTTTTTGAGTCCGCACTAAGTGTTCCTACGGATAACCGAAAGACAATACTATGTTGACCCTTGAATTCTGTATCGCCGGTGTGATGCTTATCTCCTTGATTATCTATGTATTGACAGGGGGTGCCGATTTTGGTGGCGGTATCTGGGACCTGTTCGCGACAGGTCCGCGTGCAAAAACACAACGCTCACTCATCACACAAGCCATCGCACCCATCTGGGAGGCGAACCACGTCTGGCTAATCGTGATTGTCGTCCTTCTATTTGTGGCGTTTCCAGTCGCATTCGCGGCGATTAGCACGGCTTTGCATATCCCCTTAACATTAATGCTCATCGGGATTGTGTTGCGCGGCTCAGCTTTTGTGTTTCGCACCTACGATGTCCAATCCGATACAACACACCGCCGTTGGAGTCGAGTCTTTGCTATTGCGAGTGCCATCACACCTGTCATGTTGGGGATTACATTGGGCGCGGTTGCGTCCGGCACAATTCACGTTGATATAGAAAGCGGACAGGTAGACACCGACTTCATCTCAGCGTGGCTCGCGCCGTTTCCATTCGCGATCGGTCTTTTCACATTGACGCTCTGTGCCTTGCTTGCAGCGGTATATCTCACGCTGGAGACCGATGACACCGCGTTGCAAGAGGATTTTAGAAGACGTGCTCTCATTGCTGCAGTGAGTGTCGGCGCGATGGCAGGATTAAGTTTCATCTTATCTGCTGAAGGTGCTCCAACAATCCAACGTGGACTCGGTAATGCACCTTGGTCAATCCCGTTTCATATCTTAACAGGCGCAGTCGCACTCTGGGCGATCTGGACGATTTGGAACCGTCAATTTCGCCTTGCGCGTATCCTTGTTCCGATACAGGTTACGCTGATCGTCTTCGGTTGGGGACTGGCACAGTATCCGTACCTTGTCACGCCGGATTTAACCTTTTCAAACACAGCAGCACCAGATACTGTACTACGTCCGATACTGATTGTACTAAGTATCGGCATTGTGTTGTTGGTGCCAGCGTTCTGGTATCTTTACGCTGTGTTTAAAGGCACACCTCGGAAGACGGAAGCAGCTGCAGCGCAGGTTGATGCTTCTGAAAAAGATTAACAGTGCTCCGGCGAAGTGCTATGTAAACAAACCTATCCTGTCGAAAAAATGAATCCTGTGACAAAAACTTTACACACCCTAATTCTGTTTTCTCCTTGACTTTCCTTCTCATTCCTTGCTAAACTTTAAAAAATTAAAATAGTCCCTCGCTTGCCTTACAAACTCAAACCATGAAGACAGGCGAAGTTCAAGCCTTACCAGCGAACTAAAAAATCAGAGTCGGTCAACCTATTGATACAAAAATTTAAAGATAACATCTTTCTAATAGTTTCGGTGCTGCTGTGCCTCTTTATCTTAGCCGAGGTCAACTATCCGCACCTTGCACCGCAATCAGAATTAGCACTCTTCGCGATGTTCGGGTTAATAGTGGTATTCTTAAGATACCCTGTTCACCCGCGTTTTGAGGACAATCCTGTTTTTCAAGTCCTTGATGCTGTGCTGATAGGGAGTGTCATCTTCTGCTTCGGCTACGTTGTCGCACAAACGGAGCCCGTTTTTCAAAGTTTCTGGTTAGACGGTAAGTCCCTCGGCGATCGTGCTGGAGCGGAATTGCCACTCGATTATGTTGTCGGTGGTATTGGACTCGTCTTAGTATTGGAAGCGACACGCCGGTCTATCGGCATCGCGCTTCCGCTACTCTCTTTTGCCTTTCTTCTCTATGCCAGTTTTGGGCAATTCATGCCGGATTGGCTGTTTCCACATCGCGGCTATTCTCTCCAACGTATCGTGAGTCAGACCTTTTTGCACAGTCAAGGCACTTTCGGTGTCGCACTTCGGGTGATGTTCACCTATGTTTTCCTCTTTGTACTCTTCGGCACGTTGTTGGAACGCACCGGCGCGACCGGTTATGTCCTGAATTTAGCAAGGCGTGTCTTCGGCTCAAGTGCTGGCGCGCCTGCGAAGGTCGCTGTCCTGAGCAGCGGCATGATGGGGTCGTTGTCCGGTTCCGCCGTTGCAAACACCGCGACGACCGGAACCTTTACAATTCCGCTGATGAAACGCGCCGGGTTCCAGCCAGCGATAGCAGGCGGAATAGAAGCCGCTGCGAGTTCTGGCGGCGCACTCATGCCCCCTATCATGGGGGCCGCCGCCTATATGATGCTCGAAATCGTGGAACCCTCCGTTACCTATTTGGAAATTATCAGGGCAGCACTGCTACCAGCAATCCTTTATTACACCGGAGTGCTGTTTATGGTACACTTTGCTGCGACTGCTGCAAAGGATGCACACACGCACAACTCTGAAGAAACGGAGACCGACGCACCCAAAGAAAAAGACGAAAAACTGTTGACTGTGCAAGGGGGCATCTTTCTCGCTGCGTTTGTTACGCTTATCGTGTTCCTGCTACTCGGTGCTACAGCGTTCCGGGCAGTGAGTTGGAGTCTACTGGTTATCGTTGTGATAAGCCTGTTGAACTCTTTAATCCAGAGAATCAATCAGCAGCAGACGACAACAGAGAAACCCTCCGGCATTTCGGAATTGCGAAAAGGTGCCGACTTTTTGATAACACCTTGTAGACGTGCAGCGCAGAGCGGCGTTTCGCTCATCGCGGCCGCAGCATGCGTTGGTATCATCCTCGGCGTGGTGACACTAACGGGTGTCGGTAGCAAATTACCGTCAACCCTTTTACCGCTCGCGGCTACGAACCTAATATTGGCTCTCTTTTTTCTCATGATCTCAACGATCATTTTGGGGATGGGGTTGCCTTCATCCGTCTGCTATCTATTGATGGCGATCTTGGTGGGTCCTGTACTTCTGGGGCTCGGAGTCGTTCCGCTTGCGGCGCACTTTTTCATCTTCTATTTCGGGATGATGTCAATGGTGACACCACCTGTTGCCTTGGCTGCGTACGCTGCAGCAGCTATTGCAGGGTCCGGAATAATGACGACGGGGTTCGCTGCGTTCAGGTTCGCACTCGTCGGTTTCGCGTTACCTTACGCCTTTGTATTGCGTCCGGCGCTGCTCTGGTTAAGCAATGAGGGTGGCACACCCGCACTGTGGACAGTTATCGGGAATTTCTCACTGACGCTGATTGGGACGGTTATTCTGGCAGCGGCTCTCGCAGGTTACATCTTTAACAAATTATCAGTAGGGGCACGCTGCCTACTATTTATCGCAGCAATTGTCCTCTTCTTTGCACCCGCTACTGTACAGTCCGTATGGGTTCACGGAATAGTCGTACTTGCAAGTATTACTGTTTTTTACTATAATTGGCGAGAGAAAGGGGGCTCTTCATGAAATATCGAATGAGATGGTTGCTATATGCTCTGCTCGTGCTGCTGTTTCTGCTTCACAACGATTTCTGGTTCTGGAAAACACCGCAAATTGTTTTAGGGTTACCGATCGGGCTGCTCTATCATATCGGGTACTGCCTTGCCGCGATGTTACTGATGGCTGCCTTCGTCAAAGCGCGCGGGGATTGGGGTGAGGAATGAGTCTTGCTGTCGTTTTTATCTATCTTGCTGTAGTGCTGATACTCGGCGTTTTGAGCCATAAACTTTTCCGACACACCGGTGAAGATTACTTCGTCGCGAGTCGGACAATCAACTGGTTTATCCTCTTGATGACGCTTTTCGGCACGAATATGACCGCCTTCTCAATCCTCGGAGCATCCGGCGAAGCCTACCACCGAGGCATCGGTGTCTTCGCACTCATGGCATCTTCATCAGCAATCGTCGTACCGTGCGTGTTCCTCTTCATCGGGACGCGACTCTGGCGACTCGGAAAACGGTTCGGCTATGTAACACAGGTACAATACTTCCGGGACCGGTGGGAATCCGACGGTTTAGGACTCCTCTTATTCATTATCTTTGTGTTGCTCCTCGTACCGTATCTGCTGATTGGTGTGATGGGTGGCGGTGGCACATTGGCAACGCTCACGGACGGCAGAATCCCGCAGTGGATAGGTGGTTTACTGATATGTGCTGTTGTCCTCAGCTACGTTACTTACAGCGGTATGCGTGGCACCGCATGGGTGAACACCTTCCAAACGCTCGTTTTTATGACACTCGGCGGAATCACTTTCTTTGTGATTACACATCGGATGGGCGGATTGTCTAATGCAATCTCTAAAGTTGATCCGAGTCTATTGATGCAAGCCGAACATATTAAGCCGTTGGAACTATTAACCTATCTCTGTGTGCCGCTCTGTGTCGGTATGTTCCCGCATATCTTTTCACATTTTCTAACGGCGAGAGACGTCGGCTCCTTCCGTTATGCAATTATTCTATATCCCTTATGTATTGCAGTCGTGTGGATTCCGAGCGTCCTACTCGGCATACTCGGCAATGTAGATGTTCCAGGGTTAGAGGGACCGCAAGTGAACAACGTACTGATCCAGATGATCGGTATACACGCGCCCGGTGTCTTAGCTGGATTTTTAGGGGCAGGTGTTTTCGCTGCGATCATGTCCTCCCTCGACTCGCAGTCCCTGGCTATTGGGAGTATGTTCACACACGATATTATTGGACACTATCGTCAAGAGGCATTTTCAGAGAAACAGCGCGTCTGGGTCGGACGGCTCTTTGTAACCGGTGTGCTTAGTGTCACCTATCTCATCTCACTCATTGCGACACCGAGTATCTTTAGGCTGGCGATCTGGTCCTTTACCGGATTTTCAGGGCTCTTTCCGATTGTTGTCGCGGCGTTGTTCTGGCGGCGTAGCACAAAGTCAGGTGTAGTTGCCGCAATTATAAGTGTAGTGCTGCTGTGGCTCTATTTCTTTCTCCGCAACTGGCAGATTCCCGGATATAGTGTCGGTGGAACCGGAGTTATGCCTGTCGCTGTACTAATCGCTGTTTCGTCTATCACCTTGGTAATCGTTTCGTTGTTCACGAAACCACCAAGCGCACAGACAATTGAGAAATTTTTTAATTGAGAGGAGGGGGCAAATAGATGATGGCTTTTAAAAAAAATGTTTGGCTTTTCTTCGTTATGTGCATCGTGTGTCTATTCGCATGTGAGGAAACTGAAGATCCAATTGAAGTTGAACCGGAACCTGAGAAAACAGTTGTTATCGAATACGGCACAGTCTCTGGCACCGTCACCGACGTTGGAAGCGGACAACCCATTCTCGGAGCGACTGTAACGCTACAAGGATTGTCTGCTATAACGGGGGTAGATGGGGGTTTTGCCTTTCACGGTATCCCTTACAATGATGCACATATCTTGACTGTTGAGGATGTGGATTACAAACCGTATAGCCAACCCTTCGCATTCAGCCAGCCTCGCTTGGTTATGAAGATCGCTTTAACGCCACTCAAGGATCCAGCAGCCGAGATACGAGAGTTCTTTGACTATTTTAGCGACCTTCTTGAATCGCTGGATATGGATAACATTGAAGCGATTCGAGAACTCTTTTCGGAGACCTACATCGCTGCAGACGATCCTGCAACGATTTTCGGTGTGGTATCAGGCATTATCCCTGAAAATTACGAAGATGTCGTGCCAGCGATGACCCAACTTTTTGAAGAGTATGTATCGCTTGAATTCATCTTTAAGGATGTAGAGATCGATGTGACAAATGCTCGGAAAATGGCAGTAACACTTCGGTTGGATATAGACGCGGAGAAAGGTGAAGATCGAGACTTAAGGGAACTCGATGCCCACTGTAAATTCGAGTTCCGTCGTGAAGGATCCGATTGGAAAATCGTCTATTGGCAGCTTTTTGAGTTAGACATCCGTTTATAATCTCTCCCTGTAGGAGCGAGCTGTGCTCGCGACCCATTCCGTGTGTGCTCGCGACCCGTTCCCTGTAGGAGCGAGCTGTCCTCGCGACCCGTGATGTTAATTCAAAATCACGTGCCTTAAACACCCGTCTTCGCTGATGCGGATTGAGACAAGGAATTCGCGAGTGCTGCGAATTCCGTAATATCTAACGTTTCGGCGCGCCGCTGGGGTGCTATACCGAGTTCCTCAAATATAGTGCCTAACACTTCAACTGATGCAAACCGACCCCGAGCCAGAGCATTTTTTAGCATCTTCCGTCGCGTCCGAAATGCTGTCCGGACGACTCGAAAAAAAAGTTGCTCGTTTTCGACCACAACTTTCGGCTTTTCACGCATCGTCAGTTTCAGAAGTGCGGAGTCAACTTTTGGCGCAGGATAGAAATTTTCTGGCGCCAGGGTTGCTATGAGTTCCGCCTCGGCGTGATACGCGATGCCGATTGTCAAGGCACCGTAGTCTTTCCCCCCCGGTCCCGCAACAATTCGTTCAGCTACCTCTTTCTGCATCATTAACACGCAGCTATGAACCTGCTGGTGATGTTCAAGGAGTTTCCACAGGATAGGCGTTGTGATGCTATAAGGTAGATTCGCAAGGACTTTAAACGTCGTGGGTGCTGCCGATGCTTCCTGAGATAAAAGTGTGTCGAGTTCCAATTTGAGAATGTCGGCGTTGATGAGTTGGACGCTCGGATCGTCTGGCTTTTGTAGGAGCGAGGTACCTTCGTCCTTACGCCAAACTACGCCAAAACGGTCTTCTAAAGCCTTATACAGTAATTCGTCCACTTCAACAGCAATAACGCGTTTGGCATAGCTTGCCACCACTTCGGTGAGACACCCTAACCCCGCACCAATTTCTATGACCGTGTCAGTGCTGGTCAGTTCTCCAGTCTCAAGGATAACTTTGAGGACCGCTGGATTAACGAGGAAGTTTTGCCCTAATCGCTTTTTCGGACGCGTCTGGTTGAGGCTAAAGAAATCGCGGACCTGTTGTTCGTTCATTTGGGGTATGCCGTCTATTTTACACTGTTCCGTATAGAAACAATCTTTGTCAGAATAGCGTCTGCCACGTCACGCTTTGAAGAAAGCGGAAGCTGTTGGCAACTGCCGTCTCGACCAAGCAGAGTGACGATGTTCGTATCGGATTGAAATCCCGCGCCTTCTGCAAGAATATCGTTGGCGACAATCAGATCGCAGTTCTTACGTTTCAATTTCTTTTTCGCGTTTTCAAGGAGATCGTCTGTTTCGGCGGCGAAGCAGACAACGGTTTGGTGTGTTTTCTGTTCGCCAAGCGTCTGCGCGATGTCCGGATTTCTTACCAGTGGCAACGTCAATGTATCGGAAGTCTTTTTGATTTTCTGCCGTGTGAATTCGTGTGGACGATAATCGGCAGGCGCACCTGCCATGATGACAACGTCCGTTTCATTGAACGCCTCCAAAACGGCATCGTACATCTCAAGCGTCGTTTCGACGTGCTGCGTCTTAATACCGACAGGTGGTGAGATGGTAGCAGTGCCGCTAACCAACTGCACTTCAGCACCACGTTGGGCCGCCCCTTCAGCGATAGCGTATCCCATCTTACCACTGGAACGGTTGGTAATGAATCTGACCGGATCGATATATTCACGCGTCGCACCTGCCGTTACGAGGACGCGGATGCCTTGCAAATCTTGTGTTTCCAAACTCGCAGTCGAACCCAAAATATGACTCGCACCTTCAAGGATTGTCTCTACTGTGTTCAAACGTCCCACGCCTTCATAACCACAGGCGAGGTCACCGCTCGCAGGTTCAATGAAATGAACACCGTGTGTTTTTAGTGTGGTGAGGTTGCGTTGAACGAAAGGGTTTTGATACATGTGTCCGTTCATGGCAGGGGCGAGGAGGATCGGACAGTGAACGGACACAGCGACAGTCGAAAGCACGTCGTCAGCGATGCCGTTTGCGAGTTTACCGATAAGGTTTGCTGTCGCGGGGACAATTGCAAGCAGGTCTGCGCGGTCAGCAAGATCAATATGCGGCGGTTTCCAGTCTGTGCCTGCATCGAACAGGTTCAGGAGAACAGGATTCCGTGAGATGACTTGGAATTGCAGCGGTTGCACAAGCCGGGTGGCGTTTTCTGTCATCACGACGTGGACAGAGGCACCATGCTTCACAAGCTGGCTCGCTAAGTCAAGTGATTTATGGATGGCGATGCCGCCTGTAACACCTAAGAGGATAGTCCGATCTCTGAATTCCATATTCTTTATGAGCGTTGAGATTTAGCAATTTGAGCGCGTAGGTTTTCCAATTCTGCTTCAACCTGCTGTCTGCGGAGTACTTCTTCTTCGGCGCGTGCTTCTGCTGTTTCGGCGCGTGCTTCTGCCGCCTTTTTCAGGTGATGCTCCTCCAGAGATGTTGTAATCGGCGTGCCATCCGGCAGATACGGACGCAACAGCCTAACGTGCGTATGATGTTGTTCCTCCCAGCGAAAGTAGAGATTTAACGCTTCGCTGAACAGACCACCTTCCGCATCCGGTTCCATCTCAACAATACCACCTGATGGATCCTGCCGCCACCCACGAAACTCCGCAGGTTTCTTCAGCTCCGGTTGATGTATAAAATACTCTTGGACACCTATAGCCTTGAGATACACGCCGACTTTTTCAGTCCGATCTTGACGTGCCGTCGCGTCAGAGAGGAACTCGAAAACAGCAACCGGAGCGGTGCCTTCTGCCCACGTATAGAAACTACGCCGTAACGGATATTTCGCGACCCCGAAGACGATGTGAATATCAGGCGCGACACATTTTCTGATGTCGCCTTCACTATAATAGATAAAACTGTCAATGCCGATGTATATCTGTTCGTTGATAGCGAAGTATCGCTTGAACTGTTCGTAAAGTCCTGCGATCTGTTCGCCGTGAAAATCGGTTGCGGACATAGGTTCGTCGTCCTCACACGGATAACCTTCAATATAAACAGTCGTTTTGCCGTTCGCTTTTGGAAAGACTGGCATATATTTTCGCTGTTTGAGTCCAAAGTCATTTATGGTATCCATAGCTTACTCCATAATCTAATCTGACTTATCAATACCGAGCAACTGGTTAACTGTCTCTATCAATTGTGTGTCTATGCGGGAACGTTCTGCGGCGATGATGGTCTGGATCTGCTGAACTGCTTCTTGTAGTAATTTTTCTTGGTTGCTAACCCAATAATCGTAATGTGCAATCTCAAGGATTTCGGATCTCGCGATAGCGAGACGTTTGTTGACTTCCGATTCCGATTCCGTTTTTCTGCGGCGGAGGCGTTTCTCCAGGATGGTGATTGACGGCGGGACAATGAAGATAAAGAGACCTCGCGACGGAGATAGGTCTTGCGCTCGGATTTGCAAAGCACCCTTGACTTCTATTTCTAAAATAACGTCTTTTCCGGCTTCATGCGCGACACTTATTTCGGATTTGAGGGTACCGTAGAAATTGCCACCGTATTCCGCCCATTCAAGAAAACTGCCTTGCGCAACCTGTTTTTCAAATTCTGATTTTGACCGGAAGTGGTAATCAACGCCGTCTACTTCATTCCGACGAGGCTTACGCGTTGTCACTGAGACAGATTCCCGCAACCTCTCATCTGCTTTGCAGAGTGCGTCTATCACAGTGCTTTTCCCTGAACCAGACGGTCCAGAAATAACAATAACAAGCTCCGGTTTGTAAAGATCGGTTTTCGCCATTGGAAGCATCGCTCCCATAACCTTAATCTGCTGCTTCTGCCGCTTCGGCAAGTTCTACAAGCACGGGTGATTCAATGCGGATGGCATCTTTTATGCAAACTTCTTCGCACAACTTGCAACCGACACACTCCTTCGGTTTAACGAGTTCACAGATACCGAAGAAACTTTCGGCATGTTCACCAGTCTCTGGATCCTTGAGTTCAAGACAGTCCCAAGGACAGATATGGACACAGAAATCGCATCCAGAGCAGAGCTCCTCGTAGATAACGGCGATCGGACGATGTGTTGGACGCCGGATGAATTTACACACTTCGCCAAACTGATCGCGAATCGCCTCAACCGGACAGACCATCCCGCACGCAGTGCAATCAATGCATACGTTTGGATCAATAATATGTAACATGTTCCTATCGCCTGTAATCGCATTGACAGGGCAATTGGTTAAACATGCCATGCATCCAATACATTCTTCGGTGATATAGTATGCCATAGGTACTTTTCCTGTTTTTTTTAATTTTTTTGTACGTCTAAACGGATATATTTTACCACAATCGCTGTTCGGTTGTCAAATGTATCTTTATACTTGTAGTTCTTCTATACGTTCGTCACCGATCAAAACTCGTAGAAAAACAGAAATATCCTTGAAAACACGACGCGGAACGGTAGACGTTGCGGGCGGGGTTGGATGAAGTTTAAAAAAATAAATCGGTAATTGGGCGAGGATACAATCCTCGCCTACCATGGGGGACACCCACCTTGTGCAGAATACGGAATTACCGAATTAATAAATTAATCTTCATGTAACCCCGCCTTTTATAGATGTCTCGTCAATTATAGTTTTTACTATAGTTTTTTAGGAAGGTTGGCAGCGGTGTTGTGTTTACTATCTTTCCGCCTTCCAATCTTCCGACGCATCCGAGGATCAAAAGCCTCCATTTAATATTGAAACTCACCTAATTTTTAACTTTCCCCATGTAACAGCGATTTTGCCAGATGCTTCTACTGCTAATGATTCACTTTCCATAACTGCGTTGATCTCATCTTCGTCCAGAGCGCGATCATACAGTCGGACTTCATCAATTATACCGTTAAATAGGTATTCATGGACAGGGCGTTCATTAGCACCGGCTCCGATGAGAAAATCTCGTTGCGCATTGAAATTCGGTTCAGGGGTTCTTTCACCGATGTGTTCACCGTTTACGTAGAACACCTGTTTGCCATCAGCATAAACACCAGCGACATGATCCCAGTCCCCAAGATTAACGGCGGGACCTTGCACAGATACCCATGGTGTTACACCATCCCCTGTCCAAAACTGCCATGTATTTCCGGGTTCAGCGTAAATGATATAACCACTCGTAGGCGGTTCATTACGAGAGGATATAACAGCACGGTGATTGGCACTCCCGGGTTCCACGTTTGCCCAAGCACATATCGTGAAGGATTCAGGATTGAGATCCCCATGGAACGGCACTCTCACCTCATCTTCAGTTTGGTCAAACTCAATTCCGCCACCAAAATATCCATCAACCCTTTGTGGGTCTCCGATTAACGTGCCATCGTGTCCATTACCGGTTGCGTCAATTGCGGTGTCACCATCGTTTTCGTTGAAATCCCAATAGGCTACAAGACCTTTTTCAACATCTACGGATTGCACCGGCGGTGCCATTAGAACTACAAAAAGTAGCAATAAAGCACTCGTGAATGCTACAAATTTCATTTTTTTACTCCTAATTTTGAGAGTTTTCGGTCAATCGAAGACGAGATAAAGCTGCCTCATCTTCGTTCAATTAACGTCTATTATAACAATTTTCGGAAGAAACAACAATAAAAAGTTGACAATCAATTATTCGGTTGACAACTCAAAGGTTCGCGGCTATAATGGCAACGTAGAAATATTAAGGTATAATTTTCAATCTCACATTCTCAAAAAAGGATACGGAATTCTAATGGACTTAGGACTAAAAAATAAAGTAGTCGTCGTAACAGGCGCAAGCCGCGGTATCGGACGCGCCATCGCACACGGATTCGCTGAAGAAGGCGCACGACTCAGCATCTGTGGTAGAACCAAAGATACCCTCGAAAACGTGACAAATGAACTGACTGTGAAAGGCGCGACGGTTTTTGCTAAACAGACAGATGTTACAGATACAGCGCAGGTCGAAGCGTTTGTGGCAGAAACAGTGGAAACCTACGGCAAGATTGATGTTGTTGTGAACAACGTCGGCGGTAGCCGATGGACGCCTCTCGAAGAAATTTCGGATACCGAATGGCACGAAATCCTTGATCTGAACTTGGTATCTGCAGCACGCGTCAACCGACTCGCAATCCCTCAGATGAAGGAACAGGGCGGTGGCACAATTCTCATGATAACCTCTATCTACGGCAGAGAAGGTGGTGGACACATTACTTATAACGCCGCAAAAGCCGCCGAGATTAGCATGACGAAATCATTGGCAAAAGAACTTGCACCAGACAATATCCGGGTGAATAGTGTCGCTCCCGGTTCGATCCTCTTCCCCGGTGGCGGTTGGGCGCGCCGTATCGCAGCAGATCCAAAGGCGATGGAGGCGTTTGTGGAAAGCGAAATGCCGCTCGGTCGATTCGGCAAGCCAGAAGAAATCGCGAACGTCGTCGTCTTCCTCGCATCGGAACGTGCAAGTCTTGTAACGGGGGCTTGTGTAAACGTGGATGGATGCCAGACCCGTTCAAATATTTGATGTTGTCGAAATTTATAGTACAGGAACGTGAACTTGAAAATAAATCTGTAGGTTGGGTTGAGCGGTAAATACACACTAAAAACCGTATAATTTAGACAGATATGCTGCTTTTCAAGGCACTTTCTGCATAAATAGCGGTAGCGAAACCCAACATCCCACTTTTATCAAACTCGCGTTACTATAAAAAGATATGGTGTGTAGATAGTGCCAACATTTGAGGGAGTGGGCACTTTCGTTTCTTCCTCGCTTCCATCCCTTCTGATCCCCTCAGAAGATGGAAATTGGAAATCGCTTAAATTTTTTTCCCTTGTTTATAAACACATAAACATGTTAGAATAATACGAGTGAAAAAATAAGGAGGATGGAAATGGACACAAAATTGTGGGTTCCAGAATACGACACACCAGAATTATGGCATACGGAGATCTCACGACGTAGTTTTGTCAAGACAGGCATTAGCAGTTTTCTTGGACTGATCGCGATGCAGCACTTCGGTTCGAGTAGTTTCGCGCAACTCGAGGATGTTATACCGCGAGCGAAGCACTGTATCGTCCTTTTTATGAGCGGCGGTGCCAGTCAGTTGGATACGTTTGATCCGAAACCGGGTACCAAGAACGGCGGCCCCTTTGCTGCGATTCCGACGAGTGCTAAAGGGATACAGGTATCCGAACATCTCCCAAACGTCGCAGAGCAGGCACACCATCTTTCGGTTATCCGGTCGATGGTCTCTCGCGAAGGAAATCATGAGCGCGCCCGTTATCTACTACATACCGGATATGCCCCCGGCGGAGCCGTCAGACATCCAACCCTCGGTTCAATCACTTCTCATTATCTTGAAGATGAATTTTTGGACCTACCGAGTTGTGTGAACATTAATTCACCGACCTACTCCGGCGGATTCCTCGGCGCAACGCACGATCCATTTGTCGTCAAAGACCCGATGATGCCTGTTGAAGACATCTCGTACCCGGCACAGATGGACACGCATCGTTTTCGCGAACGGCTCAAGATGCTCAGAGCAATTGAAAAAGATTTTATCGCAAAACGGACGGGACGCAGCACTGAAGCACACGAGGCAATTTACAAGAAAGCTGACGAACTTATTAATTCCCCGAAAATAGACGCTTTTAACCTTGATGATGAACCCATCGCTACCCGCGAAGCCTACGGTATGAACCGGTTCGGTCAAGGGTGTCTCATGGCACGGCGGCTCGTGGAAGCCGGGGTCAAATTTGTAGAAGTTTCACTCGATGGATGGGATACGCACCAGAACAACTTTGAACGGACAAAAGAACTTCTTGATATGGTAGACCCAGCCTACGCTATGCTCCTAAAGGACCTCTCTGAACGCGATCTCCTTGACGAGACAATTGTACTCTGGCTCGGTGAATTCGGGCGCACGCCGAGAATCAACGAAAACGATGGACGCGATCATCACACCAACGGTTGGTCGGCTGTTGTCGGAGGCGGCGGAGTACGCGGTGGACAAATCGTCGGCGGAACTAATGAAGATGGAAGTCAGGTCGTTAGTGGTGCTGTCGGTGTACCTGACCTCTTCGCATCGCTCTGCTTCGCACTCGGAATCGACGGCGACGAAGAGAACTACTCCCGCTCAGGTCGACCCATTCGGGTCGTCAACGATGGTTCGGTTATAGAGGAACTGTTCAAGGCTTAGGAGTTGTCAGTTTCCAGTTTCGAGTTACCAGTTAACAGAAAGATTTGATGCATCAGTTGCCCTCTTTACTGGTCACTGGTTACTGGTTACTGGTTACTACTGAAATGAGAGTTATCGCTGGCGCATTCAAAGGGAGACGTCTGGTCGCACCGAAAGGAAGTCGTATCGTCCGTCCTACGACAGATCGGGTTAAAGAGTCGGTTTTCAGTATTCTACGCGAACAGGTGATTGACGCGGATTTTCTCGACATCTGTGCAGGGACGGGGAGTATCGGGATTGAGGCGTTGAGTCGAGGGGCGAAGCATGCCACCTTTTTGGAACGCGACCCGCGGTGCATCCGCGTTATAGAACAAAACCTTAATACCTGTGGTCTTCCAGCGCAACCTCACACACGCTGTTTGGGCGCAACGCAAAAGCCAACTGTTAGGGCATGCCTGCTCCGTCGCGATGTTGTGAAAGGCATTTCGTATCTCCAGAAACAGGCAGCCGTTTTTCGGATCATCTATTTCGATCCACCCTATAGCAAAAGTCCAGACGGTAGCACGGAATTATATACGATTTGTTTGACACTGCTGGCTGAGAACGAGTTGCTCAGCCCAGAGGGGACGCTACTTGTTGAGCACGCGAAACGGTCTATTATGCCTGACAAAATTGGGAGCTTGACGCGAAACCGAATGGCGAGTTATAGCGATACAAGCGTATCATTTTACCGTAAACACGAAACATGGAAATTTTAAATCTTCAATCCGGAACCCCCTTTCAAATGGGAAAAGGAAAGAATTGGCGTGTTGTACACCCCGATATGGGATCAACACAGTTGACCCTTAACCACGGCCTCCATGCCCCGGATCAAGAGTTTACGCAACATTATCACGATGCCTCAGAAGATGCTATTGTCGTTTTAGAAGGCGGGGGTGCTATCCGACAAGGGAGTGCCTATACTCCCATTGCCGCGGGGGATGTTATTTTTGTACCCGCAGGGGAGGTCCACGGAACCGTCAATACCACACCGAATATGGCACGTTTGATGAGTTTCCAAGCACCACCAGATATGGCACTCTATCGTGGTGAACGAGACACACCGGAGGAAGCACCTACACCGCAACATGGACATCGCAGCAATGTTCAAGTGATTAATATGGCGCGATCGGGGCCCGTGTTCGGGAAATCGGTCGCCGAATGGCGAAGCGTCGTCTCACCAGAGAAAGGTTCCGTACATCTCTCATTGGATTATATATGTCTTAACAACGAACAGCACTTTACGCATGAACCGATAGACAGTGAAGCAATTTATGTCCTTATAAATGGGGGCGCTGAAGTAACACATGATAGCGACGAGACGCAGACACTGCAACGCTACGATGTCCTCTTCCTTTCCGCCAGAGATACCTTTTCACTTGCCCATATAGCGGATGAACCGACAACAATTGTAACCTGTTGGGCAGTTGCGGCCGATCGATAACTTTGGGGTAAGACAGCGTTCATTACGCCTTTTTTTAGCCTGTAGACCATCTGTCGGACAAGGTAGGGCAATGACGTGTCGTGTTTTCTACGCAAAGATCGGTTCCTCGCGGATACGAGGATGTTTAAACGGAACGAATCTTATTATACCATTTCTAATTGAAAATGTCTCTGTTTTGTAGCACAAACTTCCTAGTTTGTGCCTTAAAAATAACGACCATAATAACCGCCTAATGAGACAATAATTGATAGAAATGCTATTATCTATGTACACGGAATAACAGACGAGAAAAGGAAATTGATGGATGAGACCAGATGATATAGCAGTCTCACGGCAGGGAAACCTCGTCGTGATAAACCACGATAAGTTTGAGATTAAGTTCAACCTCGCAAAAGGAACCTGGGACTATATTGATGAACGCGGGGATACGGTTATCCGAAACGGTTGTGCAGAAGTTACCCTCGGTGATGGCAGTGTCATCAAAACTGAGAATGCTGGCATCCGTGAATTTGTTACACAGCCGGCGACGGACGTTTTGGGCGAGTGTCATCAAATCCGTTTCTCCTGCGAAGTAACCAAAAAAGGGATCCGAATAAATACCTATCTCAATTGTTATGCCGATCAACCGGCGATACACCTAAAAATTGGTGTCGAAAATCTAAAAACTGACCCCTTACAACTTGAGAGTCTTACAGTACTTGGGGTTTCCGCGAACCGTGGTGCCGTCTTACTCGGTAAAACACCAGCGGATTGTCACCTCTTTATTAATATGCCACCGATCTCTCCAGGGGTCAGTAAAAAACTTTATGATGGATTCCTGCTGAGCGAGACCGATACGATGCATCCGAGCCACGATGGTGTCCTTCACGATACAGAGAGTGGTAAGGCACTTGTCTTCGGTTTTCTGACAACTGAGAAGTGGTGGCCCCGAATCCAAGTCGGTTGTCAAGCAAACGGTAAACGGAACTCGCAATCCAATAATAAGAAGCGAGCCGGTGTTAACACTTGGAAACTCTATCACCAGTGTGAACAGGAATGCACCCCTGGCACAGAAATCGTTTCTGAGACGGCTTATATCAACTTTACCGGTGGGGCTAAGGCTGCTTATGAGCACTATACCGCGCGCTTGGCAGCACAACATCGTACGTTAAACACACAAGCCAGCTATGCTCCTCTGACTGCCTGGACCTTTTCTGGCACATCCGAACCACTTGAGGCAGATACGGTCTTAACGCAAATTGACGCTATCGCAGAGCACCCACTCTTTCAACCAAACTACCCAGGCGGCATCAATCATATTCAAGTTGACACAGTATCAGGACTACAAAACCCACAGGAAACCGAAACAGTTGTAAAAAAAGTTCAGGAAACAGGTTTCAAAGTAGGTGTCCGAATCAATCCCTTCTGTGTCGCACTTGATTCAGAATTGGTACAAAACTATCCAGACCGTTGCATACAGAAACAGAATAACGATAAAAATGGAAAGGGACGTTCGCGCAGGCGAACCGCTCGTAACGGATACAAACCCGCGACAATTCATCTCCCAGACACCGGTAATGAAGTCGCACTTTTGGATGTTTCACACCCCGAAGTACAAGGACAGATTCGGGAGCAGATTAAGCATATCGTCTGCAATTATGGGGCTTCTTTTATTAATGTGGATTTCATAGGATATACAACTGGACTCACCCATACTTCACACGATTTGCAATGGCATGACGACAATCTTACTGCCCTACAACTCTATCGTTCTGCTGTAGAACTATTGGCGGAGACAGTTGATGAAGCATGTTTACAGGACAGCTCAGAAAAAGAGAAAGTCCTCCTCACTGGATACAATGCCGTCGCAAGTGTGTTGCTCGGTGGTATTGACATCAACGCACCGCTGCTCAACTCTCCGTTCCCAACTGCCGAGGCTTCTAATCGCGCAAGCGACCAATGGCATCATCAACGCGGTATAAAACATCGTTTGACCAGATATGCAGCGCATCTACGAGAACATAACGTTCTCTGGCACCACCTTTTCGGCGAAATCTCTGTTGATGAACCGCGCCCCGTCAACGAAGTCATCGTTGAGCTAACTGCCGCAGCACTCAGTGGCGGGGCTGTTTTCTGTGCAGACCGGATCCAAGCGTTCACGCCTGCTCGCGCCGCAGCATTCGCAAAGATCTTACCCCTTGGAGGCGAACCCGCTACACCTATAGACCTTTACGAGGACCCTTTTCCCAGAATTTGGTATCTCCCTGTTTCGACACCACATGAAACATGGCATCTCGCCGCTATCTTCAATTGGAACGATTATGAAGATGATGTCTATTTTAAACTTGATGCACTCGAATCCGCAGAATCTAATGATTTCCTCGTCCACGACTTCTGGATGCGTCAATACCTCGGAAAAGTCTCGCAAAACGTTAACCTCTTGAATATTCCTCCGCGCTCTGCCAAACTCTTCTGTTTCCGTGAAGAACAGGACGTACCCCAATTGCTCTCAACCGATATGCACTATACGCAGGGCGGCGCTGATATCTTGTCTGCCGGTTGGGACCATCACAGCCAAAGTTTTCTACTCGTTTGCAAACCGCTGAGACAGGATGAAGGCACCTGTTTCATTCATGTACCAGAGGGCTACCTGCCCATAAGCGTCGCAACCTACGGCAGTGATTATCAGTACACTTGGGATAGACCGATCTATCAATTAAAATTTGCACGGACGCAGCCCGGACAACTCGTACACACCAGCATTCACTTCGCAAAAACTTCAGGTGGGAACGCTTAGGACAGAAAACATGCACACGCTTCAGACACAGATGCAAACCCTCAAAACGCAAGCGAGTGTTTGTACGGACTGCGACTTAGCAAAGACACGCACGAACGTCGTTTTCGGAAGTGGTGATGCGACTGCGAAGTTGGTACTCGTCGCGGAGGGACCATCCGCTGCAGATAATCTAACGACGCTCCCGTTTTCGGGACCCACCGGAAACTTACTTGATGAAGTCCTGATAACCAATGATTTAACACGCAATGACATCTGGCTCACCAACATCATTAAGTGTCGCGCAGCAAGTCCTAAAGGCGACAGGTTGAAAAACCGCCCACCGAAGGCAGCAGAAATCAAGGCGTGCGCGAAATGGCTTGATGGAGAACTCACCTTAGTCCAACCGTCGGTTATCCTCTGTATGGGCGCGCCTGCTGCGAAAGTCCTTATCCGGCGGAATTTCCGCATCACCGAAGAACGCGGCATCTGGTTTACCGATACACACTATGCTCCCTTTGTTATGGCGACATTTAACCCCGCTTACATCCTACGACAAGAGGATGAGAATTTCGCGGCAATGCGGCAAATCCTCATCAACGATATTGCCGAAGCCGTCCAGAAACTACAACAAGCAGCCGAAACTCCAAGACTCACCCTGTTTTGAATGTTTTGTTCAGGTGTTGCCGAGCAAAGAACTATAAGCGTCAATTTTAGAAACAACAGCCATCTCGGTTTCCCCAGGCTCGGTAGGTTCGGTTTGCAACCGAACCATAAGTGTCAATTTTAGAAAAAACAACCGTCTCAGATCCAGGCCCGGTAGGTTCGGTTTCCTAACCGAACCGGATTCTACAGAGAAACCTTGAAGACTTCAAAAACCTCTTCAGTCGCATAGCGACGCAATGTTTATAGCAGCGCGTGCCCAAAAAACCTCAGCCCCGTAGGGGCGGCATGTGTAGAGACATTCCTACTGTGAAAAATCACTAAATTGACACCTATGGTGCATATAAACGAGACATCCATAAGTGTCAATTTAAAAAAATAACCGTCTCAGTCCCCAGGCCGGTAGGGTTTTTGCTGGGGTGTTTCTTCACGGTTTCCTAACCGAACCGGCTCCTACGCGGAAACCTTGAAGACTTGAAAAAAAGTGATTGTAAAACATATATGAACTTCCAAATACGCTATGATCGCTATCTACAAAACATATCGCGTTTGCCTCCATAGTAAATAAAAAATATAGTTGACTGAAAACATTATATATGTTAGTATATACATACTAATTGAATTATATCAAGCAGTCAAAAACGCAGTCAAAAACACGAAAATAACCCTTCCTTGAACAGAAGGAGGAGAGAACAGAGGCACAGTTAAAACGAAACCATTAACCGACACACCCTAACCCGTCGGAGAAAAACTATAACGCAGATTTTTGCGTACAAAAAAAATTAAAGTGCCTTTATGACCAACGCATAGCGAGTCAGCACTAAAAATTCAAAGAGACTTTGAAGACTTCAAAAACCTCTTCAGTCGCGTAGCGACGGAATGTTTATAGCGGCGCGTGCCCAAAAGACCTAAGCCCCATAGGGGCGGCATTAGCGCCGCTTGTGCTGTGGCTCGTCACGGTATAGTTAGTGAAGGCTCGTATGTGAAGTTGCTTAGGTCTACGGTTTCCTGTTCATACCTTAGACTACCGTTCACTTTGCCCCTACCTATTTTGCTTAAGTTCTCCCCAAATCGTTGCAACTTTACCTACAGAATCAACTGCCAACGTTGCGTCTAAACCGTTATCCATCAGCGATTGAATATCATCTTCCTCTAATGCGACATCAAAGAGTAGCATTTCATCGAACATACCTTCCCACTCTCTTCCGCCACCATCCCAGGAGCCGATACGCCCGGGTCCAAATTCACCCGGCAAGGGGCCCCATGGACCTTCAGCATCAAGTTCACCGTCAAAATAGACGCGAACCGATTCTTCATTGCTACTATAAGCGACTGCGAGATGGAACCATTTGTTCAAGGTACTGTTATCTGCTGTGAAATCCGAATCGGGCCAACCCGGATGCCGGACAGGGTTGTTGGAGTGGATAGCCATCTCCATCTTGTTGTCTGGACGGAATTGGTAGTGGACATACCCGGTTGTCCAGCCGTCACGATTAAAGAAACATCTCCATGCCCCGACTCTTCCGGTCGAATTAAACCATTTCGCGATCGTGAAGTCTTCAAGCGGTCCAATCTGTGGAACAGTGACCCAAGCATCCGTTCCATTAAGTTCGATAGCATTGCCGAATTTGCCTTTCACCCATTTAGCACCGCCGACGAGATTCCCGTCGTTCCCGTTGCCGGATGAATCTTCAGCGACTTTTCCGTCCGTTTCATCAAACAACCAGGCACCGACAATAGATGTCGGATCAATTTCGGCATCGCTGAGTTGAACGAATATGCAGCCTACGATAATTAAGCCGATTGTAAAGTATCTCATCTCAATTCTCCTTTAAGGGATATCGGTTTCTGAAACTCGGAAATTTTCTGACTTAGATTCTATCACAATTTGTTAAAATATTGAACAAAATTTTACACATTTCAGGCAAAAAACGATGAAAAAATCTAATCTGTGAGGGCATCAAAATTTAAGAATAGCGTATCTGTGCTGCTATTTTCTAAATTTTGTACAATTCTGTGTGAAAATTGAAAAAAATGGTTGACAAACTTTTAAATAGATGTTATAATATTTAACGCTTTTGACGTGAAATCGTGTTGGATACCTCTTGTGTCTCTTATTGTAAATTTAGAGTCAATTTCGGGAGGCGAGCGTTTTTTGCCTATGTAGCGCAGACTTGCATAATTTGTGAAGCGATTTTGGTGACAATTTGTTTACAATTAGGTGTACCGGTTAATCGCATAGAATGGGCGCGTGAGCGTCGGTTACGAAATCGGGGGTAGAAGTGGAATCTCGACGTAAATTTTTCAAATCTCTCGGTTGGGGGACTTTCGTTGCAGCATTGAGTTGGGCCTTCGGGCTCGGATTGGTTCGCTACCTATATCCGCGTGTGCTGTTTGAACCGTCTTCTATTTTTAAGGCAGGATTTCCAGCGGAATATCCGCCGGGCAGCGTTAGCGAAAAATTTAAAAAAGAGCCTTACGGCGTCTGGATCGTTCGGAAGCAGGATGGTGAATTCTACGCACTCTTGACAATCTGTACGCATCTCGGATGTACGCCGCGTTGGCTCGGCTCTGAAGGCAAATTCAAATGCCCCTGCCACGGTAGCGGGTTTGACCGAGAAGGCATTAATTATGAGGGCCCCGCACCACGTCCGCTTGAGCGCGTTAAAATTACGTTGGCAGAAGATGGGCAGATCGAAATTGATAAGTCTGTAAAATTTTTAGGTGAGAAGGGGCAGTGGACTGACCCAGGCTCCTTTTTGAAGGTCTGAAGAAAGGAGAGCATTCGCACCTCGCTCTGATCGAGTAGATGAGGCGTTTCTGAGATGTCCTATATCTCAAAATCCGCTATATTACAACGCACACGTCGGAGCTTGCTATAAATAATATTAACGAAGAACGTAAAGGGCTCAAAGAAAAAATTACGAATTCCGATATTTGGCGTTCTATTTTCCGCCATGGATATGAAAATACCGGCCGTCGTTATACCTTACAAATCCTACAAAACGTCTGGCTGCATCTCCATCCTCCCCGGATTTCTCGTCATGCACTCAACTTCAGATTTACATGGTGCATGGGCGGTATCACTTTCCTCATGTTCCTTGTAACTGCTGTTACCGGTGTGCTCCTCATGTTCTATTACCGACCAACAGCCGAATATGCTTTCGCCGATGTACAGTACCTCGAATTTGATATCCCCTTCGGTATGCTCCTACGCAACATGCACCGATGGGCAGCTCACGGCATGGTTATTTCGGTCATGTTACACATGTTCAGGGTCTTCCTGACCGGGTCGTATAAGAAACCGAGAGAATTCAACTGGGCAGTCGGGGTCATCCTATTACTCGTCACATTTTTCTTGAGCTTCACCGGATACCTGTTGCCGTGGGATCAATTGGCTTTCTGGGCTGTGACTGTCGGCACAAATATGGCACGCGCTACACCCGTTTTAGGACACGAAGGACCATTTGCACCCGCCGACATCACGCAAGCAAACGATGTCCGATTCGCACTATTGGCAGGCACAATTGTTGGACCCTCAACGCTTTTGAGGTTCTACATCTTACACTGCGTCGCTGTACCTCTTTTGGCGAGCGCGTTGATGGCACTGCATTTCTGGCGCGTACGTAAAGATGGGGGCATCTCAGGACCGCTATAGGCAGAATTGTGAAATGAATCTTTTTTCCAGCGGAACGCGGTTTCTGTTCGCATCGGTAAGGAACACTATATTTGAAGGAGCGGAAAGAATATGGAGCATTTTATAGCACTGGTGACGAAACCCGATAACGTCCCTATTGTTGCTATTCTTTTTTTAATACCCTATTTCATGTGGCTCTCATACCGGCAGGCACGTCAGACTGATAAAACCGGGGTGCCGTCAGATGCGCATCTTAACGATAAGGTCTATGTCTGGCCATATCTCTGCAGAAACGAATTTATTTGCGCAATTATCGTTATGCTCGTCTTAGGGGTCTGGTCAATTATGATTGATGCACCGCTTGAAGAGCCGAGCGATCCGACCAAAACGCCAAACCCGTCTAAAGCACCATGGTATTTCCTGGCACTTCAAGAGATGCTCGTCTACTTCGATCCGTGGATCGCTGGTGTTGTACTACCAGGATTAATTATTGCCGGCTTGGTTGCGATTCCTTACATTGACACAAACCCAAAAGGTAAGGGATATTATACAATCAAGGAGCGTCCGTTTGCGCTCGCTGTATTCTCCTTCGGATTTATCATTTTGTGGATCGTTTTGATGGTCGTCGGCACATTCCTCCGAGGACCCGGATGGAACTTCTTCGCACCTTGGGAAGCATGGGACCCGCACCTCGTTGTTCCATTGACGAACGTAAATTTATCGTACCTTTTCGGGATTCGCGACGCAAATACCGCAAACTTTTTCGGGTTCGTTGTCGTCGCCGGTTATTTCGCACTCGGACCCATCGTCTATTTATGGAAACGTAAAACCAGCAATTTCTTACAGGAACTCGGGCTCGTTCGATATATCATTGTCTCGTTCCTCTTCTTGACGATGATGGCACTGCCGATAAAAATGATCTTGCGAATATTTTTTAATGTAAAATACATCTGGGTGTCACCGTGGTTCAACATTTAGTCGGTAGGAATCACACAGCCGTGCTGTGAAGGCAATGACATTGTATCGTATCAATTGACATGGAGGTAGTAAAGTTCGTGCAGAACAAAAAAGAGATTCCCGTTGAAAATAAATCGTATTCTGCTTTGTTCTTTATTTTGTCAGGACTGTTAGGACTCGTAACCCTCTGGGGGTTCTGGAGTGAGATGATCACGCGACGTCCATGGAAACAAATCCAGCAGCAGTTTTATCAATATGAATATGACAAGACCTACGCGGAATTGGAAAAGGCAAAACTGCTTTTGCCCGAACTCGCCACGCCTCAAAAACCTGATGCTAAAGCGTTGGACAGATTGAACGAAGAGGTCAAGAAAGCTCAGGTCACACTTGACGAAGCGATGCAGGAACGAAAATTCCGGCAGAGCGAATCGGACGCGATTAACTATAAGTATCAGCATAGCCTACACGAAGCAAAGGGTAAACGCAATGAAACCGTTGACAAGTGGCAAAAGAAACTCGCTGACCTTGAGTCCCGAATTGAAGGCGAACTGACGGCGGCTGTTCTAACTGCAGAAGCAACTTTCACTCAGGCTAACAAAGACTTGGCGCAATTTTATCAAACGAATAACGACCCCCAGCTCGCACTCAGCACGTACCTTATCGCACAGAAATATGACGCTACGGACACTGAAATCCTTGATGGCATCGCCACCGCACAAGCAGCCCTTCAAGCACTACAAGCCGACAAAGCCAAATACGATGAAGTCGCAAGACTACAAGAAAAACTGGATTCCGTCGGCGGTATCAAGCGGACCTTCCTCGGCAGCCTATTGGAAAACCCGTTCCGTCAAACGCGAAGCATTACACAATACTATCTTGAGGATTTCGATTATACCGCGGATCGCTGCGCAACATGCCACTTTTCTGCTGATAGACCTGGATATGAGCAATCCGCACAAGAGACTTTTGAGGTCGAAGGAGACGGCGAAAATCCAGTTGTACACCGTCTCAAACACGCAAGCGTCAACGTCGGTAGTGAAAATATCGTAATTGATGGATTTGATGCTGAAGCAGACGAATATACACTCGAAGAAAACGGAACGCTTACCTTTAGCGACGTTGATGTCTTCGGTGAAGTTGAAATCTCTTATGATACCAGCTATCGATCCGTCCTCCAGACGCATCCGCACCGTGATGTCCTCCTCGCAAAACATCCAGTTGATCAATTCGGATGTACACCCTGCCACGGTGGACAAGGACAAGCGTTGACAGCGAAAGCAGCACACGCACTAACACATGCCGAATACTGGCTCACACCTGTACTCGGATTGGACGAACATACAGGCAGAACGTCCGAAGAGACCAAAGGATATATGGAATCTAATTGTCGGCGGTGCCACGATGGCGTAATGATGTTAGATTCCAGTGTGATACCCGGAACAGATCAACCTAAAGACTACGCACCGAATCTCACCAAAGGGTTGGCACTCTTTGAAGACCTCGGTTGCCACGGTTGCCACGCTGTAGAAGGATATAGTGCAATTGAAGATATTGCAAAAGTCGGGCCCTCACTCGCAAAAGTCGGAAGTAAGGTGAAAAATACCGCTTGGCTTGAGAGTTGGATTAAGAAGCCGCAAGCCTATCTGCCAAAGGCGACAATGCCGAACTTCTTCCCCACCGATGGTATGAGTCAAGTCGTATACCTCAAAAACGGTGGAACGCGCACAGGTGTTGTCACGAAAACCGACAACGGAATCGTGATCAAAACAGACGATGGAACCGAATATCCGTATCCGGACAGTTTTGTTGTTCGGATCGTCGATGAAGTGAAATCTATCGCAGCTTACCTCGCGACGATGAGCGATACAAACCTTGATGAAGCCTCAGCAAATTATTCCCAATCTGAAAGTGCTATTAAAGCAGGCGAGGAAACCGTTAAAACCGTCGGTTGTCTGACATGCCACGCCGTTGACGGCTTAGGAAGCGATTTCGGCCCAGCACTTGATAGTGTCGGGGCGAAGGTCACGCCGAATTATCTCCATCAGTGGATAAACGATCCAAAGGATTATGACCCCGATACCAGTATGCCGAGCCTGCGGCTAAGTGATCGCGAACTTAACAACGTTGTTGCCTATCTGATGAGTTTACAGAAAGCAACGCCTAACCCAGCAAGCGAATCCATCGGTGAAGTGGATGCCAAGGAAGGCGAAGGACTCGTTAGAACATACGGATGCTTCGGTTGCCACGAAATTCCGGGATTTGAAAATGAATCGAAGGTCGGGGCTGACCTCGGTGAATTCGGCGCGAAATTCGCTGATGAACTTGACTTCGGCGATACAGTTGACGTTGAGCATAGTTGGACAGGCTGGACAATCGGTAAAGTTACCGATCCACGACGTTATCAAACCCGACGTATTGTCTCTCGGATGCCTGTCTTCCAAATTGACGATGAACAAGCAAAGGCACTTGCCGTACTCCTGAAGAGTTTCCAACCTGAAAAATATCCGCTCAGCTATATACATAACCGCTCCGAAAAACTGAACCGTATTGATGCAGGGAGACGACTCGTCAAAAAGTATAACTGCAGCGGCTGTCATGAAATCGAAGGCACAGGGGGCGATTATCAAGACGTTATCATCGCACATGAGGGACTCGGTGAGACGGTCGCCAAGCAATTCGCACCGCCACCCTTGAAATCACAAGGCGCAAGAGTCTACCCAGACTGGCTGTTTGAATTCCTTAAGAATCCCTCTGAGATTCGCTATGGACTCAAAGTCCGGATGCCGACATTTGAATTGTCCGATGATGAGGCAACGACACTTGTTAAGTACTTCTCCGCACTTGATGATGAACCGTTCCCGTATGAAACGCTCGAAACACCAACACCGACGACTGCGGAATTGCGCGTCGGGAAGCAGATTTTTGACGAACTCCAGTGTATTTCTTGTCACCCTTCACAAGGCGAAGTTATTCCCGAAGGCAGTGATAAGGCAGGACGTCCGGATCTCTCGTTGGCAAAGGGACGACTCAAACCCGATTGGCTTATTGATTGGATGAAGGATCCGCAATCGTTCCAGCCCGGAACAGCGATGCCCCAGGCGTGGCCACTCGTCAGTGGACAACACATGGCAGTTGATGGATATGCTGGAAATGACGCTGAAAAACAGATTCAACTCGTCCGAGATTATCTCATCTCGTTGGGACGTTAATAGTTATCAGTCATCAGTTGTCAGTTACAAGAGGTTTTTGATAGTTCTAAGGTTTCCTCTTTCTGACCACTGAAAGATTTTTCGCAGAAAAATCGTACTGACAACTGACAACTATCATGAAACACCTTGTAGTCGTCATTGTCATGATTATTGTATGGCTCAACGGTTTAATCTGGTTGGGCAGACAGGTCGATCCGAGCACGAAATATGCATCGGATATACAATATAAGTACGCGCGATACTGCGCAGGATGCCACGGACACAACGGTGAAGGGAACGGACGCATCGGCCGATTCAAAAAATTAGATCCAGCGGATCTGACAGACAACAATCTCTGGGAGATGCACGACGACGAACAATTGCTGAATAGTATTAACGACGGGAAAGACGATATGCCAGCATTTCACTACTATCTCAGCGATGAAGAGCAACGTGAGATTCTCAACTATATTAAGGAGACGTTTCGTCTCTAACGCAAAGATAGTTACGAAAAAATAGTCCAGATTTTCGGTCTTTTTATTTGCGTTTCTTGTCTCAGTAATGTTAATATATTGCAGAACAAATTTAAACTATAAAAGGAGAAAATAATCATGAAAACCCTAATGGCTTTGCTTGTTTTTGGAATGCTTGCAAGTGTTGCGTTCGCAGGAAACATCACCGGCACCGTCATGTATGAAGGCGATGCCCCAGAGCGCCCAGTACTAACCGCTACCAAAGACGAGCATTGCGTTGATGCCGTAAAAGGCACAAAATCCGAAGCACTCGTTGTCTCAAAAGGCAAAGGCATCAAGAACGTTGTTATTTACGCACGCGTCCGCGGCGCAAAAGTGACATTGCCGAAGAATAACCCCGTCATGGACCAGAAGGATTGTGCTTACTATCCACATGTCTTGGCAGTTCCTGTTGGGGCTACTGTGGACTTAACCTCTAAGGATCCAGTGGCACACAATGTTCACTCCCATGCCCAGAAGAACGAAGCACCGAACATCCAAATCCCGAAGGCTGGGGTGGTTTATCCATACACAATCGCAAAGGCTGAGCAAATTAAATTTACCTGCGACATCCACCCGTGGATGACTGGCTACATCGTTGCTGTTCCTAATAACTTCTTTGCTGTCACTGGCTACAAAGACGCAGAAGATAAATGGATCAGTTCGGATGCCTATGAAAAATCTGAAGATACCGGTAAATACACAATCGAAAATGTTCCTGCTGGTAGAGCACGCGTCATCGCATGGCATGAAGAACTCGGCACAGCGATTAAAAGCGTTGAAGTTACCGCAGATGGTGATCTCAACGTCAACTTTACGAGTGCTGATTTTGAGAAAAAAGAATAATTTACAGCAGATTCTATACAAGCCGTCGCGGGTCGGTTAATACCCGCCTAAATCCTAAATAGAGAGGCGGCGTTCCTCCCTACAGGAGTAGGCATGCTCCGTATGCCGTTCACAACGGATGTCTAAATTGGGTACCACGCCGGGATAATTGATGACGAAAATATCTAAAAAGAGACGCTATCTCGTACTTGGCTGTTTGCTCGCCCTTTATGCCTTGCTGGCTATCGCACCAGTCTTCGCACAGGACGTGACCGAGGCTGAATACCGAGAGTTCCCGAAGATCGGCAGCCGAAGTGCTGCGTGGATTGCCGCACAACTCCACCTTTTATTTGGATCCTTTATTCTCGGGGTCCCAATGTTTGCTGTTATCATCGAATTTATTGGATGGAGAACCAAGGACGCACGATACGATCGGATGGCACAGGAGTTTATTAAACTCTGTATGGGCGCGTTTTCGACAACAGCCTTGCTCGGTGGTGTCCTCGTCTTTATCCTCATCTGGTGTTATCCAAAGGTGATGAGTAAACTCAGCGGTATATTCGGACCGACGATGATTTTTTATGTCATCCTATTTTTCGGCGAAACCTTTACGCTCTACCTTTACTCCTACGGATGGGATAAGATGCAAGGGCGACATAAAGGGTGGCACCTCTTCCTCGGCGTTTTACTAAACGTCTGGGGCACCGCGATTATGTTCGTCTCTAACTCATGGTTGAGTTACCAGACGAGTCCGGCAACACAGCACGGCGTTGTGTCTGAGATGCGTAAGAAATCCTGGATGGAGGAGCAATTGGCTGCGGATCCATCACTCACACCGGAAACCGTTATGGAGGGCGTTAATGACCATTCAATGATTCCGCTCCACAACGAGACAACGGGCGAATTCATGGGTACCGTTTGGGACGCTGTCAATAACTTTACGTGGATGCCGATTAATATCCATCGACTCGTCGGGAATATCGCTTTCGGAGGGTCCATTGTCGCAGCTTACGCCGCATTCCGATTCCTCGTTGCCAAAACAAAAGAAGACAGAGCACACTACGATTGGATGGGATATACTGGGAACTTCATCGCACTCTGTGGACTTATCCCACTGCCTTTCCTCGGTTATTGGCTCGGTAGAGAAATCTACATGTTCAATAACACCATGGGCATTAATATGATGGGGAGCCTTTTCTCTTGGCTGTTCATTATTCAGGCAGTTATGATCGGCGTCTTATTCATCGGCGCGAACTACTATCTCTGGTCAGGCATGGGACGTATTGACGGTGCAGAAGTCTACGCACGCTACCGGCCATGGATGATTATTGCTATCATTGTCTCTGTCGCAATTTGGATGACACCGCGGACACTCTCTAAAATCTCAAGCGCAAGTGAACTGAGCGCAATGGGCGGCGCAAACCATCCACACCTCGGACTGTTCGGCTTGATGACCGCCAAAAATACCGTCGTTAACATCATTATTCTTACCACTTTCTTGAGTTTTCTATTTTATCGGCGGTCGGGGAAAGTACCAACAGTCGGCTGGAGAAAAATCGGGAACATCGCGATCACTTCTATCTGCGTCTTTGCGGTTATCGCAATTGTGGTGATCGGTATCGTCGGGTTTAGTGTTCCAACGGACTTCCGCGTCAACGTCCTAACCCCGTATCAGGTTCTCATCGCGCTCGCTCTTATGGCTATTGTTACCGTTATTGACATTTTCATGTATCGCAAAGCTACGACATCCGGGACCATTAACTGGGGCGAGATGACAGACCGATCGCAATACGTTTTGATCCTCATCGCGATTACGTTTACCTCACTTATGGGACTCATGGGATACGCACGATCCGGATTGCGAGAGGGATGGCACATTTTCGGAGTCATGCAGGATACGTCCGTTGATGCGTTTACACCACTTCTCAGCGAAGCAGTGAACATGGTGGCTATTATTATGGTGGCATTCTTCGCACTCGTCGGGTTCATCTTCTGGCTCGGCTTGTGGGGGGAAAAGAAAAAACAAGAGAAGACCGCTGTGGAAGCAGAAGTTGCCGCGCAAGGGGATGATTAAATGAGAAAAATAACTTCGCTTATTGTTCTATTGGCGTTGATTTTCGGTCTCCCTTTTATATCTAACGCTCAAACAGAATTGGAAGTCCTGACCAAAATCGCAAATGCCGCTGAACATGATGCTGAAGCCGACGCAGATGCTGACGGCTGTTTATACTTCTGTGGTGGTTTTTCTCTTGCACTTGGTGGGGGATGCTTTTTAGGTGCGCTGAGTTTAGTACCCGCTTATTCGTATCGACCTTCTCCGCCGCTCAGTCGACTCGCAGGGAAACCACCTGAATATATTGCGGTTTATGTAGATACCTATAAAGAGCAAAGGAGATCAACTGCCGCAAGTGCTGCAATCGTCGGTTGTACTTTGGGCGCAGCCACTGCTGGATGCCTGGCACTCGCTGGTGTTACGCCATGGTCAACTGCTCTTCAGGAATCGGTTGATGAATACGGGCACGGCGTAAATGTCGTTCTTACTGGAATCAGTCGCGTGGCAGTCATAAAAAGTTGGTAAACGATAAACCGCTCCTAATGTAATGGAGAGCGGGTTTAAGAATGGCACGCTAAAGTTCAAACCCATGTCATTTAACCGCAAGGAATGGTTGGAAAGCGGTAGAACAAAGTGCGTAGCTCGCAATGTAATGGAGAGCGGATTTAAGAATGGCACGTTAAAGTTCAAACCCATGTCATTTAACCGCAAGGAATAATTAAAATAATGTCAAGAAATACGCTCATAAAAATTGTAAGTCTGATCTTAATGGTGGTGAGTTTCATCGCCTATATTGCTGGCGCATCCGCATTCCCAATCGCCTCAGAGAATCTGCTACCTTGGTCGGCATGGTTCCTGATCTCGGTCATCGTAAACATCATATTGTGGTCCAACGTTGTTAAGTTGCTTACTTTCTCGCTTGCCGTGATATGGTTTTATGCCTTTGTCGCCGGGCTTGTACCGGAAAGTTCCACAGCGGTGAATTTAACCGAACTCGATTGGAGTGATCCAGACGCAGTCGCTGAGCAGGGTGCCTTGGTGTTTAACGGGAAAGGACAGTGTGCCGCATGCCATACGGTGGATACTTCCGCACCGCCAGGGAGATGTCCCGACTTGACAGACATCGGCACTAACGCCGCAACCCGTGTACCCGGTATGGATGCAAAAGCGTATTTGATTGAGTCCATGTATCAACCGGCGAACTTTCTTGTCCCCGGCTACGGCAAAATTATGCCAGAGGTCTGGAAAGCACCTATTAATCTCTCCAAATTAGAAATTGAAGCTGTTATCGCCTATCTCCAGAGCCAAGGTGGCGAAATTGACCCGACACCGTTTGATGAGCCTATAGATAGAGCAGATGTCGGGACGGCTGCTGAAGCACTTCCACCCCTGCTCACGGGGGACCCAGAACTCGGCAAAAAGGTCTTTGTTGATGTCGCATGTATCTCATGCCACGCAGTGACAGGCATAGAGAGTCCCGCAGCCGGTGAAACAACTGAAGAAGATTTTGAAATCGTTACCGCACCAGACCTCTCCGAAATCGCAGCCTTTAACGATATGCGCTACCTCGAAGAATCGATCCTGTTACCCGCCGCACAGATTGTTAGTGGGTATGGTGCTGTTACTGTGCGTGCCAAAGGAACGACCTTCCAAGGGACACTCGTCTCACAGGACACCGAAAAAATTGTTGTCCGAACCAAAGCCGCTGACGGAACGGAAGAGGAACATACCATCTTATTAAGCGAAATCGATGATGAACCGATTGAAGAACTCACAAACCTACAGGCGAGAGGTTATTTTACACTGACGCTAACACCCACGGATGCAGATACATCCGTAACCGGTGAAATCGTTTCGGAAACCGATGAAACTGTGACGCTTAAAGTCGGCGACGAAAATAAAACTTTTTCTAAAACAGATGTAAAGAGTCAGATGACCGCTCTCACTTTCGATGATGACGAAATTGTAGGTGAACATGTTTCAGGAACAATAGACGATGATGAGATTATCTTAATCGTAGATGGAACTGAAGAAGTATTTGACCCCTTCGAGTTCGCTGAGACTACTATGGCCCGGGCACGTGGTAAAAAACTTCTTGTTACATCGCCAATGCCTGAAAACTTCCCGCTTATCTTAACGGTCACAGATATGACCAATCTACTCTCTTTCTTAAGTACACTCACCGGGGCAACCGCAGAGGCAGCTCCCGAAAGTACAGCGGAGGAAACTCCCGCGGAATAACAGACGACATCGGGTTTTACTATGATTGCTTGAAAATTCTCAAATCCAGTTTTGAATCAACCAAAAGCCTGCCTGAAACGAAGTGGAAGGCAGAGCAGAAACTTAATAATTAAAAAAATGAAAAAATTGTCGCTTTTCACAATATGTCTCATAATTCTGATCGGGTCTTGGGTCTTTCTGGAATTCGTCGTTGGTGGCGTCATTTCAGTACCGATACCCAATAGCGTGATTGCGATGTATATGGGGTTAATTGTAATCGCCATCTTGGTGCATATCTCCGTTGAGGACTCGCAGTTCCGTGAATTTTTACGTCCTATTCATGAAACACTCGTGGACGACAGACGACGTATCCGCCGCCGTGTTCTTGTGGTGTTAATCCCAGTCTTTTTGCTTTTTTATTCTTTCTTAATTTTTGCACAACGTGCCAACCCACCGGGAAGCCCGCGCGACGCGCACCCATCACCGCCACTCGAATTAACTTACAAAGATGAGGTCATCGGCACGATGCAAGATGTCGTTAACCCGTACCGGCATTATCAAAAAGATGATCCCGAGGCATTCAAGGCACATGTTGAGAACGGAAGACGCGTCTATCATCAGAATTGCTTTTATTGCCACGGAGACCATTTAGATGGGCAGGGGCATTTCGCACCCTACCTCCAACCGCTACCAGCTAACTTCCAGGATCCGGGAATTATTCCCAACTTCCAAGAATCTTTCTTCTTTTGGCGAATTGCCAAGGGAGGACCAGGGCTACCAGCAGCCGGCACACCATGGGATTCAGCAATGCCTATCTGGGAAGATCACCTGACAAAAGAAGAAATTTGGGACGTTATCCTATTTCTATCTGAGTACACCGGTTATCAACCACGAACCTTTGGGGAGGCACACTAAATGAGAATCAGAACAATTGCTCTCCTATTCCTCCTATTTGGAATTCTTGCTGTGTTTAGTTTGGCATACGCACAAAACGCACCAGAGGCTTCCGAAAGAGGGAAAGAGGTTTATGAAAACTCCTGCGCACACTGCCACGGTGTCGAAGGTAGAGGCGACGGTTCCGCCGCTGAGAATCTACTCCCAAAACCGAGAGATTTTACACGCGGTCTGTATAAAATCCGCTCCACAGAAGCAGGACAACTCCCAACAGATCAAGATCTCTTTGACATTATCACCGAAGGGATGCCAGGGTCATCTATGCCCGAATGGGAAACTGCATTGAGTACAAATGATCGCTGGGAAGTCGTCGCATATATCAAAACTTTCTACGACGGTTTTAAAGAAAATGAAAATCCACCAAAACAGATTACCCTGGAAGGAAAAATTTCTTACTCTCCGGAGAGCGTCGACATCGGAAAAGAGCTTTATGTTGAACTCGGGTGTGTTGAATGCCACGGAAATGTCGGGCGCGGCGATGGCACCTCCGCACCAACACTGACAGATAGTTGGGGATTCCAGACATGGCCCGCAAATCTGACGCAAGGCTGGACATTCCGAGGCGGTCCTGACACCGAAGACATCTTCAAACGATTTATCGGTGGAATCGCAGGTTCACCGATGCCTGCCTTTGAAGGAGACAGTTTCCTGAATTTTGGGTTAACTTCTGAGGAATCCAAACGACTCATCGAATTGGAAAATAAAGACGAGATGACAGAGGCGGAAGAAGAAGAATCTGGAAAATTTTACGAAAAAATGGATGCCGCTGTTGACATCGCACTTACCATCAAGGAAGGTGGTGAGGTCAGCGCAGCTGAAATACAGACTTATAACGACGCAATGAAAATCGTCTATGAAAAGAGCTGGCATCTGGCGAACTACGTGAAGTCACTTATGCCTGAAAAGCAGCCTGAACCGGCTATTGGTAATAACGTACTGCGTTCGCAATACGTGCAAGGCGAATTACCCGATTTTGATGATCCCACTTGGGAAACGTTTAAAGCCAGATATTTCCCGCTCGTCGGACAGGTGGTCATTGAACCTCGACAGTTTAACCCAACAATTGATGGCGTACACGTCAAATCGTTTTACAACGACACAGAGGTCGCCTTCCTCTTTGTCTGGGATGACCGAACCCATACAACTGCGGACGAAACGGACGAAACGACTGGGAAACCGCTTGAGGATGCATTGGCAGTCCAATTTCCTGTTAAGGTACCACAAGGACCGACGGCTCCGAAACCCTATTTCTTATGGGGCGGGAGACTTCCAGTCTATCTCTGGCACTGGAAAGCCTCTATGCCTGAACAGGTGACTGAACTCACAGCTAAGGGTATCAACAATGCCGAAGCTCAGGAAGTGCAAGGCGAACTCGAAGTAAAAAGTGACTACACGGATGGACAATACAAACTGTGGGTAAAACGTGCCTTGAAGACAGAGGACAAAAAAGACTTACAACTTGACACCGGTGTTTTTGTTCCAATCGCATTCTCTGCTTGGGATGGTTCCAACGGAGATGTTGACACAAAGTTGACGATGACGAGTTGGTATACTTTTGTACTCGAACCTGTTCCATCTTCGAGACGGTTCATTTATCCGCCTTTAATCGCGCTCCTCTCTATCGGCTTACTCTTCGGTCTACGAGCCTTCGTACAACGCAGAAATACAGAAGAAGTGTAAAAATATATAGAACCCAAGGGCTGTCGGCTGTCAGCCGTCAGCAGTCAGTAAACAACTCGTGACAGCTATGTTAACTGTTCCTGTCACAAGAAAATCTCTTAACTGAAAGCCGAAGGCTGATGGCTGACGGCTATTAAAGGAGAAAAAATGAAAACCTATTTGTTGGCAAGTCTCACCCTCCTTCTCGCGTGCTGCTACGTTGGTATCGTTGGTATCACCTTCGCGGCTGACTCCGATGCAGGCGAAATGGAAATGCTAATATTTCCTGAAAATTATAAACCGATGCCAGTAAGCAACGGCGGCACGATTAGCGGCGTAGTGAAGTTTGAAGGTGACAAACCTGAAATGAAAGTACTCGAGATCACTAAAGACCCTAAGGTTTGTGGGGCTACCGAAAAATACGATGAATCCGTCGTCATTGGTGAAGACAACGCACTAAAAAATACAATTGTCTATCTTATTGATATTACTGAAGGCAAAGATTTTGACAAAGAGGCGAAATTGGAAATCGACCAGAAGGAATGCAAGTTCACGCCGCATGTCCAGATTGTTCCGGTCGGTCAACGCCTAACGATGCTCAATAACGATAGAGTTAATCACAACGTTCATATCTTCAGTATCATCAACACCCCGGTTAACAAGCAGCAGACGAAGACCCGGAAAAAAATGCCGCTCGCGGGGGTAAAGAAAGCTGAGGGACCTGTAGCCGTAAAATGTGATATTCACGGTTGGATGTCCGCTTGGATCGCCTACGTTCCGCATCCGTATTTCGCCGTTACGAACGAAAAAGGTGAATTCACACTTGAGGATGTCCCCGCAGGCAAGTATAAACTCGGGTATTGGCACGAAACGTGTGGCACGAACAACGAGTCTCCAGCTGAGGTAACCGTAGAGGCAGGCGGCACGGTTACACAAGAATTCACGCTGAAACTTAAATAAGTGGATCGCACACAATTTTCAAACTTTTTATAGGCGCGGTTTGTAACCGCGCCATCTTTAACAGTGGAAAACAGGCTTGAAGTAGAAAATCTTTCCTATGCTTATCCAGAACGACACGCACTTGATAATGTCAGTTTTAGGGTCTCATCTGGTGAGATTTTCGGACTCCTCGGACCAAACGGAAGTGGGAAAACAACCCTTTTTAAAATCTTATCAACACTGATACCGATAACTTCTGGTTCTGCGCGTATCCTCGGATATAACTTAGCCACCGAAGTGAGAGTGATTCGAGAATTTTTAGGGGTCGTTTTTCAGCACCCAGGATTAGATGGTAAACTTACCATCATTGAGAACTTACGCCATCACGGGCATCTTTACGGCCTCTCAGGTAAAACTTTGCAGCAACGGATTTCGGAACTCCTCGAATGTTTTGGAGTCGCTGATCGAGCCAAAGAACGTGTCGAAATTCTATCTGGAGGATTACAAAGACGCGTTGAAATCGCGAAATCGCTGCTACATTCTCCGCGTGTGCTTTTACTTGACGAACCTACAAGCGGCTTGGATATAAACGCTCGTCAACAACTCAATGACTATCTCGGTGTACTTGCGCAGACGGAAAATATTCTCGTGTTCATGACAACACACCTCTTAGAAGATGCCGAAACGTGTGATCGGGTCGGAATATTGGATGCCGGTAGGTTAGTCGCACTCGGAGAACCTGACGAACTCAAAGCAGAAGTCGGTGGTGATGTGATCTTTATAGAGAGCACAGACAGCGATACCCTCGGGATTGCTATTATTGAGGAGTTCGGCGTTTCAACGGTGCTAACAGACGATGGACTACGCCTTGAATGTGAACGAGGACATGAATTTGCTCAAGACGTGGTCGCCGCATTTCCTGATGAAATCCAGTCTGTACGCTTCGGAAAACCGACACTCGCAGATGTGTTCATGAAATTGACAGGGAACCTATTTGAGGAGAGGAAGGAAAATTAAAAGAATCCAAAACTGAAAGCCTCTATAGGCTTGTGTTGAGAGGACCGACCTACGCGAGGCAGGTGTGTGCATAACACACCTCAACGAACCGCAAGGAAAATTAAAATTTGCTACCAATTACAACGATATGGTGGCGCGAAATCATCAGGTTCTATCGGCAACGGAGCCGACTTTTCAGTGCTATCGTTCAACCTTTGGTCTTTTGGATCCTCATCGGAAGTGGATTAAGTGCCTCGTTTCAACCCGCTGGGGCATCTGATGGGAACGGCTATATTGCGTACTTTTATCCCGGCATCGTCGTTTTAGTCTTGCTTTTTACGTCTATTTTCGCTACAATCTCTGTGGTGAATGATCGACGCGAAGGGTTTTTACAGGGGATACTTGTCGCACCGGTACCACGATGGCAGATCGTTCTCGCACAAGCGTTGGGCGGAACAACATTGGCACTCGGACAAGGGCTGCTCCTACTGCTCCTCGCTCCGATGATAGGCATTCGTTTCGGCACACTATCGCTCCTGTTATCGATGGGGGTTATGGCACTTTTGGCCTTCGGTTTGACGAACCTCGGGCTACTCATCGCATGGCGCATGGATTCGACACAAGGGTTTCATGCGATTATGAATCTTTTGCTGATTCCGATTTGGCTGCTCTCAGGCGCGTTTTTCCCGAGTACAGGTGTACCCGGTTGGTTGGCATGGACAATGAAATTCAATCCGTTATCGTATGGACTCGCAGTTTTTCGCCACAGTCTCTACCTTGACACCGCTACAAAAGCGTTTGGGGCAGTACCACCTTGGACATTTTCTCTGCTCATTACCTGCCTGTTTTGTATTTTGACTTATGTAGGTGCAACGTTTACCGCGTCAGCACAAGTGAATTAGACTTGTTAAGGAACAAAAACTTTATCTGCGTTTCTCAACGATAATAAACGAGATGCGCTGTTAGGAGGATTTGATGCTTCGATGGCTACCTGAGAACATATCAACGTACGGGCAAGGCGTTGATAACCTCTTTAACGCAATTTATTATATTACCCTCATTGTGCTAATCCTTGTGATGGCTACCCTGATTGTGTTCCTGATTAAATATCGCCATCAGGAAGGAAAGAGGGCAACCTACATTGAAGGAAGCACAACTTTAGAGATTGTCTGGACAGCGGCGACGACGGTGATTGTCTTTGTACTGGCTATGTTCAGTTACCCACAGTGGAACAAGATTAAATCACCTGCCCAATTTCCTGAAAATCCAGATGTTGTCGTCCAAGTCAGCGGAAAACAGTTTAACTGGGATATGACATATCCGGGGCCCGATGACGAATTCGAGACGGATGATGACCTCACATTGGAAAATGAACTCCATGTTCCCATCAACGCTGTCGTCCATATCCGGCTAACCTCGCAAGATGTCATCCACAGTTTTTTTGTCCCGCAACTGCGCCTGAAACAGGACGCATTGCCTAACCGATTTATCAATGTCTGGTTTGAGGCTAATAAGGCAGGACGGTATGAGATTCCCTGCGCCGAACTCTGTGGGTTCGGGCACTCAGAGATGCGCGGCTATCTCAATGTACACGAACAAACCGACTACGATACTTGGGTACAAGAAAGATGGCCCCAGGAGACTGAAGGAGGACAATAAAGATGCACGATAACGAACATACAGAACATCATCACGAAGAAAGTTTTATAAGTAAATATATCTTTTCGCTTGACCACAAAATGATCGGTAGGCAGTTCCTTATCTATGGACTGATTATGCTTTTCCTCGGTGGTGGGCTTGCACTACTTTTTAGGTGGAAACTCGCTTATCCCGAAAAACCGCTACCTA
>JAJEET010000092.1 GCA_022820835.1 Candidatus Poribacteria bacterium
TGTCATAGAACGTTTTTTTCAGCGTTTGAAACAGTATCGTCGGGTTGCCACGCGCTATGATAAATACGCGGTCCGATACCTCGGATTCGTCTATTTTGCCGCTATACTTATCACTACTAAAAAAATGTAAACACTACGTAGTAAACCTTGTGGAACTTGACCTCAGGGACAACCAGATATCGGATGTGTCCCCGCTGAAAAACCTCATAAATCTCACCGTGCTAGATATTAGTGAAAATCAGATAACAGATTTCTCACCCATCGCTGGGTTAATAGGGAGCTTGGAGGAATATCACACAGACGCAGTCTTCATGTCAGTAGATGTGAATCGTGATGGAGTCGTAAACGTGGTAGACCTCGTCTTGGTTGCCTCCAACTTTCACAATCCTGATTTCTCGGATTCCGCTGGTTCTAACATCTATCCAGATGTCAACGGTGATGGTATTGTGGATGTGTTAGACTTGGTCGCTGTCGCAGCGGGAATTGACGCTGCTGCAGCCGCACCGACACTGAAAGAAAAATCAACTGAGACAGTTTACCTCTCTGCCGAGAAACTTGCACAATGGATACAACTCGCCAAGCAACTTGATAGATGGGAACCACACACACAAAAGGGGCTTGCTGTCTTAGAACAACTCTTAGCCATCTTGACCCATGCGGAAGTATTACCACAAGAGACAGCACTGCTAGCGAACTACCCGAATCCGTTCAACCCTGAGACGTGGATACCCTATCAATTATCAGAACCGGCGGAGGTTAATATCACGATCTATTCTGTGGATGGAAGACTTGTTCGGACCTTGGATTTGGGAGCATTACCTGCAGGTGTATATCACAGCAAGTCTCGTGCGGCATATTGGGATGGTCGTAACGCTTTCGGTGAGTCTGTAGCGAGTGGTGTTTATTTCTATACATTCACTGCCGGTGATTTCAGTGCTACTGGTAAAATGCTCATTGAAAAGTAACACTCTTCTTTTGAGAAAAAGATTGAAGAGATGCCCGGGAACGTTACACAAACAAAACAACTTGTATTACTAAAATAGCGATTTAGGTATTGCAACCGGAAACGCTTTATACAACAGTTAATTAGGCATAGAATGACAATCTGAAAAATATGAAAAAAAAAGCATTAGTCACAGGCGGTGCGGGTTTTATGGGGGCACACGTCGTTGACGAACTCCTCCAGCGTGGCGATACAGATGTTATCGCACTTGACGACTTGAGCGGCGGATTCCAAGAAAATCTTAATCCCGCCGCAACTTTTGTTGAAGGAAGTATCCTCAATGTTTCCCTAATAAACCAGCTCTGTGAACAATACCAGTTTGACCATATCTATCATCTCGCTGCCTATGCAGCCGAAGGACTCAGCCACTTCATCAAGCGGTTTAACTATCAGAACAACCTCATCGGGAGTGTTAACCTTATTAACGCCGCAGTCAACTATGATGTTAAACGGTTTGTGTTCACATCTTCTATTGCCGTTTACGGTGCAAACCAACTCCCGATGCACGAAGCACTCACACCGATGCCTGAAGATTCCTACGGCATCGCTAAATACGCCGTTGAACTTGAACTCATCGCCGCCAAACGACTCTTCGATTTGGACTATACCATTTTTCGACCGCACAACGTCTACGGAGAACTCCAAAACATCGGAGACAAATATCGAAACGTCATTGGAATCTTCATGAATAAAATCATGCTCGGTGAACCGTTGTTCATCTTTGGCGATGGAGAGCAGACGCGAGCGTTTACGCATATCGCAGACGTCGCACCACACATCGCTCGTTCTGTCGATATACCCGAAACCGCTTGTGAGATTTTCAACGTCGGATCGGATAAGCACGTCTCCGTGAACGAGTTAGCAGATTTAGTGATGACAGCGATGCGTAAGGAGGTTCCGGTAAAACATCTGCACGAAAGAGAAGAGGTAAAGCACGCCTATTGCACACACGAGAAATTCCATAAAATTTTCGGGAAGGCATCAGAGGTTTCACTTCCAGACGGTTTAGGTAGAATGGCGGCATGGGCGAAATCTGTTGGACCGCGCACCTCCAAATTATTTGATGATATTGAGATTCGCAAAAACCTACCCGAAGGCTGGAAATAGGTTTGTCGATCTCTAACCCAGCAATTGCTATGCTCAAAAAACTCCTACAGCACAAAACCTTGTGGGTAATGATGATCACCTTTGCTGGAATGGGGTTGAGCCTCCTCGTTCGTGCTATCTTGATCCCAAGACGGTTCGGTTTCAGCGGCATTGCTGATGAGATTATAGCTGCATTGAAAATTGTATTAGTCGTCGATACGATCGTCCGAGAAGGTGCTAAATTTAGTCTTGTACCACTCTTCATTACACGCAAAAAGGAGTTGACTCACACAGAATACAGACGTTTCACAAATGGACTCCTCTTTTTTTTAATCGGTGTCGGTTTTGCGATCTTCGCTCTCATTGAACTTCTCGCACCATGGATAACCGCCGGATTGTTAGGGAAACCAACTATCAATCCTCAGAGGACAACAGGACTGTTACGACTCTTTGCACCATTAATCATATTCGGGTGCGGTAGCACGGTACTCGGAGCGTTCCTGAACAGTCTACAGCGTTTTAAAACCGTTGCCCTCCGAAACGCGTTGCCTGCCGGGATCGCAGCGGTTGTCTTTTTCCTGCTATGGGATACACAAAACCTTGAAAACTATGTGGCGATGGCTTATACCGGCGGCTTTATCGCATATTTTGGTTGGTTATGTATCCGAGCGTACCAGATTGGACACCAGTATGAAATTACAAGTATTTCGCTGGATACACTGCGTTTTTTGAAAAACAGTGTTACATTACCGACACTCGGCTTCGCCATCCGACAAATCACGAACCGCTTGTTGGTTGAAATATATCTCGTCTCGAAACTTGGAGAAGGAATTATTGCACTCTATGACGCTGCCTTCCGTATTTTCTCTGCCTTACAGACACTCATCGGTACCAGTATAGCAACAACAGGATTGCCCGATATGGCAGCCGACAATGCAGTAAACAATAAACGAAAATTAGAACAGACACTCAACCGAAATGCACGCGCCGCTATAATAATCGGGTTCTTGGCAACCCTGTTCATGCTGATATTTCACGAAAAAATTAGTTGGCTCATATACGGACGTGCTGAACGTGATGACACCGTAGTAGAACTGATAGGACAACTCCTCTTCTGGCTCAGTGCTGGTATGCTATTCTCTTGTCTCATACCTGTGCTAAATGCCGGACTTTACGCACAAAAGGCGTACCGGTCTATTTTCGTAAATATGATAACAATGGCACTGCTCAATTTTCTGATTGCCTACGGATTAATCGAAACGTGGTGGATCCTTGGTGTCGCACTGTCCGTATCAATTACCGCACTCCTTGCTGTCGGAAACCTGACGTACCTCCTTCAAAGGACGCGGGTTTCTTGGTTTTAGCGGAGTTATCGATTATAGTGAAATCGAAAAATAAAGCGAAACTTTTATAGTAGAGTTTGAAAATATATTTTTGACAGACAGCACCCCTTAACTGAAAACGGCTCTCACTGCAAGGCACGATAACTGAAACTATTATGAAAAATATTGGGGACTACAATTATCTTATTGTAGGCGGTACGACAAAAGCCGCAACAACTTCGCTGTTCGCTTATCTATCCGATCATCCCGCTATTTGTGCTGCTACCTATAAGGAGACACGCTTTTTTCTGAGTAGTAATTACCCGCTCCCGTCAAAATATCGATACAATGGCGATCTTGAGGAATATGCATCGTTGTTTCCTAACTGTAGTGAAACACTGCTACGGATGGAATCAACACCTGATTATCTATATTGTGAAAAAGCGCGTCAGAGGATCACCGAGTTCCTGCCGTACGCGAAACTGGTCTTCAGTCTCCGAGAACCGATTTCGAGGTTAATCTCGTGGTACCGGTTCGCAAAGCAGATCGGTAAATTGCCACAAACCCTAAGTTTTGATGCTTATGTCGAGTTGTTGTTCGCTGCTGAACACAAACGGCAAGAAGAACAGCACTTGCAAACACTCCAGCAAGGGTGTTATACTATCTACTTAAAACCATACCTCAGCCAATTGGGACCAGCACGCGTTCACATACTCTTTTATGAAGAATTAGCAACGCAACCAGCACAAATAATGGCGAGTTTATGCAACTTCGCCGATATAGATGCCGATTTTTATGAAAATTACATTTTTAAAGTAACAAACCGTACCGAAAAGATGCGCAATTCCACGTTGCACCAGAAATATAGAGACTTCCGGTTTCGATTACGACAATGGACACATAACAAACCGATCATTCATAATCCGTTGCGTGGAATCAGACAAATAATTGAGCCGCTCTACCTGCGCTTGAACACACAACCGGAAAAGACAATCCAGATGTCGGAAGAAACGCGACATCGCTTGCTGAATTATTATCAACCTGATATTGATGCCCTTTCCGAATTAATACGGAAACCACTGCCATGGAAACCTCTAAAAAAATCCGATTAATGATTGTTGGCGCGCAAAAGTCAGGGACATCTTCGCTACTTCGCTACTTGGCGCAACATCCTGACATCCACACACATCCGCAGCCAGAGATGACGTTTTTCCTGCAGGAACGGGAATACACGCGGGGTTATAAATGGGCTTTCGCCAAATACTTCGCAGGCGAAAACGACTACACCGAAATTGAAGACAAGCAGCTTATTGCTAAAAATGTGATGGTGATGCATTCGCCAGAAGTCATGCAGCGGATCTACACACACAATCCTGATATGCACCTCGTCGTTCTCCTACGAGAACCCGTCGCACGCGCGTATTCCGCTTACTGGTGGGCACGACGGAGAGGATGGGAGAATATCAAGACCTATGAAGAGGCACTCGCTGCAGAAGAGGATCGTCTAAACGAAGACTGGTTTAAATGGCGACAGTGTGCATATCAGTACAACAGTATCTATTATCCGCATGTCAAAAACCTGATAACCCAATTCGGTTCCGACCATGTGCATTGCATTCTAACGGACGATCTGAAAGAAGATGCCGAAGCTGTTTGCAAACAAATTTTTCATCATATCGGTGTCGATACCAATTTTAAACCCGTCATCGGTGAAAAACATAATCAAGCTGCCATGCCACGTTCTGAACGTTTCAACTATCTATTTACGCAATTTCTGGCATCCCACAACCCATTGAGAAGAGCTATTCGGAAACTCGTCCCTGATGCCACCGCATACAAATTGAGAAAAACCATTCTCGATTGGAACGACAAACCCCAGAAAAATACGGAATCGGCTCCACCACCACTCAATCCGGCGACACGCAAACATCAGATGGCGTATTTTAAACCCTTTAACGAACAATTAGCTGAATTGTTAGACAGAGACCTTTCATCTTGGTATAGTATTTAACAGTCAGGCTCCTATCGTCTAAAGAAGCCTAATATATTGCACGAATTGCACGAACGGAACGATTTCTAATCGCTAATTGCTAACTGCTGACTCCCATAGAATATGATTTACTTTCTAACAGGATTCGTCGCTTTTGAAGAGTTTATACTGAAGTTTTTACCGGTTAGTGATACGGTCTATTCCTATTTAAGGTTTGTCAGTGAAATTCTCATCTATGTTGCTTTCGGAAAACTCGTCATTCACAAAATTCATAAAGGTATCCCATTCGTCAAAACAGCCATTGATTTACCAGTTATAGGGTTTTATAGCGTCGTTCTCGTTTCAATATTGGTAAACCAGTCTCCATTGATGGGAAGTCTTTACAACATTCGGCCAATGGCTCGATATATTGTGCTATTTTATCTTGTCGCAAACTCTTCCCTGTCTGAAAGAAGAATCGCAACATTTCTGCGAATAATCCTCGGGATCGGTATATTCCAACTTGCTGCCGGTCTCATTCAGTGGGTAGGGGGTTCCACGGCGTTTGAATTCTTCCTGCCACGTGAATCAACACTCGGCATCGCCGGATTTACAAAAGAATATAGGCTGCTTGAACTCGGCAGAGAAATTGGAAGCGTCTACGGAACTTTAGGCGATACCGTGATTTACGGTATTTTTATGATTCTCGTTCTCGTCATCTATCTATCGCGTATCCAGCGATTGGAGTACCTGAACCTACTCGGCGCAGCGGTGCTATTTTTCTTCATCGCCCGTTCATATTCGCGCGCCGCTACCTTCTCAGCACTCCTCGCCGGAGGCGCATGGTACTATTTCCATTTCGGATGGAAAAAAACACTCCAACTCGCAGGTGTAACCGGGTTGGTCTTCAGCCTGTTGTTAGCAGTGGTAAACCCCTTCAACCTTGAATACATAAATCCACGCAAAGCAAGGGTCGGTCTTGTCGGCAACGTGACAGGTGTGTTTTCTGGAGACTATGTTCGTATTGCCCAAAAACAGAGACTCGGCGCACTAATCGGGAATGTCCCGACTGTCCTCGTCAACAAACCAATCTTAGGCTACGGCGCGGATCAAAACTCTACCATCGAGGGACTCAATATGAGCAAACGATCGTTCCTCCTGAAAGTACTCAGTAAAAGCGGTTTCAAGGATGTATATTGGGTTGCAATCCTCTGCTTCTATGGTTTGTTGGGCCTCGGTTTCTTTGCATTAATATTTTTTCAACTCTTTCGCGCCGCACTCAACCTCTATAAGAGATCCATCAGGACGACATCTTTTATAAGACAGGATGCCCCTGCTTCACGCGTGACACAGCAGATCGCAATCATCATGCTCTGCCTCGTCGCTGTTACCGTATTCTTGCTCTTTTTTAATCGCACCCTTGAATATCGAGGCTACGGATTCTATTTTTGGCTCTGTGCCGGGCTCATGTTTGCCAGCGATCGGGCACTCCCGACATATAGACCTCTGAAGGTAACACTATGAAATTTTTCGCACGGATAGGGCAGATAGAATATGATAAATAAAAGTTCTTTCTTAAGTAGATATTCGCAGCTTACAAATGGACATCACGCCTTTAACAAATCGTGTTGGACTTACTGTGTAACACTCATCGGTTTGATGCTGCTGATTATCGGTTGCCAGGATCGAAAACAACCATCGGATATGCAACTACATTTAGAGGTTGACACGCGCAACGCACAACCACTCCGTCAGGCGCTCTACGGCTTCAATACAAATATGATGAGCGGCGACTACGGATACCTTGATCCCGACTTTGTCGAATTAACGAAGGCACTTGCCCCGAAAACATTGCGGTTTCCCGGCGGAGCTGTCGGCAACTTTTATCATTGGAAAATTGGTGGCTTTCTTGAGGAGGAAATGGCATCAACCCTCAATCTAAAACTTAATCAACGAAATAAAGGAAATTACGCCAAACTTCAAAGGCGACGCGATGGTAAAATTCTTTTTGACGATTTTATGCAGTTGTGCAACACCTTGAAGATAACGCCTGTTGTCGTCGTGAATTTGTGGACAGGCAGCTCGGCCGAGAGTGCCGCGTGGGTCCGTTACGCGAAAGATAAGGGGTACCGCATTAAGCATTGGGAACTGGGAAACGAGTACTATTTACCACACTACCTCAACAAATACCCGACCCCTAGTGCCTACATCAAAGAAGCTAAGCAACATGCCACAGCCATGAAAACCGTTAACCCAGATATAAAAGTATCCGTCTGTGCGACACCCATCGCTTTTCATAAAGACGGGTGGTTCATAAAAACGCAGCAACGCAAATGGGATGAGGCCCTCGCAGCAGATACCAGCTTTTTCGATGCTTACTCCGTCCATGTTTATGCCTACAAAGCTGTTAGAAAAAAAGATATTGAGGAAATGCGAGGCTATCTCATGGGGTGGATCCACTTTGCGGTACCAGAGGCACTTGAATACTATCAAGAATTATTTCCGAATAAGGAGATGTGGATAACCGAGTGGAACATCGCGAATCCTGCTAACCGTGTTGCAAACACGCAACTCCACGCAATGTATGCTGGCGATTTTTTCCTAAAGATGTTAGCCATGCCTAACGTCACACACGCCAACTTTCATGTCATCACCGGGCCCGGCAAAGGATTTCCAGCGTTTTCGCCGGTAACGCCTGTTAACCCTAGGACCTTTTGGAAATATGGCGGGGAACCAGAGACAGACTTCGGAAACACGATTCGCCGTGCCGTCTATCCGACTTTTCAATTGATTGGTGAAGCATTCGCGCAAGCAGATACGCAGTTTACGCTCTCAATCCAAAACCAACCCTCCCTTTCCGGTGCTATAGAATATTCCGGAAAACAGATGTCCGGCATTCAGGCACAAGCCATAGGACAGAAAGATGCCAAAAATCTCGTTGTTCTCGTCAGCAATCGTACAGGGGAGCAGCACATACCGCAACTTTTCATCAATGGCAAACACTACAAAGGATACCTCACCTATCGTTATGTTGCCAATGACAGACTCAACGCCACAAACGGAGGCAACGCCGAAATGGAGGGATCCGGCAAAATAGAAATCAATATCCAAGAATGGAATGGAAACGCAACAGAACTCGCTATCAAAAAAAACAGTTTCGGGATTCTGGAGATAAAAAGATAGTCACGGATGGTAGCCGTAGGTCTTGTATTTACCCGCTTATAGTAGACCCTGTAATTATTTGCACATGTTTTGAAGAGACGGGAGAACCATGAATGGTTTCCCTACTACGAACGCTGCTTTTGTAAGAGACAAGTGTATAAGTAATTCCAAAATCTACTAAAAAAATTGGACATTTCCCCAATTGCGTCGGAATTCACCGGATACCATCGTGGAACGTAGTGGAACGATGCACAGATTTTAATAATTTAAAAAATGATATTTATTGTAGGTAATAGTCGCAGCGGAACGACAATGATGGGGCGCATATTCGGAAAGCATCCAAGAGTTTACACTTTTGGCGAACTCCATTTCTTCGGTCAGTTAGCTGCCGCCCCTTTTTCATCAAAAACACATACAAAAGAGATAGAGAAACTCGCTACACAATTATTTTGCGTGCAACGTGAAGGCTATCGCACACACGGCAAGGCACACCGATTCCTAAGCGAGGCACAAGCGTTTCTCGCAGGTTTAACCGCCTATCCAGATACATCGACTGCACTCTTTGAGGCATTTCTCTATCATGAGACCGCTGAAAATGATAAAACGATTCCTTGCGACCAAACACCACGTAACGTTTTCTATATTGCCGATATTCTTGACCTTTACCCAAACGCACGGGTTATTAACATGATTCGTGACCCACGCGACGTACTACTATCCCAGAAAAGGAAGTGGAAACGTAGATTCCTCGGCGGTAGTGATATGCCCATGAAAGAAACGCTACGGGATTGGATGAACTACCATCCGATAACCATCAGCCATATATGGCGGACAGCTGTTAATGCAGCAGATCAATTTGCACAGCATGAACGGGTTATCTCTGTCTACTTTGAAGAACTCCTTGCATACCCGCAAAAAACAGTCAAATGCCTCTGCGACTTTGTCGGTATCACTTACACCGATCAGATGCTCCAAGTCCCACAAGTCGGTTCCTCCGTCGCCGAGGATCAACCGCAACAACTCGGCATCAATCCGCAGCGAGCATACAGTTGGCAGGACAGTGAACTCAGTTCCACTGAAATTTACCTCAATCAAACGATAACTGCGATACTGATGAAGAAACATAACTATACGCCTGTATCAATAAAACCTAATATCGCGAGTTTAGGACTTCATCTACTCACGTTTCCGCTGAAATTAGCGGGAGCATTTTTCTTTAACCTTGACCGGGTGAAAAACATCCGTGAAACTCTAAAAAGAAGGTTTTAAAACTGACAACCGATAACTGATAACAACTTCCTATGATTGCACAAATTAATCCGAATTATATCAAAACGCGCCCGATGAAAGCACTAACCCGCCTCATTAGTTATGTCTTCTTTGAAGGTCGCCCTGTAACGACCAAAGGTCGCTGGATAAATCCGCTCGTTTTTTCCATTTTGAAGGTAGTTTCAAAAAATAAACACGGATACAAATCCCTTGAGAAACCGATCTTCATTTTAGGCACTGGACGCAGTGGTACCACAATACTCGGTATTGTACTTTCTATGCACAGAGATGTCGGCTATCTCAACGAACCGAAAGCAATATGGCATCTCATCTATCCGCGTGAAGACATCATAGGGAACTACAGCCGAGATGATGCAAAGTATCGTCTCACCGCTGAAGACGCAACAGACGAAATGCGCCAATGTGCCTCCCAAATGTTCGGGGCCTATTTGACAACAACCCGTTCAAAACGACTCGTCGATAAGTACCCAGAACTCATCTTCAGAGTGGATTTCGTCCGTTCTCTATTCCCCGATGCCCGTTTTATCTTTCTTGTGCGGAACGGCTGGGACACATGTCAATCAATCGCAGCTTGGTCAAAACGGCTCGGCGTTGAGATCAATGGCGAAAAACACGACTGGTGGGGGGTCAACGATCGAAAATGGCAACTCTTGGTCGAGCAACTCGTTAAAACAGACCCCATCTTCTCTGAGATCACTGATGAAATCAAAGGTCTTGAAAAACATCTTGACAGGGCAACCGTAGAGTGGATTGTTACCATGCAGGAAGGACTCCGTTTACTACAAGCATCACCAGATAGTACCCATCTCATCCGTTTTGAGGATTTAACAGCGAAACCAGATGAGACACTCGCCGAACTATGCAATTTTTGTGAACTACCAGCAGATAACACGTTCCACGAGTACGCGCGACAGACCCTACATCCAGTTCCTGCCAGAAAACCTTTTGATCTTCATCCGAAAATTGCACCTATTTTCCATGACATAATGAAAAAATTAAGATATAATAGTTAGATGAATTTTTTTGAAGAAACCGTCAAATTGAAACATCCCAAAATTCAAATTTTACTCAAGAAGGAATAGGAATGAGATTATTAATACTGCAGCTTACCGTAATGCTTTGTGGGTCTGTGTTGCTGGTGGGATGTGACCGAGCGATGGAACAGCCGATCAAGGAAATTGTCATCCATCCACAGAGTTTTATAGACAAAGCAAAAGAGGCAATGGAAAGCGTTAACGAACGACGCACAGCGGTGCAGCAAAAAGCCGAAAAAACAGGTGATTTTTCTAACATCCTCACCGTCTCCGAAGATATCTTTCAAGAAGAACTCGGTTTTAGAAAAGGATTTTGGGTCAATTTGGTAGAGATATATCGCCAAGAAAACCTTGAAAATACTGCACAACTGGAAGAACTTGAGAGCCTTGAAAGTGCGTTTGCGGAAAAAGTGCAAGACAACACGATCGGCATGTTCTACTTTACATACATCAGTGCTTTTGACGCGTTAATCGTTGAATATCTCCGATTGTCCTTTGAATTCCCAGAAAATAGCGAGGAAGAACTCCTTATGTTATTCAGAGAATCTATGAGAAATGGAGAATTTTCCATTGTGTTTCCATAGGAGGCATCCACGTTATGTCCGAAAGGCCAATGAGGCAAGCACAAAAACAGTCATCTGGAAAACGTCCTTTTACACGGCGAGATTTCCTTTCCACAAGTTTGAAAGCAAGCGCAGCCGCCTTCACAACAGGGCTTTTACCAAAACGAAAAACTAACGCAGAAGGACAATATAACGTTTTATTCATCATCGTCGATGATTTACGCCCCCTGTTGGGATGCTACGGACATCCAAAAATACATACACCTAACATTGATGCCTTAGCCCAACGAGGCACGCTCTTCAACCGTGCTTATTGTCAATTTCCAGTTTGTAATCCTTCTCGCGCTTCAATGCTTACTGGTCTACGTCCTGAGACGATTGGCGTATTAAACAATTTTACGAATTTTCGACTAACATTACCGGAGGTCGTAACCCTACCCCAGTATTTCAAAACTCACGGTTATCACACCCGATCGATTGGCAAAATTTTTCATAAGAGTACTTTTGACGATGATGATCTCTCTTGGAGTGTTCCAACTTGGAGACCAAAATGGCGTTCCTATGAGGGCACTCCATCTTGGCAAGCTCTTGACGTTAGTGACGATGAATTAATGGACGGCGAGATTGCAAGGCACACGACACAAGTTTTGGAAGAGATCCGAGATGTTCAGTTTTTTCTCGCTGTCGGTTTCCATAAACCTCATTTGCCTTTCAATGCGCCTATACAATATTATGATTTGTATGATACTCAAATCTTTGAAAGCGTTCCGGATGTAATCATACCCCCTTGGCACGAAATGCAAGCGTATTCAGATATTCCTTCCGAGGATTTTCTACTGCCAGCAGAAAAAACAGTTGAGTTAATTCGAGCCTACGCCGCATCAACAAGTTACATAGACGCCCAAGTCGGACGTGTTCTAAATCAACTATATACACTCGGGCTAACTGAAAATACAATTATTATCTTCGCAGGAGACCACGGTTTTCACCTTGGGGAAAACAGTATATTCGGTAAGAGAACCAGTTTTGAAATTTCGCTACGTTCGCCTTTGATTGTTAGTCTTCCTCGGCAGTCTACCCTCGGCGTTAGAACAGACGCGCTTGTTGAGTTAGTCGATATCTTTCCGACGCTGTGTGATGTCTGTCAATTGCCTATTCCACCAGAATTAGAAGGATTAAGTTTGGTACCGGTCATTGAAGAACCGACACGACCTTGGAAAACTGCTGCTTTTAGCCAAATTGACATCGCCCACTCTATTCGCACAGAACAATACCGATACACGGAAGTAGGAGCTAACGCTTGGCTCGGTAGGGCACTATACGATCATTACGCTGACCCAGATGAAACCGTCAATATCGCTCATCTCCCAGAAAATGAGGAACTCGTGGCAAATCTTAGTGAGCAGCTGCACGCCGGATGGCAAGCAGCTCTACCAGACATTCAAGAACAGCCCCCCATTCCACAAACATTACCATGGGACATAAATAACGACGGGATTGTTGATATCCAAGACCTACTTTTAGTCGCAAAAAACTTCGATGGAGCATCCACAGAACATCTGAAGGCTGATGTAAATAAGGATGGACACGTTGACATTATTGACTTACTTCTTGTCGCCGCACATTTCGGGGAAGCTGTCAATCCAGCAGCACCATCGGGGGCAACGCATCTCCGCACCGAACACGCCGCACTTGCCGATAAATGGCTGACTGAGGCTCGTTTCGCAGATGACGGCTCTGAGGTCTTTCGACACGGTATCACTGCTTTAGAACGCCTCATTGACATAACTGTGCCGACAGAAACTGTGCTTTTGCCCAACTATCCGAATCCGTTTAACCCGGAAACATGGATACCCTATGATTTAGCAGAAGACGCGGATGTCCATATCCACATCTACAACCTCAAAGGCGAATCTATTCGGCAGTTATCTATCGGTTTCCAGACAGCCGGCACCTATCGCTCACAATCTCGCGCCGCTTATTGGGATGGACAGAATGCTATAGGTGAACCCGTCGCAAGTGGTATCTACTTCTACACTTTTCAGGCGGGACAATTCAAAACAACACGCCAGATGGTGATCCTCAAATAGGATGTACAATAAAATATGAGAGTTTTACGAAACACATTAATTATTTGCTTCGGAATATTGGTGCTCATCTGTCCATTGGCAGATGCCGACTCACTCATCAACGTTCCACTTAATCCAAATCTTTCCGACTTTAATCGTGAAACCTACCGCTTTATTCATCGTTTACTTAATAGGCGAGTGATACCGGGTATACGGCGCGGTTCGTTACCGCTCACTCGAAAACAGGTGGTATCCTACCTGTTGGAGACACATCGAAAACATGAAAACGGCGAAATCGAATTGAGCACTATTGATCAAGCACGGTTAAACGCCTTGTTAGTATTTTACCGCGAAACTCGCGAGTTTCCGAAAACGGCTGTGAAGAACGGCAATCGAGCTACAACCGAAAGCTCATCTGACGGACGATTGCACGTGATGACGAAAGCAGGCGAAAACTATCGCTTCTCTTTTGATATGAGAGCCTCACAACAGGCGATCACACACCTCGTCGACAATCTGTCCGACGAACAACCGGTTGAAGGAAACATGTTTGTTACCACCATCTATCCACACATCTATGGACAAGTGGGGGAAACTTTCGCTTTTACTACCGATATAGCACACAGATTTGTATATGGTGAAATTTTTGAAGATTTCTTTCCTGACGAGACGAAAATTAGGCAGTTAGAAGGAGACCTCAAAAATCGGACTGCAATTAACGGTTATATGAAGTTTGATTTACCGTGGTTTGAGCTGCAACTCGGACAAGAGACACTCCAGTGGGGCCCCGGCTATCACGATAGCCTACTCATCTCTAAAAACCCACTCGCCATGGATATGATCAAATTGCAAGCCACCTACGAACCCGTTACCTTTACCGCATTCACCGGTATATTAGAGGATATGTCGGAGGACATCAACGAGAAGTATATTTCGGGACATAGAGCAGAGGGGTATTTCTGGGACAGATTTGGTTTTGGAGTTTCTGAAGTCGTCGTTTACGGCAACCGTTTTGAACCGGGTTATCTCAACCCTGTCAACATCTACCTGATTAACGAGCAACCTATTTCACGGGCAGATGGTCGGGTTCCCGGTAGTGGCGACAACGTTATGATAAGCGTTGATATGCGCCTGCGTCCCATAGACAACTTTGAAATTTATGGTGAACTCATGGTTGACGATGGGAATCCTGCTGTGAGTTTCAAGCATTGGGATACCAAGTTCGGTATCTTAGGCGGGATATACCTAACAGACCCATTCGGCATCACAGATACCGACTTTCACGCCGAGTACGCCTTTATCAACCAATATGCATATACGCACGTAAACCCGGTAAACGTTTACAAACACTTTACCACACCGATTGGACATAAAATCGGCTCTGATGCTGATAACCTATGGCTCGAATTACGCCGTCGATGGACAGATAGACTTGAAACTGTTTTCGGTTATGAATTAGAACGCCACGGGAATGGCAATATTGATAAGGCGCACCCGCCTGACGCCCCAAAAGATGACGTATGGACCCCCTTATCTGGGATTACGCAAAGCGAGCATCGCCTTTCAGTCGGAACTAACTGGGTCGTTATAGGACGTTATTCAATCTATGTCGAGTGGGCGCGCGTGTGGCGGCAGAATTTAGGAAACCGTCCAGATATACACGAGAACGCGAATGAAATCGAGGCGAAGTTCCTATCCCGAATTCCGTGGTAAAAAAGACGATAAAGTGGACTTCTCAGTTAAAATAAAAAAATGAAGATTTATGCCACTTTGCTCATCAAAGTTGTAAAGTATAGGTGCTGGAGGCACTCTTCTGAAAAGAAATTGGACTTTCGCACCTATAGTGGGTATAATATATACAGGAACGTGTTCGGACGAGGTAAGGAAAAAGAATGAGAATTCGGGTACTGGGTATACGCGGGCTTCCCGCCACTTATAGCGGATTGGAAACGATCATGGGGGAACTTGCCCCACGCTGGGTTGACGCTGGACATGAAGTCGTCGTTTATTGCCGAAAAGCACTTTTTAAAGAGAGACCAGCAGAATGGAAAGGTATCAAGCTCGTTTACCTACCAAGCATAGAACATAAAGTCTTCAGCACCCTCAGCCACAGTTTCCTCGCGACGCTACACGCTTCAGTGACCGCATCGGATGTCATCCTGACGTGGAATGCCGGCAACGGGCCCTTCGGATGGTTCTTCCGCATCGCCGGTAAGACAGCTGTTATCAATGTTGATGGAATGGAGTGGCTCCGACCCAAATGGAAAGGACTCGGCGCAGCTTACTTCAAGTGGGCAGCAAAGATGGCAACCGCAGCATTTCCAATTGTCATTACCGACGCCTCTGAAATGAAACGGTTATACCTCGAAGAATTGGGTGCAGAAACAACCTACATCGCTTACGGTGCCAATATCGAGCCTTCAGAACATCCAGAAGTCTTGGAGAATTATGGGCTTGAATCTCGGAATTATTATCTTATCGCCAGCAGACTTGTCCCTGATAACAATGCCGACCTCATTTTAGAGGCGTTCGTCGCCGCAAACAGTCAAAAGCAACTCGCTATCGCAGGCGGTGCTGATTACAAAGGGAACAAACGCGAAAACGAATTCTTGGCGAAATTAAAAAGTAGTGCCAACGAAAAAGTCAAATTTCTCGGACATATTAACAATTCTGAACATATTAAAGAACTTCACCATCACTGCTTCGCCTACGTCCACGGACATCAATTCGGCGGTATTAATCCATCTATTCTGAAGGCGTTAGGGTTTTCTAATTGTATTCTCGCACTGAATACACCATTCAACGATGAAGTCTTAGAAGGCGGGCATTACGGTGTACTTTTCGACAAAAACGTCGCCTCGCTAACAGAGAAGATGCTGATGTTGGAACAAAATTCAGAGATAGTTGAAGATTTCCGGCGGCGCGCGCCAGAACAAATCCGAAACCGATTCAATTGGGACATTATCGCACAGCAATATCTTGATGTTTTTGAGAAACTCCAACACAACTAATGACGTTTATAGTTATAAATGCTGTGTAAACCCACGTCTAAAATTGAACCGCAATCAGAGGAATTAACCATGCCATTCCTATCAAGAAGTATAAACCAGATAGGAAAAGATGTAAGCGAAACAAGCGCGCATCGCACTGAAAGTTTAACGGCAAGTCCTGACTTGCAAACTTCACCAAAAACAGGAACTCTCGTGGAACGACTCTCCTCTTTCTACGCAAAGCGTGGCAAATATCTGTTTGATACTGTCGCTGCATTTTTCCTTATACTTATTTTTGCACCGCTGATGGCACTAATTGCTGTCCTTATCAAGTTTACCTCGCGCGGTTCTGTATTTTTCTCACATAAACGCGTCGGATTAAACAACGAACTGTTTGTTATCCACAAATTTCGCAGCCTACATGTCGATACGCCAACCTATTCTGAAAAACCCGATTCAACTGAAGACAGACGCATCACATCCATCGGCAAATGGCTCCGAAAAACAAGTTTAGATGAATTGCCGCAGCTATTCAATGTCCTGAAGGGAGAAATGAGCCTCGTAGGCCCAAGACCAGAGATGCCGTTCCTCGCCAAGGATTACGAAACATGGGAAGACCAACGCCACCTCGTTCGTCCCGGAATGACAGGACTCTGGCAGCTCAGTCCACGCAGACGCGGCACAATAAGAGACGGTATCCGTGTCGACTTGGAGTACATCGAAAACTTATCGTTCTGGAACGACTTCAAAATACTTCTCCGCACGTTTAAAGTCTTTTGGGATAACAACACCTATTAAGACAATGAAATTAACGTTTGGAAATCTCAGTAAAATTCTGCGATGCGGCTTCCAACTGAAGTGCCCGCGATGCAGTGAAGGCGCGCTGTTTCAAACCGCCTTCACCATGTTTACGCACTGTCCGACATGTAATTTGAAGTTTGAACGCGAGTCAGGCTATTTCATCGGCGCGATGTACCTCAACTACGGTGCCACCGTCCTCACCGCCTTTCCGGGTTACTTCCTCTTTGAAACCTTCCTCGCAATCCCTTTCCTCGTCAATTTGGGTGTCTGGACCCTTTTTTCCGGTGTTTTCCCCGTTCTTTTCTACCGCTATTCAAAGAGTCTGTGGCTGAACTTTGATTATATCTTTTCGACTTAGTGCCATTACATCAAAATTCTTAAAACCTACTAAACTCCAACGATGACGTTCAAATTTACCTAAAACCCGATTCTGACAACGGAAAAATCGGAGCAAAACCCAATAGGTAAAATATTATCTCGTGAAAATCTGTCCGCGCATATACGAACCGGCATCAGAAACGAGGAACGTCAGCACCCGTGCCACACCCGCTGGATCACCGAGTGAATTACGCGCATTCGCAACAGCCGCATCCGGATCTTGTCCACCACGCTTCGCAGATTCCGCAATCTGACCAAGTTTAAGTGGCGTAGCAAGGCCACCCGGACAGATCGTATGCATACGGATATTCATTGATGAAACCTGGCTCTCAACCGTCATAACAAGTCCATTGACACCTCCCTTGCTGGAAGCATAAGCGACTGAGGAGCTCCCACCACGGACACCGGCCCCCGAGGCAATACACAAAATAACGCCACCACCGCTTTGCATGATCGGAACGGCATATTTAAGAGCTAAAAAAGTGCCTTTCAGGTTTACATCAATAACCGTATCAAAGGTCGCCGCTTCAAAATCGTCAATACGGACGCTCGGTCCCAGCAGGACACCCGCCGCAGTTACCAAGACATCAATACCACCAAATTCGGCATCAGCAGTCTTCATCAAATCTGCGACTTCGGATTCGATAGTGACATCTGTGCGTAGAAACTTGGCAACACCACCATTTTCAGCAATCGTACTGAGCGTTTTCTGTGCATCTGCTTCATTAATATCACCGAAGACAACTTTCGCACCCGCTTTAGCGTATTCAATCGCTGTTGCTGCACCAATCCCTGTCGACGCACCAGTGATTACAGCTACTTTATCGTCAAGTCGAACATCCATACGATTTCTCTCCCTATTTCGTTGAGAAGTGGTTTCTAAGACGCTATGACTATATTAGAGCTTACGCAAACTCTTTGCAAGCGACGTTTGGAACCAAAACCCGAAGCCATCCCACCCGTTATTGTGAACCCAACCTGACGCACTTATTATGTAGAGTCTCATGAAAAATGCGTAAGCCCTATATCCGTTCAATAATGGAAATTATACGCGGAGTGCCGTGATAGTGCAAGTGTTTTTGTCTCGGCACTGAAGAGAAGGACAGACGTATAGCATAGCGGAGAGAAGAGATACAGAATTACTCGGATTTGAATTGAAAACGATACGGGATACGGAGACGTTGGCTGACAACAACTTTACCCTGTTTCGCTGGCACGAACTCGGACGTTTTAAGTGCTGCAATCGCCGCTTCTTCGCAGCCTAAGCCACTCACCTCAACGACTTTGACAACTTCAATATTTCTCGCTTTGCCGTCCACACCTATTGTCGCTTCAAGTACAACAATCCCTTGCTTATGAGCAAGACGAGCGGATTCCGGATATATCGGATCGACTTTGCGAGAAAACCGAGCGTTTTCGATAGGTTCATTGAAATGTACAGGAATCGGTGGGAGTTCTGCAGCTTCCGCCCCCGAAATAACAGGAGGCGTGGATGCCCACTCTCGACGCGGCATCCGACTCGGTGTATAATGAACAGGTTGTGTGGTGCCACTTCTCAGACGAAGCGGTAAATGGGATCGAAGTGTTAGCTTATCCGTTATACCGGTGCCCGCAAGCATTGACTGATGCGTCGTAGAGACAGCCAGTGTATCAACAACGAATTGCAGTTCGTTTTGTGGAACCTGGGTGACCTTCGCCGGGGGTTGGATATGCGTAGATTGGAGGTAGAGTTTTTCTGGTTGCGTCGGTTCCAGTAGTTCAATCCGACGCGGTGTTCTGGCTATCTTTTTCGGAGCTTTAGGCATTTGAATTGAAACAAACTCAGCGACAATCGCATCGCCATATTTGTCCGGCGTTCCAACAATAGACAGCGATGCTATTCCGACACCTATCAGGTGCAGACAGATAGATAAAAGGACAAATTTGTTCAAAAATTGGATAGCGTTGTTCATAATTTAAACACCTGTCTACGAATTTTACATCGGTAATCGGTCTAAAACTCAGTTGAGTGCCTACTTTAGTCTAAAACGTGTATTACACTCTATAAAGTATGTAGCAAGATCCATGCCAATCTTTCGCGATGACCACATATTTTTATCCAGCGCGAAAAAACTTGCAATTTCAAAGCATTAATGGTAAAATTTTAGAATGAAGGGTTGATCTTGACTCATAATTTAAATCAGGAGGATTACATCCCATGGAAGTGAGAATCGAATATTGCACCTCTTGAAACTACCAACCACGGGCAGCCAGTTTGGCAGATGCCTTAAAAAAGAAGTATGGTGCAGAAGTTGCGAAAGTTGATCTCGTTCCAGGCAGTGGTGGGGCTTTTGAAGTCTCGTTAAATGGCACGTTGCTCTACTCGAAGTTAGAAACTCGGCAGTTTCCAACAACAGAGCAGATCACAGCTGCAATTGACGCAGCGTAGTTTGGAACATGTCTTTTGAGATAGTGGGGGCTGCTATTATATAGCCTCCGCTTTCCTTTTTTAAAAACAAAATATAGAAAAATTACTCAATAGCGACGACAGCGATTTTCCATTGGTCTGCCTGCTTGATAAGTTTTTCGGGATCTATAACGAAGGTGCGCCGTGCTTCCACTGCCAACACATCTGCTTTAACTTGATGCAACACCGATAACGTTTGTTGTCCTACCGTTGGAACATCAACTCGAAAGTCGTGATCCGCAGCGGCAGCTTTCGCAACAACGCTCCCCTTCCTTCCGAGGTTACCACCCCTCTTAATAGTCGCATCTGTCCCCTCAATCGCTTCTATAGCAAGCACAATCTGATTCTTGACAACGACAGTCTGACCAATATCCATATCCGCAATCTGACGCGCAGTGGTGATACCGAGCTCAATGTCTTTCCATTGACTTTCGGTCGGTTGGCGTTTTGTTAAAACACCAGGATGAGGAAGCAGCTCCTGGAGGTACCGATCTTGTGGGAGGATGGTGAGTCCAGTGGATTCAAGGTAGTTGAGGGCTGCGTTGACAATCGCGGATGGTTTTTCACGGCGGTTTTGAACTAAAATTCTAATGGTGGTCGTATCAATCTGAAACGGACGGAGTAGGATATTTTTTTCGACCTTACCGATAATTACAACCTCTTCTACACCTAAATCGAGGAGGGTTCGAGCGATCTTTTGAATCTGTCCAACGCCATAAGTGTGTACTTCGTGTACAATGCCAGCAAAAGGTTCTCCATCAGACTTCGTAATTTGGATGACAACCGGTTCGCGACCATTGGCGACTGCGGCACGTGCTAACAATACAGGTAACTCTCCCGCGCCAGCAATAATACCTAATTTTTTCACCGCTTTCGCTCCGAATATCGTTTATAGCGTAGTGAACCTTTGGACACCAAGGGTCAAGAAAAATATTAACCACTCTGGATGCGATTGGGTTGGCTGAAGCCAATACCGCGTTTAGAGGTTGCAATGAATTCGAGGAGGTATTCGACTTCAGGGGTCATTTCGAGTTCTGACTTGACTCTGACAACAGCGTGCTTGAGCGGTAAACCTGAGCGGAATAGGATACGGAACGCTCTCTTTAACGCCGCAAGAGCTTCAGCCGTCAACTGCGACAGAGGATTGATCCGAGATGTTCGGATACCGATACGATTAAGGTCTCGAACACGCGCCGGTTGACCTGCCGACAACGCAAACGGTGGGATATCTTGGACGATCTTTGAGAATCCGCCAGCCATCGCCATTTTGCCGACACGCACATATTGATGTAACGCAGCATGCGCACCCAATCGAACATCGTCTTCAATCACAACATGACCTGCAAGAGAAACGAAGTTCGCCATGATCGTTCTATTACCGACGATACTATCATGCGCAATATTAACCCAATTCATTAGCAGATTGTTGTCACCTACGACAGTCGAACCTTCTTCAAATGTTGATCTTGAGATAGAAACGTACTCTCGTAAAATATTACGATTGCCAATTTTTACATAACTCCGCCAGCCGCCGTACTTCAAGTCTTTAGATTCGTTACCAATAGTGGCACCAAAGAAAATCTTGCATTCTTCACCGATGATTGTCCACTTCTCAATTTGAACATGCGGACCTATCACAGTCCCTCGACCGATATGAACGTCATCGGAGATAAGACTGTAAGGACCGACTTTAACACCCTCTTCCAGTGTCGCTTTTGGAGAGATGATAGCCGTCGGATGGATGTTCGTTTCTAACATAGATGCCTCTCTCTAATCCTATAAATCCCGCCAGTTAGTGTATTTTAAAAGCACACCGCCATTTAGACAGATGCCAATACGATTGACAGTTCCGCTTCTGTAGCGAGTTCGGATCCAACATAGACACGGCCTTCAATACGGGCAAGTCTACTCCGCAGTTGCGCAACCTCTATTTCCAACCGCAGTTGATCCCCAGGGATAACAGCGCGTCGGAAAGTCGCCTTGCTTATCGAACGAAAATAACCGAGTTCTCCCTCTTTACCGATATCCCGAAGCACAAGCCAAGCAGCGAGTTGTGCTAACGCTTCAATCTGCAGCACACCCGGCATGACTGGACGCGTCGGAAAATGTCCCTCAAAAATGGGTTCGTTGTAGGTCACATTCTTGATACCAACCGCACGCTTCTTACTCTCATATTCAATAACTCTATCGACCATGCACATCGGATGCCGGTGCGGTAACACTTCATAGATGTCCATAACTTCAATAGGTTCTTGCACAGGGGCGCGTTCGAGGTGTCCCGCTTCAGCGAGTGCTTGCACAAACTCGGCGTGGAACGTATGTCCCGTCCGCATCGCGATAACATGTGCTTTCGGTAGATGTCCAGCCAGATAGAGATCACCAATCAGATCCAAGATTTTGTGTCGAACAAACTCATCATCAAACCGGAGCGGCGTACTCGGTTCACCTACCGCATTGATAACAAGGACGTTATCGTAACTCGCACCTTTCCCGATACCGAGAGCCTTCAGTGCTTCGATTTCATTCTCGAAACAAAAACTCCGAGCGGGTGCGATGTCGCTCGCATACGATTCCGGGGTTATTTTAAATGTCGCTATTTGCGGTGTCGTTTGCGGATGCGCGTAAACGAACGTAACCTCTAAAGCATCAGCAGGCAATAAAACGAGTTGCCTGTCTCCTGAGGAGAGTGAAAACGGTTCGGTTAACTCAATTACGTGTCGTGGGGCACCTTGCGAGATGAGACCTACCGTTTGAATACTTTCGACATACGGTAACGAACTTCCATCAAGTCCAGGAGGTTCTGGAGCATCTAATTCCACGATGGCATTATCGACTCCGAGTCCACCTAAAGCCGAAAGGATATGTTCAACGCTACTAACCGTTGTGTCCCCACTGCGTAAACTGGTACATCGCGGTAAAATGTCCGCCCAGTTCTCTTGAGAAACTTCCACTTCCGGTCTGCCATCTATATCTACACGTCTAAAGACGATACCTGAATCTTCAGAGGCTGGTTTCAAGGTTAATGTCACAGGTTGTCCTAACATTAACCCCGTTCCAGTCATTGTTATCTCGTCTTGAATTGTTTGCTGTGAATCTGCCTTTGCCATTCGTTTTTTAAATTTTCCTTGCGGTTAATCAGAGTGGGTTTGCTGTTTCAATGTCCCTCTCTTAAACCTCTTCCACTACGTTTCAGAGGTGTTTTTTGTATTAATTTCGGATTAATCGGTTATCAAAAAAATCGTTATCAGAAAAGATGGGTTCGTGCCAGAGGCATCTTTTTCGTAAAAATCGACTGCTATTTTGAGGAACGACGAATCTTTCGTATCATCCTATTATGTTCTGAAAGCGTCTTAGAAAAATGGTGTTTTCCCTCACCTATTGCGACAAAATAAAAATAGTCCGTTTTTTCGGGACGCAGTGCCGCTATGATTGAATCAACGCCAGGATTGGCAATAGGACCGGGGGGTAGTCCCCGATGCCTGTATGTATTATACGGTGAATCCACGCGCAAATCTGTTTTCGTTAGGAGACGTTTCGGGTTCCCCAAAGCGTATAGCACGGTTGGATCCGCTTGGAGTCGCCATTTTTTCTTAAGTCGATTATGGAAAACACTCGCAATCCGAGGGCGTTCCGATTTAACTTGTGCCTCTTTCTCAATCACGGACGCAAGTGTCACAACTTCGTGCTGTGTCAACCCTAAATTTCGCGCACCCTCGTCAAACGTTTCAGTCCATCGCTGTTTAAATTCTTTGAGCATCATCTCAACCGCCTGCACAGCCGTCGTCCCTTTCGCAAACTTGTATGTATTTGGAAACAAGTATCCCTCTATAGATTTGCCTTGAAGTCCAAGCTGCTCCAACTGGTATTCCGATTCCGCGGCTTCCAAAAACGCTTCAGCTGTACCGTATCCCGTCGCTTCCCAAAGTTCAGCGATATCGGAGACTGTTAAACCCTCTGGGACTGTCCAACTAACTAAGTTAACCTGTCCTTTTTCAAATGCATCAACGATGTGCCACAACGCCATGTTCCGTCGCAACGTATAAGTTCCGGCACGCAAGCGTTTACCGGTGCCCCTGTGTTTAACAATCAAACGGAAAGCATACTCGCTCCGAATTAAGTTTTGCTTGACGAGCCGCTTCGCAATTGTCTGGGAACTGCTTCCAATTAGCACCTCGAAATTGACTATCTCTTCTGAAGAAGAGGGCGGTAACATTAAGAACACCACAACCGATAACGCGATGAGGCAGAACACACCAACACCACAGAATGCCAATAGGATTATTTTAATGACTCGTTTTTTCTGTGTTGACCTCATACGCTTCAATTAACGCAAATCAGTACCTATTTATCAGCAGATGTTATTGATTCCGTCTCCCGATTCTGGTTCAAATAGTCAGTGAGAATGATCACCGCTGCAACTTCGTCAATGAGTTCTTTCTGTTCTTCTATATCTTTGTTAAGATCCCTTAAAATTTCCTCAGCCTCAGCAGTTGTAAAGCGTTCGTCCTGAAATTCAATCGGAATATCAATCACCTGTGCTAAACGTTTGGCAAATTTTTGAATCTTTTCCGCCTGTGGACCGATAGAACCATCCAGTGAAATCGGTAACCCAATAATGACACGTCCTACTTTATGGATAGAGACGAGGTCCGAAATAGCAATCAGGTCAACCTTCCTATTTTTTCGGGTGAGCGTACACAACGGATGTGCTGCAACACCGAGTTCATCGCTGAGTGCAACCCCGATTCTTATATCGCCGATGTCCAATCCGAGTAAAACTTCCATACTGCACCTTTTTTCGTATCGACTGTTGATTGCTACCATGCTGACTACCGAACACCGGATCAGAAACATCCAGAACGTAAGCAATCAGATGACCATTGTGTAGAATTTAAACAATTCTCTCAAATAGGATGAAATGTATTAAAATCTAAACATCTCCCACAGTATCACTCTTCAGTAAGTTTTGCGATTCACTTTAAAATTTTACACGAAAATCTGTGTGGAGTCAAGGAAAATCTCATGAAAGCAAAAATTCCGATAGATGCTTGATAAATTGTCCCTGAGTGTGCTATAATTTGGCTATATACAATAGCAGAAAGGTTGCAACTTGGATAGACCTACGCCCATCTGTGATGAAAAAATGGATTCCTATTACAGATAGACTATCCACCCTATAGCCGGATCACAAGTATGTCCACACATCAACTCTATTATGGCGATAACCTCTCAATCCTTCAGGAATATGTTCCTGATGAGAGCATCAACCTAATCTATATTGATCCACCGTTTAACACAGGAAAACACCAACAACGCACGGAAATTGAAGTTCAACGGGATACACAAGGCGACCGTGTCGGTTTTCAAGGTAGGATATACCGAACCCGAAAAGGTAAAACCACACATTACGCCGATAAATTTGAAAGTTCAGACACCTATTTACAGTTTCTGCACCCGCGTTTTGAAGAGGCGTATCGCGTGTTGCATCCAAACGGCAGTTTTTTCCTTCATATCGATTACCGAGAGGGGCATTACTGTAAGGTGATGCTTGATGAAATTTTCGGGCGAGAATCGTTTATGAACGAAATTATTTGGGCTTACGATTACGGCGGACGCGCCAAATCATGGTGGTCTCCTAAGCACGACAATATCTTGTGGTACGTCAAAACGCCGAAGCACTATACCTTCAACTATGACGAAATGGATAGAATTCCGTATATGGCACCCGGTTTAGTCGGGAAAGAGAAGGCAGCACGAGGCAAGACACCAACCGATGTTTGGTGGCATACCATCGTCAGTACCAATGGTAATGAGAAGACTGGTTATCCAACACAAAAACCGCTTGGAATACTTAATCGCATCATTAAGGTGCATTCGTCACCCGGTGACATGCTTTTAGATTTTTTTGCTGGCAGTGGTACGCTTGGAGAGGCAGCAGCAAGACACAATCGTTCCTCTATTCTGGTTGATAACAATATACCAGCAATCAAGGTTATTATGGATAGGTTAGAACTTTTTGGTATCGAACTCGTTAATGCTGATTATAAAACACTGCAGACACACGAAATAGAATAGAAATACTGGATACTGGATTTCACACAAGAACAAACTGCCTTTTTGGCTATCTTTTTTCGGTATAGGTGTGTCTAAATAGATAAGAGAGAATGGTCCGCTTATTTTCATCAAACCGTCCATCAGATAGACAATGGAGGACAGACAGTGAAAGGATTTAAAGAGATTTCAGAACAGATTCGAGAGGGTATAACCCGATTCATAGAATCAGTAGACGACACCGAATCCGCACTTGATAAAACCATCATTGATATGAAAGCGCGGCTCGCCGAGGCAAAAGATCTCGTCGCTACAGCCATCGCAGAAGAGCAGAGACTTAAACGTGCCTATCAAGAGGCTATGGATTCCGCCGAAATATGGGGCAAAAAAGCTGATGCTGCTTCGCAAGTAGAGAACCTTGAGCAGGCAACCCAGGCACGCCAACGTCAGCAACAACATCTATCACGCGCAGATGACTATAAACGTCAGATTGTTACCCAATCGGCTGTTGTTGAACGTCTCAAAACTGCGCTCCACGACTTTTATCACCGGTGCCGAGACGCAGCGAAACGCGCTGAGACTCTCTGCCATCGTCAGAAACAGACTGAAACGCGCGCAGAACTCTATAAACTACTGTCTGATGAAATAGAGGGTGATGTGTCTAAAGTCTTTGAACAAGCGGAACAAAAATTGAAAGCAACAGAAGTTGAAGCGGACATTTGGGAGCAGAAGAATCGCAATACAACGCCCAAAACGGAAACGACACCAGACAAAACCGACTTAGACCAAGCACTCGCAGACCTAAAAAATGACATCTTAGGCAGTCGTCGCAATGATTAACCTCTCGGAGTTGACAAAATACTTTGGTAAGTTATGTGCCGTTGATGCACTCACATTGCAAGTTGATGCAGGTGAGATATTCGGGTTTCTTGGACCCAACGGCGCGGGAAAGACGACAACTATCAATATGCTCACTGGATTACTCCGTCCGACATCTGGGACAGCAACACTCGCCGGATACGACATCCAGCAACAAAGCCTACAAGCAAAGGCTATTCTCGGATTGATGCCGGATACACCACAACTCTATGAAGCATTGACCGGTCGGCAGTTTGTCCGTATGATCGCCGATCTATATGAGGTGCCACCGAAACAAGCCGAAAATGAGATGGATACCCTACTTGACCTACTTGAGCTTAACAATGCCGCCGATGACCAGATTAAAGGATATTCCTACGGTATGCAGAAAAAGATTCTGCTTATATCGCTACTCGTCCATCACCCGAAGATCCTCTTTCTTGATGAACCTACAAGCGGGTTGGATCCGAGAAGTGCTCGCACTGTCCGGGAAATCTTGCGTGAACGTTGTGAGAAAGGATGTACCGTCTTTATGACGACACATATCCTCGAAATCGCCGAACGGATTTGCGACCGCGTCGGTATTATCAGTAAAGGACGACTTATCGCTGTCGGAACGCTCGCGGAACTACAGCAGAGAAAGCGTGAAAGCCATGCAGATCCGACCAATGATAACCCGCAGCAGACCGAAACGTTGGAGGATATTTTCCTTGATCTAACGGCAGATGCCTAAAAAATCAGCTGTTAACTGCGAACCATCCATGCTGATAGGCAAAAACCGAAACCATTTCTCATGATAAAAAATATCAGCGTCCTATTAAAAGCCGATTATCAAGGATGGGTGAATAACCTTAAACACAGCAGGGAAACGTGGCGAAAAGGCGTTTTAAAAGGCATTGCCTATCTTGTTCTTATCATCGCTCTGTCGGTGTTAGGCAACTCCCTTTTTAGCCACTTGCGTCTTACGGAAGCAAGCCCCACGCTTCTATTGGGTGTTATTAACGGGTTCGTAGCATTCGGCGTTATTGTCGTTGCTAAGGAGTTAATGGAAGGCTCACTGAAGATTCTATATGAGGCACCGGACACCGCACTTTTACACGCCACACCGATGCGTCCAGTGGCGATTTTCGGGTATAAGCTCGTCCACCTTACGATCACGCGCCTCTTGAGCATTCTCTGTTTTCTGGGACCGCCGTGGGTGATGTTCGGGTTAATATTTGAAGTGCCGTGGCATTTTTATATTGGACTATTTCCGACGTGCGTGTGTCTGCTCATAGTCATCGCGAGTTATGTTACCATCAGTATGATGTTCATCGCTCGCTTTTTCTCGTCCGGAGGACTCATTACAACGCTCAAGGTCCTCGGGACAGCAGTTAGCGTGACGGTGGGGTTCCTTTTACCGTTGACACTGTTTACGTCGTTTGATGCTATACCGGTGAAACAGTTTTTGCTCGATTGGGCAGCCCCAGAAACAACAGATGCAACCGCAAAATGGTATCCACACGAATGGATCGGGCAACTCCTATTGATCTGGACAGATGAATCTACAATACAAGCCCGATGGAGATGGGTACTCGGAGGTATCGGCGGAAGTGCTCTCTCTATGATGCTGGCAACACTCGTCGCGCAACTGATTTATCAGCGCGGGTGGGAAAATATCCGACTGTTGAAGGTTTCCAAGCGTAAACCGATACGCCGCAATGGCGACACTAAAGCATCGTGGCTAAATGGTATCGCCGTGGCTCTCGGACGGGGTCCGATAAAAGCCATGATGCTAAAAGATTTTCTGATCTTTGTCAGACATAGTGGACGGCTAATCGCGATACTAATGCTTACGCTTTTTCTGGCAGTCCACATCGGTGTCCTGTTTATAAACAAGGGCGGTGTGAACGCTGCAGAAAGTCTTACCGTGCAGATCGTACTATACAGCATTCTTATTACTTTCGGTATTAGCTGTAACGGTTTTCGGGATGAAGCAAAAACGTGGTGGATGCTGAAATCTGCACCTGTCACACCGAGATTGGTATTTATCGGAAAATTCTTGACTGCACTCCTCTGTGCTTTGGCTTATGCTGAATTCTGGTCCTTGATCGCAGTTTATCTACTGCCAATCCCAACGGACGATCAGATGTCGGTGATGCTGACACCTGTCATAACACTCCCAGCAGGATGTGCATTGAATACAGCAATCGGAACATTGCCGTGGATGGCGGAATTAACACAACAACCCAAACCAATGTTACGGGTTATAACCTTCACAGTCATACTCATCGCTGATGTTGGGCTCATCATTGTGCCGGTGATAGCGTGGCACACAAACAGTTTCGTTCTCTTTTCAGGGTTGATGTTTGTCCTCGTTGCTGTGTTCATAATGTCCTACAGATGGGGTATAAGCAACCTTCGTAAATTGTTAGTGGCACAATAGCAGAGTAACCGTACATTAAAAAACTGCAGATGAGGTTTGCAACCCCGCAATAATAAACACTGCAGGCGGGGTTTGCAGCCCCGCCTACAAAGAAATTCATAATCGCTAAGAAAGAAGGAAAAATGTTAATAGAATATGAGGATATAACACCGAATATACACGCCTCCGTCTTCGTTGCACCGGGTGCGATGATTATTGGCGATGTAACCATTGGTGAGGAATCGAGCATCTGGTTTAACAGTGTGCTCCGCGGGGATTTAGAACCCATCCGCATCGGGTGCCGAACTAACGTACAGGACGGTGCAGTTATACACATGGACAAAGAGATCCCGTGCCTTATCGGAGATGATGTCACAATCGGACACGGTGCGATCCTCCATAGCTGCACGATCCGCAACGAAGCACTGATTGGGATGGGCGCGATTCTTTTGACAGGTTCGGTCATCGGTGAACGGGCTATTGTCGCTGCTGGAACGCTTGTGCGCGAGGGGCAGGAAATCCCACCGGGGGCGGTTGCTATGGGAGTACCCGCGAAAGTTCGACGTGAGGCTACCGAGGCTGAACTTGAACGCGTCCGGCACGGTAAGGACGATTACGTCTTGCGTGGCAAATTAATGCAAAAATCTACTTTGACATCTTAATAGGTACATTTTATTTTACGATAACCGGTAAAAAGGAAGATTATGGCAAAACGAACATGTTTGATGATTGGTGGAAGTGGTATGGCAGGGGGCTGGATCCACAACTTCACGACTAATTTCAGTGACCGGATCGAGATCATCGGTTTGGCGGATGTGAACACAGACGTTCTCGCAGCGCAAGGCGAGGCGTTAGGACTTAGTGCCTCACAACGCTTCACGGACTTTAACGAGGCGTGTGCAGCCGTCAAAGCAGACTTTTGTGGTGTGGCGACCCCACCCCAATTTCACAGTCCTGCCGCAATTGCCGCCATGGAAAACGGGATGCCCGTTATCTGCGAAAAACCGATCGCGGATACCTTGGACGCAGCGAAAGCGATGGTGCGCACCGCACAGAAAACAGGATTACCCTGCGCGATTATCCAAAACTATCGCTACGCGAACAATAAACAGGAATTAATACGTATCCGTGATGAAGGTAGATTGGGACGACTTCAGCATATCGTAGGTAGATACGCATGCGACTATCGTCGCTATCTCTCTTGGGGAAAAGAGTGGCGACACGATATGGATTTCGCCCTCCTCTTTGAAGGCTCCGTTCACCATTTAGACATGCTCCGATTCCTCTCCGGTGGCGATTGTGAAACCTTGATCGGATTCGGCTGGAACCCGGAATGGTCGAGTTTCCAGCACTACTCCAGTGGTCTCTATATGATGCGTATGGATAACGGCGTTCATACCTCTTATGAAGGGAACAGTTCGGCTGCGGGGATCATTAATTGTTGGAATTCTGAACACTACCGAGCAGAATTTGAGCAGGGCGCGGTCGAAATCGCAGGTGGAAACCAGATGAGGATCCACCGCGTCGGTGGGGAAACAGAGGTCTACGAGGCACCACCGATCCCCTATTACGCACATACGCATCTGTTCGATGAGTTCCTAAACTGGCTTGATGGCGGCGAACCTTCTGATACACGTATTGAGGACAACATCAAAAGTTTTGTCCTCGTCATCGCTGCAATGGAAACATCCGTTGACGGACAACCGAAAAAAATTGCTGATTACCTCAGCGATTTGAATCTCTAAGGCGAACTCGCATTCGTAAAGCACTGCGCGTCGGATAGGTATAGACTATGCTCAATCCAAACGACGAACTGAACAACGAAATACCGACGCTCCTTGAGGACATCCCAGAATCGGAGCAGCGCGCCTTACTTCAAAAAGCTGCAACATGGATTGTCCGGCGAGGTCTCACCGCACCGGCAATTATTGCCTTGGAGACCTGCAAGCCTCTCAACTTTTTGGGGAGTCAATTTCTGATTGCCTTCAGTCCTTTTGTTCAGGCGATTTTCAAAGGCGATGAATACCACAAATTCGCACTCATCTTGGAAAAAGATGCGAACGTTGAACTACTGATTGAATTGATTGAGACGCAGTCATAACCACAGAGGAATAGATATCGGAGGAATAGTTATCAGTTCTTAACTCTCGGTTTTCAGTTACAAGAGGTTTTTGTGGCTTTAACCATCAACTCGTACGTTTGTAAAATGTGGCGGTTTCCGAAGTTAATGGTTAAACAGCCCCTTCTTCTACTGATAACCGATAACTGATAATCACATAAAAATATGGCAGTAGAACTAAAAATGCTTCAGATGGATCAGACGATGACCAAAGGCAAAATCGGGAAATGGCTCGTCAAGGAAGGTGATACCGTCACCGAAGGACAACCGTTGCTGGAGATTGAGACCGATAAGGTCGTCCATGAACAGGAATCCCCCACCGACGGTATTATTGCCCAGATCCTTGCTGAAGAAGGCACCAATGTCCCCGTCAACGCTATACTGGCTGTTATCGGAGCACCGGGGGAAGAAGTCGCACGCGTTGAGATAGATACAGCGGCAGAACAGCCGCAAAAACCGAAACAAGAAGACCCCGTGAAACCCGTCCAACCGACACCGATACCATCGCCTACTGGTGATGCCCCGAAAGCCTCGCCTGCCGCGCGTCAACTCGCCGAAAAACTCGCCATTAATCTGACCGAAGTCAAACCGTCTGGACCCGGCGGACGCATCCTTGAAAGTGATGTTCAACGATATATCGACTTGAGGGGACCAGCACCTTCAGCCGAAACGACACGACTCAAGGCATCTCCACTCGCGAGGCGACTGGCGAAAGAGCACGGTGTCAATCTGACTTCAATTGCCGGTTCTGGACCGGAGGGTAGAATCGTCCGAGACGATGTGTTACAAGTCGCAAGTGCAGTCCCCGAAGTGCCTGTTGTGGAAACCCCAGCACCTCAGCAAGCAGTGGAAGTCATTGCTATGGAGGGTATCCGCGGAATTATCGCCGAACGGATGACACTCAGCACTCAGACGAACGCCAGTGTCACACTCCATACCGAAGTTGACGCAACGGCATTTGTTGAATTGCGTGGGATGCTCAATGAGAAACTACAAGCAAGAGAGGTCAACCTCACCTATACCGACCTACTTATAAAAATCGTGGCAAACGCTTTACGCGAACATCCACGCCTCAATGCTACACTCACGGATGAAGGCATCCATCTATTACCAGAAATTAACATCGGAGTAGCAGTTGCATTGGAAGATGGATTGGTGGTACCAGTGGTTCGGAATGCTGATAAGGAGCGGTTATCGGAGATTTCGACACAGGTAAAAGATTTTGCTGAACGGGCACGTGGTAATCAGTTGACACCCGGGGAACTTCAAGGTGGGACCTTTACGATTACGAATCTCGGAAACTTCGGAATTGATGCGTTCACACCGATCATCAATCCGCCGGAGAGTGCGATTCTTGGGGTGGGTCGGATTCTGAAGAAGCCGGTCGTTCATAACGACGAGATTGTTATCCGGAGTATGCTGACGTTGAGTCTAACGTTTGACCATCGTGTGATAGATGGCGCGCCTGCAGCACAGTTTTTACAAACGGTCACTGGCTATATTCAAGATCCGTATCTATTGTTGGTGTAGTGTCTACCAACGTTCTGTCTGTAGCGATTCAACTTCATCGAAATGTGCGTCTCGCGTGACGAGAATTAAATCGTGTTGCATAGCAATTGCTGCGATCCAGATGTCGTTGTCCGGGATAAGAGTTCCTTTGCGTCGCAGCCGATCTTTGATGATTCCAAACCACTGTGCCGTTTCCAAACCAGAAGAAAAGAGTGGAAATCGCTGTGTCAGTCTGTTGACTCTCGTCAGATTTTCTATAGGTCTATTTGATTTCCGCGCACCATAATAAAGTTCACCGACCACAGGCGAAGCCAAGAACAATTTTTCAGTATTTTGTACTTTTTCTTCGATTGCTTTATCTTCGGCAAACATCCCGATAATAATATTGGTATCTAAAAGGTACCTACCATTCTGACTCATCGATCTGTCCACAGTCCTCCTCAATCGCCCGCTTTATTTCTTCAATATCCTCGGGTGGGAACAGCCCAGCAGCAAATTCAACCAACTCTTTACCAGATATACCTTTTGGAGATTCTCCGGACAACTCTAACGTAAAATCTAAAACCTGTCTCTGTTTTCCGGGCGAGAGATTTTCTAATCGCTGCATAATTTCTTGGATAGTTGTTAATTCTTCCATTGTGTTGCCTCCTTTTTGATTAGAGAATGGTATTTCTATACCCACTGATCTCTTAAAAAGATTTTATCACAGGTCGTCTGAGAAAATCAACGCTTTTTGGTATGCTGTCCTTGTGATAACGATGCCATTCCGCACCCTTCCTCAATAGTTTGCTTCATGATTTCTAAATCTTCCTTTGAAATCGTTCCAGCGAATTGAAGCAGATTTTTCCCTGGATAGTGCTTTGCCAACTCACCCGTAAGTTCTAACCCAAAATCCAAAACCTGTTTCTGTTGCAGGGGCGTGAGTTTTTCTATCTGTTCCAAAAGTTTCTGCTTTAAATTTTCCATCATGCGACCTCCTTTTAGTTCAAGTATGCGTATATTGTTCTTACCATTCTGACGCATGGACTTGCTCACAATCTTCTTCAATCGCTTGCTTCATTTCTTCAAGGTCTTCTAAGGGAATCGTTCCGGCAAATTTAAGAAATTCCTTAATAGATGTCCCTTCTGGCAATTCACCCGAGAGTTCCATCGTGAAGTCTAGAACCTCTTGCTGTTGCCCGGGCGAAAGATTTTCTAATCGCTGGACAATCTCTTGGATAGTTGTTGGGTCTCTCATTGTGTCGCCTCCTTTTGAATGAAATTTCTTACTGCTGAATCCCAGCTCTCTCAAACATCAGGTCCAAATACGATTTCGTGCCTTTGAAAAGCCGACTGGTTGAGCCATCTTCTGTTCTTTCGTGCCAGTCCAAACGGAGAATGTTATACGCCAACATATTTTCTTCCACCCACTTTATAGGTTCGTCTTTCCCTAACTCGGAGCTATCTCGCAGCAGTAGAAACGAATTGAGACAAAATTTTCGATCCTGTTCAGCCTCTAACCGATTTTCGAGTGTTACAAGCGTCTCGTCCTCAGACTTTTGAGCAAGTTTAACTTTCGGATGGATCTTATAATTACCCTTTTTTCCGCCAGTGATGTCACGTTCCCCCTTTGGGTCTATAAAGAGAATATGTGTTATGTCTTGTTGTGTATCAAGTATCCACAACACAAAGTCGGGATAATAACTCCCTGCGTCACTTTCCAGATAGATGCCGATCTTTTGCGCGTTTCGCATCAGATAGAATTCGTATCTTTTATTTCTTTCGTAGTTTAACTGGATGTATTCGGTCAGGTTCTCAACAAATTTCTTTTCACCTACGTTTAACCTATCAGGCGATACTTTAACATCGCTATGTTCATCTTTTACCTTTTCCGCCGGAAGCATAAGCGGTCGGTAAATATGCCGATGCCCTCGAGGCAAGGATAATTGCAGTTCGTTTTTGATTTGAGCCTGTGGGTTCTCTTGAAAAGCATCTGATTCTGCGTTTTTAACCTGTTGCAAAAAGGTGTCCAATTCATCTTGTGTCGGAAATTCTTTTGTCACCGTGTACTCGTAAATAAAATTTTCCCGCTTCAACGGTTCATAAACATAGTTTGACCGATTGATATGAGCATTTATACGGTTCCGCAGATTGCGGACGACATCAATGACAATTTGGCGATTGAGCCGATCCGTCCAAGCGATTGGATCTTGCCCCTGTTTTTGATAACGGATGTCCCTAATAAGTGATAAGAAATCAGTGGTAGTAGGTGCATAATTTTTTTTACTATAGAGTTGCAGCTGGTTTTTCTCCGCCTCACGATGAATAACGGTGGCAAGTTTCGCCCGATTCAGATAACAAGAATACTGTTCATTATTTTTTCGTAGGTCTTCATAGACGTTTGGTGCATCTTTCCCTTTATCTGTTCGGTAATCTAACGCCAGAGGTCGCCAGTTATTCATAACTCTCGACTCTTCAGTGCCACTATCAAAATAGGTATAATGTATTTCATCACCGTTGAACGTTACGCGCTTTATACCACTCCCTATCGTCTTGTCCTGCTTAAAAATGGGTAATTTGTGGCGATATTCCTCAAAGTCAACTGACGTGCTACTATCTATTTTAAAAAGCATTGGATTTACTTGAATTTTAAAGACGTGCTGAAGTGAGACACCTCCTGCATGAACTTCATCAAGAAACCGCTTAAGATAACTTTGCTTCAAACTGTAGACAGTTAAAGTTTCCAATCGCCGGATATTAGATTCCACATCTTGATAAGGAAAATGATAGTCCGATTTATGGTCAATATACCGCCGTTTTCCATCTCCACCCTTCCCTCTTAACCGGACCCCGCGCCCAAAAATCTGTATAATCAGGTTGCCTTTAGCACTCCCCAAATTAATCAAATCAATCACAGAGAGGCGATAAGAGTTCCATCCTTCTGCGAACTTGCGGCTTCCAATCAGGACATTTATCGGACTGGTTTCGTTATCAAGGTTTTCAAAGTGAAGATTTGGATTTTCAATTTCCTCCTCGCGCCTTATAATGTGATTGTTTTTTATGCCATTGTAAAAGCTCGTAGCATCGCCGACGTTAATCATCCCCCACTTTTCGCCTTCTCCGTAAGACAAGAGTAGTTCGCTATTATTGTTTGGTTTGCGTACAACGGTCAGGGGCCCGATAATGTCACCACCAAAAATGGATCTGAATTTTTGGCGTTCCGCCTCGCTCAATGCTGCAAGATAATCGAGAACTTTTTGGATGTCAGAAACTTCATCCTTTTTACCTTCGTCCTTCGGGTTTTCGACAGTGTGCCCCATAAATGCCATCAAAGGACGATGGGCAGTCAGATCATTGTCATATTGCTCGTCTTTTTGGACGCTACTGAAGATTTGTAACTTTTCTTCCATGATTCGGAGGCACTCGTCCAGATTATCTTTAATTTTTTCCTCGGATTCGTCAACTACTGTATCTTCTGCTATCGGCTTGAAGAAGTGGTCTTTGCCGTATCCGTCGCTATAGAAGCGAGCATAATCGTATCGATAGATGGTCGCTTTATCATATTCGGGCTGCAATTCTGTAGCGAGGTTATGGAATGTCGCAGAATATTCAAATAGGAAGGAGTTTCCCACATTAAGACGGTTTCGCCGGAGTTCTCTGAATTTACCAGATTCCTTGCTCGTCAAGCCGATGTGTGCTTCGTCCACCAAAATGAGACGACAAATCTCACTATCATCTGGCAAGTGAAAATAGTCATCCTCCTTTTGCAAAAGTCCCTGAGTTGTGTCAATTACGAGTTCAATCCGGTTATGATAGATTTCATTGAGTTGACGAATGTAGGGTTCTAACTCGCGTTCATGCTGCTTAATCAGATTTGCTAAGGGGGTCGTTAGGAAGATTTGAAGCCGGGCATTGTCATCTTTACAGAAATGATGCAGATACTGGAGGATATTTAAGTGCATGACGAGCGTTTTGCCGCTGCCGGTCGCCATCCAATACGCCAGCATCCGTTGTGTCTCTTGTCTGCTATTTTGATCGTATCCATCCGATTGTTGGTCAGCAAAAAAGCATTCGGTGAAAAGCAATGCCAATACCTGATAATAACGAAGTTTAAAAGTCTGTTTTGTCAGACGATTGTAATCGTATAGGAAATCCTGAATCCGTTCTAACGGTTCAACAGGCAGTTGTAACGTCTGCTCCGGGTTGTACAACTCAATATCCCGCTTTGTTCCATCATTTTGGATGTCAATCCCGTTTTCGGTTAGGATTTTTGTTTCGTATTCTTGATAAAGTGCCATTCGTTTTTCGTCCCATAGGGTTTATTTATTTGCGTATTTCTTCAGCATGTTTATAAAGAACAGGACTTACGCAATTTTGATTTTAGCCTGTTCTGTTAACTGAGATTTTCGGAAAACACAAGGTTATAGTGCCACAGGCTAACGGTTTCCTATGCTACAAAAGAGCAGTATGCGTAAGTCCTAATTGTTTTGTTTGAGGAGGTCTTGGAATTAAATTCCGCCTAAGAGAACCTCCGTGTCGCTTGCAATATGTTCTTCAAGAAGTATTCGGAGTTCTTCCAAAACGAGCAGAATATCTTCCTTGTCTTCTGTCTTATCAGAATGGAGAAGTTGTGCAGCATCTGAAAGTTTACCGCGAAGGAAAGATGAACGAATTCGGTTACGTCTCGCAGCGATAACATTTTTGACCAACTGTCGTCGGCGTGCATCGACTCCCAATAAAGGCTTCATCTCTGCTTTTTCAGCGCGTTGCACCTGAGGTTCAAGTGCTGTCAAAAACAGACGAAGTACTTCTTTCACCTCAGGTATCTCTTTTGCTCTATTCATATCGGAATGTCCTGCCATTTCCAATTTAGTGTGAATCGACAAAGTATTAATGGGAAAGAGAAGTTTTTGACTTTCGTGAAAACTTTGGACAGCCCGCTCTTTTGGTTTCATGCGTTCACTCCTTCTGTTATGCCTCAACAGTATCCCATACCGAGCCTGAATCAAAATCTGATGTCGTGATAAGATGGATTTGACGCAAACCAGCACCTTCAGACAACTCATTCTGATTTGCATCACAGTTAACATCTAAATGTGTAACACCCGCTAACCGTTCATCTTCAAGGATTTCTAACAACTGTGACGTATCGTCCATATCCTCTGTCACGTTACGGAATACGACTGCCCGGGTGCCGCTCCGGACGACTCGGTAGACTTGTTCACCGAAATCAAAGCGTAGCCGCCGGTGAATTGGAAGTCCTTTGAGATAACAATAGGTTTCCAAAACGTCTACAAAACCTTCTGTGCTATTCTTGCCATAAGTGATACGATTAGAAAATGGGGAGCGCATATCCATCATCAACCGGATCTGCTGTTCCTCGGGTCGATAGATATATTTAACTGGGAGTTCTGTTTTAGCGTCGTAATCTGGCGGTGAAGTTTCGAGGTTGTTGAGTACATCTTCATACTGTTCCAGACGTTGATATTTGATAATGCCGACGGTGCCATCAATTTTCTTATTTGCGTCTGGTTTACCAGCTTTCCAATTCTGTGAGAACATGACCCGACGAATCCGCTCTTTCAAAGCACTTTGAAAATAATCACCCATCTCAACGAGGATAAATTTACGGTTACCCTTGTCGGCTTTGTTGAGGTTGAAGATCGCATGTCCCGTTGTGCCGCTACCAGCAAAGAAATCAAGTGTAATTCCCTTACCCTCTGGTGTAACTGCCCAGACGAGATTCTCATATAAGCCAACAGGGTGACAGAAAGGAAAGTTTAATCCCAAAGCCTCTATTTGCGGTTTACCTTTTTCACCCGAGGATATGAGGGAAGACAATTCAGTAGCAATATAGTCTTTCAAATAGTTTTTTCGTTGTGGCTGAGTTGTCTCGTCGGCACCAAAAATAATTTGGTTTTTTGCTAACAAACCTTGCATAAACTCCGGAGCATTCCCCCACCCATTTTGGGGAACTGGACACGGTTTATGAGTAATTGGATGAATTAAAGGCTGAAAGAATTTGGGATCGGTACGAAGTTCCGGAGCACCCATGTGGACTTTTCTATAAACCAATCCTTCTTCATCTATTTCTGAAAAGGCTCGTTCACCTCCACTGAACTCATGTTTATTTTTAAGCCATTTTTTGAATTCTTTGTGGCATTTTGGGGAAGGTCCCTTATATTTTTTTAACAATGTCTCAGATTTTTTAAGAATTGCTTCTCGGTTTAGACTTCGGTAGTGTAGTTTTATATTACCTTTAGAATGACAAACAATGTATTCATGCTGAGTTGCTATGCGGTTTGGACCACTAACTGGGTTCCTTTTGTCCCATACAACGGTCCCCTGATTCTTCATCTGCAAGGTATTAAACACCTTGAACAGATTTTCATATTCGTGCTCGTCAATATGGCAAAGGATGCAGCTATCCGGTGCCATCAACTGCTCAGCAATGGACAACCGATTTTCCATCATGGTTAACCAACTGGAATGCTGATAGTCATTTTTGTAGAGGAAACCGCTCGTGTTGGTATTATAGGGAGGATCAATGTGGACACACCTTATGGCGTTTCGGTATTTCTCCATCAGTAGATCCATCGCCTGAAAGTTTTCACTGTTCAGAAGCACACCATTAATTTGAGATTCTAAATTGTCAAATAGTGAAAGGAGTTTGTCAACAAAGGCATCATCAAAATATCGCGTGTCCAACGGTAGCGTTGGATATAACCCTTCAATCAATGGTAATTGATCTGTAACGTCAATATTGAAGGTGTCCCGCCAATCGTTGAGTTGTGCATCGTTTTCCAGAATCTGCCTGACCAATGCCTCGCGTTGCTCGGAGTCTTCTTTTGTCGCCTCCGAAATTTTACCTACAGAGATGAGATAATCAGTAGAGACAACTTTTTTCTTCATTAGAAATAGCTGCTTTTGGAACGTCTCAACGGCAACGAGCAGGGCAATGATTTCGTTAGTAACATTGCGGAATGCTGTCGCTATCGCAAATGCGGGATTTTCAGGACTGGGGTTCAAAAGCGTTTCTAAATCGCCGAGGATAGTGTTCTGGATATAACGGCGTTGCTCAGTTTTCAGGAATCTATCCAAATCCTTGTGGATAAAATAGTCGGAATCCATGCCGACGAAGAAGGTGTTTAGGTTTTTATCGAGCGTGAAAAACCTTTTTACTTTTGGACTGATTTTAAGTTTTGCCTGCCGTTCGGCTTTGTTCTTCCCAAGCTCATTAAAGTCAAGATGGCTTGCTAACTTATCAGCATAACTATCCAATTTGATGTGCAACGCTTTGATACCTTGTAATCTGCCATCGTTTACCTTGTCATAGGTGTTGGTGAGTTCCTTAAAAATCGGTTTACCCAATTCCTCACCTTTCTTGGGATTTTCGTGGAGATAAAGGTCGACATTGTCCGTTTCACTAAAAATCTGTGCGTTCATTTGACGGTATATTTCAACTTTCGGTGTTGAAGTCTCTGCCAAATGGAGGATAACGCGCCATGTCTGTTCAGCATCGTCAGGTTTGGGAGGTTCAATTCTATCAAAACGATAGTGTTTGAAATCGTCGCGGTTACTGTTCTGTGCGGTGCCGGAACTCGCTTTTCCTTCTAACCGATATTCAATCCGTTTACCTTCAACTTCAAAGGTAACGCTATTAAAGCCCGTTGCTGTTTTGACGTAATAACTGTCTCGACATTTCCAATGGAAAAGGGTATCTGTCCCATCATAATCTGCTTCGTCTGGATAGTCTACCTTATACTGTGCAGTACTTCTGTCGTTATAGCCGAAGTCACCATCTCGGTAGTAGCCTTCAAAAAAACTGTGGATATGGTTATAGACCCGAAAAGCGAGATGTGCTTTGAGATCATCAAGGTTGGTTTCCAATGGTGAGATAAGTTCTTCTTGGCCTTCCGTCTGGAAAAAGTCTATCAATAATTGAGTATTCTCGGCAATGTTTTCAAGCCACTCCCTTTGTCTACGGCCGCCCTCCTCGGTGACGAATTCCTTGACTTTGGTGAGTTGGTTATCGTAAAGAACATCGGCAACTCCACCAATTGCTCCTTCTACTATGCTTGGTAACTTTTCGTCAATGAATTGATTGACTTCATCGCGCTTAATTTTGAGGATACGGAAGATACCGAAGTCGAGGTCATTGTGTGAAAAATGAAACATGTCGCGAAGTTTTTCGCGGAGGGTATCAAGGGCTTCGGTTGTTGGATTCGATTCAAGCATGCGTGTATGGTCCTTACTATTCTGAGGTATTAAGCGCAGTCCCTTCAACTTGGAGTGGCTATAGATAGTTTACCATCAATGGCATCAAAAATCAATTTTTTTCGTATATCAACCAAAACCATTCAGTTTTAAGGAAAGATGGAGTTTTTCGCCTTTTTTCGCGAATCCGGTTCGGTTAGGAAACCGAACCATAGGTGTCAATTTAGAGGTCTTTGCCAGCATTTTGTAGGCACTATTATAGATATGCCCCCCTACAGGGTTCAAGAGGTGGTCGAGGCGTTCTGGTTAATCAATTCTTTCTTTAACTGACAACTGACAACTGAAAGGCGACGCAGTCGCCGTACTGATAACTATTCGCTATATGTATCCGGCGAGTTGTAATCCCTCCTGTGCTGCCCATCTTCGTAGGAGTTCTTTCTCCCTTGGGGTCGATAACCGATTCCGCCTGCCACGTACTTGACGGATAACTTTTTCGCGTGGCGCGACTTCAATCGTCAAAATCTTACGTCGCCCGTTTTCGTCCTCAATCTCCATGCTCCAAATCGATGACCGTCCGGTATGACAGGATCTCGCATAAGTTGAGACGCAATGCCGCAGCACCCGTCCTTCGTCGATAAGCTCGTCGCTGCTGAGCAGTTCTCGAATAGACCAGAATTTCATGTTGCGCGCCTCCTCACTCCCTTCTAAAAGATGAAATTCGCCGATCCCTGAACCGTGCCACTCAAGCTCTCTGCTTTTCGATTCTCTACCGAGTTCGCCGTGCCATTCCTCAACTTGACGGAGCAGCGTCTCAGGCGTTCTCCCCCTCATGCTGAAGTTAGGTTGTGCCGGTCCTACTTCTCTTGCAACCCCTTCTTCGACGAAAACGCGACGGTTCTCGTATCTCTGATGCCAAATGTAGTCAATAATTGGGTGGACATGACTGACATCCAACATCGGGTTCGCAATAAAAAAGCGAATCACATTCAGCCAGAAATCATCGTTGTTAAAAGATTGGGTCAGTCGTGTTTGCCGGAGCGCGTCCGCCAAATACCGATCGCCACCGAGAGCGTGTACTTGTCCCCACCGGAGTGCCTCTTCAACGACGTAATGCCTCGGTGCTTTAAGAAAATGGTGTGCCATCTTTTTCGTGAGAGATATAGGGATACCCTGCGCGGTTCGGATATTTTCACCGGTGCCGATGTGTTTGAACCAGTTTTGATGCGTTACATTTCCATTAAACCAGACACAATCCATGAAAAGCGGGACCTCATAAGCAGCAAATAGGTGGCGAGCGAGTTCGGAGAATTGACGATCACGGTTATGTTTTTTTACTTTCCACGTCTCAATCGATCGAATCCAACTCTCGTGATGATTTGCAAGTGCTGCGATGCCTTGAACATAGGCGGTCTCCTTTAACAAGTCCGAATTGTCTTCAAGATGTAACAAGAGTTTCAAGAGGACTTTCGGGGCTATGCTGCTCTCAAAAGTCTCCGAAATGGCTCTGGTAACCGAATTCTGTAGCTTCTCGGACCGTAGTTCTTGATTGTATATTTTCGGCAGAATCTCTCTCAAGTTGCGGTCTTTCTTATTTTTCGCCATCATTTTCGAGGCTTGTACGCGGGTTATAACATAGAGTTCGTCTTGACGTTGGCGCAGATTTTTATTCAAACCCTGACTAAAATTATGGGTGCGGCACCATTCCTTATACGCCTCTACCGAAGATATACCGAGCTGCCCGATATGCTCCTGCATTTTCAATGAGCATTCCTCTATTCGCATTTTTTTTTTGGATTTTTTTCCTTTTCGCGCCATCTGCCACTTCCTTATATCACGTCGTGAATTGCGTCCCTACCCCGACGATTCTGATGTTTTACGGTGACTTTCTAACGGAAATTTAATCGTTCATAATTTTAAACCCAACACGGCACTATATATTTACCAATTTTTATGATATGTTGCGTTCACTCATATTTCGGAGATGTTAAGGGAAATCATATCCTAAAGTTTTCAAGGGTACAATGGATTTTTTTGATGTTGTGTTCAACCGAACCGATGTCTGCGCAAGTCTCATATTTAACAGATTATACAAAATGTCAGAGAATGTCAAGGTTTTTTATCTTTTCGAGACGACTTTAATAGAGCATCAACACTCACTGAGTCCTAATGACAACCGGAAACCGAATGCTTCTGCTACGTTTCAATTTGACATGCCTCTATTGTTGATGGTATACTATAGGACAAGAAATGTCTGACGGTTATGAGACCGAAATGGCAAACGAAGAACGATTTTTGTCCTGTATTTTAAGGAGGCATTGCATGTATTTATCTAAGAGTGTACGTATCAGCTTTGTGGCTCTGATGGGCATCTTTTTGCTGATAACGCTCCCGAGTCTCGCCAAAATTGACCCCGAGAACATCATGGGGATGTGGCTCTTTAACGAAGGGAAAGGTGGGACGGCTGCAGACACATCAGGAAATGGGAACGATGGTGAAATCCATGGCGCAAAATGGGTGGATGGAAAGTTCGGCAAAGCACTTGAATTCGATGGTGTTAGCAATTGGGTCGAAGTTCCCCACTCAAATACTGTTGGGTTTAAGGAAGGTGTCTCATTCACGATCACCTGCTATTTTAAAGGCAGTAAGGTTGGTGGATCGCTCGTCGGCAAAAACTACGAGGATACATCACAGGTGGTCCCCTGGTACCTACTCTGGAACGGCGGTGGCGATAACAAGGTTACCCTCTATCTGCGCGATAGTGCGTCAACAAGTTTCCGAGCAGACGGCACCTCCGAAATTGGAGACGACAAATGGCACTTCGTCGTCGGCAGAGCCGATGCCGATGCTGGCAAAGCCTCAATATGGATAGATGGCAAAATGGAAGCCGAGGCTGACTTCAATGAAAAAGATGGATACGGCACCAGTGAAGGCGTATTTCATATCGCACGGCACTTTGACCGCTATACCGAAGGTATCATCGACGATGTCGCACTCTTCAATATCGCTCTGAGTGAAGACGATATGGATGCACTCATGAACGACGGTGTTGAAACTGCTGCCGCTGTTGACCCCGTGAACAAACTCGCAACGACGTGGGGCAGAATCAAACAGCAATAGAACACACTTAAATTCGCTATCTTTGCAGGCGAGATTACAAACCTCGCCTGCAGGGTAGAGATGTGACTGATCTGTGTATAGAAATTTCCAAATTAACTTATAGCAGAAAATAAAAATAAGGAGAATTAATGGTGTTTCAGAAAACAAAATGGATAGGTCTTACGAGCATTATCGGTGCGTTTTTACTGACCGTGATGCCGAGTCTGGCAGACATTGCACATGAAAATATTACCGGAATGTGGCGTTTTGAAGAAGGGAGCGGCACGGTCGCTAACGATTCGTCGCAATACGGAAACGACGGCACAATTCATGGTGCTACATGGGTAGCCGGAAAGTTCGGAACAGCACTCTCGTTTGATGGCGTTGACAACTGGGTGGAAGTCCCGCATTCAGACACTGTCGGGTTTACGGCGGGAACATCGTTCACGATTACACTCCATTTTAAAGGAACCGTAGTCGGTGGGTCGCTTGCTGGCAAAAACTACGAGGACACATCGCAGGCGTTACCGTGGTACTTGCTCTGGAACGGCGGTGGCGATAGCAAGATAACCTTCTTCCTACGGGACGGTGCAAGCACCAGTTTCAGGGCAGCCAGCACATCCGACATCGCTGACGATACTTGGCATTTTATCGCCGGTAGAGCGGACACCGAAACTGGTAAAGCGACGTTGTGGGTCGATGGCGTCCAGGAGAGTGAAGTTGATTTCAACACAGATGACGGCTACGGCACCGGTGAAGGTGTGTTCCATATCGGACGACACTTTGACCGCTACACCACAGGGATCATTGACGAGGTTATACTCTTTAATATCGCCTTAGACGAAGCAGACATGGCATCAATCATGAACGACGGTATTGAATCTGTCACCGCTGTTGAACCGTTGAACAAACTCACGACGACGTGGGGCAGAATCAAACAGCAATAGTCAGAGGAAAAAACAATGAAACAAGTACTGGCACCCCTCGCGCTTATACTCCTATTGTTCGTAGGATTCGGCTGTGAGACAGAAAACCCGGTTGAGGAGATAATGGAAACCGATACAACGGGTACTTTGCGTGGCGATGTCCAATCAATTGACGGCGTACGGATTCAGGTACGCTTACTAAAAGATGGACAACTTGTGAAGCAAATAGAGACGCAGGCGAGTTACGAAATTGGCGCAATTGAGGCTGGAAACTACACGCTCCAGATATCAGCAAAAGGCTATGAAACGGAAGAAATACCCGTCACAGTCATCGCTGAAGAGGTTGTATCGCTTGACAAGGTAACGCTCGTCGCGTTGAAAACCCCAGTCTCACATCTGAGTGGTGTTTTAACGAACGAAACAACGGGTGAAGCACTTGGCGGTGTCAGTCTCCAACTCACGGACAATGCAGGGAACGTCTACGAAACACTAACAACAGCAGCCGGTGTTTTCACCTTTGAAAATCTGCCAGTGCAGCAATCTATGGCTTTGATGATCGCTCACGCCGGTTACGAAGACAAAGAGGTGGCAGTCGAGCCAATACCGGCAGATGAAACGTTAGAACTGACGGTCAAACTCACGCCACTGCCGGAAGTAGAACAGTTGCCTCCGGGTCAAGGGTTGAGTATCGGAACCCAAGCCCCGGACTTTGCGCTACCAGATGGCAACGGTAAAGCGCACGCCCTTGCTGATTATATCCCCGACAAAAATGTCGTCCTCGTATTTTACCGAGGCGGCTGGTGACCGTTCTGCAGAACGCAACTCGGTGAGTTGCAGCAGAACTATGCAAAGATTCAAGCCGCAGGTGCGGAACTCATCGCTATCAGTTCCGATAACGAAGCCGATACCAAACGGACAGTTCAAAATCACGGGCTTAAATTTCCGGTACTTGCTGATAAAGACACAAACGGGATTACTGCCTACAACGTCGTCGATCCTGGCAATAATCGGATAGCGCGGCCTGCCGCCTATATCGTTCGCAAAGATGGAACGATCGCTTGGAAATCTTTGAATACCAAGACGGCTCGTGTGCCAACGGCGGAAATTCTTACGGAATTGGGTAAACTTTTATGAAATCTTTCGATAAGGTTACAGCAAACATTATCGCTGACAGTCAAGAAATGGTGCACCATCGGGACACGCTTGATCGTCGGGAGTTCTTAACCCGACTTGCTGCTAGTGTCGGCGGGATCGGGGGTGCCCTTAGCACACTTCCTGCGTTCGCGCAGTTAAGTAGCGGACACTCAGAAACTGAGACCACAGAAACAGCATACCTCACACCTGTGGTTGAGGCTGTCGGTAAAAAGGTGTGGGAGAACGATCAACTCAACGAAGACGCTGTGAGCGAACTGATGGATCAGGCGATGATGAAACTGACGGGACGTTCCTCAGCGAAAGAGGCGTGGCGAGATATTGTGCTACCCGATGATATTGTCGGCATAAAAATTAACCCACTCGCCGGACCAGAACTCAGTACACACGCTATTATCGTCGATAAAATCGTTGAGGGGTTATACGGTGCTGGCGTTCTCCGGAAACAGATTGTCATCTGGGATCGCTTCGAGGCGCATCTCCTAAACGCCGGTTACCCCATCAAACAAGATGAGAGCGATGTGCGAACCTTCGCCTCCGATACGGACGGAATCGGGTACGATGATGAGGTATACTACGAAAGCGAGAAGGATAGTATTGCACGCCGTGAGAACGAAAGTACCCGCTCGCGCTACTCCCGAATCGTCTCCGAGCAGGTTGATGTGATCATCAACGTTCCGGTCTTGAAGCATCACGCCATGGCAGGCGTGAGCGGATGCTTAAAGAATCTCGCGTTTGGGAGTGTCGATAATACACGTCGGTTTCACGGAAAGCCGATCTATTGCAATCCTGCTATCGGTGAGATTCTGGAGCATAAGGTGCTGAAGGAAAAGTTGACCCTCAATATCGTTGATGGGTTGCTCGCTTCGTTCGATAAAGGGCCGACCTATCACGCTGAAAGCACATGGCAATACGGCAGCCTGTTTGTCAGTGCTGATCCGGTTATCCTTGATGTATTGGTACTCCAGACAGTCAACCAAAAACGTGAAGAGATGAATTTAGATTCTGTATCCAAATTCGCCAACCATATCAATACGGCGAGTAGTCTCGGTTTAGGCACAAATACACTCGACCAAGCAGATCTTCGGCAAGTTGAGGTCTAATTATGCAACGCAAACACATTTCTCTATTTTTACTTTTCTGTTTTTTCTCTGCTGTTGTCGCATTTTCAGGGTGCACCGTGACGCTCACGCAGAGCGACACACTTCAATTGAGTCTATCGGAACCGACAGACAAAGTGATGTCAATTGTCGCTGAGTTTGAAGCAGGCGAGGCGGAAAATGTCGCCGGTGATGTGACACAGAAGTCTGGAAGTGTCTGCTCCGGTGGCGCGTGCCTTATCTATTAGCCGATTTCTGACTGCGCTTCCGTGCTCGCTTTGAAGACAGCATCAACTGCACCGAAGAGGACAGGCAAATTATCCATCGTCACGCTTGTTCTGTTTCGAGTGAAAGTATCGCCAGTGAGTTGTCCAAATTGCCATAATGTCCCATCACTCACGATGCCATAGACAGGGAAATCGGTATCCTCATTTATTCTTTGGGCGGCTACCAACTCCGATAGACATTGCCCCCAACCTTGCTCAAAATCGTTCTTCTTTGCCTCAACGAGGATTATCAGCGGCGTTCCAACAACCGGAATACCCAATTCAGATCGTGTTGAAATAAGATAATCAGGCGTTCCGTTGAGCGTTTCATCATAACTGATAGGTTTCTTTATCCAGAGTGCATAGTCTCCCGCATAAGGTTTGTATATCTCCTTTAAAATCGGAAAGATGATTGCCTCGCAGCGTGCTGCCTCAGATGCGAAAACATCAATGTATTGAAGGCAAAACTCAAATTCTTGCAGAAATTGTTCGGAAGGAGTACCTGGGATTTCCTCAATGTGGACGAAGTCTTTTGTCGTATAGGTAATTCTGAATTTCTCTAAGACTTCAGGAATTGTCTTAAAATCGCTAAATGCCATGCCTGCCACCTCCTTCTCAAATTATAACGTACGCGGGCGCATATTTCAACCCAATCTCCGACTGTTCGGTCCCTCCACTATCTGTTATCTGGCACCCTCTTTGCGATGATTTCATCCCAGTCCCAGAGGAGTACCGTACCATCCTCACTGCCGCTGGCGAGCGTTTTTCCATCGTGTGAAAACACAAGCGTCTCTACAGGTTCCGTATGTCCAGACAAGACACCCAAATCCCTACCGGTTTCCACATCCCATAACTTAATCGGGTTGCTCCAACCTTCCATGCCCGATCCTACGAGAATAGTGCCATCAGGTGAGAAGGTCAATGCGTTTCTAAATCCACCCAGATTTCCATCGCTTCTGATTGGTGCCACCTCTGCTTCCATGCGAAATTTCCAGAAGTAAATGATCCCTTCCTCTACTATTGCAAGGGTAGTACTATCGGGTGAGAATGCCATCGCATTGGGTTTTTGGATTGAAATCATGGCGGGTTCGTTGGGGACTTCTACATTCGACACTTGTGCTTTATCGGAGGGGTCTATTGTGGCAAGCCATTTTCCGTCGGGTGAAAACACTGGATCCGTCCTCCGAGACCATTGTGCATTAAAGCGGAACAGTTCAGTACCAGTGTTAATGTGCCACGCTTGAATTTCTTTACGACTGCTGACTGCGAGTATACCGTAAACAGGAGAGAATACAACTTTTGCAGCACTAACACCTTGCCACGGCCCTGGGATTTCATCCTCGGTGGCGATCTCCCACAATTGAAGGCGAGTGCCACCCCATGAATTTATACGAGTACCGAAGCCATCCGGTTTGAAAGCAATTAAACCTTCTCTCCCTTCTCTCACAAAGTAGGCTGCATCGGGTGAAAGTGCCACTATATCTGCAGTATCACATTGACCATTGGTGAAAGTAATCAGTTCACGTCCCGTCTGTAGACTCCATACGTCCACAATGCCGTTAAAGGCTGCAGTTGTGAGGGTTGTTCCATTTTCAGAAAAGGCAACGGCTTTTACCGATTCTATATGTCCGCTTGTAAAGGTAACGAGTTCTTCTCCGTTGAGTGGATTCCAGAATCGGATGGTGCCATCAGCACTGCCACTGGCGAGACACATACCGTAAAGCGGGGTTCCGGCAGGTGCGAAGGCTAAAGCGTTGATCGTGTTCTTATGACCCGTGATGGTCGCACGTTCTTGTTGTGTGTCTAAATCCCAGAGCTTGATGATCTTACTTGCGTCTCCACTCGCAACGGTATTTCCATCTTCGGAGAATGCGACGGCGGTGACCCACCCTGTATGTCCTCTTAGCGTACCAAGTTTGGTATGGTTTTGTGTATCCCACAACCGCACCGTTTTGTCCTCACTCCCGCTTGCGAGCATTTTTTCATCTGGCGAAAACGCTAACGCCAGAATACCCGAATCTCTGCCGCCACCATGTCCCTCAAGATCCGCCTGCTGACGACTCGTTGTTGTATCCCATAACTGGATTCTTCCATTTCGGTCACCAATAGCAAGGGTGCCGCCATCTTGAGAGAATGTAACTATATTGATTGGGCTATCTAACTGGGACTCCGATAATTTTTGACCGGTGTCGGCATCCCAATAGGTAACTTCACGATTTCCATCTGTACTGATAAGGGTCCTGCCATAAAATGTCAACGCGGGTAATGAAAGAGGTCCCGGTAACGGAACGGTTGAAAGTTTACTTTTCGTTTCCACGTCCCAAACTTGGATGACAGGGTTGACAAATCCGCCGCTTGCGAAAGTTTTTCCATCTGTTGAGAAAGCAAGCGCATTGACTTGTCCGGTGTGTTCTGTGAACAGAACCGTTTCTTCTCCACTCGGCACATCGTATACCCATACCGCGACATCTGTTCCCACTACGAGACGGGTACCATCGGGTGAAAACCGCATGATATTAATACCACCCTTTCCAATTCGTGCGATGGCACCTTCGGGTAACCCGACCTTCGTATTGTCTTGTGCGAAACTACTTAAGATTATCGCAGCAGAAAATAAAAACGAAAGAAAAAAGAATTGTTTGGTCTTCATGAAGTGAGCTCCTTTGTATAGGTCCTGTTCAGACGCTGTGCCTTGTCTAACGGGCGTAGGGTATAATTAAAAAGAGCAAATCCTGTGCCAAGCTGAACGGGACGGCGTTAGTGGCATTCTAAGCGAAATGGTTAGCAAAAGCTGCACAAAATGGGGCAGCCTTTATACCCAATAGGACAAAATCGGGCAGATGCGTGCTGTTGAATGGAAATTATTTGAACTTAAGTTATCTATTTATTATCTTCGGCTGCCTTGTTGGTGATTTTGTCCCAATCCCAGAGAAGCACTGTCCCATCCTCAGAACCGCTGGCAAGCGTCTTCCCATCGTGCGAAAACACTAAAGTTTCTATCGGTTCTGTATGTCCGGTAAGCGTTGACAGTCGATTACCGGTGCCTACATCCCATAACTGGATTCGAGATCGTCCACTCCATTTAGAACCCAGGAGTGTTTTTCCATCAGGCGAGAATGTTAATATATCCCTGAATTCTCGGTGATTATCAGGAATTGCGCCGCGCTCTTGTATGCCTGTCGTCGTTACATCCCACAAAGTAATGTTATCCCGATGTCCAAGAGCAAGCGTCGTATCATCTGTTGAGAATGCTAAGCTCCAGGCTCTCTCAGTGGTGAGTGTTGGAAATTCGCGTCTCGCATTTACATCCCATATTTGTAGGGTGCCGTGAATACCGTACACAGCAAGTAGAGTTCCATTGGGTGAGAACATCAATTTTTTCGGGAATGGTGTTATCGTATTAAACCCAAATATTTGAACGCCGGTGTTCAGGTCCCATGCCTGAACGTCCCGAGGACCGCGATTTGCAAGTATTTTATTGTCCGGTGAGAATGTGAGTGATATTGTGGTATCTGCAACGTTCTGCCAGGGACCAGGAAACTGATCATTAGTAGTGATTTTCCATAACTGCATGCTGTCTCGCTCTTTCGGATTAGAACGGGCACCCCACCCATACGGATTGAACGCAATCGCAATTGGACCGTTGTACCCTCGAGTCACAAAGAATTTACCATCAGAGGACAATATGGCTAACTCGGCTAAATCGCTTTGCCCAGCAGTAAATGTGATAAGTTCCCGCTTGGTCATTAGACTCCATATTTCAACAGTGCCGTTGAACGCAGCACTCGCAAGTGTTGTTCCATCTACAAAAAAGGCGACGGCTTTCACCCATTCTGTATGTCCGACAGTAAAGGTAATCAGTTCCTGTCCGGTCTCTGGATCCCATAATCGGATTGTGCCATCTGCGCTGCCACTGGCAAGGCACCCGCTATAAGGAGATGTCCCTTCTGGTGCGAAGGTTAGCGCATTAATAGTGTTTTTATGTCCTATAAGCGTAGCGCGTTCGCGGCCAGTGAGAACATCCCATACCTTTATTATCTTATTCGTATCGCCACTGGCAACGATTTCACCATTAGCGGAGAAGGCAACGGTGGTAATCCAACCTTGATGCCCTCTGAGCGTTGAGCGTTTAGCACCGTTTGTATTCCATAGCTGCACTGTCTTGTCTTCACTGCCGCTAACAAGGGTTTTTCCATCTAATGTAAATGCCATTGCCTGAATGTCTGCTTCTTTTTCGTCTTCCTCCGGTCCTTCTTTGAAAAAATTTGTATGTCCATTAAGGGTTACCCGTCGTCTTCCGGTTGTTGTGTTCCATAAATGGATATGTGTACCGTTCTTGTCTCCAACAGCGGCCATGCTACCGTTTGGGGAGAGCACTGCTATTTCGTATGTGTCTACAGGGTCTACGTTCCTTGGATCGAACAATTTGCTGCCGGTCTCCACATCCCAATAGATAATATCACCAAATCTGTCCAGACTTATCAATATTGTGCTATCTTCAGAAAACGCCAATGCTGTTATCGAATCGTGTCTCTCAGCTAATTTAAGGGTTATGAGTTTGCTATCGGTATCCATATCCCATAATTGGATGACGGGGTTTGCCGATCCACCGCTTGCGAGGATTTTTCCATCTGTTGAGAAAGCAAGCGCGTTGACTTGCCCAGTATGTCCTGTGAACAGAGCCGTTTCTTCTCCACTCGGCACATCGTATACCCACACCGCAACATCTGTTCCCACTGCAAGACGGGCGCCGTCGGGTGAAAACCGCATCAGATTAATACCGCCTTTTCCAAGGCGTGCGATGGCACCTTCAGGTAATCCGACTGTCGTATTGTCTTGCGCGAAACTACTTAAGAGGAGTGCAACATTTAGAAGGAAAGTTGTAAAGAAGAGACGTTTCATTCTGCGACCTCCGATTGCAGATAAACGATCAGTGATGTCCCACCTGTGAGACTGCAAGACTGCAGAGAAAACTTGCAAAAAAACACCATTTGTGTAATACTTAGATTATACAATACCTTTCTCTAATTTACCAAAGCAAATTTTCGCTATGGAAGAAGGAAATCATAATGGTTGAACACATTGTTCTACTGAAGTTGAAAGCAGAGGTCACCGATGCACAATTGGAAACCTTATCGGATGCGCTTTTAGGAATGGCTGATGAAATTCCCGGCATTGAATCTATAACTGCCGGCACGAACAACAGTCCTGAAGGCAAAAGTCAGGGGTACGCGTACGGTTTTATTGTCCGTTTCACAGATGAAGCGGCACGCGATGCCTACCTGCCACACCCGTTCCACCGTCAAGTCGCCGGTGAACATATCCGTCCGCTTGTTGAGGATGTCCTCGTTTTCGATTATTCCGTTTTTTTAAAGTAGCACCAAGTGTCGTTCAAATGCCCTGGATGGGGGACGGCTAACTTGAACCAAAGCGTGCAGCTTGGAACGCGTAGGGGCGAGGTTGCCTCGCCCGTACAGAGAGCGGATATATGGCAAGGAACTAATTAACCAGAACTCACCTAACCCAACCGCAAGGAAAATAAATATGAGTTTGAACATAGTCGTCGTTGTTTCAGATACGTTGCGAACCGCCTATCTCAGCCCTTATGGTAACGATTGGATTCAGACCCCAAATTTAGCACGGTTTGCCGAACAGGGTGTCAGATTTACGAATGCGCATCCCGAATGTCTACCCACAATCCCGACACGCCGTACTTTACACACTGGCAGACGCGCCTATCCGTTCAGTACGTATACGCCTGTGCCGTGGGATAACGTCTATACCCCCGGTTGGCAACCGATGTCTTCCGATGAACCGGCAATCGCTGAGTCGCTCGTCCGAAATGGGTATCACACCGGTTTCTTCGCCGATGTTCCGCACTATTTCGTACCTGGAATGAACTTCACGCGCGGGTTCCAGCAGTGGCAGTTTGTTCGCGGACAAGCCGAGGACAGATACCGAGGCGGTGCACACGCTGATCCTGCGTTAATCTCTCGATACCGAGGGAATCCAGCCCGGATCCGCTCCCATATCGTGAACGTTCAACCCGAACGTCCAGAGGAGACATGGCCCACCGCACGGTTGTTCCGTTCTGCAATCGAATTCGTTGAGCACAACCATCAAAACACACCGTTCTACCTCTATGTTGACGGGTTCACACCGCACGAGACCTGGGAAGCACCTATCCACTACTACGACCTCTACGGTAGCCGGGAGGATCGAGAACCTATCTGCCTCAACCTACCTTACGGTTCGCTCAAAGATGAAGAACTTGAGGCACGACTGCCGAGCGTTAAAGCCAACTACGCCGGTCTGGTCACGCTCGTGGATACATGGTTCGGAAGATTGGTGGATACGATTGATCGTCTCGGACTGCGCGAAAATACGTTGATTATGTTCCTCGCAGACCACGGCACCAACTTCGCAGAAAACCCAGACAAAGCCACCGGAAAACCGGCGAACTTTATGTACCCCGGCACGATGGATATTCCTATGATTGTAAGCCATCCGTCAGGGGTCAACGCTGGAACAACCTGCGATGAATTTGTCTATACACTGGATGTCCCTGCCACCGTCATGGCGGCGAGCCAAGTGGAGCCTGCTGGCGAGATTCAAGGACAGAGCCTGCTCCCACTCGTTGAAGGCAAAGACGGTTTTGCGTCGCGCGAATACCTGACGTGTCGTTATGTCAACTCTGTCTGGTACAAAGACGCGAAGAGCTGGTATTTCTCCAGCGTCGATTTTAATGACGGTATCCGACTGTTTGACCTCGAATCTGACATCGACTGCCAACACAATATCGCTGATCAAGGCGCGGAACGGATTGCACTCGCCCAAGAGCGAATCTTGGCAGATGCGGGTGGACATCTACCGCACTACAAACGTCAAGGCAGAACGGATGCCCTCGGCAGACCGCAGTTCGCTGAAGCATAGTCTTTAGGAAAGGGAGGATGGAGTTTAAGTTATGCGCCTTTCACACTTCAGTATTCCCTATGTTGCTATTCTCGCTGGTATTGTTGCCCTGACACTTCTGTTCCCCTGGAATAGCATTGCCCAGGAAGGTAAATCAAACCTTTCTGGTCGTATCGTCGATACCGATGGAAACCCAGTTTCAAGTCTCGGTCTCGCTGTTAAACCGGTCGAGATTAACATGGGACAGGAGAAAGGACCGCTCGCGCCGCTCGCGTCTTGGCCACGGGGGGTAACCGATGCGGATGGACGTTTCTCTATCCGTAACATTGATCCGGTTTCATCACGGTTGGTAATGTTTCCAGAACACGGTTCGCTTTTTGAGATTGTATCCGCTCAAATTGGGAACTTGACCTTCCGTTATTATGAGGTGAGTGGTATCGGTTTTCCCCCTTGGTTAGGGCAACTGACGTTCGCGCTTGAACCCGGCACATCCCTTGAAGATGTCGTCGTCAAAGTAAAGCCACCGGATATGCGAATCCGTGGACGAGTGCTTCTAAAGGACAGAACACCGCTTGCCAATGCACAGATTAGTCTAACTATTCGCCGGCGACGACGGAGTCATAAGGGTTTCTTCCTTTTTCCGCGCGGCTGGAGCGCAAGCGGTGGATTAACAAGATTCACTGCTTGGACGGATGCCCAAGGTTACTTTGTAACATATCATCTAAGAGATGCCGCAGAATACTCGGTAGGGGTGAAATATGACGGAGCATCCGCGAAATCAAGATGGGTGCACCTTGAGAAGGGCGAGAAGTACGATAAATTCGTCTTGAGACTCAACGACTTGGAGAAACACCGTAAGAACCGAAGGAAAAGAGAGAAAGCGCGGCACGCAGTATGGACAGTGAACCCCGCAAACGATCACGCTTACAGAAGAATTCCGTGCGACAGTTGGGAAAACGCGAAGGCTGAAGCGGAAGCAGAAGGTTCCTATCTTGTCGCTATCAACGACGAAGCGGAGCAGAAATGGTTGGAATCACTTTATCCAGAGAAAGTGTTCTTTTGGATTGGGCTGCGTGTACCAGAAAATGGTGCCCCATGGCAGTGGGACAGCGGTGAACCTCTCACTTACGTCAATTGGGGGGCCGCGGGCAGGCCTGATAACACAACCAGCAACGTAGGAGAAATTCCCATCGCCCTAATTTTTGTTTCAAAGAGATGGATGGCAATTGACTCCGAAAGTCGATTACGACCCGCGGTAAAATACGCCATTCTTGAAAAAGAGCGTTACTGACGACATCAGAAATAGTTATCAGTTTTCAGTACGGTTTTTCTGCGAAAAACCTTTTAGTTTTCAGAAAGAGACGTGTTTTTGCTTGGGTGTTTCCCACAAGATTGTCAAAAACCTCTTTTACTGGTCATCGGTCATTGGTTATCGGTTAAAGAGGCGTATGGTTCAATCAGATACTTCTTTAACCGATAACTGATAACTGATAAAGGATATTCGCTATGACTACTCTCCGTTTTGCAAAACACACTTTTATATTCCTACCCATGCTTATTGTGTTGAGTTTCGCATTCGCAGCCGATAGCACTGCTGAGGAGAAACCCGCAACGTTGTCCGGACGTGTGATTACTGCGGAAGGCGAACCAGTTGTTGACGCAACCGTAATGCTCCAAATATCAACAGTACAAACCGATTCAGAAGGACGGTTTGCTTTCACCAAGGTCACGCCAAGCCAAACCCGATTGAGGGTCCCTCGTAATCCGATGATGGAAAAGGGGTCGTATCGGTCAAACCACACTAAGGTCCGAGCGATTAATTTCGGAAATGTGATATTCTACCCGCATGACTTTCATGATACATCAAGGAGTGCTACTTTTGCTATTGAACCGGGGACAGACCTTAAGGACGTAGAAGTCATTATAGAACGTCAATTGATTGTTCAAAGCAGAATCGTTTTCAAGAACGGTGAACCGTTTGCTAATATGTCCCTTAAAATTAACATTGATCATTTAGGGTTGGACGGAACAGGTAGTGATTTTGGCTTCAACCGCCTCGTTCAGACAGATGCAGATGGAAACTTCGTACACGCGACAAACACCCCCGGAATCTACATGCTATCCCTTAACCATCGCGGGCTTTCTGCGGCATCGAAGCCTTTTATCGTTGAAGTTGGTAAACAGCATGAGAGAATGGTGTTGACCCTTGATGGCAACGCCACAGACCTTTCCGACCCACCGCCCGAGGAACCGAAAAAACAGCGTCGGTATTACCCATCAAATATTGCTTATGTTCCAGGCGTATGGATCATAAATCCAGCGAATGGACATGCCTATAAATGGATCGACTGCGAGGACCGAGAGGATGCCCAAGTGCAAGCCGCCGCTGAAGAGGCACACCTGGTCACGATTACAAATGAACCAGAACAGATATGGCTCGAAGCCGTTTTTGGACCCGGTCCGTATTGGATCGGCCTGACCGATATTGCGAAAGAGGGAGAGTGGCAGTGGGACACTGGGGAACCCTTCGCCTATACTAACTGGAAAGAGGACGATGAAGATGACCGGTTTGTGAGTGAACCGCCTGCTTTTCTGAAGTTCTTAGGCTTCAAAGGTGAAGATCGACGCCGAGAAGAAGAAGGAAAAGACTTTGTTATCATGTCTGATTGGCGTTGGGATAGAAAGATCGGAAAATGGCAGACAACCGCTCTCCCAAAAGCCGCACGCATGGCAATCCTTGAGAAGGGAGGAAATTAAATTATGAGGTATTCGCATTTCAGAAGATGCTATGTTGTGATTCTTGTAAGTATTGTCGCACTTACACTTCTGTTTTCTGCAGATAGTATTGCACAGGAAGGTAAATCAAGTCTTTCCGGTCGGGTTGTAGATACAAAGGAAAAGCCGGTTACCGGACTTGCGTTGGCTATTAAACCGGTTGAGATGGTGGAGCCGAGAGATATGGTGCCGCGCACGCCTTTCTCAGACTGGTCGCGAGTGGTAACAGATAAGGAAGGCCGTTTCTCGTTCCGTAATATAGATGCTGGTTTATACCAGTTCGTGATGTTTCCTGAAAGTGCTTCGGATTACGAAATCATATCCGCTGAAATTGGAGATTTAACTTTCTATTCTACGGCGTTCCTTAAGAATTTCCCGACTTGGTTCGGGAAACTCACCTTTACGATTGAACCCGGGACACATCTTGAGGGTGTTGTGGTCAACGTCAAACCGCCGCGGATGCGAATTCGCGGACGGGTGCTTTTAAAGGACGGAACGCCACTCGCTAATACAGACATTGGACTCACTGTCCGGAGACGATAGCGGGATACGCACTTGTTTATCTTACCTGCGGGTGGCAGTGCCGGATCCTCAGGGCGGGGTGTTAGGACAGATGCCCAAGGCTATTTCGTGTCATACTATCCAAATGAGACTTCAGAATACTCGGTGATAGTGAAATACGAAGGCGTGTCCGTGAAGTCAAGATGGTTTCGCCTTAAAGAAGGACAACGGTACGATGAACTTGTTTTGGTACTCAGAGACTTAGAAACACACCGCGTCCAGCAAAACAACAGAGTGAAAGCGAGACTATCCGTGTGGCTAGTGAATCCTGATAACGGGCACGCTTATAAGAGAATAAAGTGCGATAGTTGGGAAGACGCGAAAGCCAAAGCAGCAGCCGAAAACGCATACCTCGTCACTATTAACGATGAAGCAGAGCAGAAATGGCTGGAGGCAGTTTATCCACAGAAAATGTTCTTTTGGATCGGGCTACGCGTTCCCAAAAAAGAGGCAGCATGGCAGTGGGATAACGGTGAACCCCTCACATACACGAATTGGATAAACGCACAGCAACCTGAAAGCGTGTCCGTTGGTGAAGGCGAAGTTCCTGTGGCTATGGAATTCTTTTTAAAGAGATGGACGACAATCGGACCTGAAAGTCCATTTTTGCCTATGGTTAAGCACGCAATTCTTGAAAAAGAGGATACACTTGCAGAGACTGACAAAGTAACACAGTAAACCCTACACGAATAGCATCTACACTTCCGAAGGAGACGCTCATTATGACCAGTTCCCATTTGACCAAACAGATATTTACATTGCTAACAGTAGTTATTGTGTTAGGGTTTGTGGTAGTCGTATACAAAAGTGCTGCTGAAGACAAGTCGTCAACGTTATCGGGACGCGTTGTCGGGACCAACGGTGAACCGATTGCCGAGGCACCTATCGTACTTTTGTACGTCAGAACTGCTGGAAATGGCGATATAGATACCCTGTACGATAGGTCCCTGTACCCTTTTCTGCGCCAGAGGTCAGCCAATTTTCCACAAGAACTCAGGGGAAAGACCCCGGATGAAGCGGAGCTTCAGGCGCGTCCACCGTTTCTGGAATCCAAAACGGATTCAGAAGGACGATTCACTTTCACTGACATCGCTACCGGGATAACTCAGATACTGGTTCTTACGATAGAAAAAGACCCAGCAACACCGCACCCGGTTCCTCAGAACGTTAAGCCTGTGCCTGAGATTCAAACGATTAAGTTCGGAAAAGTGACATTCCATCCACATGATTTTTCTTTCTTTCGACCCATCGGGGCAGTCACGTTTGCTATCAAGCCCGGTTCAGCCATCAAAGACGTGGAAGTCGTCATCCAAAACCAACCGAAACCGAAAATTCAAGGCAGGCTCGTTTTCAAAAACGGTGAGCCGCTTGCCGACACAACCGTTAAATTTAACATCGGTCGCTTAATTTTGGAGTGGGGTGGTTCTGCTTACAGTCTCTCGCTGCATACAGATGCTGATGGCAACTTCGTTTCTGCCATATCCGGTCCTGGTACTTACGCGTTATCTGTCAACCATCGTGGACTTTCGGCGATGTCAAAACCTTTTACTGTAGAAGCAGGCAAGCCGCATGAAACTGTAGTTTTAACACTTAACGGCGATCTTGCCGATCTTTCCGAGGTATCATCTGATGGACCTGAAGAACAGCGACATGGTGTTCCAGATGTTCCCGGCGTATGGATAGTGAATCCTACGAATGGGCACGCTTACAAATGGATTGCATGCAATGACCGAGCGGATGCGCAAGCCAAAGCCGATGATGAAGGCGCGCACCTGGTTACAATTACGAGTGAAGCAGAGCAGATATGGCTCGAAGCTATCTTTGGAAACGGACCGTATTGGATCGGTTTGACCGATGTCCTAAAAGAAGGTGAATGGATCTGGGAGACCGGAGAACCTGTCACATACACTAACTGGGGAGAGGAGGATGAGGATATAGACCTTTATGAACCCCCAGTTCTTCTTAAACCCTTTATTGATAAAGACGACATCCAACGCGAAGTGAAGGGTGAGGAAGAGGATTACGTCATCATGTCTTCTCGTTGGGATGAAGAGATGATCGGAAAATGGTATCCAGCGAATTCGAAAGGTGCCAGGCGCCACGGTAGCGCACAGATGGCAATCCTTGAAAAGGACGGTATGCGATCCAAAGTCCACGGTTTGTCTCTGCCAGATGTCGAATGATATATCTCGATTCTCCAGCGTAGCATAACCCGTTAGGTTGTGCTACTGTGCCACCTTGCCCCTTTACGTACTAAAAACAAGGACTTCCAATGGAAACTCACTTTGCTCAACTCAGTGAACACTTATATGTCCACCACGGACATGTGAACACAGGTATTCTCCGTGATGGCGATCGCGCGCTCCTCATTGACCCAGGGGATCCCACTTTCCAGACAACACTCGCCGAACTCGGTATCACAAAAGCTGAGCGGATGCTCTTTACGCACCACCATCGCGATAACATACTCGGTGTCCCGATTGCTGAGAATGTGCGTGTTGGGGTGCCAGCAAAAGAGGTATCGTGGTTTGCCGAAGTCGAGACCTTTTGGAACGATCCGAAATACCGATGGCATCTCTACAACTATCACCCACACAATCTGATGCGTGCCGATGCTATCCGAGTAACAGATACCTATACCGACGGTGCACAGATTACGTGGGGTTCAGCTGTGCTGACAGTCCTTGAAACACCCGGACACACCGATGGCAGTGTTACCTATCTCATTGATGTTGATGGCAAACGCTTCGCCTTTACCGGCGACCTCATCTACGACGAAGGTAAGATATGGGAGCTCTATAGCCTACAGAAGGGACAGCAGACCAGCGACTATCACGGGTTCCTCGGTGCGAAAGATGAACTCAAGGAGAGTCTCGAAAAGGTCCGTCAGGCATCGCCAACCGCACTTATTCCGACCCACGGCGTTGTGATGAACGATCCTGATAAGGCGATTGATATGCTTTTAGAGCGGTTGGCGTACTGCTACGATAAATATGTGTCTATCTCTGCGCTCCGGCACTACTTTCCGCAGCTTTTCGAGGAATTTGATGGACACCCCAGGCACATGCCGATCCGAGAAGGCAAACCGCCCCCCGAATTCTTACGCCATTTCGGCACCACATGGCTGATCATCTCCGAGACAGATGAAGCGTTCGTCATGGATTGCGGCTCACCGAATATAATCAAACAGATTCAACAGTTGCAAGTGGAGGGTGAGGTTTCGGAAGTCACGCAATTCTGGGTAACGCACTACCACGATGACCACGTTAATGCCATTCCTGAGTTTCAGGAGACTTTTCCCTGTGAAACGATAGCAGATTCAGTTGTCGCAGCGGTCATCACAAATCCGATCGGCTTCCGATTACCGTGTATTTCGCCATCGGTCACTCGGGTAGATCGTATCACACAGGACGGTGATTCTTGGCAGTGGAACGAGTTCACAATGACGGCTTACTATTTTCCGGGTCAAACCTATTATCACGGTGGACTGCTCGTTGAAGGGCGCGGCGCACGGATGTTCTTCGCAGGAGACTCCTTCACAATGGCAGGGATTGACGACTACTGTTCTGGGAATCGGAATCTGCTCGGTAAAGATGTCGGCTACGAAAAATGCCTGCATCTGATTCAGGAACTCAAGCCGACACATATTTTTAACTGCCATGTCGATCCAGCGTTTGATTTTACCGATGCCGAGATCGCCTTCATGCTCGACACACTCGCTGAACGCGAAAAATGCTATACCGAACTTTTCCCTTGGGACCACGCCAACTATGGAATGGATGAACACTGGGTACGTTGTTATCCTTATGAACAGGAGATCGCACTGGGCGAAACCGCCCAGTTGCGCGTGGAGATAACGAACCATTCGGACGAGCCGCGCACAGTGACTGCGCAACCCATTCTTCCCACATCATGGGGTATGGAAATCTCTACCGGAGAGACAACGATTCTACCGAGGGCAGCCGGAGGCTTCGGTTTTTCTATTCCGATTCCACAGCATTGCGAAACGTTAGGACGAGTTGTTATACCCGTAGACATCACCTATAACGCACGTCCACTCGGTCAATTTCGGGAAGCGATTTTCGTTCTCACTGGAGGTTAAAAAGCCGTGCTAAACTTATCACACGCCACCGTTGACATCGCTATTACTTGCAGCGACTTTGCGGCATCGCTGGACTTTTATCACAATAAATTGGGTTTCGAGATTGTGTTGGACTTGGAAATACCGGACGATTTGGCACGCGATGTCGGGCTTGCACCGACCGGTTTTCGCCAGGTTCGGCTCAAGGCAGGCAACACACTCATCAAACTGATGGAGATCGAATCGCCGCCGCCGAAACCGACAGACGAGTTCTCAGCAGGGGTCCGTTGGCTCACATTTTTTGTGGACGATATTCAACAGACCGTCAAAGACTTAAAACAGAACGGTGTCGAATTTCTATCTGAACCGATAAGTGCACCGGATGCCGTTGGCGTTGCGTGCGCCCCAGATCCCGAGGGTATTCTGATTGAACTCGTCCAGATATAAAAAACCTAACGGAGTTTCTTATCTTCTTAGCCCAAGGAATTTAGCCTGAAACGAAGTAGAAGGCGCCTCGACACAAAGGGACGTGAATGCCAAATTCACGCTACTTATCCGCAAGGAAAATTAAAAAGATGAAGGTATTAACTGATTCCCAAATCCAAGATTTTAATGAAAATGGCTATCTCCTCGTCGAAGACGCACTTTCTCCCGACGACCTGAATCCGCTGATCGCTGAGTTCGAGGAGATTGTTGACACCGGCGCATCACAACTCTACGCAGACGGTGAGATCGACTCCGAATTTAAGAGGGAAGGGTTTGACACCCGTCTGGCAAAAATTACGGCACAATCCCCGATCGTATTTCAGAAAGTATTTAGCGGTGCACACACAGGTCCAGCACTTTTTCATCTGCTTATCAACAGGAAACTTCTCGACATTGCCGAGTCGCTCGTCGGACCTGAGATTATGTGTCATCCGGCGTATCGCGTGCGTCCGAAACTTCCCGAACACGATCGCACCCTCGTACCGTGGCATCAGGATGCTGGCTATATGGAACCTAAATGCGATTCGGTTTTACAACTCACGGTTTGGATTCCACTGATAGATGCGACTGTTGAAAACGGCTGCATGGAAGTCATCCCGCATGCCCATCGGGACGGTGTTTTCCGACATCGGCACTCCGAACGTTTCTATCTTGAAATACCGGATGATGCATTACCGGAAGTCGATCCGGTAGTTGTTCCTGTCAAATTTGGCAGTGTCCTGCTACTGACCAATCTGACACCGCATCGCTCTATTCCGAATGTTAGCAACCAAGTCAGATGGAGCGTTGATTCACGCTATCAGGATGCCGCGAAACCGACTGGCTATCAACCGGAAGCCGGTTTTCTCGCACGGAGCCGACTGCACCCTGAAGATGTCGTTACTTCGCCTGAAGAATTCAAGCGGGTTCGTGATGAGCACCAACCCGGTCCCGGTCCAAATCGCTGGGCAAAGGAGGACAACGATGCGTAATTTCAAACGGTTATCGCCACTGTTCGTTATTCTGGTGTTACTAATCATCGGTGCGAAACCGCCGACCGAAAAGTCTGAACCTAAGGATGTCAAACTCCGCGGCAAAATTGTTTGCTTAGCAGAGGAGATGCACATACACTATAAGGTCGAACGCTTCGGTAATCACGCCCCTCTATATGGGGTCAAGACCGAGGAAGGCGAATACTATACGCTCTTACGGACATCGTTAGCGGAGGCACTCTTTGTGGACGAGAGGTTGCATGAGAAAAACTTGGAGATTTCGGGCCGTGTCTTCCCGAAAACGCAATTGCTGGAAGTAACCCGTTTTCTGTCTATCCGAGACGGTGTTCTCCACGATCTCTACTATTATTGCGATACATGCTATATCCGTACGGTCGCGCCCGGAAATTGCGACTGCTGTCAAGCACCGGTTGTGCTTATTGAAAGACCGTTAGACGTTGATTCTACAATACCCTCGCCATAGAATAACTCTTATCAAACTCACGAAGGTTAACAACATGAACTTCAAGGTATTAATATCGCTGTTATTGGTCGGGTGTGTAATCCTATTCGGCTTTATATTCTTAATCGTTGATTTTAAACAGCAAAAGGAAGACAGGAAACGATCGATAGACGAGTTTTTATCAAGAAAGGATAGTCCTCCACCACTCATCCCCAGAACTGAAGAAATATCGGATGAAATTCGACAGAAATTCGCTGCTGTGCCAGCAATACCTGAGAAACCTGGAATCATCGCTGAACTCGTTCACGGCGGCTCCCCAGAAACTGTCGAATTTTCTCCGACAAACCCCAATTTAGTCGTCAGTAGAACCTACAATAAGAACACTGAAGACAACATCAGATTGTGGGATATCAATAACCCAGTTACACCCTTAGCTGTATTCAGTGGAGATTCAGTCTCATTTTCACCAGATGGAAAGCTACTCGCTATCTCTGATCGGGGTAATATTGGGGGCAATGTAAAATTATGGGATATTGTAAAAGAACAATTTGTTAGTTCTTTACGTGTGGCAGGATTATATGCTGTTTTTTCACCAGATAATAAACTTTTAGCGTTATCATCTTCAGGTTTATTGCTCTGGGATGTCAGTCATCCAACAGCACCTGTAGAGGCAATCAATTTGAAAAGAAAAAACTTAGAAAAAGAACACACATTTTCTGCAGATGGCAAACTCATGGCAACAGTAGAATCAAGAACTGACACCGTTAATATCTGGGAGATAAATGGGAATCAAGCCATCAAGAAGAATTATATTAATGTGATAGGTGGAAAGGTTGGATGGATTGAGGCAATGGCGTTTTTACCGGATCCGAAGAATCCTATCCTCGCAATTGCAGATAATGATGAAGATATAAGATTGTATTATCCACCTGATTGGGAAAACTATAACACCATTCCTACTGGAAATGTCAACGATCTGACATTTACGCCAGATGGAGAGACACTTATCAGTGGAGGTACCAGTGAACTCGGAATTTGGTCGGTAGCAAATGGAAACCGTATTGCTTCCCTAAAAGGGTATTCCGGTTGGGTAAAGTGTGTTGACGTGTCTGCAGACGGTAAGTTTGTCGCTGCGAGTGGTAATGATGGTGTGATTCGTGTCTGGGATATAGCAAACTATTTAGCTAAAAAACAGGAGACAACACAAAATATTGTTGTTCCGATTTATTTTCTGCCGACTAACCGTCTACCTCAGGCAGATATACCAGAGAAAATAGATAAGATATTAAGAGACCTTCAAACATTTTTTGCAGATGAAATTCAGCGACACGGGTTCGGCAGAAAAACTTTCGATTTTGAAAAAAATAGCGAGGGGTCAGCAAAGGTATACCTATTTGAAGGTAAAACAACAGATGAATACTACGATAGATATACCTCATCAAGAGTGCTTGATGAAATTAAACAGCATTTTGAATTATCCAACAATTGCTATTTCATCATCGTAGATAAAAGTATAGAAAAGAAATCAAGTAAAAATAAATATACTCCTTCCGATCTGAAAAACCTTAAAAAAAGAATTCGAGATATGGAACTAAGCTTAAGAGATTATATATTTAGACGACAAGGCGGACATATTGTCGTTCATACACCGCTCAACGGATACTCAAAACATGCCCTCGCTACCAAGTTTGGGCATACGTTCGGATTAAACCGTGATTATAGACACCCTTCATATCTGATGTCGTACGGTAGACAATCGAAACATCTGTCCAAAAGTAGTGCAGCATGGTTAAGTAGGAGCCGATTTTTTAATTCAGAAATGACATTTTTTGATGACAAAACGCTAATTGAAACACGCCCATCTTCAAGAGGAAAAGTCCGATTTAAGGTTGAAGATGCTGATGGAATTCATCAGGTACGATTGTTAGTAAAATCGACAAACAAAAACCCTCCACCCGGTTTTCAGGTGAAAATAGATCCGGCTCAAAACCAAACAGAATGGGAAAAATCATATAAAGGCGAATATTACACATTGCACGATGCCGTGACATTGCAAGGTGAGAAGGAAGCAACAGTAGAATTAGATTATCCGAAACTTGTGGACAATTTGATTGAGCTGCATGTTATTGATGGTTATGGAAACAGGGTATATGTTAAGAAACGAATCAACACATCTTTTTTACGTCGTCTATTGAACTAACAAGGAAATTGATTATGGAAAAACGACCCAAAATCGCTGCGATTGCGACGATTTACCACAAATACGCACACGCGCAGCACATCGTTGACCGATTCTTGGAAGGTTACGGATGGAACAGCCGACACCACTACCCACCGATGGACCTCGTTTCTCTCCACGTCGAACAGGTCAAAGACAACGACCTCAGCCGTGATCGGTTAGAGCGTTTCCCGACAATGAAAGGGTACCCCACAATCGCCGAAGCACTGACCCTCGGCGGCGAGGAATTGGCTGTTGATGGTGTCCTCCTCATCGGTGAACACGGCGAATATCCTTCTAACGAGAAGGGGCAACGTCTCTATCCGCGCTATGAACACTTCAAGCAGATGGCTGAGGTGTTTGAACGCAGTGGACGCGGTGTGCCAGTATTCAACGATAAACACCTCTCATGGAACTGGGAGTGGGCGCGCAAGATGTACGACATCTCACAAGACATGGATTTCGCATTCATGGCAGGTTCCTCGCTACCGGTTACGTGGCGCACGCCTTCAATTGATATGCCGCTCGGTGTTCCAGTCTCTGAGGCAGTGTGTGTCGGTTACGGCGGTGTCGATAGTTACGATTTCCACGCCTTAGAAACATTACAGTGTATGGTAGAACGACGTGAAGGTGGCGAAAGTGGCGTGAAATGGCTGCAGGCATACCGCGGCGACGCGTTTTGGGAAGCGCACCATACCGAACTCTGGTCGCGTGAACTCTTTGAAGCTGCGCTCTGTCGGAGTCACACGCTCACACCGTCAAGACCTGGATTTAACAACCCCTTTCCAACATTAGATGAGTTGAAGGAGATCGTGAAAGACCCGATCGCGTATCAATATAAGCACAACGACGGTCTCAAGTCTACCATGATTTTGATGAATGGGTTGGTGCAGGATTTCAATTTTGCGGCTTACATCGGTTCAAGTGACGAGATTCTTTCAACGCAGATGTACCTCCCAATGCCACCCGCCCGGACGACGTTGGCGAACTTCTTTTCGCCGTTGGTCAATAATATTGAGCAGATGTTCCTGACAGACGAGGCAACCTATCCAGTTGAACGCACACTGTTGACGACAGGACTTGTTGCGGCAGGCGTTGATAGCCTTTTCAATGAAAGTACAAAGCAAGAGACACCGCATCTGGACATCGCGTATCAACCGACTGATGAATCAACTTTCTGGAGGACATGAGACCATGAAACGAATTGCAGTTGTTACCACTATCTACCGTTATCTGTCGCATGCGCAACATTTTGCGGATCGTTTTCTTGTCGGCTATCCAAAAGAGGGCAGATGGCATCGTCCAAATATGAAAGTCGTTTCTCTCTATGTTGATCAGAAACCAGAGGGAGAGCAAAGCCAAGACCGTGCCAGAGAATTCGGGTTCTCCGTCTATCCGACCATTGCCGAGGCACTCCGGTGCGGGGGTCATAAAATCGCTGTAGACGCGGTGTTACTCATCGGAGAACACGGTGAGTATCCTACGAATGAAAAGAGTCAAGTGCTATATCCCCGGTATGATTTTTTCAAGGCGTGCGTCAAGGTCTTTGAGGAAGATGGACGCGCCGTGCCTATTTTCAACGACAAGCACCTCTCCTACAGTTTTGAGAAAGCGAAAGAGATGGTAGAGGACGGACATCGCCTCGGTTTTGGGGTGCTGGCGGGTTCATCGCTGCCTGTCACTTGGCGATTGCCCGATGTCGATTTGCCCTTGGAATGTGAGATCGAAGAAGCACTGATGGTAGGTGTTGGCGGTTCGGATCCGATGGACTATCACGCCATGGAGGCGATGCAGTGTATGACAGAACGCCGAAAGGGTGGCGAAACAGGGGTCGCTGCTGTCGAATTAATAGATGGCGAAGAAGTCTGGAAGGCAGGCGAAGACGGACGCTGGTCTCTGGAGTTGTTGGAAGCGGCACTCTCGAGAAGCGATACGCCATGCGGGTTAACAGATGAAGACGGTAGAACACAGGATATGATCGGAAACGGTGAAATCTATCGGCTCGTTGAAAATCCAGCTGCCTATTTCATTGAATATAACGACGGATTGCAAGCAACGCTTCTGATGCTCAACGGGGCAGTCCGAGATTACTGCTTCGCTGCGAAACTGAAGGACGAACCGGTGCCGGTGTCCACACAGTTTTTCTTAACACCGACACCGAATGTCACTTATTCCGCGTGTCTAATTGCCAAGATTGAGGAACTTTTTGAGACAGGGGCCGCGCCGTATCCAGTAGAGCGCACTTTGTTAGTAAGCGGTGCCTTGGAGAGTTGTCTGACTTCACGGCATCAAGGACATGTGAGATTGGAAACACCGCATCTCAACGTTGAATACCGCGCCCCTGCGGAATCCCAGCATGCGCGGCGTTAAAATGTAAGGGCGGGTCCCTGGTCCTGCCCACTCATAGCCTAAACAGCGGATGGCTGTTCTTGTATCACAGGGATCACGTAACTCCGGATGGTTATCGCATCAACAGTTTCTGTTTCTATCCGTGGCTCTGGCTCTCTGCAATGATCGAATACGACATAGTACCCTTCCACTGCGCCCTCCAATTTAAGATAGGCGGCGAGTTGCTGCTTGCCTGCCTGATAGCGGTGGGGCCCCTCCCAAATCTTGGTCTCAACGATGTATTTTTTCTGATTGAAATTGACGAGCAGGTCTATCCTCCCACGTCCAGTTGGCATTTCAAGGAACATCGCGCCCCCTATGCTCCTAACAAACTGGTCAAGATAGGTGGAAAGGAGGTATTGCCCAATAAACTCCTGTGGCGTTTCTGACACTTGGAGAATCTTGTACCCCGCGCGCGCAATAAAATCCTTGAAGTTGTCAAGAAGGCGTGTCATCTCAATCTGTCCATCGGGAGTGAGGTAATCAGAAAAATCAGGACTGATATTTTCAGGAAAGTATTCGCTCTCCAATCCGTTAATCACCGGTTGCAATGTTAGGATAATACACTGCTGATAAATTGGATTAACAATCTCACACATTCCATCGGTGCCCTCGGCAATGATGCCATAGGTCGTGAGTTCACTAATGCGGTCATCGTATAGGATAAAGGGAACCGCTTTGTCGTAAGAGGCTATTCGCATGAGGAGGATCTCAAACCGTTGGTCTCTACGGATATTGGTTATCAGATGCGTTAGGTTAGTGTTGCGTTCCCTAAGGAGCCGAGCATGCGCGTGTGAAAAGTGCGCCATTGTAATCGGTTCGCTTTTCAGGATGTCCATCTCCTCGGTGAGTATTTGCGCCAATCGATTGACGAGGAACGGTTGGCCCCCTGTCTGTTTATGAATAGCTTCAATGGTTTCGGGGAGCAGGACGTGTCCTCTTTCCTCTGTATACTGTTGAAAAAGTTCGCGTACCTGTTCAAGTGTGAAGTTGGGCAATTTGAACTCATCTTGGATATTGAACGGGGAAACAGACCTATCGTAATCGAGCTGCGCGATGCTCTTGACTCCGACGATGCCGACGCTATGCGGACATTGCATCTCATCAGAGAGATAAATCTGTCGGAGTGAATACAGAAAATCACTCACGACGGTTTGTGGAATACCGTCAAACTCGTCAATGAGAAGGACAACCTTCTTAAAAGCTGGCACATGATCGTGAGAATCGCTATCAAGAAAACTTCCAAGGTTTTCAAAAAAAATTTCCATCGAGAGATGATCAGTTAGTTTGGTGTTCTCCAGAAATTGAGTTAACGCTTTAGAAGGTATGCCCCCGCGTTTTTGAAAGACATGCTCAATTTGTCTACGGATCCTGTGAGAGAGATGCTCGTAAAACGTGGTAGGTGTGGTTCTACGCATCGTTTGGAAATCCAATTGAATCGGAAAATAGGTAGGGTCTTCCGTACCAAGTGCTTCAAGTGCCAATCGGAAGAAGGTGGTCTTCCCGGTCTGGCGCGGTGCGAAGAGGACGATGTACTTGCCATTTTTGACGCGGTTGATGAAATCCGCGATCTCCTCAGTGCGGGGGACAATATAGTGCTGCTCGGGTCGCACGCGACCTGTAGTGCCAAAACTTCTCATCGTTCTCTCCTTGGTATTTATTGTATCATATCTCTACGTGAAAGTCCACACCGAATTTCTGAGCAAAAGTGCCATCTAACAGATTGTGCGCATCCAAGTTGAAAATGAGTCAGATGCCAAAAATTAGATGATATGAAACCTAAAAATTTGGTATAATTCACAGGTACTTCCTATTGGTAACCCAAATATTTTTTCACAAGTAAGGATTCTAGAAAATGAAATTCAAACGCGAAGATATTTTAGCACAACTACGCAACAACATTGACGCTGGTAAACCCATCATTGGGGCAGGGGCTGGTACGGGTATTTCCGCCAAATGTGAGGCTGCTGGCGGCATTGATCTGATTATTATCTACAACTCTGGCAGATTCAGAATGGCAGGTAGAGGTTCACTCGCTGGGATGATGCCTTATGGCGACGCGAACCAAATCGTTGTTGAGATGGCGAGCGAAGTGCTCCCCGTTGTTCCTGATACACCGGTCCTTGCCGGTGTCTGTGGCACGGATCCGTTTAGATTGATGGATGTCTTCTTGAAACAGATAGATGACATCGGGTTTTCCGGTGTACAGAACTTCCCGACGGTAGGACTAATTGATGGCACTTTCCGCCAACTGCTTGAAGAGACCGATATGGGATACGGGCCTGAGGTAGAGATGATTCGGACGGCAAGCCAGATGGGGATGCTTACCACACCGTATGCGTTCAACGAATCGGAAGCGGAACAGATGGCGGATGCCGGTGCGGACATTCTCGTCGCGCACATGGGACTCACGACGAAAGGGTCTATTGGTGCGAAAACAGCCTTCACATTAGAAGATGCCGCCAAACGGGTGCAAGCGATACACGACGCGGCGAAAGGGGTCAACCCTGAGATTCTTGTTATCTGTCACGGGGGTCCCATTGCTGAACCGGAAGACGCGACGTATGTCCTGGAAAACACTGAAGGCGTTGTCGGATTCTACGGCGCGTCGAGTGCAGAACGCCTCCCAACAGAGCGGGCAATCACAGCACAGATTGAGGCATTCAAGCAGATTCGTTTGTAGCAGTTTACTCCGCCAGATAGTTTTCGTTAATATAGCGGGTAATCAACTCAATCTCTTCCTCTTCAAGATAGAGTCCAATATCTATCATTCGTGTTATGAGTTCGGTTGTCTCTTCCTTAGAACGCGGTGGATAGTCTTCTACATCCGTGATTGGGTGACATTGTGAGCATCTATCCTCAAAGAGTGCTTTCGCTTCTGCTGCATCGTAAGCCACGACTGCTGTATCGGTTGCAGCTTCTGCTTGCATAGCAACAGTCGCGGTCTGAACTGCAGTCTTCGCCTCATCTGCGCGCATCTGTTCTTGCCGCTGCTGGCGTGCCGAGACCTGAATATCCGGCGTAATCGCGATGAGATACGCCGAGACGGTCCACTCCTCTTCTTGATGGATCGGTTCCCCGATCATCGGTTTTATCGCCATCCGATTAACGAGACGTACCCAATCTGTCGGTATGCGTGGCTTCGCGAGAATCGTTCGTAAGTCGTGACAAACAACACACTTGCGCTGTAAGACGTGCTGCCCTTCCCGTAGTTTCCGTTTTGATGCGAGCTGATCAAGTGGTGCTTCGGGTGGCAATCCGGCGTTTTCAAGTAACTTACGGGTTCGAGTGATACCCTCGTCGCTGAATGCACTTGTCTGTGTACGCAACGCCGCTTCACGAAACGTGAACGGCACCGACAATCCAATCAACAGGTACGTGCAAATAAGTAAACACGTACCGATATACGGCATTGATTCCTCAAAATGCCGGAAAAACCGGAGGATGGCAATCTTAACGAGGATCAACACACCGATTGTAATGCCGAGCATCAGGTGTGCCACGGTGCGCGGCGGGAGTTCGACTTGGTAGTTCCACAGGCGCGGCACCATGTGCCACATCATAAAAACATAGAGGATCGCATACGCGTAACCGATGAGCCGATGAAGCAGCATCAAAGAAGGCGGGGCTGCACTTTTATGCGTCTCTTTATCAAATGGGTAACCCCACAACTTGAACATTAAGAAAACAGAGGCATTCGCGAGTCCTAAAAAAATGAGACCGAGAATTGCACTCATTGAAGTAGACATGTCGGTTTCCTTCCTACGTCTCTAATACGGGACGATTTAATCGAGAATGATACGGCGGTTCCATGACAGCACGTTGACGTTCATTTGCCCATTCCGGTACTGGATACGCTGGAACGTACGCCATGTTGCCAGCCGTATAACGCGTCAAGATGGAACGTCGCGGATGGTCGGCAGTCCACGGCAGTGTGCCGTGCGTCACCGCTTCTGTGAAAATTATGACATCGCCCGCGTTGCAGACAAGCTGCCGGATGTGCTCCTGATGTTCCTGATAAAGCCGCATCTTTTGCGGACACGGGTAATTGCTCTTATGGCTGCCGGGAATGACAATTAATCCGCCTACGCCGGGAGGTACATCCGTCAACTGGAAGGTGACGACAGTCAATCCGTTGTGCATCCTCCCATCACGGAAGATATAATATTGGTTCGGGTCGAAGCCAGGGCCAGAGGATCCATGAAAAATAAAGCCTTCCGCGCCTTTGTCCATCGAAAGCAGGAACATTTGATGATCCATGCGGAAACCTCGCCCTAATATCTCGTTGAGATATGGGACAAGCGTCGGATGCGCGAGCATGTGTCGGAAGGGGTTACACCAAGGTTCTTCCCAGTGGAGCATACCGCCGAGTTCACCTCTACCCTGTTCACCTTTCAGTTCTGGCGAACCGCCGTCAAGTGCTTGATCGGGTGGACGGATGCGTGCCTGATCACCGTGTTTGTCAATGGCTTCGTTCGCGAGTTCGACCTCCTCAGGCGTTAGTACGTTCTTGATAACAAGGTAACCGTTCAGATCAAATAGATATTTCTCGTCAGCATTCATTTTTTGCCTTTCCTTCCTACGTTTCCAAGGTGGGACGATTTAACCGCGAATGATAAGGTGGTTCCATGACAGCACGCTGGCGCTCATTCGCCCATTCCGGTACTGGGTATGCAGGAACATACGCCATATTGCCTGCAGTATAGCGCGTCAAGATGGAACGGCGCGGATGGTCAGCAGTCCAGGGTAGTGTGCCGTGCGTCACCGCCTCTGTGAAGATTATGACATCGCCTGCCTCACAAACGACTTGCCGGATATGCTCCTGATGCTTCTGATAGAGTCGCATCTCTTTTGGACAGGGGTAGTTGCTCTTATGGCTTCCCGGAATGACGATCAACCCGCCTACACCGGGAGGTACGTCCGTCAGCTGGAAGGCGACGACGGTTAACCCGTTGTGCATCCGCCCATCTCGGAAGATATAATACTGGTTCGGGTCGAAGCCGGGACCAGAGGATCCATGAAACGTATGCCCCTCCGCCCCTTTGTCCATTGAAAGCAGGAACATCTGATGGTCCATGCGGAAACCCTTTCCCAATATTACATTCATATAAGGGATGAGTGTCGGGTGTGCGAGCATGTGTCGGAAGGGGTTACACCACGGTTCTTCCCAGTGGAGCATACCGCCGAGTTCGCCTCTACCTTGTTCACCTTTCAGATCTGGTGAACCACCGTCGAGTGCCTGTTCGCGTGGACGGATGCGTCCTTGCTCACGATGTTTATCAATTGCTTCATTCGCTATTGCCACCTCTTCAGGTGTTAACACGTTCTTGACAACGAGGTAACCGTTGAGATCGAATAGATATTTTTCGTCAGCATTCATAATTTTAATCTTTCCTTGCGGTTAAACGAAGTGTGTTCGGACTGAAACGTTTTCGCCTAAGAGTCGCCTTCCACTTCGTTTCAGGCTTGGTTTCTGTTCTAACACATCTTAGACGATTACACTGCGTAAGCGACAGATCCGTCTTCACGCAGCGGTGTTGAACCTGTGTTCATCGGTTGATAGGGATTCTGCTCGATTAAACTATCGTCAAGTTCAATCCCTAAACCCGGAACTTCGGGAATCGGAATGTAGCCACCCTCTCGTTGATACGCGACTTTGTATACGGCGAAGTCTTCGGATTCATCGCCTTTCGTATACTCTTGTGTAATAAAGTTCGGGATACTCGTGTCTAAGTGGAGCGATGCGGCAGTAATGAGCGGTCCAAGGAAGTTATGCGTGACAACCGCGCTGTGATACGCTTCAGCAAGTGCCGCGATTTTCTTGCAGTGCGTTATGCCACCAGCAAGACCGACATCCGGACGCACGTATTGCGGGCCGCCTGCCTCCAACATTTCACGGAATTCCCAGATGCTTACATTGCGTTCACCGATAGCCAGCGGCGTTGTCATCCGTTTCGCTAATTCCGCTTGCGTTGTGATAGTGTCTATCTGAATCGGGTCTTCAATAAAATAGAGATTAAAGGGTACCAAGGCAGCCTCTAAGACAATGCTGTTCATGGGTGTCAGTTTCCGATGCACCTCAACAATTAGATCAAGATCAGGACCGCCGCCTTCCCGCGCCGCTGCGACGAGGTCGCGTGCAGTCTTCACAAGCCGATCAACTCCCATATTTTGGAAGCCACCGACCAACGGATCGAACTTGAGTGCCGTGAAGCCTTCTTCGACGGCTGCCTTCGCCGCTTCATACATCGTTTCCGGGGTGCCGCCACCGCCAAGCAGATGCAATCGGATTTTATCCCGACAATTGCCACCCAACAGTTCCCAGATCGGAACACCGAGATGTTTGCCCTTGATATCCCACAATGCGATGTCCACCGCACTGATAGCACCGCTCAGTGCTGTCCCACGAAACGGCCCCATACGGTAGAGGTATTGCCAATGATGCTCAATTCGCAGCGGATTTTGCCCGATGAGGTATCTCTTAAAGGTGTTGATGATTTGATCAACGGCTTCTGGGTACCCCCAACATGCTGTCTGTCCGACACCGCTGATACCCGCATCCGTATGAATTCGGATCACATAACCGTTTCTAATAAAAAACGACTCAATCTTATCAATCTTCATATAACCCCTCCTATAGAAGGTGATTTTTGTCTGGCTGCGTTGCATTGTATCACAAGCGCGCGAATTTAACAACACAGAACTAAAAAATATCATAGCCAGTCAGTTTTCGATTTTCCAATAGCAAGCTCTTTCTTGTAGGCACTACCTCCCGGTAGCGATTCGCTCCTCTAAAATCATCCGAAAACAGACAATCCATAACAGCCAATTGAATGCCCCTGGAAACATCGAAAAAAAGGTTGCGTGTTCGTGGCATCTGTAGTATAATTTCACCTAACTAAATTTTCGGTGGCACTACTACGAATAGGGAAAACTATGAAAGAAATAAAGACGATTGAAATTCAGGATAAGGTCTTTGATGAGATCTATACCGCCCATATCCAAAAAAATGGCACAAGTTGGCTTGGGTGGATTCCAGAGGTCCCAAAAGTCAAGTGTGAGGAACAGACGGAAACCGTGCTGCTAAAAACCCTTGAAAAAGAACTTCACGAAGCACTCGTCGCCGAAGAAGAAGCATGGGAGAAGCAGTTTGAAGAAGATGTGAAAGCCGGAAAGTTGGATCATCTGCGCAAAGAAGCACTTGAGAATGTCCGAGCAGGGAAATTCAAATATTTATAAATCAAGTGCTGAACTCCCAAGATACGTCCACAAAACGACACCTCGTTTTTGGGAGTGTTATCAAAGATTGCCGTTGGTCATTCAAAAACTTGCCGATAAGCAATTTGAGCGGCTTAAAGAAGATCCAACCCATCCGTCCCTCAGATTAGAAAAACTTGAGAGATATGATTATTGGTCCGTGAGAGTTACCAGAGGTTATCGAGCAGTAGCATCTAAAGACGAGGAAGGCTTCGTCTGGTTTTTGATCGGAAAACATGATACCGTTTACGAGAGTTTGAGATGAGGAGGCACATTATGGCGATGTATCGAACCACAATTGTCGGGGGTAGGCGTGGGGTCCACCATGCTCGGTGCTACGAAGGCATCGAGAATATGGAGGTAATTGCCATCTGTGAGATTGACGAGGAACGTTTAAAAGCAGCATCGGCAGAACTGAACGTTACAGGGTATGCCGATTACGTTGAGATGTTGGAACAGGAAAAACCCGATATCGTCCACGCTGTAACAGAACCGACAGTACCACGACATATCTGGGTGGAACCTGCCGCCGAAGCCGGTGTCAAAGCGTTAGTGATAGAGAAACCGCTTGCCCTCAGACCGAGTGAAGCAGAAGCACTTGCCGCTGCACACGAGAAAACAGGTCTTAAAATTATCGTCAATCATCAACGCCGATATCTGCCGTTCGCTGAGAAGCTGCTGGATTTTTTCGCTGATGACAGTCTCGGCGATATACACTTCATCCGCGCATGCACCGAAGGCGATATTACCGATATGGATACCCACCTGATGGATGTTGTGCTTTTTGCTCTTAAAGATATTCCGATTACGCACGTCTGGGGTGCCGTTGAGGGTGCTGAAATCTATGACGTTCCGCATCGGCAATGTCCCGAAGACTTGATGGCGATCTATACATTTGAGAACGGGGCGCGTGTCTTTTTTGAATCCGCACGGACGGCGTTTGGAGCGATAGATTTCCCCGGTAGTAATCCGCGATGCAACCTCGATTTCTGGGGAACGAAAGGCAGAATGTGGTGGCGAGAAAACGGTTCGTGGGGGTATCAGTTCGACGGTATGCCACAGCACTTCGTCGAGCCGACCCACTTCGGTGAAGATGACAAGTTCGGACAGCGCGCTTTTACAGAGGCAATCGCGACGTGGTTGGACGACGAGAATCAACCGCATCGCAATAGGTTGGAGTTCGCACTGCTCGGATTTGATCTGATTATGGCGGCGTATCGCTCCGCACTCATCGGTAAAAGAATCGCGTGGCCCCCAAAACTCTCCGATGCTGAATGGGTGGAACTGAAAAACAGGATTGTCAATACCTAAAATAGACATGACAACGTAGAGAACTACAATACTGTAGGAAAAAGAAATAGATGTTATAGGAGGCAAAAGATATGCTCAGCCAAGCACAGGTTGACACATTTCGTGAAAAAGGGTTTCTCCTCGGAAACCGTGTTCTAAGTGATGAGCAGGTTGACGAATTGCGTGACGAATTAGCACGTGTCATTGATAATTATGAGAAACCTGAAGTACCGCAGCCGGTGCGTATCGCCAACCTCGGCGGTAGGGAAGAGGCTCCGGTCTGGCAGATCGTTAATATTTGGGAAGCGAGTTCCGCATACCACCGGTTGGTTCACAACCCCGTCATTGTGGAAGAGATCGGACAACTGACTGAAACGACAGAGTTACGCGTCTGGCACGACCAAATCCAATACAAACCGCCGCAAGTTGGTGGTATCAACGGTTGGCATCAGGACTCGCCACTATGGGGTATCCTTATGCCGAAAACGAGTCAGGTAACGGCATGGGTTGCATTAGACGATGTTGATGAGAGCAACGGATGTATGCGTATGGTTCCCGGCTCCTATCATTGGGGCCCCCAGATGTCGTTTCTGCGCGAAGTCGGTGGCATCCATAAGATGCCCGACCACTTTGAAGAGTATGAGCTCTCTGTCGAATTGTGTCCTGTCCCGAAGGGACATGTCCACTTCCATCACGCTTTAACGTGGCACGGTTCTCATGACAACACGAGTAGTGAACCGCGTCGTGCGATTGCGGTGCATTACATGACAGGTGAAACCATCTATGATGAAAGCGGCAACCACATCATGAAACGTTTTGTCACCGTCGATGGCGGCAATAAATTAGCGGGTCACCATTTTCCGCTTGTGATGGATGAAGGACAGCCGACGAAAGCGAATATATAAGTTAGAACTTACGTAACCCCGTTGCAGGCGCGGTTTGTAACCCCGCCTATTATGCAGCGTGCACTAAAAAAAGCGTAAGTCCTATAAGTTTTTCTATTGGAGGCAAGCATGCTCAGCCAAGCACAGGTTGACACATTTCGTGAAAAAGGGTTTCTCCTCGGAAACCGTGTTCTAAGTGATGAGCAGGTTGACGAATTGCGTGACGAATTAGCGCGTGTCATTGATGACTACAAGAAAACCGATATTCCGCAGCCGGTACATATCGTTAATCTCGGCGGTAGGGAAGAGAGTCCCGTCTGGCAAGTCGTAAATATTTGGGAGGCGAGTTCCGCCTATCACCGACTCGTTCACAACCCAATTATTGTTGAAGATATTGGACAACTGATGTCAACGACCGAGTTACGTGTGTGGCACGACCAGATCCAGTACAAACCCGCTGAGGTAGGTGGTGTCAATATGTGGCATCAGGATTCACCGTATTGGCCGATTCTTACTCCGAAAACGAGTCAGGTAAGTGCTTGGGTCGCGTTGGATGATGTTGATGAGAGTAACGGATGTATGCGTATGGTTCCCGGTTCTCACCATTGGGGCAATCAGATTCCCTTCCTGCATTCCATCAAAGACATTCATTCGATGCCGGACCGCTTTGAAGAATATGAACTGGAAGTAGAACTCTGTCCGGTGCCGAAGGGATCTGTCCACTATCATCATTCTTTGACGTGGCACGGTTCACACGATAACACAAGTGGAAACCCGCGTCGCGCGATTGCAGTGCATTATATGACAGGTGAAACGCTCTACGATGAAAGCGGGAACCACGTTATGAAATCTTTTGTCACCGTTAATGATGGTGATAAATTGGAAGGCAATAGTTTCCCACTTGTGATGGATGCCGGAAAACCGACGAATCCCAGTCTATAAGTCTTTTTTACTGGATGAAAAAACCAAAAACATAGTCCATAATGTAATGGAGGACGGATATACGGAGAGGCACTTGAAGACACTGGGGAAACACCCAATCAAAAACACCGACCTCACCGAACCGTAAGGAAAGTTAAAATTATGAAAGTTGTTGATGCAGTAGCAAAAGTCCTTAAAGCAGAAGGTGTAGAATACCTGTTTGCCTATCCCGTCAACCCGATAATTGAGGCGGCGGCGAAATTAGACATCCGGCCGATTATCGTCAGGCAGGAACGGATCGGACTCCACATGGCGGATGCGATGAGCCGGATGACCTCTGGCGAGAAGATCGGTGTGTTCTGTATGCAGAGTGGTCCGGGTTCCGAGAACGCGTTTGGCGGTGTCGCACAAGCGTACGGCGATTCCGCTCCAATCGTTGTTTTACCGATGGGATACGCGCGAACATTGACGCAGATTCAACCGAATTTCAACTCCGCCTTGAACTACCGCCACGTCACGAAATCGTGCGAACAAGTTACGCTGCCGGGTGCTGTGCCAGAAGCACTGCGGCGCGCATTTACACAGGCACGCAACGGTAGACCGCGTCCCGCACTCGTCGAGTTCCCCTCGGACCTATTTGGTGAAGAAATTCCCGAACCTTTTGAACCTACACCTGTTCCAATAGTACGTTATGGACCTGACACGGCATCAATTGATGCCGCCGCAGAGGCACTACTTGCCGCAGACTGCCCGGTCATCTACGCCGGACAAGGTGTCCATTATGCAAAAGCGTGGGACTCTTTGAAAGAATTGGCGGAACTCCTCGGTGCCCCCGTAACAACGAGTTTAGGTGGCAAAAGTGCTTTCCCAGAAAATCATCCACTGTCACTCGGTTCCGGAGGTCGTTCAATTCCGAAAACGGTTCATCATTTCCTCCAAAAAACGGATCTCCTGTTCGGTATCGGGTGCAGTTTCACCCGAACGCATTTCGGTGTTAAAATCCCAGAAGGGACACGTGTCTTGCACGCCACTTTGGACCCCGCAGATATTAACAAAGATGTTCCGGTTGAAATTGCACTTGTCGGTGATGCCGGTTTGATCTTGGACGGTTTAGTAGAAGCCGTTCGTGAACGTTCAGGAGGTGCGTCCGAAGAACGCACCGCTGCTATTACAGAAGAAATTCGTGCCATTAAAGCAGAGTGGCTTGAACAGTGGATGCCGAAACTCACGTCCGATGCTGTACCAATGACACCGTATCGCGTCATCTGGGACCTGTTGCATACTGTCGATGTCAAAAACACAATTATCACACACGATGCGGGAAGTCCACGCGACCAAATGTCGCCTTTCTGGCAGTCCACTGCACCGCTGACCTACATCGGTTGGGGGAAGACGACGCAACTCGGCTACGGTCTCGGACTTGCCATGGGTGCGAAACTCGCCAGACCAGACGCACTCTGTGTCAATGTCTGGGGAGATGCAGCGATCGGTTTCACCGGTATGGATTTTGAGACAGCGGTGCGTGAACGGATACCGATCCTCTCTGTCCTTTTCAACAACTTTTCTATGGCGATTGAGATTCCGATTATGCCTGTGTCTACCGAAAAATTCAGGTCTACAGACATCTCTGGCAACTACGCAGATATGGCGAAGGCGTTCGGGGGTTACGGCGAGCGCGTCGAAACGCCCGACCAAATTATTCCGGCTATCCAGCGCGGTATCCAAAAAACACAAGAAGGCGTGCCTGCCCTGCTTGAGTTTATCACCGCAAAGGAAATTCAAATTTCCAGTTTCTAATTGGCTGACAGCTAAAAAAAGGAGTCCAACGTTATGAAACCGATTATGATAGTCTTGCTCGTCATCGCGCTGAGTTTCAGTGTCAGTGCATGGGCAATAAACGACGACGACGCGCTCATGTTGTACTTCACCTTCGATAAAGATGAGGGTGACAAAGTTACGGATGTGAGCGGAAATAACCTTGAAGGGGTTTTTGAAGGGGCAGTCTGGTCAAAGGATGGCAAATTCGGTGGTGCTGTCCATCTTGAAGACAGTGAAAAGTTTGTAGAGGTCGACGCGGTCCCTGAACTTGACATCACCGATGAACTCACGATTCAATGTTGGTTTTTTCCTGAAGAATCCCAAGGCGACTCTAACCTGATGGGACGCAGGAGTGCAGGGAATGTCGGTGGCTATTGCTTGCAATGGAGTGCACAGTTCACCGGTGCCCCACAAATTGAGACGTGGATTAACATCGGGGGCTGGCAAGGCTCTCGAAACAAACAGACCATTAAACCGGCGTTGGAGGAGTGGCACCATGTCTCCACTACCTACGATGGCGACACGATTCGTCAATACATTGATGGCGAGTTAGATGTCGAATTCGGTCCGGCGGGTAAGATTAACAGCATTGAAGTCGTCTTCCGTATCGGCAAGGCGCAAACCGGATTGGCAGGGATGGTCGGTTTGGTTGATGAGGTAGCGATCTACAATCGTGCCCTTACCGTTGACGAAATCAAGCAAGATATGGAAAACGGTGTCTTCTTTGCTGTGTCTCCAAAGGGCAAACTTGCCACAACATGGGGTCAGTTGAAGTCGAAAATGTAAAACAGATAAATATTGTTATCCCGGCAGTGCCGCAATGCCTGCCTGTTCCAGTTCTACCGGAAGGGCGGGTTCCTACATCCGCCCTTCTATGCATTCTACGAGGAGGAATCACTGATGAGGACCCAAGTTCTTACGATACTATGCGTTTTTCTAAGTGTATCCCTCTGCTTCGCGGTTTACGCTGCGGGTGGGAAAGGGAATGTAAAACAACTCGGTAAGCAGCTATATGTCTGGCATTTCGATGAAGGTAAAGGAAACCAGACCGAGGAGGCGACCGCCGGCTTGGTCGGCGAATTCAACGGGAATGTGAAATGGGTTGAGGGTATCCTCGGTAAAGCCGTTGAGATGGCAGGTTCGGTCGGCAAAGCTGATTTCATAGAGGTCGCACATTCAGACGAAGTTGATATGGATGAAGCGATTACAATGATGGCATGGGTTTACCCTAACGAGCTGCCAGCAGGAGGTCAGGAGAACAAGTTTACCATCTTCTTCAAGAACACCTATTATTTACAGATTGAACCCGGCGAAGGGAAACTCGCTTATTACTTTTATGACACCAGTGCCCCTGGCTACCACATCTCTAATGGGAAGATAAAAGCGAAAGAGTGGAGTCATGTTGCCCTTATTTGGGATGGGAGCGAAGCCAGTTTCTATATTAACGGTGAATCCGATGGCACGGCTATAGCGCAAAAGGGACCTGGACGGAGCACGCCGGGTAAGGCATTGCGATTCGGTGGTGAGAATAATGCGTGTTGCCCGCGTTTCTTTCAAGGACGGATGGATGAGTTGATGTTAGCCAACTATGCGCTGACTGAAGCCGAACTCCAGAAGATTATCAAGGATACGCTGGATGTTTCTGTTCGTGGTAAACTGACGACAACGTGGGGCAATTTGAAGAAGTAGTGCTACTGTTTATTTTAACTGAGATGGGCGGGATTTGTTCTCGCCCATTTTTCGTTGCAAATAGGTGGGAATAGACGTATAATTGGTTTAAAACCGTCGTCGGTAGAGGTGTGAAGATAATGCAAAAAACCAAAGATAAACAGCAATCACCGAATATTCATATTGCAGTTGAGAATTTTGGACCGATAGAGAAAGCGGAAATAGATCTCCGTCCGCTAACTGTGTTCGTCGGTGAGAGTAACACCGGCAAGACATATCTTGCTGCGCTCATCTATGCCTTACACCAAACTTTTGAAGGGTTTACTCGAGTTCCATGGTTGCACTACAGTACTCTTCAATTAAACCACATTTACTATTCCCAACACCCCAAACTCTCAACTCAAACCGTGTTAGAAGAAACGCTAGAGGTCCTTAAAAAGTTAGAAACGATCGGATACTCATTTAAGTTTTCGGACTTACCTCAGTGGGTGCGTGCCCGGTTGCAATCAGACTTGGCAGATTCTGAAAGATTTGAAGATGAACTCAGACGGTGCTTTGATCTTGAGTCCGTCTCAGAACTGATAAAGTTTACCAAACGTCCGGTGGAGGCAATGAAGATCTCGCTGGAAATTCGTGAAGAAAATCAAAACCTCTGGTCCTTTGGCATCCACGACTCTGGATCTGGCATTACCGTAAACAGATATGTCAATGAAGATATGATTCTGGATTCCAAGGCTAAGGAGGTGTTCCAAAAGGCACTTGACGTTAAAGATCGGGAAGCGCCGATGCGCATTTTTAAATGGATATCAGCAAAATCCTATTACCTCCCTGCTCCTCGGGGCGGCATCATGGGAACCCACGGAGTAATTGCCAGTTCACTTGTGGATCGGGCTACCCGCGCAGGATTAGGGTATTTACCAGAAAATCCTACGTTTTTGGGAATGATAGCGGACTTTTTAAAGCAAATTATAAGTTACGATGAGCGTCGCGTATCTTCAGATGAGATGAATGGCATCGCCAAAGTTTTGGAAGACGAAGTTCTACGTGGAGAAGTAGAGGTTAGGAAACCCGCAGGATATCCAGAATTCCGCTATCGTCCACAAAAGTCGGAACAGACTCTGCGTATGAGCCAATCTTCATCAATGGTATCAGAACTTGCCCCTTTAGTTCTATTTCTACGCGGGATTATTCGGTCGGGCGATACACTTATCATTGAAGAACCCGAAGCCCACTTGCATCCAAGAGCTCAGACGAAGGTTGCTCTCATCCTTGCCCGATTAGTGCGAGTCGGTGTACGTGTGATTATCACAACACATAGCGACTGGCTCCTTGAGCAAATTGGAAACTTGGTTCGTGAAGGCGAAGTGATGAAGCTGGGGAAAAATAAGACGGAATCAACGACTTGGTTGACGAAGGAAGAGGTTGGTGCATGGTGGTTCCGTGAAGGTGAGCCGGTAAAGGAAATTGAGTTTGAGAACATCGCAGGTATAGAACCAGAGGAATATGGAGAGGTGGCTGAGAAACTTTACAATCGTTCGGTGGACCTCCGAAGCCAACTTGAGGAACCAGAGGGAGGCACTGAGATTGAACAGGAGTAAGATCCTTGAAGATATCCGAGGTCGGATAGGCCCAGAGAATCTTTTTGACCGGAACTCGTTTAGACGTGGTCGATGTAGTGCAGACCTAACCGGTGTCTCAGAAAATGATCGAGTTGTAGTGGATTTAGACAAGGTATTTCCAAGTGGACAACAGGGAAGAAATCAGTGTGAGTGTGTTCTTTTTTTCTTTGACGCTGTAGGAAATCTCATAGTTGTTCCAATAGAACTCAAAGGTGGCAGTAGTGTTGACGCATCGCAAGCAGCGGAGCAATTAAAAGGTGGAGCTGCTTTTGCTATTGATTACATACCGAGCGGCGTTAAAAGCATCTGCCGCCCAATTCTGTTTTGCAACGGTATGAGTAAAGCAGAATACAGACAACTCAAAAAACCCCAGTCACAAGTGCCTTTCGGTGGGAAATCATTTGAAATTAAGACTGCGCGCTGTGGAGATAAGTTAGCGGATGTATTGCCTCAAATTCGCTAACCTACACTGCATACGCACAGGGTTCATGGCAGTTCAGATACAATCCTTTTAAGGGCATCCTCCTGTTGGGCAAAAGTCTTGAGTTCGGGGTTGAGGTTTACTGCCTGTGTGAGGGAATCTACCGCTTTTTGAGATTCACCCTCCAAAGCATAAGCACAAGCGAGGTTATAATAAAGTAAGGCGGTTTTTGGAAAAATTTCGAGGGCGCGTAAACTCGACGCTCGTGCTTCAGCGGGCAGGTTCTGCTGAAGATAGGCGGTTGTTAGATTCACATAGCCTTCAACGCTATCCGGTGCCATCTCAATCGCTTTTTTGAAATTCTCGACAGCCGGTGTATATTCCTCGGCATAGAGATATGCCTGTCCGAGGTTGTTGTAAACAGAGGGTTCTTCCGTGAAGAAGAGCGTGCGACGCTTATTTTTAATCGCTTTCTGATACACCTCTATCGCTTGTTTTGCGTCACCGTTACGCATCAGAAAGGTCGCCTTCCGATACTGGTCATTGAACTGGGCTTGGTGATGCCAAACCCAGATGAACAACACCGTCACCGCAAGGCAAAATGTCATACAGACGATTCTGAAAACTTTATTGGTAGGTGTCTGTTCAGAAGCTTGTTCTTCTGTAGGAGCCTGCTCAGGAACTTGATTTTCATTAGAAGTCATAATTTTCTGTAAACTCGCTATAGTAAATATTCGCTTTTAGTAAAGGAACACGCGAAATATGAAGACTTATGGATTTGGTATTATTGGGTGCGGAATGATTTCTGATTTCCATTCCGCCGCAATTTCTGAAATAGAAAACGGTCGGCTCGTCGCCGTCAGTTCACGCAACGCTGAGAACGCTAAACGGCTCACCGATCGTTACAATGTTGAAAGTTACACCGATTACACAGAGATGCTCAAACGTGATGACCTTGATATTGTCTGTGTCTGTACGCCGAGCGGTGCACATTTAGAACCTGCCGTTGCTGCGGCAGAAGCCGGAAAACATGTCGTCGTTGAAAAACCGTTAGAGATTACCCTCGAACGGTGCGATGCGATCATCGAAGCGTGCGACGCAGCCGGTGTTCGACTCTGTGCTATCTTCAACTCCCGTTTCACTGAAAGTACACGGCTCGTTAAATCTACAATTGAGAGCGGACGGTTCGGCAAACTAACCTTAGGCGATGCCTACATCAAGTGGTACCGTTCCCAAGAGTATTACGATAGCGGCGGTTGGCGCGGGACGTGGGACCTTGATGGTGGCGGCGCACTGATGAACCAATCTATCCACGCTATTGATCTGCTCCAATATTTTATGGGTCCCGTCAAAGCCGTCCAAGCGTTTACGGATACCTTAGCACATGAGCGGATAGAAGTCGAAGATGCCGCGGTTGCAGTGCTCCGTTTTGAAAACGGTGCACTCGGTGTCATCGAAGGCACAACTGCCACTTACCCAGGTATGCTCAAAAAGACCGAAATCTCTGGTACAAAAGGCACCGTCGTTTTAGCCGAAGAGGACATCGTGACGTGGGAATTCGATCCTGAACTCCCTGAAGATACCGAAATCCGAGAGAAATTCGCGCAAAAGACAGACACCGGTGGCGGCGCATCCGACCCGCGTGCGATTAACCACGCGAATCACCGACGGCAGATGGAGAACCTTATCAATGGACTTGAGAGCGATGCCTCACATCTCGTTGACGGACGCGAGGGACGCAAAGCCGTTGAGATTATCCTCGCTATCTACCAATCCAGCCGTGAAGGAAGGATCGTTGAGCTGCCGCTTTAATAGTTGTCAGTTATCAGTTGTCAGTTGTCAGTTAAGAGGCTTTGATTATTATAAATATATCGCCCTTACAGGGCTTGGATGCTTGTTTGAAACGCTGCTATAAACATTGTGAAGAAACACCCAAGCAAATAAACCTCACAGGACTAAAGCGCGTTTCTGGGACCTGAAAGGTTTGTGCCTAAGATCTGGTTCGGTTGCCAACCGAACCTACCGGACCTGGAGCGGAGGCGATTATTTTCTTTAAAATTGACATTTATGGGGTTGGGACTTCGAGTCCGCTATGCGTGTTACTCACAAGTCGGGCGAGGAGACCTCGCCCCTACGAATACCCAACGTGAACGTCAAATCTTCAGAACTTTCATTCATAGTCGAAGACGATCTTAATCGCCTCGTCTTTCTTGTTTAGAGCCATCTCGAAGCCGAGTTGTGCTTCTGTGAAAGGTAGATGGTGCGTTATCATCGGTGAAACATCGAAACGTCCTTGCGCAATCATATCCATCGCCAGTGGGAAATCGTTAGGGGCATCCGGGCCGACGGAGCCGATAAATCGGAGGTTTTTTCGGAAGAAATCTGCGAAATGGAAGTCGTAAATTTCGTCGTCCGGTACACCGAAAGCGAGGAGCGTTCCACCGCGTTTGAGGAGTTGAAGACACTGGTTGATCGTTTCGGTCTGGTGTCCGACGACCTCAATAACCAGATCCGCCATTCTTCCTTCGGTAATCTCCTCAACAGCGGCGACGAGGTCTTCCTTCGCTGTATTAACCGTGTGGGTCGCACGCATCTTTTTAGATACTGAGAGTCGGAAGTCAACGAGGTCTGATGTAATCACTGTTCGCGCGCCGAGGTTACTTATCATGTGCGAAAAGAGGAGTCCCATCGGTCCCTGCCCAATAATAACGGTATCAAGATTGAGTAGGTTCGGCAGCTTCCGACACGCCCAGACGACAGTGCCAAGCGGCTGCGACATCAGGATGCAGTCTTTCCGAGGAAAATCTGTCAACGGCACCGTGACACTCTCATCCGATAGGAAGTATTCCGAAAGTCCACCGATGTTGCGTGGCAGTGCGAGAACTTCATCACCTACCTTGAACTTGCCTGACTTACTGTCGGTGACAACGCCAATTGCCTCATGAATCGAAAGTCCTGGTCGAAGCGGATAATCGTCCGCTGGCTGTTCAAGAACAAACGATGGCATATCGCTGCCACAGATGGCACTATGGACGGTCTTTATCTTTATCGTGCCATCAGGATAGTCAGCGAGATTCGGTTGATCTACGTCAATAATTTCGATCTGTCGTGGTGCAACAATTTGCCCAGCTTTCATATTTTCTTTTACTCCTTATCGATTAGATAATGCCTTTAAAACGTGTTGATGGAGTTTTCCGTTGGTTGCGATGATACCACGGTTCTCATACATCCGCTTGCCTGTCAAGAAATTAAGGGTGGCACCGTTCGCATCTGTAACTGTGCCGCCTGCTTCTTCGACGGCAATCAGCCCTGCGGCATGGTCCCAGATACATTCTCGGTAATCTGGGAATGCCGGATTCGGGAGGCGAATATAAAGAGACGCTTCACCACGTGAGACGATACCGTATTTCACTTGGCTATCCATCTGGACAGGCGGTTCTGTAATCCCAAGCGAGTTCGCAATTTTAGCGTGTGCTTCACTGTCACCGTGTGTGGATTCAACGCTCTCTGCGAAACGGTGTGTCGCTTCTGATACGTACACTCGCTCCAAAAGTTCACCGGTTTTGGTGTAGAGGTGTGTGCCTTGACCCCGAATTGCGACAAATAGGCATCCGCGCCCAGAACCTGTAGCGTCAAGACGATAAGGGAGATTCGGACATCCGAGAACACCGAGTTGAACGACACCCTCAACAATGTAAGCCAATGCAATAGCATATTGGTCACGACGGAGAAAACCTTTCGTCCCATCAATCGGGTCAAGCGTCCAGAAACTTGGTCCTACCTCGCCACTCCCGCTATTGATCCACTCACAAACTGTTTCGGTAGTAGCCACTGTATCTTCAGAAAAACGGTTCACATAACCTGAGACGCGTTCTAAGAGCGTCGCGTTTTCTCGAAGTGCCTGTGCACTCTCCTCGGCGACAATCGTGTCATCAGGAAAAGCCTTGCCAATCGCTCTACATATCAGTGCCTGCGACCCGAAGTCAGCGACAGTTACAGGACTCCTGTCTGTTTTTTGAATGGCATCCGTCGGTACCATCTCCGCTTGTACTTGTTCGCAGAGTTGTATCGCTTTTAGCACAGCATCAATGGCGATTTGTTTTTTTATTTTACCTTGCGGTTCGATTAGGTGAATTTGAGATTTCAAGCGTCGTCTCCGTATATCCGCATGCTTCAAGTTAACAGTTAACAGTTAACAGTTACCAGAAAAGAGATGTTGTGTTATCCGAACGCCTCTTAACTGGCCACTGGTTACTGGTTACTGACTCTGTTGAATTTGTTCATTGCTGTTAGGATGTCGTCCGTGACGAGTGTTTCAATGGCATCAATAGCACGATTAATAGTCCGTTCGATTTCAATTTCCTCATCCTCCGAAAATTCGCTGAGAACATAATCGACCAAATCACCGACCGGTTCCCCGATCCCGATACGCAGGCGTGGAAACACCGTAGTTCCTAAACGTTGGATGATAGACTTCATCCCTTTTTGACCGCCATCACTCCCTTTTTGACGTATTCGAAGCACGCCAATATCAAGATGAACATCATCATAAATGACACAGAGATCAGCCAGCGGAACATCAAAACGTCTGACGAGTGCGGCGACAGCGGCGCCACTGTTGTTCATGTATGTCATCGGTTTCGCGAGAATGATAGACGCGTCGTGCCATATCGTCTGTATTACAAGGGCATTGCAGACCGAGGTATGCGTCGGACGCTGAACCCTGGAATCCGGTTCACAGAATACTTCGTAGAGCGCGTCAATCACGCGAAACCCGACATTGTGCTTTGTTTCGTCGTAGCGCGCCCCTGGATTGCCAAGTCCGACAATGAGTTTCACTTTTTTATCCATGTCCGATTGTTTATGCCTTTATCAAGTTTTATCACGGGAGACGCAAAGGCTGCGAGAGATTGAGATGCCCGGCTATTGTTTCTATATCTTTACCATCAATTAGAATCTGCACCTGTTTAATCTCGTCTGGGAATGCGTCAAAAACGGTTTTGAGAATTGCCGCGACTGTCAAAAATTCGGCTGTCGTGCCACCGATGTGTCCATCAGTAAGGTGGCTTGAAAAATCCAAGTACGCCGTCTGTTGGCTATCAATATAGACTTCATTGAGCTCTGTTCCGCGCGGGATCGTGTTCCTGAAGTTAGGTGGTGTCTCTTGAATGAGTGCTGTGACAACCTGATTCAAGCGTTTGGTGAGTTCTCTATGGAGCCGCCGTTCGATTTTGACAGGGACGAGCATCATCGCGGTAGAATCAAGTAGGAATAGATTGACATCTTGCGGTTCCGGCGGCACCTCGGAAGGGTTCGCAGCAGCCGGTAGCGGCGGCGGGGCAACCGGAACCACCGTCTGCTTTGACCTTTCAATGATATACAGTGTCACGCCGAGGCTGATAGCAACAACGACGAGGGTTATACCCCATATCACTAAGAGTCTCGAAAAGCCTGCAGTGTCGTTATATTGCACTGTTTTGATCCTTTTTAATATCCGACCGGTATCTATATCTATTGTTCTGATACTGTAGGCGAGGCGTTTTGGTTAATAGAAGAGATGTATCGTTGGAATGCGCGGGTAATCGCCTGTGCAATGTTTGCCATATACTCAGAATTAGATAGTCTTTCTAAATCCTCTACATTAGAAAGGTAACCGAGCTCCAAAACGACGGCTGGCATATAGGCATCAGATAACGGAATGAGCGGTAGGTCTATAATCTGGATCGGTGTTTCCGTCAGAAAATTCAGTTCCGTTTGAAGTGCGTAAGCAAAGTCTTTGCTCTGTTTTAAATAGTCGGCTTGTGCAAGAATTTTTAGCCGTTGTCCCATGAGTGCTGGTTTGGTAGTACTTGGGAAGCGGAGTTGACCCTTCGGATTATTGACGTAGATCCTGATTCCTTTTTGGTATGGCGAGAAAGAGGCATTGCAGTGTAGGCTCAGGAAGAGTTGTCCACGGTTCTGTTTAGCGACCTGAATACGTTCAAAGTGTGTTTTCTCAGTATCTGTCTCACGGGTGAGATGTAGTTGTATGCTGTGCTGTTTGCTCGTCCATTGAAGTTGCTTGGCGAGTGCGAGAACGATATCTTTTTCAAGAACGCCTGTGCTACCTGCGGATCCTCGATCCTCTGGCCCCCCGTGTCCTGGATCAACAATGATTCTTATATCCTGGGTACCGCTTGTCTCTATGGGGGTCAAAGTTTCTTTGGGTCTTATCTGTAGCCGATTTAAACTGGAATTATAGATGACTTCAACGTCGTTGAGGATCGGCAGGAGTTGTATAAAAAAATCGATTGGCAGCATCGGCTGCTGTGCGATGATTATAGGCGGCGTAGAGAGGGTAACCGTCTGACCATCAGGATCAATATTAAATGTCGGTCTCCGCATTTGTAAACGGATTTGCTTATCTTTGGTTTTCAGTGTGAGTCGTTGGCGCGGGTGGTTGTACTGATGCGTCGCTGCCGGATCAATGACCTGTTTCACAGCGTCAACAGGTAGGTAAACCTTTCCGTTCTGATACTGTGCCTGTACCTCAGCGAGGGTTTTTCCATTGGCATCAATAAAGCGGACGGTAGGTGCTTGTGCGATACCAAGCGATACGACAGCAAGGACGAGTAGAGATAAAAAAAGCGCGCCAATTTTAACAGGGAGCGTGCCCCTGTTGACGCACTTTTCTGGTGCTTTCTCTGTATAAGCAGTGTTATTCGTCGTCGTCCTCGTCGTCACTGCGTCTACGGGAGATGATTTCTGGTTCCACAGGTTGTTCAGCGGCTGCCTCTTCACCTTCAGCGGCTTCTTCGCCTTCACCTTCACCTTCACCTTCTTCATCCTCTTCTGGTTCTTCAATTTCCATACGCGGTTGGCTGACCATCGCTATAACCCGCTCCGGTTCGTCTAAGATTTCGAGGTCATCATCAAGGTTTAGATCGCTGACGTAAACAGCATCACCGATGTCCAATCCACTCACGTCAACTGAAATATCGGACGGCAATTGCAAAGGCAGGCAGTGGAGCGTTACCTCGCGAAGTGGCATTTCAAGGATACCACCTTCCTGTACGCCGGGCGGATTGCCTTCCAAAATGAGCGGCACAGTTGATGTCACCGGTTCCTCAAGTGAGATTCTGATAAAATCCGCATGGACCAATATCTGTTTTTCCACAGGATGGCGTTGAATCTCTTTGATAATAACGGTTTCAATGTTTCCGCCGACTTCCATCTTAATGATAACGTTTTCACCGTGCGTTCGTAGGAACTGTCTGAAGGTTCGAGCATCAAGTTGGATTGTCAAAGTGTCTTGGGCACGTCCATAGAGTATAGCTGGAACAATCCCGTCGCGCCGAAGTGCGCGTGCATACTGCGTTCCGAAAGTGTCGCGTTGCTGAACCTCTAATGTTGCTTGTTGCATTGTAATATTCTGCCTTTATCTCTATATATTCAAGGACTATTGCTTTATCAGATTTCAAATTCGGGTATCTATTGGTGTCGGACGAGGAGACTTCGTCTCTACGATTAATGATCCCTTAAAATTCAAAGCGGACAAAGCATTATGTCAAAAAGGAGACAGGGCGGGTAGGATTCGAACCTACGCATGCAGGTTCCAAAGACCTGTGCCTTACCGCTTGGCCACCGCCCTTTAATCTTTGATGTACACACCGACCGGACTGGTTACCGTCGTCGTGCAAAAACTGACCCTGTTTTTGAAGTATGATTCACTTCGGCGTGCCGATTCACTGTCCTGCATTACAGCGAACAGTGTCGCACCGCTCCCGGACATCAGCGCGCCAAAACACCCAGCCTGCGTAGAAAGCTCGGTTTTTAGCGTAGCGATTTCAGGATATTCGGCAAAAACCGGTACTTCAAGAAGGTTGTAAAGACCTTCCGAAATGCTGAGGACATCAACCTTCTCCATAAGAGTCCTTATAATTATACCCGCGTTTTCAGGTTTTGTCAAGGAAAAATTCAGCATTTTGAAAACAGCCGCTGTCGAAATCTCAATCCCCGGATTTAAAAGGAGGAGCGGAAGGTCGGAAAGCGCGGGAAGCCGTGTTAACTCGTCCCCGATGCCGGTACCTAAGGCTGCACCGCCGTGCAGACAAAACGGAACATCTGCTCCCAACTGTGCCCCAAAACGCATCAGCGTCTCTTGTGAAAAACCGAGCCCGAAAAGTTCGTTCACGCCGTGAAGCACAGCGGCAGCATTCGCGCTTCCACCAGCGAGTCCAGCGGCAACCGGTATCCGTTTCTGGATTTCTATTGAAACACCCGCGATACCACCTACGGCATCGCTGAGGCGTTGTGCCGCACGATACGCCAAATTGCTCGCATCTGATGGAACCGCCGGGTGTTCACACCGGACGGTTATCTCTTTCGTGTCCCGTTTACGGATGATAACATCGTCGTGCAAACCGATGGAGTGGAAGATCGTTTCGAGGTTGTGGTAGCCATCTTCACGTTTACCAACGACATCTAAGTAGAGATTGATTTTGGCGTGGGCGCGGACTCTTATCTTCTGCACAATTTTGCACGTTACTCCGCTAATTCCGACAACGGGATGATTTCAAAGTCCTCGGAGAGAAACGGTGCTGCGTTAAACTTGCTGTCGTTAATCTCGACGTTAAGTTCGACTTTAGCGATGTTCACAGCGACCCGTGTCTTTTCAAGCGGACGTTCGATTTCAACCCGATGTGGGCGTAAGATACCGCTCACTTCGCGATAGTCAGAGAAGGCGGAGCGCTGCTGAAGCACTTTATTTTTATCGTGGATGTGCCATTCCGTAACTCGCGGCTCACCTTCACGGACAAAAAGCGTAACCGTTTCTACATGTCCCGATTTGACTCCTGGACGCGTAATCGTAAACTTCGCGCCAGCACGCTCAACAGACGTGAAATCATTCCTGCGTCCATCAAGGAATGGATTGGCGAAGATGGCACTCAACACATCCGACACGCGCAGGTCTATGCCGAAAATTTCTCGCAATGCTCCATCAGATAGTGGACCGCTATACGTTCTGCGTTCGTTCAGTAAGGAAAGGATGAATTGATTCTCGTCTTGATTAGCAATTGCGACACCACGAGGCGCATCATACGCGCCCTTCGCTTGGATGTGAAGCAATTCGCCACCCTTTTCCGATTTCTTATACCACAACGATTCCCGAAGTTCTTCGCGTTGTTCATCCTCCTCAATTGTTACCACCATCTGTGTAATCTTTAGAGAACCGGTGAGATCGTATCTCACTTGCAGTGTCGTAAAGATAGCATCTAATTCCACACGCGCCGCGGGTGTCAATTGAACTGTGGAAGTCCTCAGACCGCATCCGACAATAGTTGCAAACAGGAGGGCAAGGCAGAATCCTTTGTAAGTACGGATTGCGATTCCGGTTTCACAGTTTGTTTGGCTGGAGCATATCTTTCTCATAGAACTTCCGACATCGATTTTTCAACGATATTGACGGCTTCTTCGACGTGTCCGGCATTGATATTCAGTGGCGGTAAGAATCGGAGGACATAATCATTCGTACATATCGTGACGAGTCCGTTCTCGATACATTTCGCAGCAATCGGTTTCGCATCAACTTCCATGACTAAACCGCGGAGCAGACCTTTCCCTCGGACCTCTTTAATCGGATATTCGTCTTTCAGTTCCATCAACCCGCCTGCAAGGTAGTTGCCCATTTTAACGGCGTTCACGGCGAGGTTCTCTTCGAGAATCGTTCGGACGGTCGCCGCTGCAGCAGCGGTGACTAATGGGTTTCCACCGAATGTCGCAGCGTGGGTGCCGGGTACAAAACTCTCTGCTATGTGTCGTTTTGCTAACATCGCACCGATAGGTACGCCGCTACCGAGCGCCTTCGCCATCGTAATCACATCCGGCACAACACCGTAACTCTGGTATCCAAAGAATGTTCCCAATCTGCCCATCGCTGTCTGTACTTCGTCAAACATGAGCAATAGGTTATGTTTGTCACAGAGATCGCGTAAACCTCTGAGGTAGCCGTCGCTGGGGATGTTAACACCACCTTCTGACTGGATCGGTTCAACTAAAATCGCACAGGTCTTTTCGCTGATGGCGGCTTCGGTTGCTTCCAAATCGTCGAACGGTACGTATTTGAAACCTTCGAGCATCGGTTCAAATCCGACATGATATTTCGTCTGTGCGGTAGCAGTAATGGTTGCCATCGTCCGTCCGTGGAACGAGTTATCCATGGTGATAATTTCATAGGCATCGGTTCTGCCACTGTCTTTGGTGTATTTCCGAGCCAGTTTGATGGCTGCCTCGTTCGCTTCAGCACCGCTATTGCAGAAGAAGCACTGATCCATGTCGGAGTTATCGATGAGCAGTTTTGCGAGTTCTGCCTGCGGTTGGATGTAGTAGAGGTTAGATGTGTGGAGCAGTTTTCCTGCCTGTTCACGGATCGCTTCAACGACCTTCGGGTGGCAATGCCCCAAACCGTTGACGGCGAGTCCACCGAGGAAGTCGAGATATTTTTTGCCATCGGCATCCCAGAGGTAGGGTCCCTCACCTTTGATAAACGCGAGGCTTCTGTCACCGTAAGTGTTAATGATATATTCTGTCGCGATCGCTTTAATTTCAGCGGTTGTCATTCTTGACTTTTCTCCTTCGTTGTTAAGTCTGGGCAATTTCTGATGTGCGGTTTCAAACCGCACCTCCTGTTCTATCGAGTTTCAAACTGAGGGGATCTGCTGTGTATCGGACGAGGGAACCTCGCCCTTACGGCTAACAAATCCTCAAAATCAAAATGAACAAAGCACTACTTGCTTGAGACGAGTATCACCAATTCGTATAAGAACCGTCGTCGCGTTGGTAACCGGTTGGTGGTCCGTATTCTGGTGTTGAGACGTTGGTGAGTGCGTCCTCGTTGAATTCTATGCCGAGTCCGGGACGTTCAGGTGGCAAAAGGTACCCCGCTTCAAATGGCACCTGTACAGGGAACACGTCGGTCAGTGAGGACATCGGTGCGCGTGGGAGTTCCTGCACTCCAACGAGCGGTGATGCCAGACAGAGATGCAGACACGCCGCAGCGGATACTGGTCCCAAGGGATTATGCGGTGCGATGTGGATGTAGTGTGTTTCGCACCATCCTGCGATTTTTCGCGCCTCTGATAGCCCCCCAGCGATGCAGACATCAACACGGCAATAGTCCATCAGGTCTTCCTCAATGACCTCACGAAAGGTCCATTTGCTATCGAATTGCTCGCCGACGGCAAGCGGGACCGAGGTCTGTTGCCGGAGCCGTCTGAGACTGGCGGGATTCTCACTCCGAAGCGGGTCTTCAATGAAAAACGGATGATACTCGGCGACCTTGTTACAAAAATCGAGGCTATCGGCTGGGTCCAGCCGCGTATGCACGTCAACGAGTATCTCTATGTCATCGCCTAATGCGTGACGGACGGCTTGTACCTGTTCAATGCCGTTCTGGATTGCGCGCTTGGGTTCAAATGTTCCGACATCTGAACCGTCTGCCAGCCCCCATCGGACAAACTTCCAACCGGCTTCGTGGGTTTGCCGGCAGCTCTCAACGAGTGCGTCGATTGAACCGCCGCCGTTATGCGGATAACAGACGACTTTGTCTCTTGTGCGTCCACCCAAGAGTTCATAGACAGGGACATTGAGTGCTTTGCCTTTGATGTCCCAGAGGGCGATATCTACGGCACTCACAGCGGCGGACTGGACGACACCACCGGGGAAGAAACCTCCGCGGAACATCACCTGCCATAGATGCTCAATCCGGAACGGATCTGCACCGATAAGGAACGGTTCAAACGAGCGAATGACTTCGGCTAAGGCAGCGGCACGGCGGCGTAATCCACCTTCACCGACACCATAGATACCGGCATCGGTTTCGACTTTGACAAAAAAATGACCGCTTTCTGATACAAACGATTTTACACCCGTAATTTTCATGTTTTTAACGATTGGGTTTTCGCTCCTTTGTAAAAATGCTTCTATACAGCATCTAAGGTTGGTGTGTTGTTTTGACAGTAGACTGGACGGAAGAGCGTCTGACGTTTGAAAGGCATCTCTTCTACATGTTTTGGGTGTGGTTCCCACTGATGCCACTTGTTTCCGACGGTGTTATAGCAGTGGAAGATCGCGACCCGATCAATGCTTTCATCAGTCCACTTCGCGCCGGTATGTGTTATCGCCTCTGTGAAAACGAGCATGGAACCAGCAGGACAGGTATAATCTTCCCACAATGGCGAGTTTCGATCTGCTGTTGACTTTGGTGCGGGGAACGCGCCTTTATGGCTACCGGTGAGGAACATCGTTCCACCGCCGCCTTCTTTAACGGAGTTCAGTTCCCAAACGACGCGCGTCAATCCGCTATGTGCTCTGTCATGGTGCAGATGATAGGTATGCGAGTTGCCTGGGAAGTTGAGCATGCCACGCCCACCGTGTGGACGGAAGTTGTCGTGTCCGTTCGAGCGGATGGTTAAAAACGTGCCTTCGAGTCGGAAGCCGTAGCAGTTATCGTTCGCATAGCCAGAGGTCAAAAATTCGTTCATGAATCCGAACACAACCGGATGATCGGTTAGCGATTCGAGCGGACCCCCGATAGAAGAGCGATGGTGTTCAGGGATTGACGCGGGGTCCTGTTTGAGTTGGTAACAGAACTCGCGCATCTCTTTAACCTCTGATTCGCTGAGTATACCCGGGAACAAAAGCCATCCACGGGTATCAAAGCGGAACCGTTGTTCTTCCGTGAGCGGGATTGGTGGTAGATTGTCAGCATTTGTCGTAGGGTTAGGCATGGTTTTGTCCTTAGAAGTTATCAGAGCGATTTTTTCTGCGAAAAAATCTGTCAGTCGTCAGTACGGTTTTTCTACGAAAAACCTTTCAGTTTTAAGAGTTATCAGTTAACAGTACTCAGTTAAAGAGGTATATTGTGGAAGGCACAGCAAGTGTTCCAGTCACAAGTTGTTAACTGTTAACCAGCACTCTGACGACTGATAACCGATAACTGACAACTATTCATACAAACGTTCATCTTCAAGTGATAGCCAAGTGCCGTAGTCGCGCGGCATCTCTTTGATTTCGCCTAAACCTGCTTCGGCACGCCAGCGTAATAGAGGATGCTCCCGATTTTTCTGGGGCAGCGCGACGCGTGTCCCGTAAACAGCGGACTCGAAGATTGCCATCAAAATCTCAATAACATGACGACCTTCTTCGCCGTTGGATTCGTGTTCTCGGTCCTCGTCTAATGCGTTTACATACTCTTCAACGAAACAATAGTCGTCTGCATTCGCCCCTTTATTGGGATCAAAATGTTCTGGATAGATGGAGGGCAGTGCCTGCCACTGGTCGTGTGTGCCATCAGGAACGAAATGCGGTGTCGGTAGCCACCACGAACCTTTCAACTCCGACCAGAGGAGCCTGCCCTCAGTTCCGTAGAGTTCCATGACGTAGGCATCGGTATCGACCTTAGGAAATCGGTGTTGAATAAGGGTGCCGGTAACATTTCCGTCGAATTGGAGTGTCGCGGTGACGTATTCACCTGCGACCGTTCCCATCCCTGCTGGTGAAGGGATTACATCGTCGTATCCGATGGTGCGTCCACCTGCTGTTGCTTGTGCCGCGATGCTTCGGCATTTCCCGCCGAAACGGAGCATGTTGTTGACGACATGCGTTCCGATGTTCATCAACCCGTAGCCCGCATAATACCCTTTTCCGCTGGCGTAGATGTAACGGAGGTCACCGATCTTTCCTTCATCTAAGACTTTCGCGACTGCCTGCATCGACGGCCCCGTCCGTCGTTGATGATGTACGGCGACGCGAGCGTTTTTCGCTTTCGCTTTCGCCAGCACTTCATCCGCTTGAACGAGGTCAATGCAAAGCGGTTTCTCGACTTCGATATTCACACCGTGTTCAAGCACACGCATACAGAGTGGATAGTGTGCCTCTGTGGCTGTCGGGATGGCAACAATATCCGGTGCCGTCTGGCGAATCATCTCGTCTAAGTCGGTGAAATGTGCTGAGACGTTGACGATTTCGCCGAGGGTATCTAAGCGTTCTTGAACGAGGTCGCAGAGTGCTACGATTTCCGTGCGTGGATGTGCGTGGTACGCTTTCGCTGCCGAGGTGCCGCGACTCCGACACCCGAGTATAGCAACACGATAAGTTTTCATAACGCCTTCAATCTGGAAAATATGCAAGTTCCGTTTCTGTTTGCAAGGCAAACCTGTGGGTGACGCTTTTTTAATCTTAACCTATTTGAGAGCTGCTGTCAAGTTTTTTGTCGGCGGGTGTCAGAGGTATTCAATTGTTGTGATTTTTGTCATAGAGGCAGTTTAATTTTTTTTGTACGCAAAAATCGAGGTAGTGCATCTGTCCTTAAAATGTTACACTTGTGTAAGATTGGGTATGGATGTGCTATTGCGATAAACTTAGTCATTGTAAGGGTTCAGAGGCGATTGTGTTATGGGTTCGTATTAAAAAAAAAGCGAAAAGTGTAACATTCTGCGGATGGCAACAGATTATTTTGCTGGTGTATTGCGTTTTTCGTAGATTGGTGTGGCGTTTTCCTCCTTTGAAAAATGTTATAAGATATTATATTATTTTTATTAATAAATGTCAAGTAAAAAATCGCAAAATGGATAGGACTGTTATTGTCAGGATCAGGATTTACAGGATTATCTGAAATAGAGGCTGCACCTGTTGCTACTGCCCTCCTGACGGCTATTCGTGCAGCATCTGCTCAAAGGCTTCAATATTTTGTACCCTCGCAGCGGCGACTAGCAATCGCTTGAGTTTTTGCAAATCGTTTATATTGCGAAGTTCAGGCGTTAAGGCATCCACTGCCTCTGCCTGGAATTGATCTTCCAGCAAAGCCAAAGTGTTTTCGATGGTATTTTCTATGAGAAATTTTTCGCGTAGGTATTGGTAAGTCTTGGATTCTTGCATGAGTCCCTCCTGTATGAGTTGGTCAAGCAGCGCAGAGGCATACACTATCCCGCCAAAAAGGTAGATTCCGTAAAGTAAATCTGCCTGTGTCCTCTGATCAACAGACACAGCACGTGTTGCATCAATGCATTCTTGTAACCACCGTTCAGGGTCCATCTCCGCAGGCGGTTGCATCAACGGTGTGAACGGCAGTAGCCCGGGTGCCTGCCTCTCCAAAACCGCTTGTCCATCTATCTCAATGAGCCGAATCACTTTATAGCGATTGGTGTGTTCGTAATCGCCCCAACTATAGGTGTACCCGCCTGGGTCGTTCCTGCCAGCCCTTGGGTGAAAATAGATGACGTTAGCAGGACTTACGCAATTTTGATTGTAGATGGTTCTGTTAAATGAAATTTCTCGGAAAACACAGCGTCTGGTAGCACAAACTGGGAAGTTTGTGGTACAAAAGAGTGGCATGCGTAAGTCCTAATACTGTAGGTGTAGTCAACTTTTCAAAAACTCTTGCAAGTGAATATTCTTTGCGACGGGATGTGTTAGGATTTGTCAGGATTCATTTTCAGGTTGGTTTTCGGTTTCCACTCTCGGATGAGTTCGGTTTCTAATAACACTGTTTCTTCAGCGTCCTCTGTGAATTCGACTGAAAATTGGATGATCGGTCTAAACATCCGAAGTTGTGAATGGAGTCCATCGTTTTGTGCATTTGAATCGTGCTGCAGCAACCGTCGTCGGACACAGGTTGTGGATTCGCCTACGTAGAGGCATTCGTTTCGTCCTTCGGTGCCGGTTTTTCGCCATAGGACATATACGCCGCTCCGTCCTGTCGGCAAGTTCAGGATTTCTTCGCGCGTGAAAGGACGTAGGTTTCGTTTGAGTTGATATTGTAGGACGTAGGGGGTAATAGTGTCACGCATAAGGTAGAATCCATTATTATTGAGGACAGACGCAATTTTGACAGTAGGTGGTTCTGTTAGATGAAATTTTTCGGAAAACACAGCGTTCTGGTAGCACAGGCTAACAGCCTATGGTACAAAAGAGCAGCATGCGTAAGTCCTACAGGATTTACGCAATTTTGACAGTAGGTGGTTCTGTTAGATAAAATTTTTCTGAAAACACAGCATTTTGGTGGCACAAACTGGGAAGTTTGTGGTACAAAAGAGCGGTATGCGTAAGTCTTGGTTAAGACGTAGCGTCTATCTTCATCTGTTCTGGGGAACCTATTGATTGTGAGATATATTGCCATTGGGTTACGAGGTTGTTGTAGCGTGAGGCACTTTCTGCATCGCCGCGACGTTCATAATACGTATACAGTATCCCTGCGAGACGTTTTGCCGATTCATAATCGCGCATGGCGCGCGCAACGGCAGTACATCCAGAAATGCCACCGCTTCTCTCTTTACCGGATAGATGCCACACCATTCGTAGGCAGCCTTCCCATGCGGTCATGTTCTCGCTGTTGTCGCGCTCGGCGTATTCTTCTGGTTTCAGGAGTCGAACTTTGCCGCGCGCCGAAAGCAGGAGTTTGTCGTGCATAGCCGCGAGGTCTATATCCTTCGCTTTTGAAAGTCCCTCAGCATCCCCGAAATTGCCTTCCGTGTAGCCGTGCTGCTGGAGCCATGTTAAGCAGAATTGGCTCTCTGGATCCAGTTCGCCTGTCTCCTTTTCATGATAAGCAGTGATTTCGTTGTTGATTTCTTTGAGTACTTCACGTATTGGAACAACTTCACCGCTGATTCGTGTGACTTTGCTATAGCGGGAGTAGATCTCCATTCCTGGACCGATGGCGGCTTGTGCGAGATCAACGGGTCTGATATTTGCAATGCGCGTGAGTCGCTCAAGTGCGGGCGGCACCTCTCTTTTCAGTTCTTGTAGAAATTCGTTGCGGGTTATAGCAGGGGCATCTTTAAGGCGCGGGCGGCATACCAAAAGAATAGAGGAAGCAAGTGCATTTTTCCTTACAAAAAGGCCCGCAGTCTGTTCTGTCCGTAGGGGCCAGGTAGCAACTATCTGAAAACCTGCATTGACAATTGCTGTAAGCATCGTCTCCCATCCGGTGGAGGTTCTGCTCCCGTGTTCCTCCTCTTGCTGTCTGTAGGCGTAAAAAATAGAAGTAGGAATTTCTGGTGAGCAGTATCGGCGTATCTGTCGAAGCGACTTTCCCAGAAGATTCTCAAAATGTTGTGTCGGGTTTTCAAACCGTGGACTGGCAGTTATCTCCTCAGCCGTTGGGGTCATCATACCTGCAAACAGCTCTGGGTAGATATGGCGTAGGAGAGGTCTCAGCCAGACGTAGAAGAATTCGGAGAGATCTGCGTAGCCAACATTGTCGTAGTACGGTGGATCTGTGATAATAACAGGCATATCCTGAGCATGAGGAGTCGTACATACGTTCGCCTGATCCGCTTCTCCAATGTTTGTAGGGGCCGGAAAATTCTCAATAACCTTTGCTATCCATTCCACCTGTGCCATCCAATTCTGCGTTGAAAAAGAAAACGGATTTGTTTCAGCGAAACCCCAAGTCATCTGAAGGACCTGCCGTGTAAAGGCTGTCCTGACTACCTCATCAGTATCTTGCCACCAAGAAAAGCGGCTTCCACTCTCAGCGGTTCTACCAATGGCAAGAGATAGATACGTGCAAATAGCATTGGTATATTCTCTAGATGCACCATCCTGAGTAAGTTGATCGCGGACCTCAAATAACAGATCAGTAAGGGTATTTAGTGTTAAAAGTTGTCGTTTTGTAAAAAGTTGGTGCCAATGTGTGATTCCATAGTTCTGGACTCTGAACCCCAGTGCTTGTCGCGGTAGTCTTCCGCTGGGTCGCCAATCAGGTGCAACAGACTGGACTACTTGGATGTGTGCATCAGTGGGTGACAAAAATAATTTTCTACGATTCCCCTCAGCAACTACCGCTATCATTGTTTCGCCTATTTTACCTGCTTTTGATTGTTCTCGAACATAATCTAGCTTAACAGCAGTCCCGCATCCGCAACAGGACGCCCCAGAACGGTTGACAGTAGACTTCGGTACTCCTTTATTATGCGTTTGCACAATCCACGAAATCGTGTTAGATTCTCGATCAATAACCGGTTTAACCCAATGCTCGTTGTTTTTTTTCTTTGACAACTGAAAAGTTTTCATCAGGGGCATCTGAAGGCCGCAGGCAGGATTGCTACACGGCACCGTGCGCGCCCAGAGCCACGCGACTACAGTAGCAGAAGTGCCATCTGGCAAGTCTACTTTCGGATAGAGATGCCCGATGCGTTTGTGTGCTTCTTCACGCATCCACGCGCCGTAGTAGCGGATGTCGGCTGCCAAGCCTGCGGTGCCTTTCCACGGGGAACGTGTCCGCTTTCTACCTGTGCCGGTGAACATTCCGAGCGGATCGGCATCGGGGTTGATAGGGTTCTGGTCATGAAATTTCGGCGGTAATTCAATCATTGCCTTGTTGAGTAAAACAGGTAGCGGGTTCAGATCGGAGGCGCGGGCGCGTAAGCCTAAGCGTTGTGCTTCGAGGGGAATAGAGCCTCCGCCACAGAACGGGTCATAGACAGCGGGACAGTGGTCATGGAGGTATTTTAGGACAGCCTTTGGATCGTTTTTGAATTTTTCACGAAAAACGGATAGGTTTTCCCCGTTGTTGCGTGCGACAGAATACGCGATTTCGTAACGTGCTTCTGCTAAGAGGTTTTCATCGTTGCTATTTTGCCATATCACGAGTCGTTTGATAATTTCGTGGAGTCGGTTGCGTTCAGCGTTCTGTTCGGGTTCGGTTGGGAATTCGTCTTTGCATTCGGAGGGGTCGTCCACCATACTGGCGAAAACGACAGCGCGACAGGCAGCGAGCGGGCGGCGTGCCCAATAGCGGTGCAGTGTTGAGGGGTGTCCGTGTGTGAGCGAAGCATCTTTTGCTGACTCTACGTTAATGGCTTGGAGCGGTATATTGACTTCAATGAGTTTTTTTCGGTAATTGGGCATTTATGCTGTTCTCACTACTGTGCAGGCGACGACCTTTCTACTTTTTTAGTATTTTGCAGTTCCGGGTGTGCCTGTCTGAGCGTTCCAAGGTTGGGGGCTCTGGCAGCGGCGATGAACACTTTTTGCAGGTTTTTGTTCAATATCTCCATTTCTTCAAACATGATGTTCTCCCGTCCCGTTACGGTGTTAATAAGGGCGGCCCCCGTTCCTACCGCCCTCCTGACTATTATTCGTGCAGCATCTGCTCAAAGGCTTCAATATTTTGCACTCTCGCAGCGGCGACTAGCAATTGCTTGAGTTTTTGCAAATCGTTTATACTGCGAAGTTCAGGCGTTAAAGCATTCACTGCCTCTGCCTGGAATTGATCTTCCAGCAAAGCCAGAGTGTTTTCGATGGTATTCTCTCTGGCGGCTCTTTCCATTTGGCGTTGGTAAGTTTTAGATTCTTGCATAAGTACCTCCGGTATAAGTCGTTCAAGTAATTCAGCATTATACACTATCCCACCAAAGACAGAGATTCCGTAAAGTAAATCCGCTTGTGTTTCCTGATCGATGGGGGCAGCTCGCGTTACGTCAACGCATGCTTGCACCCAACGTTCAAGGTCCATCCCCGCAGGTGGTTTCATGAGCGGCGTGAACGGCAGTAGCCCGGGTGCCTGCATCTCCAAAATCGCTTGTCCATCTATCTCAATGAGCCGAATCACTTTATAGCGATTGGTGTGTTCGTAATCGCCCCAACTATAGGTGTATCCGCCTGGGTCGTTCCTGCCCGCGTTCGGGTGAAAATAGATGACATTTGAGTAGACCGGCATCTGGTATTTGCCGACGAGATATCCTTGATATTGTGCGTTTCTTGCCCACATCGGTGTGTCTGTACTATCGCGGAGTTGCAATTCGACATGGAGAATGGCTTCGTGACCGTTGATGCGGATCTGCTTTATGATGTCGGTTTCCCGCTCGATAATTTGCTGCTCGGTGCCCAGGTCTGCCAGCACTTCAACGTTATCTGCGTCCAGTACGAATCGCGAGAGGTCTTCGGCGTGGTCTGCCCATAACTTTTTTCCGATATTGTCGTAGTCTTGTGCCATGGATATAGTATACTTCAAACAGTGGAAAAATGTCAAACAAATATAGGGCGAGGTTGCACAGACACAAACTAAAAGTTTGTGCTACAAAAGAAACGTAAATCCTATTATACCGTGAGTTTGATAAAAGGGATGGATTCTTGTAGGTTGGGTTGAGCGGTAAAACCATAGGGGCATTTTCGCTATACACAGCCTTCTCTCGAATCACCCGTTGAGGTAGATAAGTTTAGCGAAACCCAACATCCCAAACCGTGTCGGTCTCATAAGGCGTTGGGTTACACTCAGTTTTTGGTGATTTCAGGTAGCTCTGTTTCCTTGAAAACGCTGTGCTGTGTGCGATTTTTAGGAGGTTTCCGTTCAACCCAACCTACAGGACGCTTCAATTTTTATTTTCTAACTCACGTTATTATAGTTAGGTTAATCGCTTTTGAATTCTGCGTTGAGGTGTTCGCTGTTTTGCTTCACTGCGCGGGTGGTGTTTTCCGAAAAGCCGTCTGATTTGTTGGCGGTAACGATGATTTCGACTTTCACTGTCCCGCCATCGTCTTTCAGGGTCCGGGCAATCTCGTCTTGGATGCTGTCAATCTCATTGCTAAAAGAGAGTTCTAACTGCAGCGCCTTCGTAACAACAACGTGTGTGGGTCCCTTTGCTTGTGGTGGTTCGACCAAACCGTCATTCGGATCATCTCCTGTCTGCTCTCCTGTGTCTGGTGCTGGTTCGGGAGTGTCCGGCGGTTTCTGCTGCTTATCTCTTTCTTCCTTGCGTAACTTCGCCAGTTCAGGGGTTATGAGGACAGCGGTAGTACCCTTTTCTATCCGGAGACCACCGACCTGTTCTTCAAATCGGACGTTGCGGTAGTCGCCATCCTGATACGCCCTGGCGTATCCAAAGATGCCTGCTTCGACTCCGGCTCTAATGCACGTCGCCAAGACGTTCCGATCTTTCAATCGTGGCATGTAGACGTTTTGTGCCATGAGTTCCCAGAGGCGTTCTATTTCAATGTGGTCTTGGTAGGTATCGCTACTCCAGACGTATTGTTGCAGTTTTGCAGCAAAGATATCGGGGTCAATTTTTGTGACAATTGAATCGTCGTCAATGAATTTGTCTCGGAGACGCTTCATAATTCTGCCATCTTCGGGTCTTGTCTCAGCGGTAGAGAAGTTGTAGGCAGCCTCTCGCTCGTCCGTTTGGGAGGGTGTGAGTGCCCATCGATATGCCTTGAACAAGGCGTTTGTTACCGCGTCTTCAGCAGCTTCGAGATTTTCTTTTGTTTGATCTAACCTTTCACCTTCAAGGGGGGTGAGTGCGCCGTGTAGGAGGTCTCCGTTCATGATGGAGTTCCACGCGAGATAATTTTTTATAAGGTTTCTGAGTTCTCGGATGTCGTCTCGCCGTGCTGCGATGAAGAGGAGCGTGTTTCTGAAGGTACGTTGCTTTTCATCCTGTCCACTGTATTTGAGAATCTTGCGTGCAGCCTCGCTTGCTATATCGGTCTCCTTGTCGCGGCTGGGTAGAGATGCCTGTGGTGGCAGAATGACGTACTGAATCGTCTCCGAATCCTTTACGAGGTCAGAAGATGTTGGGCAGATTTGAACGCTCGAATCGCGGCCGATTGCCCTTTGTAATCGTGAGACAATTTCACTGTGGATATCGTCTTCGGTGTACGCTGCCGCGCGATCTATGGCGACCTTGTTCAAATTTTCTTGCGTATGGAAGTAGTATCTATCATCAAGATTATAGAGAAAATAGAGGTTGCCCGTCATTCTGTTGAGTGCGTCATTGTAAACTGCAACGCCTTGTCCGGGTTCGACAACTCCGAGATGAATCTGACGCATCGTAACACCTTTGACAGCGCGTCCGGTTGCACTACCGAGGAAAACAGTGCGGGCGACTCGACGCGCTGCGCTACCCACTTCAATGAAACTTTGAGAACTTTGATCAATCTGGTCGGTCCGGGAGCCGTGGCTGTCCACTTCTTTTACGACGGGGTCCCAATTTCCGCCAGCTCTTGCAAGCAGTCTTGTGAATTCATCGGCGAGTGCGGGATCATCAAGCGCAAGGTTTGCGGGCATTATCAACAGGGACGGATCCTGTTCTTGGTAGAGGCGGGAGATGCAAGTCGCCATGATGCGTAGTACACCGCGGGTGCGTTGAAATCCGGGAATAACTGCCCAATCCTCAAAGAGTCGATCGAATATTTCGGGATGGATCGGGTAGCAGTCTTTCATTCGTTGCAGGTAGTGTTGATCGCTAACATTATTTGGATATTCACTGCGCGAGTTCTGATACATCCTGCGGAACGCTTCGCACGTCAAGTCGCGTTCTGTCTGTTCGTCGTCAGTCATATTACTAAACAATCGCCTACGCACCACCTCGAATGCGTTATCCACTTCTAAAGGTATTGAGACAGCGTCCACCCTTTCCAGAATAGACTCGAGGGTATCCAGAACAGTCATGCCCCCTTCACCACCGGCTTGGATTTGTCCCTCTGGCAGCGTTGCTACGAGTGTAACATTTTTGGTTCTCTTTACAGACTCGGTAACGGCTTGAAAAAAGGTATAAATGCTCTCTTGTGTAACACCTTGTACGTTACGGACATAAGCGACGAGTTCATCCATTAGAATAACAGAGGGACCGACGTGTTCAAACAGGGCATCCAACTGGTTTCCACCCGGAGCGGAGCGTTCAAGCGCAGCTCGCCGTATGATATTATAGGCATCCTGCCCGCCGAGTTGATCCGCCATTTTTCCCCAGAGTGTATTGAGTGGGTCACCTTGTTGGGTTTCATCTGCATCGGTGGTAGAAAGATAGGTGCCGACAAGAACAGAAACGTTAGCATTAAGGAGTGTGTCGGCATCGCAGCCTGCCTCGTTTAGGATGTCATCAATTTCTGCCCGGAGTCGCGCGTACTTATCCGCTGCTGGAAGTTCCGTTAGGATGTTAATTCCGGTAACGAGGTGATAAAGCGCGATGAGACTATGGGTTTTCCCGCCGCCGAAGCCGGTTTTGAGTTGGATAACAGGATCGCCATCTTTACCGCCGAGGCGTTTCAAGGTGTTGACTAACAATTGCCGGAGTCCGGGCGTGATGTATGTCTGATTGAAGAAGATTTCGGTTTCGCCGTATTCGGGTGTCTTAGCCCTACCCTCAAATACCTCTTGAAGGTCCGCGGCGAATTCTGACTTTCGGAATGTGCCTTGAATAACATCGGCATTGGGCCGTATCACATCGCGCCATGATTTTAGGTCTGCAGTTTTTCTTCGTGGGAGCTTCGGTTTGGTTTCCGAGGGGGATGTTGCCTTGGCGAATAACCTGTCTCGGATGGTTTCAACTTCACCTTTCTGTTCTGGGGCATTGATTTGTCCGAGCATGTCTGCGATTTCATGGAGTCGAGCTAAAGCATATCCTAACGCGAGGTCTTCTGTTTCAGTGTGAAAAGTGTTATTCCGCGCTTCAGTTATTATACCCACAGCACTGCGAACATCCCGATCTGGATCAAAGCGATGTTTAAAAACATCGTGCCAGTACTTTCTGAAGAGGTGTGGAAAGTCACCAAAGTCTATATCCGCTTCGTTTTGAAAGCGATCTTCTGGTGATAAGCCTTGCACGGTTTTTAGGTTTCTAAGAATAAAAGGACGCATGGCATCACAGTAGATATTGAGTGCTTGATAAAGTGCGTCCTGATTTGGACGGTTGGGCGAATTCACGTTTTCCGAACTCCGTTTCCGTAATTTTCCGAGCAGTGTAGCATATCAGCGATTTTAGGTCAAGCGTGAAATTATTTTTCTTTAGTTCGTTCAGGCAAACTGAATTTCCGCTTGACAAATTCTGGGATATATGGAATTATAAGTACCATATCTTTCAGGAACATCGTATTGACAATGCAAATTCCAGATTACTACCAAATCTTAGAGGTTAGGCGTGACGCAAACGCCACCGAAATAAAGAGCGCGTTCCGAAAACTGGCCAAGCGCTATCATCCCGACAAAAATCCTGAGCGGACCGCTTTTGCGGAAAAGATGTTCCGCGAAGTCTGTAACGCCTATAGCACACTCCAGAATAAGAAACAGAAATCCGATTACGACCGAGTCCTACGGACGATCGAACGGCAGCAGTCTTTTCAAGATGGGTTCGCAAACGGCACCCTACAACACGAAACTTATCTCGACAGACTCAATAGACTCAACCAGAGCTACGCCAAGTTAGAACTGTTACTCGAAGCACTGCTCCATCAAAACTACGAAACCGGAATTTCCATGTATGAGCAGCTCCGCTACCACTCCGAAGAAACTGGGAAAGCGTGGCGGATTGACGACTTCCTAAGTTACGAAGAGAGCCGCGATTGCGAATTTCTCATTGCCGAAGCCTACCAAAAACTCGGATTTTCTAACGGAGATGCCTCTTCTATCCTTGAACGACACCGAAAAATTGAGCAGGCGATGTTGATATACGAATCTCTTTTATCAGCAGAAGTAAAACGTCCCTGCTTCAGACACTTTATCAGCGAAGTCAAGGACAGACTCAAATATATCTATCTTTACCATTTTAGCATTGAAGGTTACCATCAAACTTCTCACATTCCGTTGACGAAAATCCGGGCGTTAAAACTTCCGAAGCGGGAAACGGCGTGGATATACAAAAAAATCGCCGAATTTTATGTTGAGATTGACCGGTATCCAGAAGCGCGAACCGTTTTGAAAATGGCATTTGAATTGCAACCGCGCTTGACTGGTGCCAAGAAAATCTGTCGAATTTTAAGCGTCAGTAACCAGCAATCCGCTTCTTAGATGCGGAACCGACTTCCAAGTTACCGTGGAGAACCGAAGTTAAAAGAAAATGGAAACAACCCTATTTTTATTATCACTGCTTGTAATAGCGGGAATTTGGATGTATGCGTATCAGAAAGGTGTTAGATATATCTGTCCGAATTGCGGACAGCGACAAATCGGATGGTCAACGCAATGCCCGAAATGTGGCGTTGTTTTCAAAGATTGGGATAGACAAAATTAAAAAGAGGAAACCGTAATGCGAAAAGAGGTGCGTTGGGAACGGATGTTCCCCGATGAGTTAGAAGCAGCATTCAATGAATGTCCCGCCGTGTATTTCACTTATGGACTCTGCGAACCGCACGGCCCTCAAAACACAGTCGGGTTGGATGCGCTCAAGGCGCATGCGATCGCTTGCCGTACGGCACATGCACACGGTGGCATCGTCGCCCCGCCGGACTATTGGCATATCCATGAACACGGCATGTATGCGAACTGGGCCCATCAGAATGTCGGCGAAGTACGGAGTTGGCTCACCGCAATGTCGGCATGGCAACACTTCAAAAACGTTTGCTACCACGTCCGTGCCGCCGATGCGCTCGGATTCCATGCCGCCATCTTCCTTACAGGACACTACGGACCCAACTGGCAAGACCTCAAAACACTTCTGACGTTAATTCAGCCACACTTTACTATGCGACTTTACGGACTCCCAGACTTTGAGGCGAACACACCCGGTTTCGACCGACAGGGTAACGGCGGAGATCACGCAGGTAGAGTTGAAACTTCGCTCCTCTGGGCATTGGAACCCGAATGCGTCGATATGTCGCGTATGCCTGAAGCGGACGCACAAGGACCGCACTTCGCCATGGGCAGAAACGCTTATGAATCAGACCGACGCATCGGTGAACGCATGGTGAACGATGAAGTCGCATGGCTCGGTAAAAAGATGGCGGAATTGTTGGAGGATTACGCAAAACAGGATATTTCTGAACGCCGTCCTGTAACTTTCCAAGAAATCGAGCATATCTGGACAGAGACGGTAACACCTGCATTGAAAACCTTTGAAACGATGAAAAATCCGGACGAATCGCCACCTGAAGATTCGCAGTGGTTTCAACAGTGCAAACTTCCTGAACTTTCGTAAGGGAGGTCTTTAAAAAATGGAAATGACAAACGGACGACTCCTTGAAAACTACCGAAAAGACGGCTTCTTGACAGGTATCCGTGTCGCTGATACTGCCGAAGCAGTCCGCTATCAGCACGCCTACGATGCGTTAGAAGCAGAAGTCGGCAAAGAAAAATGCGAAATCGGTCTTATCGACTGGCATTTTGACCACCAATTCATTTGGGAGCTCTCCATACACCCTAAGATCGTAGATGTTATTGAGGCACTCATCGGTCCCGATATAATGCTATTAGCCACGCATTTTTTTTGTAAATACGGACCCCGTGAGAAGTTCGTCGCCTGGCATCAAGACGTAACGTACTGGGGACTCGAACCGCCAGATGCGATTACCGCTTGGTATGCCATAGACGATAGCGATCCAGGCAACGGTTGCATGCAGGTAATTCCCGGAAGCCATCAGCGTGGTATCCAAGAACACGGAAAATCCGAACAGGCAGGCAACCTCCTCAGCATTAATCAGGAAGTATCCGTCACCGAAGCGGAAGCAGAGACCGCTTTTGATCTGATATTGAAAGCTGGAGAGATGTCCATCCATCATGGACAGATCATACACGGCAGCTTACCGAACCATTCGACGAGGCGACGATGTGGACTAACCATTCGGTATATCGCACCGTCAGTGAAACAAGCAGAGGATAATTCGTTGAAACGTCCGTGGAAACCGATACTCCTACGCGGTAAAGACCGATACCAACATTTCACGACTGTACCCAATCCGTTCCCGCTTCTTTAATGGTCATCGGTTAACAATTATGAACTCACACATCTACGATGCGATTGTCATCGGTGCTGGAGGGATGGGGAGTGCGTCCGCATATCATCTCGCTAAATCTGGTGCGGATGTACTTGTCTTAGAACAGTTTCAACGTGGACACGCCTTCGGGAGTTCACATGGCGCGACCCGCATCATCCGTTTTTTCTATGATAAGCCTTTCTACACCGAATTGATGAAAACCGCTTATGCCGAGTGGCGTGATCTTGAGTCCGTATCAGGAAAGCCGCTGCTTTTCATCACGGGGAGTGTATGTCTCGGTGGACGCAGGAATTCCTATGGACAGTCTGTGCGGCGGAGTTTAGATGCCGCGGGTGTTAAATCCGAGTGGTGGGCTGCGACACAATTGACAGAACGGTTTCCACAGTTCCGAGTCTCAAATGATATGGACATCCTCTGGCAGGCGGATACCGGTTTTCTTCACGCCGCCGAGTGCGTTCTGACACACTTAGAATTAGCGGAACGACACGGTGCGACCGTCCAAGAGGAAACCGCTGTAACCGACATTGATTGGCAGGGGGATTTTCCGACTGTCTGTACGGATGACGGTCAGTTCCACGGTAGAAAGGTTGTTGTGACGGCTGGCGCGTGGACAGGAAAACTCCTCACGGCATTGAATCTCCCGCTCACTGTCACGAAGCAACAGGTGTGCTACTACCAACCCACAGACACTGATTATTTCAAACCGAAACGGTTTCCAGTCTTTGCTGAAATGACAGCGGATGGCGAATTTCTCTATGGGGTCCCGGCTTTCGGTTCCGGCGTAAAGATCGCACGTCACGGAAGGGGAGAACTCGTCTCTCCCGATACATGTCAACGCACACCAGATACGGATTATATTACTCATATCGATGCTTATGTTCAGGAGCGCATGCCAGGACTCGGACGCTCCACGGCTGCCGAAGTCTGCCTCTATACCGAAACCCCTGACGAAGATTTTATTATCGATAGACACCGGCAGTGCCCAGATGTTTTGGTTGCTGCCGGTTTTTCAGGACACGGTTTCAAGTTCTGTTCTCTTGTCGGACGCATTATGAGCGAACTTGCCATGAACGGCGAAACCGATTTTGACATCCATCCATTTTGTATTGACCGAGAACCGAATACCTCAAGTGGTATCCCAAGACTACAATCGTGACACGGCAGAAAATAAAAAACAGGATTTTGTTTGAAAGAAACTGTGGACTACCAGTTAAACCAGAGGGCACAAAACTCCTCCGCCCTGCCGTTCGTGTCACGTCCTATAAAAAGTTTCGGCGGACGTATATGCGTCAGTTTATCGGTTTCTGTTTCGTTGTAGTTCCGCAATGTGGCTCATCTCGGCGACAAAGTTCACATCTGCGAAGCAATGTTGCTGAATGTAGTCGCGAACCTCCGGAGAGTCGAAGATTAATTCAGAGTTGGGACGCGCCAGGTCGAACATGCTTTTGAGTTGGTTCTCTACGTCTTCGGCATCGGCTTTGGAGTCAGAGAGTTCGATGCCTAAACATTCAACATCCTCGGCGAAATAACGCTGCACCTCTTTGCACCGTTTGTGGTAGTTGCCACGCGCGATTTGTGAGATTCCGATCTTAATAAGATTACCGAGGGGCAATTTGTGAAAATAGAGGAAATATTGTTCCTTTTCGTCGTCGTCTAACTCGTCGAACGACACTTCATCGAAAGTTCTTTTTTTCATCGGTGTTCCCTTTTTTCTTGCTGTTGATGCCATTCGTGAAAAAAGTTTATGTTTCGTGTTTCGCAGGGTATATCAAGTATTAACCCCTATCGAGTGGGTAGGCAGACACGCTACCAAGCGGTAATGCTGATTATGTCTGCCAACTTGATACTATCATTATACTATATTTTTCGACGAAAGTCAATCTTTTAACGTGCTAAAGCGGTCTCATATCCCCAACCTAAAGGAAACTTGATAAGAGATCCGCAAAGTTTGTGTTTTGAAGATGTGAAGAGTGATGAGGAGACTCAAAATGACTGATTCTGTTGTTTCATTAACGTTGATAGGCACCGGTTGGATATTACTAATATTTGCTCTCTGGATCGGTGGATCGAAGTACACAAAATATTTTTTTGTGCCGTTTGTTGTTGTAATCCTTGTACCTATTCTTATCGCGATAGTGGGAGCGTTTTTTTCTCTTCTTGAATACGATGTCGGAACTGCTTTTCTATTCGCAATTGTGGTGCTTGTGATAGCCGGTGTTGCTTATTTTTTTATTTGGTCATTATGGCTGTTTACGATATACGATTCAAATAAAAAGAAAGACAAATTGAACAGTAGTATTCGTCAACTGAATACAGAGATAAAAACCTATAGAGATAAACTTGCCTTGTCAATGGATGAAAGAGAGAGAAAAGTACTTCATAACAGAATTCGGAGATTGCTTCAAGTGAAGGAGCGAAAAAGAATCGCGCTTGAAAAGATTTGATAAATCTTAATCCTTCACAATCTTCACATTAAGGAGAAGAGACAATGCCAACAACACTTAAGGCAGGAAGCGCGACTGCGAATATCACGCCACCGCTAGGTGCGCGGATACCGGGCAGTTTTCGACCGAGATACGCTGAAGATGTTCACGATGAACTTTTCGCTAAAGCCGTCGTCATTGACAACGGCTCAACACGCGTGGCAGTTGTCACGTGTGACCTCATTGCGATCCCTGAGAAGATAGCAGACGCAGCGAAAGCCCGCATCGCTGATAGATGTGAGATCCCGCCAGCGCACGTTATGGTGAACGCAACACATACACATACGGGTGTGGCTGTTGCGAATCTGCTTGGCGTTGACGAAGATGATACCTATATCAAGTCGGTGCCGCTAAAAATTGCTGATGCGGTAGAACTCGCTGTGCGGCGACTTCAGCCTGCCCGGGTCGGGTTCGCCAGTGTCAACGAGGATCGTATCACCTTTAATCGGCGCTGGCGTATGAAAGATGGCACCGTCCGCATGAATCCGGGGGTCAATAACCCCGATCTTGTGGAACCGACAGGGACCATAGACCCTGAATTGGCGATGATGTTCGTCGAAAGGGAAGACGGCACGCCGATCGCTGCTGTCGCGAATTTTTCGCTCCACTATATCGGTACCGACAACGGTAACGCGCTCTCCGCGGACTACTTCGGTCATTTCGATCGGCTGATGCGCCGCTATCTCGGCGATACGTGTATTTCACTCCTCTGGAACGCCGCATCCGGACAGATTAACAATATCGACTTCAGTGGACAGACGAAATGGACAGCGAGTGGACATCGGCAGGCAGTGAAAATGGCAAACGTCCTCGCCGGACATTTCATCACCGAGATGCAGTTCATGGAGATGCACGGGACGCTTGATCTCAGTGGTTCTCTTGCGACGTTAGTGTTCCGACGCAAACAGATTACCGCTGAGGACCTCAAAGTCGCTGAGCAGGTATTGTCCGTCCCCGAAGGCACTTACGACGCTTACGAAACAGGTCCTTTCAGTTGGGTGGTTGGGCAGCCGATACCTCAAGCACTCGTTGATGTCTATGCCCGAGAATGCCAGCGTATCGCAAAACTTCCAGCACAAATGACAGCACCGGTTCAGGTCATACGTCTCGGTGAAGCAGCGATTGTGGCACTCCCAGGAGAGGTATTCGTTGAAACAGGATTTAACATCAAGTCGACATCTGATGCGAACCCGATGTTCCTGGTCAGTTTAGCAAACGGGTATATCGGTTATATCTGCACGGATAAAGCGTTGACAGAGGAGGGTGGTTATGAGACTTGGGCGGCGCTGTCGTCGTTACCGGATGTCGGGACAGTTCCGGCGATGGAAACACTGGTTGTTTCGTTATTGGAATGAAAAAAATAAGAGGTAGGCACGGGTGCCCACCTCTCCATAGGAAACAGTATAGAATGTTAAACGGCGGCAGGACCTCTTTCACCTGTACGGATACGGATGGTTTCATCAATAGGCAAGACGAAGATTTTACCATCACCGATTTTGCCGGTAGAAGCAGCCGTCTGAACGGCTTCGACGACTTTGTCAACATTCTCTTCGGCGACAACAATTTCGATTTTTAATTTCGGGACAAATTCAATCGTGTATTCGCTACCGCGGTATAATTCGGTATGCCCACGGCTACGTCCGAATCCACGAACTTCGCTGACTGTCATGCCTCGGACACCGACATTGCTGAGTGCCTCTTTAACCTCCTCCAACTTGAAGGGACGGATAATACATTCCAGCTTTTTCATGCGATTCTCCTTACTGAATGTGAATAGAGTTGTGTGGCAACATTTACTTTTTTAATCACTACGGACGAGCTTCTCTCAATATTTAGGAACCCGTCGGGAGGACGGATACGCGAATCCGACCTCCAGATAGGTTTCAGGGAATCTTGACACGATTTAAATATCGTGATAGAGAAAGAACTCATACGGATGCGGCCGCATGTTGATTGCATCGACCTCGTTTTCACGTTTGTAATCAATCCAGACATCCAAAACATCTTGCGTAAATACGTCGCCTTTGAGGAGATATTCGTGATCCTCTTCTAAGGCATCAAGCGCATCACCGAGAGATACTGGCGTGGATTCAATATCCGCCAGCTCCTCTGGCTCAAGGTCATAGAGGTCTTTATCCAATGGTTCCCCCGGGTGGATACGGTTCTGTATGCCGTCAAGGCCTGCCAACAGTAGCGCACTGAAAGCAAGGTACGGATTACAGGACGGATCCGGTGTCCGGAATTCAATCCGTTTCGCCTTTTCACTCTTCGAATAGACAGGAATACGGACACACGCGCTCCGGTTCCGCTGTGAGTAGGCGATATTGACCGGGGCTTCATACCCTGGTACCAACCGTTTATAAGAGTTGGTTGTCGGAGCGATGATTGCACAGAGCGAACGAGCGTGTGTGAGCAGCCCCCCGATGTAATAGAGTGCTTCTTCACTCAGCAGTGAATACCCTTGCGGATCATAGAAGATATTCTTCCCGTTTTTCCAGATACTTTGGTGGACATGCATTCCGGAACCGTTGTCTTGGAAAAGCGGTTTCGGCATGAAGGTAGCGACTAAGTTGTTCGCGCGCGCCACATTCTTGACGATGTACTTATACAACGCAAGTTTATCACCCGTCGCCGTGAGTTCGCCATAACGGATATCAATCTCGCCTTGTCCTGCAGTTCCGACTTCATGGTGGTGTACCTCTACATCAATACCGGATTCCATGAGCTTCAGACAGATCTCAGAACGTATGTCCTGAAGTGTGTCCGAAGGTGGTACGGGGAAGTACCCTTCTTTGTAGCGCGGTTTATAGCCGAGGTTCGGGTTCTCTTCACGCCCAGAATTCCAACTCCCCTCAACCGAATCAACGGAGTAGAAACCGGAGTGTTGGTTCTGTTCGTAACGAATATCGTTGAGAAGATAGAATTCCGCCTCAGGGCCCCAATAACTGATATCACCAATTCCAGTGGACTGTAAATAGGATTCTGCCTTTTGTGCGATATAACGGACATCGCGTGTATAATTTTCGAGTGTAATCGGGTCTTTGATGTTACACGTGATGCTGAGTGTGGGTACCTTACAAACCGGGTCAATGATAGCAGTCGCTGGGTCTGGGAAGAGTAGCATATCGCTCTCGTTAATGGCTTGAAAACCGCGGATACTCGAACCGTCAAAGCCAGCCCCTTCTTCAAACAGGTCTTCGGTCAACTCTTCTGCCATCATCGAGAAGTGTTGCCACATCCCCGGCAGATCCATAAATTTGAGGTCGACTATTTTCACATCATGCTTTTTCGCAAGTGCGATCACCTCACTTGGTGTCATTACATATCCTCCTATTTCGGCATCGTTTGTGCGCCGAAACTTGTCATTGATACACTCTCTCGATCCAAAGACCGAGACGATAATCTAATAAAACGGCATAGGGAAAACATAGCACGAAGCCCGGTGGTTTCCCCAAATTCCAGTTTTAATAACTCAAAAAAATGTCATTGGTTCGTCAACTGAACACTTAACTCACGCATTGACGAGCACCTTACTGAATACATAAGCAAAATTTATGCCAATCAACAGGAAACGAAAATCGCACGGTATTAATTGGCGAAAACGGAAAAAATCCGTGTAACATCACGAATTACAGCGTTATAGTAAACTGTAAAAATAAGTTTACAGTTTGTCAGGGAGCAACCCCACCACCACAGGCGAGGCTTGTATCCTCGCCATTTTGTGAGTGTCCAAGTAATCGTAGGTTTTACTCAAAAAACTAAAAAGAGGTATAAAACTTGAGGCAGCTACGAAATTGTGCCCACGCGATGCTTGAAAAACTTCAAGGTTTTGCTAAATTATTAGGCATAGCATTGCCCGTTTTTTGCGCATAGCACCACATATCTATGAGACCGCGATTTTCTGATTATTCGTCCGAGAACTCAACATCTTTGGCGAATCGACTCGTTTCGGGTCCGTCTTGTCCGGCATATTTGTTTGCCGGTTTGAGTTGATACGGCACCCGCGCAGGCGATGAGAGTTGCGCAAAAGTAAAGGCACAGATCCGCATTCCTGGATATAATCTGACCGGCATGCGTCCGAGGTTCCCCAACTCTAAGGTCGGAATACCGATCCACCCCGGATCAAAGAGTCCTGCCGTGCTATGGACGATAATACCGAGCCGCGCCAAACTACTTCTCCCTTCAAGCCTCGCCATAACATCGTCAGCTAATACGAGTTCCTCCTGGGTCGCTGCGAGGACAAGCTCACCCGGTTGTATCGTGAAGGCATCACCATCGGGAACATCAACTCTTCGCATCAAATCGTTAGCGTCAATCTCAGTGCGCAGATCAATATACGGATATTTGCTATGTTCAAACACACGAAAGGTGTTGCTTAATCTGAAATCAATAGAGCAACTACCGAGCTGCGTTTGAAGGTCTGGTTCCGGGGAAATTTTAATTTTTCCGGTCTCCATATATTTAATAATATCTCTATCTGATAAAAACATGATTTTCTTTCCGACCTCCACTATTCCTCCGCTAAAAACACCTCCGGATCGATGCCACGATATGCGTAATCTAAGAGATTAACCGGATGCATCGCTTTCATAGATAAACCGTGTTTTTGGATGCCGAGTTGGATCTGAAGGAGACAACCGGGGTTCCCCGTTGCGACGATGTCCGCATTGGTTTCGGCAATGTGTGCCATTTTGCGTTCGAGAATCTCTTGTGAAAGTTCAGGTTGTGTGATGTTATAGATTCCCGCGCTCCCGCAGCACCATTCAGATTCGGCTAACTCAATCAACGCAAGTCCAGGTATCGACTGAAGGACTTTGCGCGGCTGTGCTTGCACACGTTGACCGTGAAGGAGGTGGCACGGTTCATCATACGTAACCCGTTTTTTGATTTCTCCGGTTGGTGGTATCATCTCAATTTCGGCTAAAAATTCGCTGATGTCTCGCATTTTATGGCTGAAGTGTTCCGCCTTCTCTGCATAAGCGTGATCGTTCTCCAAGAGTGCTTCGTACTCTTTAAGCGTTGCGCCACAGCCGGCAGAATTAATAATAATAGCGTCTAAATTCTCCTCCGCAAACGCGTCAATGTTCTGTTTGGCAAGTTCTGAAGCGACATCTCGCACGCCATTGTGAAGATGTAGTGCGCCACAACAGGTCTGCTTCCGCGGCGTAACCACTTCGCAACCGTTTTCTGTTAAGACGCGAATCGTCGCAACATTCGTCTCTGTGAAGACCTGATTCATAATACATCCGGGGATGAACCCGACGCGGTATCGCGTTTCGCCTTTAGCCGGTGTAATGTCGCGTATCGTATATTTCAGTTGCGGCGGCGGGATTTTCGGCAACAACGATTCCATCTCACCGAGCTGCCCCATTAGTTTCAGGACACCGAGTTTCTGAACCAGCCACCGGATGCCGAGGCGTTGGTAGAGCCACATCAATTCAAAGATGAGGTCCAGCCGTTCTTTATTCGGTAAGAGTTGTTTGAAGACCAAGTTTGTCCAGAATCGATACGCTGCTGAGCGTGGTGCGTTCTGTTCATAGATGGCGCGCGCCTCTTCAAGCAGTTCCCCGAAATGGACCCCCGACGGACACGCTGTCTCACAGGCACGACAATCTAAACACCGATAGATGTATTCCGACCATTCTTCGTTTAGCGGTGTGGCGTCCTCTTCTTTGAAGGCACTCCCCATCAAATAGAGTCTTCCTCTCGGAGAATCTGTTTCTAAGCCTAATTCTCGGTAGGTTGGACAGGTGGGTAGACAGAGTCCGCAGTGTGTACAAGCGTCCCATTTCTTCCAACTGAAGGTATCTACGCCGATAAGCGGTTGTGTTTGTTGGTTGGCCATATAGTGTTAAGAGATTTTAACGCCCTCGTTTAGGCTCCCGGAACGGTACCCCTGCAAATCGAGTGTGACGTGTGCATATCCGAGTGTTTTAAAGTGCGTGCTGATGTCGTGCCGGACGGTTTTTGAAAGCAGCGTCGAAATCTCTTGTGCTTCCAACTCAATCCGTGCAAGTTCTCCATGGTGTCGGACACGGAATTGACGAATCCCTAAATCGTAAAGAAATTGCTCGGCGGCATCCACCTGTCGTAGTAACTCACGCGTGATACGCATACCGTAAGGGAACCGTGAAGAGAGGCAAGCGAATGCGGGTTTATCCCATGTCGGGAGTTCCCACGCCTTTGAAATCTCGCGGATTTCTGCCTTCGTCAAGTTGACATCAATCAGAGGTGCTTGGATCCCCATCCGTTTTGCGGCATCCATTCCGGGACGGTGGTCGCCGACATCGTCTGGGATCGCGCCGTAGACAATCGTTCCTACGTCATATTTTTCAGCGATCGGACGCAGTTTATCGAACAACTCCGTTTTACAGAAATAGCACCGATTGGTCGGATTGCTTGCGTACCCTTCCAAGTCCAACTCTTGTGTGTGGACGGTCTCGAATCGGATTCCGATCTGCTTGGCGATGTCTTGCGCGGCTCGCATTTCTCGGATCGGATACGAATCAGAGATAGCCGTCACAGCGAGTGCGTCATCACCGAGCGCGTGTTGTGCTGCCTCCGCGAGAAATGTGCTATCAACCCCGCCTGAAAAAGCGACGATGACCTTCTGATATGCGTGCAAGCATTCATAAAGTTGGTCAAGTTTCGTCTGTAGGAGCGGTTCAAGTTTCAGTTTTAACATACTTTTCAATAGCAAGTTTCGGCTTATAAATTACACCGAAATAGCCTCCGTATATAATACAACGGTTATCGGTTAATCTCTTGTGGCAGTCGAGTTAACTATAGCTGCCACACAAACTTTCCTAACTGACAACTGACAACTGAAAGATTTTTTTGTAGAAAAAATCGTACTGATAACCATTCCTCAGGGTTCTGGTATCAAGAAGGGCGTTCAGCCTGTTGTATCCATAACAATTCATCTTTCAACAACTGACGTTTTAAGCCGCTAATCCTGTCAATAAAAAGCACACCGTTGAGGTGATCGATCTCGTGTTGGAGTACACGTGCCAGCAAACCGTCGGTTTCAATGCGGACAGGTTCGCCTTGAATATCAATTCCATCAACAACAACCTTCTCCGGACGTCTCACCTCTGCCGTCACATCTGGGATGCTGAGGCACCCTTCCTCGACAACAACTTCTCCCTCAACATTCAGAATTTCTGGGTTAAACAGTACAAGCGGTTCGTAAGTCTCGTCGTCGTCCTCACCTATGTTAATAATGATAAGTCGTTTCAAAACGCCGACCTGCGTTGCGGCGAGACCGATACCGTTGCCTGTGTTATACAGTGTCTCCAGCATCTGGTCAGCGAGTTGACGTTCCGCCTCTGTGATTTCTGTAACCGGTTTGGCTCTTTTGCGGAGTACCGGGTTCCCGTAATAGCAGAGCTGCAACGGTGCTGTTGCCCGCAGTAAGACATCATTTTCGCCAACCACATCCGAGGCAGGTGTATTCTGGAGCTTTCTTTTTTGTTTTGGCATGTATCTGGCGTGTCTCCCAATTCTGACATATTTTTGACAAAAAACCTTTAATATGGTATCACTTATTGAAGATTCTGTCAAGAAAAAAGTGTGTGTCATCAGCAGGACGATAATAACTCTGTGTATCCTCCAGCACCATTTATAGTGACCTCTAAAAATAATAAGACACATTTTCAAAGACGGACGAGGAGACCTCGCCCCTACGAACTATCTTTTGTTACAGGAAAAGTGCCTACTTCATTGTAGGTTTTACTATAACAGGACTTACGCAAATTGAGCAAATATCGAGCATTTAGACGCAAGAAGCGGTAATTTTCGTTCTTTAAACCCCCTAAATCCCCCTTATCAGGGGGACTTTAAGAGGAAATGCGTAAGTCCTATATAAGTTTCCATTTGGCGAACAGAAAACTATAGGGTTCAGGCAGTAACTTGTATATCGCTTGAATTTGCGCTGCAATCGTTGTAAAATAGATATTAACCTTTTATAGTAGATTCCGAAAATAATTGCACACTTTTGTTCCAACGGGCGAGGGGACCTCGCCCCTACGAGTCGTCTTGTGCAAGGACAGGTTTATAATTAATTACGAGTTTTACTATAAGATACAAATGTTGTATACCGCATATCCACGAGAAAGCAAGTAGACGCCATGCGACTTTTACTATCCGTTAGTCTTATCTATTTTATTGTGTGCCCCTTCGTGTTCGCTGCTCCGGAGCCACCGGCTATTACTGGAGAAACGTGGCTGTGTGGAACACCGCTCCTGTATCAAGAGCACCTCGCGCAACACGCCCCTGAAGAAGTCGCCGTTGCACCTGCGGCACACGTTCAGATCGGACAGACAGACCGTTTTTTTATTCACATTCCAGATGCGGAGGTAACAGCCACCTGTATCGCCAAAAGTCAACATCTTTACGTCTACATTGAGGATTCGGTGCGCGGTATGCTCACGGAAGCAGAAGCAATCGCCATCGCACGGGAATTTGACACACGCATCTATCCAAACGTTCGGTCCTGGATGGGCACTGAATGGAAACCCGGACTCGACAGAGATAACCGCATTATACTATTGATGCACGATGTCGGTATGAATGGATCTGGGCTCGAGTACGGCGGCTATTTCGCACCCGCGGATCAATTACCGACAGCACCGAACAGCAACCGTCGTGAGATGCTCTATATGGACATCTTCCAGTTCAAGGAACGTCCGAGACACACCTTTTATAGCAGCCTCGCACACGAATTCGCGCATCTCGTCAATTGGTTCCAAAACGGTGGGAGAACCGACCAACGGTGGTTAGAGGAAGGCACGGCATCCTTCGTGGAATGGGCAGTTTACGGCACGGTACACACCATTTTTGTCGACAGTTATCTTAGGGATCCGAGCGTTTCGCTTGCGTCCGCGAATACGTGGGATGTCTATTACGGTGGGGCTTTCATGCTCATGCTCTATCTTTACGAGCAGTATGGTGGCCGCGAACTCATCCGCGATATCGTCGGGACAGACACCCTGGGTGAGGGCGCAATTAACACTGCTTTGGCAGGCAGTGGCAGAAGCGAACGTTTTCCGGATGTCTTTCTCAATTGGGGACTCGCGAATTGGCTGAACGTACAAGCACAAAACAGGAAACTCGGTTATGATGCTTTGCGCAACCGTAGGGTAACTGTTTCCGTGCCGCGCGTCTTCACCTATCCGAACGCGGCGAACAGTGTCCCTATTGAGCAGTGGGGAGTGTACTATATTCACTTCGAGAATCTACCCCAAACGCTCGACATATCAATAACTGGCACGGGGTCAGGATACCTCTACGCCACAACGCTCTATCTCCCATCGAATGGACGCCCCATCGTTACACCGGTCACATTTGACAGCCGTAATAGGGGACATATTCAGCGCGAAGGGCTCCAACCAAACGATGAGATCATACTGATGGTGACAGCGGATACGCCACAAACCTTCAGTTATACCGCTGCGAACACGCTCGACGATTTTGTCATAGGTATACCGCGTGAGAGCAGATCGGATACAGCACCAGATTCCATATCAGCTGCCCTTGGCAATCGCACACAACCGAGTCTACTACCTACCGGTTTCAGACCGAAAACGCAGCTGGAACCGATGACACAAATCCACCTCGCAAGCAACTATACCGACCTGACGATTCATGAAAAAGATGTGCCTCACCTTTATGCCGCGAGTACTTGGGGACTGGAGATTTTCTCACTGACCGAACCGACGCAGCCTGTCCGGATCGGTGAAATCGGCACGCCTGGTCAAGCACACGTTGTAGCCGTTGACGGCGATACGGCTTACATTGCTGATGGTGTCGCAGGTGTACACGTTATTGATGTCTCCGTACCAACGGCTCCGAACATCGTCAAAACGCTTAGAGGTTTCACGAACGCACGTAGCGTCAAAACGGATGGCGACAATCTCTATGTCCTCGGGACAGCACGCGGACTCCTCGTCTACAATCAAAACGAGGTACGCAACTCACAAACACCTCGACCCAGACGCTTCTTTCGTACAGCAGGCACACCGCTAAATGTTGTTATCCGAGACAAGACCGTCTACGTCAGTGACGACCGACACGGATTATATATTCTTGACCAGAGTCCATTCGGTGATTTTGTCCTCCAGAGCACCGTCCCAATACTCGCGAATGCCTACGAGATTGTGGAATCAGCGGATGACGCTTATGCATTCGTGGCATCAGGTAACCTCACCTGGGTCGATATTACCGATGCCGAAAATCCCGAAATAGGTATCCGATTAAATACGCCGGGATTCGCAACCAGCATTCAACTTCGCAACAATATCGTTTACCTCGCGGACCAACAAGCAGGACTCCAGATGATTGATGTCCGTAACCCACAGCAACCGCGACGCATTTCATCACAACCGACAATCGGGAACGCAACCGATGCTGTCGTTTGGAACACCTTGGCTTATGTCGCCGATGGTAAAGGTGGTATCCAGACAATTGATGTCAGCCGACCAGAATCGCCGAAATGGTTACACCGATATGCATTTAGCGGCACAGCTTCCGGCATTGATGTCGTAGAGGCAGAAGACGGCAAACGGACTGTTTATGTTGCAAATGGCACCGGTGGGTTGCACACACTTGAATTTACAACGCCTTATCAAGGGATCTTGACACAAAATCTACTATTTCCTACGGAGAACCGGACTTTCCATGAGCCGTTCGAGACTGCAAATTGCACCAAAGTCCGTGTACAGAACGGATACGGTTTTGTTGCCGCCGATACAGGGATGTTCATAGTTCATCTTGATACGGATACGGTTGTGGCACATATCCGGACAGCGGCACCTGTTTACGATATTGCGATGCGTGACGGTTACGCGTATCTTTGTGCCGAATCACTGATTATTGTCGATACCCGAGCCCCCCAACAGAGCGGCATCGTTTCCGAACGCCGTGTGCCTGGGAGTGCTTACCGTGTCGCCGTTGACGCAGCAGCATCGTCCGCTTATGTCGCTGCACTTGACGGTGGGTTACACATCTTTGACATAGCAGAACCCGCAGTGCCACGTTCTATCGGCAGTTACGCAACACAGGGAAATGCGATAGGTGTTACGTTTGCAGAAGGTCGCGTGTATCTACTGGAGAGTGGCATCGGCGTTGCCGTTCTGGATGTATCTGAAAACCACGAACCGAGATTGCACGGCACTTATGAGAACGATGTCCTACCTATTGCTGCACAGGTTACTGGCAACTATCTCTATCTACTCGATAGCAGAGGTGTGCAGATGATTGATACGCGCACCCTTAAAATGACTTCGTCGCTTGTTTACCAAAATAGGGAACTCTGGTTTCCATCGGAATTGCGGTTAGCGGACGCTGCCCTATATATCTCGGATTTGTATCAACTCCGCATCCTTCGCGTGCATCCCGAAGGCACTTCGCTTGCAGTCGAAAAACGAATACCGTCTGACTGGACTCCTAATGTTCCGAATCTTGCGCCAGTCAACAGCTTATACCAAAATTATCCGAATCCATTTAATCCAGAAACGTGGATTCCGTATCAACTCGCCTCAAACGTGAATGTATCGCTTCATATCTACGATGCCCAAGGGAGAAGTATCTATACCAAACCCCTCGGATACCAAAAGTCGGGTTCGCACAGCGCGTATTGGGATGGACGAAACGCTGCTGGCGAACCTGTCGCAAGTGGAGTCTACTTTTATTCAATTCAAGCCGGAGATTTCCAAGCGACTCGGAAAATGCTCATTCGACGGTGATTTTTCTCCACTTGTGTTCAAACACACTGAGGTACAAGGCATCCATCGAAAAGTGAAACCCATACCTCATTAAATTCTTAAACTTCATCAGACGAACCAGAAAAACTTTGTAACGCAAATTGGTATAGGAACGTTAAATTGGGTTAATTCGACACAGTCTGACAAACCTGTTTTCGTTCTTTCTTAATTATGTATCACAGAGAAATTTCCAAGGAGAAAAGTAACATGGCTAGGAACAGCGTAACAGGGCGTTTCCGGGATATTGAGATCGCATTCAGCATCGACAGTGATTGCATCATTATGAGTGTACAGAATTTAACCGATGCCGAGAGGCGAGTACGCGTGATGTATCAGAAACTTTCGATGAGCGGACTCGCCAATTGGGCGCAGTTTGAACTAACCGATACGCCCGTCTCACGCCGTCTTCCGACAGAGATTATTGATGCCTATCGATTAACATTTTTTGTTGATAGTGCCGAACCCGTTTACGCACGTATGGAAAAAATATTGGACGAATTGCGCACCCTCAAAACCGAGCAGTTAGAGGATACCACGCCAGAAGATGCCGCTGCACTGGGTGCATCCAAACCCGAACCCCAAACGCAAGAAGCAGTTGACATCCCTGTTCCCACATCGAAACCTTCAGAGGATACGGCAGCTAAAGACGTTGTACCCCCTTTAAGTGTAAACAGCGAGACGGATGAATCTTCCGTATCAGAGGTTAAGGCGACGCAAGAGGTAGAAGAACCGGAGATCGCTATGCCGGACGTGGAAATACCAGAACCCGTCGCTGCGAGTATTAATGCAGACCAGCATCTGGCATCCGAAGATGAAACGATGCCTCAGATGATAGAAGACATAGAACAGGTGGGGTCGGTGCCTCCCACTGTTGAACAACAACCCGAGCAAAGCCGCGCGTCCGTGCCTACTAAATCTGTAGGGTGCGCTGTGGATACTAACGTTGAATTTAAAATCGAAGTGCCTTCACTTCCACCGAGCGCACTCGCTGAACGACGGAAGGCAGAAATAGCGGAACTTAACGCTGGCAATACCGCGTCAAGTAAGACCTCTTCAACACGCAAAGAGAAAAGTGTGTTTGGACAGTTCGCCCAAGCTTTAGGACTCACCGCCGGCGGCAGACGCGGCAAAGTTTACTATCAGGAGAAAGGCGAAACCATTCAGAACGAATTTCAAGACCGACTCGCCAAGTTGGAGAGGGATTACAATGAAGGATACGGACTCAATCTCTCTGATTGGGACACCAAAACACTCTGTGAAGAGGAAATCGCAATCCTGCTACTGAACCTAATGGTGAACGAAGTGATCGCATGGCGGAAAGAGATCGGACGGGCTACGCCTGACACAGAGCAGCTCGCACAGACGCTCGATGAAGTCGATGTCCGTCTCAGGCAGACACTCAAGCAGACGCGCGGTACCGCTACACCGTCACCGACGTTGTTCCCCGATCTGCTTGCAGAAAATGAACGAGACGTAGAGAAAATTCAGAGCGAGTGTGACGCATATTTGCAACGCTTTGCGGGTAAATTAACCGAACAAGATAGGAAACACGCCTCAAAGATTGAAGTCATCATCTTCAAGAAGTTCCTCATCGAGTTTATCCGGGATTTCCTCTTCGTTGAAATTACGAAGAGTGTAAAAGGCGATGAACTCCCAGAACGTCTCGAATGGTTCTTAGAGCTCGTTGCTTCCGAGATCATCCCGATTGATGTCGGCGTAACGAGAGTTTCACCGAACCATCACCGAGTCAAGGGCGCGCTTGCCTGTGAATTTGAATCGGGCACAATCGTCGAAGTCGTCTCACCCGGATTACAATCCAAGGATGGAAAACGGGTCAATCAAATGGCTGTCGTCATTGAAGCGGAGTAGCATGAATGGAAACGAGCGAACGTTTAATTGAGAAAGTCGAGAAGCTGCCACAAGTGAGCCTTGGACATTTTCCGACACCTTTGGAGGCGTGTCCTCGACTCTCCGAAGCACTCGGCGGCCCCCGAATTTTTATGAAACGTGAAGACTGCTCAGGTTTGGCGTTCGGGGGCAATAAAGTCAGACAGCTTACTTTCACAATCGGTGATGCTGTCGCACAAGGCGCGGATACAATTGTCCACGGCGCGGCTTCACAATCAAACCACTGTAGACAAGCCGCCGCCGCCTGTGGTAAACTTGGGCTGCGGTGCTACCTACGCCTCGCCCGAGACCACAAAAGTATTCTCCAAGGAAATCTCTTGTTAGACAATTTAGCAGACGCGGATGTCGAAATCGTTGATGCGCCGTTCGGACCCGAATTAGATGTCGTGAAATATGAACTGGCTGAAAAACTGAAGGCGCAGGGCCTGAAACCGTATGTCGTTGCATCGCCATGCTCGACCGCGCTCGCCGCTGCTGCTTTCACATGGTGCATCGCCGAAATCGCACAACAGCAACAGCAATTAGGAATTGACGCGGACTGGATTTACACCTGTTCCGTCGGCGGCACACAAGCAGGGCTCGTCCTCGGCACCAAAGCACTCGGATTAAAAATGAAACCCTTCGGTATCGCGCCGATTCGTTGGGAAAATAAACACGACCGTCTCCGAACCGCCGCGAATAGTGCAGCCGAACTCTTGGAATTAGAGGCACGCGTCGCCGATGCCGATATTCAGAACACAGATGACTATATCGGGCAGGCTTACGGCTACCTCACACCGGAATGTATTGACGCTCTCAAACTCGTTGTTAAAACAGAAGGCATTTTTCTCGATCCCGTCTACACCGCTAAGGCGATGGCAGGTCTCATCGACCACATCCAACAAGGAAGACTCGGACGCGACGATACCGTCATCTTCCTTCACACAGGCGGCACGCCCGCTATCTTCGCATATCAAGAAGAATTAGTCGCCAGTCTATAGACTTAGCCCCCCCAAACGCAGACAATACACAGAAAATTGCGTAAGACCTACATTTTTCCTTGACACCTTTTCTAAATATGTTATCATTCTATAGTAGATATCGTAATTACCTGCATACTCGTAGGCGTAAGGACTGGGAAACCCAGCCCCTACGACGGTGTGAAGTGCAAACATATTTTCCGATTTTACTATAATTAACGCAAGTTGCCCCCTATTCCACACATAGCACTCCGCTGGAGTGCAAGACGTTAGCATACCTTTTTCTATAGACATATCACCCCTCTGGGGTGGGGAAAGTGTCTGAAAAACTGTCTTGAAACGTGCAAAAGTTGTTAGTAGCAACTTGGGTTATAATTACGGCGTACGAAGATCTATTTTCGCACGCTAACAGTGCTGCAAACACGACTTAAAATCCCCTGTCCGTGATTTATTTTGGCAGGAGCATGCCGATGCTATTTCGCTTTTCGCTTTACGGGTTCCTGAAGAACCAACGCTACTACGATCCGTTTCTGTATCTGGTGTTTCTTGAGAAAGGCTTGTCCTATTTTGAAATTGGCATCTTGATCGGATTTCGCGAGGTATGCACCAACCTATTTGAAATTCCCTCTGGCGCACTCGCTGACCTTTACGGCAGACGCCGCGCTATGATTTTTTCGTTCTGTGCCTATATCATCTCTTTCGCAATATTCGCTGAGAGTACATCGCTGTTCCTGCTTTTCGCTGCCATGTTTTTCTTTGGTTTAGGCGACGCGTTTCGCAGCGGTACCCACAAAGCGATGATCTTCGATTGGCTCCGCCTTCAAGGACGCTCAGACGAAAAAACAAAAGTATATGGTTTTACCCGATCCTGGTCCCAGATGGGTTCCGCTATTTCAAGTCTTATCGCCGGTGGTCTGGTCTTTTACCGTGGCAACTTCACAGACATCTTCTGGTTTACGATCATTCCCTACGCGATGAATATCATCAACTTCTTCGGCTATCCTGCACACTTAGATGGTGATAAACAGAGCGAGTTTTCGCTTAAAGCGGTTTCACGGATGCTCGGCAGTGCCTTGAAACAGTCCGTCCAATTCGCGCCGCTCCGTCGTCTCGTTTTTGAAGGTATGGGTTTTGAGGGTATGTATAAATCCAGCAAAGACTTCCTCCAACCGATCCTCAAACAGACAGCACTGGCACTCCCCTTATTTTTAGCCTTGGATGCGTCAAAAAGATCTGCAGTGGTGGTGGCTGGCATCTACTTTATCCTCCACTTCCTATCTTCTTTTGCGTCTCGAAATTCGCACCGGATCTCGGATTGGCGCGGTGGCGACGAACGGGCTGCACGCTTTATGTGGTGGATAGACCTCGCACTCTTCGCCTTATTGATTCCGGCGCTCTGGTTCGAGTGGTATCCAGCAATAATCTTGCTTTTTGTTGGGCTCGCAATGCTCCAGAATTTCTGGCGACCCGGATTAATTAGTCGTTTCAATGCGCAATCCACACCAGAAATGAGCGCGACCATCCTATCTATTGAGGCGCAATCGAAATCGTTAGCGACCATCATTCTTGCGCCATTGCTTGGATTGTTGGTGGATTCATTCGGTAATTTCTCGCCGGTAGGTATCGTTGGTACATGCATTGCTGTTGCGATTCTGCTTGTCTACCGTGGCGAATTAAAAGCGCGTCCGCCATCCATACCAGCATAGCATAAAGATTGTTTTGACAAACGCGATATTCTCTGCTACGCTATTGCTATGATGAGTGATAAATTGTTGGCGAGAATGAATCATGAATGAACTAAAATACCCATTTCTTATGAGCATACTGCCATCTGAAGAATCTGATAACTATTTGAGCAAATTTCCCGCTATTCCAAATTACCCATTCTTTATGAGCATACTGCCCGCTGAAGAAGGTGGTGGTTATTTAATTGAATTCCCAGACTTACCGGGATGCATGTCTGATGGCGATACAATTGAAGAAACGATAGAAAATGGAAAAGATGCAGTTTTTTGCTGGATAGAATCGGCGAAAGAGTTTGGCGATGAAATTCCAAAACCCGGTTCTGCTAACGGATTTAGTAGACATTGGATTCAACAAATCCCTGAGCATATTCATACGCAGCTTTCACAGCGGGCCGCGCAAGAAGGCATGAGTTTAAACGCCCTGGTTACTGAAATGTTATCAGCAGGACTAGAATCAAATAAAACATCCTCTGAAAAATAAAAAAAGCGCGGTTGAAGGACCGCGCTTTACAAAATCAAATCAAATGCCTTAGAACCGTTCGCTCTTAATCTCACCCCACTGCGTCGCCAACTTTTCTTTTGGGTCAACAGGGAAGGGTGTATCACGACTCAGGTCATCTTCGGGTTCACCTTCAAAGTATCGGAAGTTGTCAATCCAGAAATCGACATCCGATTGTGCGATCGACAATCCTACCCACATGTCCCTTTCAACATCAGCCCCGGATTGGAAGGTGATATGGTATTCCATCCACTCATCTCCCAATAGATTGATGGCACCGCCTTGATAGAAGGTCCAAGGGTCGTGTTGCATTTGGACGCTCAGTGTCACCTCGCGTGGTTTTTCAGAACGCGCCCAAAAGATCACTGTGTATGTCTCACCGGCCTTCATTGAAACATCCCTTTGTTTAACCTTTGCATGCCAATCGGTGCCGGTCGATTTATGACCAACGACCTTGAGCGACTGTTTTCCGTGCTGTGGATTGTTTTTGTCAATTTCCATTGTATAGAGACCGCCACGGTCACAGCAGGCACCATCTTCTAATTCCCAGCCTTCCATATCTTCTTCAAAGCTATGGTTTTCGAGGAGAAGTTCCCCTTCCTTCCATTTTCCCCAGTCTATTGGTGTTCCTGCGAAGGCACTCAAACATACCAGCAGTGTGAGCACGGACACGCTAAAAGTTATAGATTTCGTCACGTTATTTTCTCCTTTATGCAGTAAACTATATCTTTAAAATTAAGTCTCGTCTCGCATCAAGGATTCTACTTCGTGCAGGACTTGCACAACTGCTGCCTGATCAACATTCTCGGCAACGCTGCGATAGCCTGCTGTCTGAATCATCTCCACGAGGTTTTCTCCTAACTGTTCAATCGTCCATGCGATTGAATCCGGCACCTTTGCTTTATCAAGATGCCGCTGATCATTTTTCCCGGAGGGATCATAGTGATAGTGTGGGTCCTTACGGAAACAGTCGAAACGGAGGAGCTGAATATCTTTGCCATCCGCCTCACCGTAAACCCGTACAGAGGGACCGCCATCTGATCCGAAATTGCGTTTGTCGACGTGAAGTTCAACGCCCCCGACTTCAAATACTTTCTCATTCATCAATTTTGCCTCCAGTTTACAAAAGTATAACCCTATTGTACACGAGAGTTACAAATGTGTCAGTGATAGCACCCACCACCTAAAGGTAGGGGTTTCGGCTTCGTAGACAATAGCGGTTTTCCCGAAGGTTAACCGTCTTACGTTGTCTCCACCAGTAGGCGATTCCCTCTAACCCTGAAGTGCTAAACTCAAATATGGTTTAGCGGTGAGAAAGAGGCATATCATGGCGAAATATCATGGCTATCCCCGCCTACCTCTCTCCACTGGAGAGATACAAACTCAAGTAGGTAGCAGCAATACAGCGTGCGGGCTTTCACCTCCGCTCCGAAACTTTAAGCGTTAACTGCTACCGATACATATTTTTAGTGGTGTCGCACTTCGCACTCTCGTCTCTTGTCACGGAGATGGTTAGGACTCTCTCAGAGATTGAGAGAGGTGACAACCCTAACCAAGTGCTAATAGTACTTATACCACATTATGCGTCAAAAGTCAAGTAAAAATCCGACTTTGACGCGATATGCTGTCTACATCCCCTACCTAAAGGAAGGGGTCTTGACGGAAGGAAAATAAAAAGCCTTGTGCGGCGTACGGTTAAAATTCCGCGCCTCCATCCAAATTATTTTTTATAGCATTTACTATAAAAAAACTTGCAAAAAGCGTAAGGATATGATATACTATTAATAAATTTGAGGCTATAATTATTAAAATGACACGACAAATGCTCGACCGCTTCGGGCGGATCCATACCAATCTTAGAATCTCGGTCACGGATGTCTGTAACTTTCGGTGTATCTATTGTATGCCGGAAGATATGACCTTCATGCCAGATGCGGCACTCATGACTTTTGACGAGATTCTGCATCTCGCGCGTATTTTTGTTGGATTGGGTGTTAGCAAAGTCCGAATTACGGGTGGCGAACCGCTTGTCCGTTCTGGTGTCCCTTCACTGATAAAAAAATTAACACAGTTAGAAAGAATTAAAGACATTAGTTTGACGACCAACGGTATCGGTCTTGTTACGCAAGCGCAAGCACTCTACGATGCTGGACTTCGCCGAATTAATGTCAGTTTAGATACGCTTAACGAAGAGAAGTTCGAGCAGATGACCCGCCGGAAGGTGCTCTCTCGTGTGCTTGAAGGTTTGAAAACCGCGCAGGCATGCGGCTTTAATCCGATTAAAGTCAACGCTGTGGCAATGCGAGGTTTCACGGATGATGAAATCGTGGATCTGGCGACCTTCGCACGGAAAAATAACTATCAACTCCGGTTCATCGAATTTATGCCACTGGATGCCGATGATGTTTGGGGACGCAACATGTACATTCCGGGAAAAGAGATTATCGAAAAAATTGATGCGCTCTACCCACTCACACCGATTACGCTGAACGGCGAATCAAAAAGCGACACTGCGAAACGTTATCGTTTTTCAGACAACGGGAATGAGGTCGGTATCATCCCGTCTGTGAGTGAACCGTTCTGTGAAAATTGCAATCGCGTCCGCCTGACTGCCGATGGGAAGTTTCGGACCTGCCTTTTTTCATTAACAGAGACAGATCTGCTCACCCCACTCCGTGAAGGCGTACCAGATGAAACGATCGAAGCCCTGATTCTCGATGCGGTTGCACAAAAAGAGGCGGGGCACAAAATTAATGCATCAGACTTCGTCAAACCGGAGCGAAATATGTCAAGAATCGGCGGATAAATACTAAAAATGCGTTCATAAATAACAAAGTCCTAAAAATGTTCTAAATTTATTATAAATAAGGAGTCCGAAGTTAGAAAATGAGCAACGAGTTGACCATTAAAGACCTGCACATCAGTGTGCAACAGAAACCGATTATTAAAGGATTAAGTTTAACCGTCCAACCGGGTGAAGTTCACGCGCTTATGGGACCGAACGGTTCTGGTAAGAGTAGCCTCGCGAACGGCTTGATGGGGCATCCACTCTACGAGATAGACTCCGGTGAAGTGATTTTCGATGGTGTTGATGTCTTGGAATTGGAACCCAATGAACGCGCGAAACTCGGACTTTTCCTCGCCTTCCAGTACCCGACGGCGATTCCAGGGGTCAGTTTGGCGAATTTCCTACGGCTCGCTGTCAGCGCAGTTCGCGGAAAAGAGAGCAACGGTTCCGGGAACGATAAACTTATTCCGATGCGCGAATTTCGGCGTGAACTTCGCGATAAAATGCAACAACTCGGCGTTGACGATTCTTTCGCAAGACGATACCTCAACGATGGGTTCTCCGGCGGTGAAAAGAAGCGCGCTGAAATCCTACAACTCGCCATGCTTGAACCGAAGATCGCTATTCTTGATGAGACCGATTCCGGACTCGATATCGATGCCGTCCGAATCGTCGGTGATAGCGTCAGTCGGTTGGTCGGACCAGAGTTAGGTGTGTTGATTATCACCCACTATCCACGCTTGTTGGAATACATCCGTCCGCAATTCATCCATATCCTGCTTGATGGTAGGATCGTTGAATCCGGCGGATGGGAACTTGCAGAGATGTTAGAGGCAGAAGGCTACGATCCGATTCGTGAAAAACACGGCATCAAGGAGGAAGAATAAGATGGCAAATCCTGAAAAGAACACCGTAGAAGAACTCGGAATTAGTACAGATTACCAGTACGGGTTCCACGACGATATTACACCGACGTTCAAGTCACGCAAAGGGTTGGACGAGGAGGTCATCAACCAGATGTGCGACATCAAAGGTGAACCCGACTGGATGCGTCAGTATCGGCTTGAGGCGTACAAGATTTTCAGGCAGAAACCGATGACCAAATGGGGCGGCGACCTGACACAACTCGATTTTGATGACATCTATTATTATGTCAAAGCCTCTGACCGGAGTGAGCGCAGCTGGGACGATGTGCCAGATGACATCAAAAAGACCTTTGACCGGCTCGGTATCCCTGAAGCCGAACGGAAATTCCTTGCAGGTGTCGGCGCACAATACGACTCCGAAGTCGTTTACCATAACATCGTCGAAGAATTGGACAAAATCGGGGTTGTGTTCCTCGATACCGATACCGCTGTCAAAGAGTATCCCGATCTGGTCAAGAAATACTTTGGGACGATTATCCCGTCCGCGGATAACCAGTTCGCAGCACTTAACAGTGCTGTCTGGAGTGGCGGCAGTTTCGTTTATGTGCCGCCGGGTGTGAAGGTTGAGTACCCACTGCAAGCCTATTTCCGTATTAACAGTGAAAATATGGGGCAGTTTGAACGTACACTTATCATCGCTGACGAAGGTTCGCAGGTCCATTATGTTGAAGGCTGCACCGCCCCAACATTCAGCAGTGAATCCTTGCACAGCGCGGTTGTCGAGATTGTTTGTATGAAAGGTTCCCGGGTACGTTATACCACGATTCAGAACTGGGCAGGCAACGTCTATAATCTCGTCACGAAACGCGCATTTGCTTATGAAGATGCACAGATGGAATGGGTCGATGGCAACCTCGGTAGTAAATTGACGATGAAGTATCCGAGTGTTTATATGATGGAACCGGGGGCACGCGGTGAGATCCTCTCAATTGCATTCGCGAGCAAGGGGCAGCACCAAGATGCTGGTGCGAAAGTCTACCACTGTGCACCGCACACCACCTCGCAGATAACCTCTAAGAGCATTAGCAAAGATGGCGGCAGATCGAGTTATCGCGGATGGGTGGATGTTGCGAAAGGTGCCAAGGGGTGTAAATCGCATGTCGTCTGTGATGCACTGATCCTTGACAAGGATTCTCGTTCTGACACCTATCCCGTTATTGAGATTAGCGAGAACGATACGAACATCGAACACGAGGCGCGTGTCAGCAAAATCGGAGAGGAACAACTCTTCTACTTGATGAGTCGTGGGCTTTCGGAAGAAGAAGCCTCCACGATGATTGTAAACGGATTCATCGAACCCCTCGTGAAAGAACTACCGATGGAATATGCTGTGGAAATGAACCGTCTCATCCAACTTCAGATGGAAGGTTCAATCGGTTAAGATGGCAGTCGGCAGTCGGCTATCGGCTTTCAGCAAAAAGAGCGTATTCTTAAACGAAGACCTCTTAAAACTGACGGCTGACAGCCGATGGCTGATCGCTATTAAAAGGATCAAAAAAATTGCAAAAAGGTCATTTCTCAAAAGAATTTCTTGAAAAAATAGCAGCGACTGAGCCACAGTGGATGCGTGAGAAACGGTTAGAGGCTTACGCACTTTACGAGTCTTTACCGATGCCACATACGACCGAAGATGATGTCTGGCGACGTACTGTTGATATGCGGACCCAAGACTATTGGCGACGCACTCGACGCTATCTCCGCGGTCTTGATATCGAAAAGTATCGTCCGAGTCTGTCAACGAACGGCGCACCATCCCCCGGAGCTGTAGACGACAGCGATGCAGAGGCATCGGGTGTCCTTGTACAGGTTGATGGACACCTCCAACACATCTCTAACAGCGAGGAATTAGAAAAAAAAGGTGTCTACTTTGCAGATTTGCATACGGCAGTGCAGGAGCAACCGGAACTGCTACGCGACTACTTCATGAGCAAAGCAGTGACCTTAGAGACAACACTAAAGAGCGGAAATATAGCGCAACACAATAAGTTTGACGCGCTTCACGGCGCCTTCTGGCAGGGTGGCTACCTTCTACACGTTCCGAAAGGCGTAAGCGTTGAGGTGCCGCTACGGGTCTATATCAAAATGTCGGAAGCCGATCAAGCGGATTTGTCGCATACGCTTATCATCGCTGAAGAGGGGAGTCAAGTAGTGGTTTTGGAGGAGAACGCCTCTACCACATCAGACGCAAGCGGTTTACATAGCGGTGCGGTTGAAATCTTCGCTGGACAGAACGCAAACGTGACCTACGTCCAGATACAACGTTGGAATCGGACGGTCTGGAATTTCGCCTCACACCGCGCCATGATCGCCAGAGATGCGCAGCTCTGCTGGGTCAGTGCTGCATTCGGTGGTAGGCTCAACAAGATGAACCAAGCCTCGATCTTGGAAGGTGCCGGAAGTCACGCCCAAATGTTAGGGCTCGCTTTCACGGACGCGCGCCAACATTTAGATGTTAGCACGGCGCAGGAACACCTTTCACCGCATACGACCAGCGATCTGATGTATCGTACGGTCCTCAAAGATAGGTCACAGACTGCATGGGGCGGAAATATCTATGTCTATCCGGCGGCGAACCATACCGATGCATATCAGAAGAACGACAATCTGCTGCTCAGTGAACGTGCGCATGCCGATACACTACCCGGATTGGAGATTCAGGCGCATGAGGTGCGTTGCACGCACGGCGCAACTGCCGGAAAGATTGATGCCGATCAGGTTTTTTACCTCATGAGTCGCGGTCTGTCTTACACACAAGCAGAAAAACTAATTGTTGAAGGGTTTTTTGAACCCGTCATAGAACGTGTCCCGTTAGAATCTGTACGAGAAGAACTCAGTACATCAATTACCCGTAAACTTGGATAATAGTTAACAGTTTTCAGTACGGTTTTTTCTGCGAAAAAACCTTTCAGTTGTCAGTTAAGAAGGTTTTTTGTGGAGGAGACAGTTAGCTGTGCTATCCCAAGAGGTCTCTTAACTGAAAACTTATAACTGACGACTTATAACCAATAAAAAAGGAGCAACTCACCATGAGTCAACCGAAAATTATCGCTTACATGAAACCTGTCTGTGGCTGGAGCAATGGTGTCCGTGCGATCTTCGCTAAATACGGTTTGGATTATGAAGATAGGGACATCATTAACAATGAAAACAACTATCGTGAAATGGTTCAGAAGACGCGGCAGCCGTATCAGCCGTGCGTCCAGATTGACGACGTGATGCTTGCCGATGTCAGCGGCGACGAAGTGGAACAGTATCTGGTGTCGGAAGGGATTGTCAAATCCAGCGACGCTGAAACCGATGTGCCGACAGATCAGGCGTGCGAAGACCATGGACCGTCTGCTGTCAGTATTGGTTTCCCGAGTCAATAAAAGCGTGCCCAGGGGCAAGGATGGAAGGTGGCAAGATTGGAAGACTGGATATTCCTTTCAAGTGCCTTCCATCCTTCCATCTGCACAAGGTAATAAATATGCACACCTCAGAATTTCGTCCACTTGATGTGGAACGTATCCGTAAGGATTTTCCGATCTTCGCGACAGAACCGCCGTTGGCTTTCCTTGATAACGCCGCATCAACGCAGACAGCGCGTCCTGTCGTTGACGCGATGGATGCTTATTACGATACCTATCGTTCCAATATCCATCGCGGTATCTATCGGATTTCAGAACAGGCAACGGAAGCATACGAACACGCACGTGAGAAGGTGGCACAATTGATTAACGCACCGCGCACGCGCCAAATCATCTTCACGCGGAACACAACGGAATCCATTAATCTCGTCGCTCATAGCTGGGGAAACGCGAATATTCGGGAAGGCGATGAAATCGTCCTGACCGTTATGGAGCATCATAGCAACCTCGTACCGTGGCAGTTACTGGCACAACGCACCGGTGCCGTGCTGCGGTTCCTTGAAATAACCGATGAAGGACTGCTCGATTTCACGCAGTTCCGCGACCTTCTCACAGAGAAAACGAAACTTGTCGCTATGGGGCACGTTTCTAATGTACTTGGGACCATCAATCCGATTCAGTCTGTTATCGAGGCGGCACATGCGGTCGGTGCGAAAGTCGTCGTTGATGCGGCGCAATCGGTGCCACATTTTCATGTTGATGTTCAACAACTCGACTGTGATTTTCTCGCGTTCTCAGGGCACAAAATGTGCGGACCAACCGGTATCGGGGTGTTATACGGTCAATTGGAGCTGCTTGAGGAGATGCCGCCGTTTCTTGGTGGCGGTTCAATGATCCGCGCGGTCGAGCGCGATGTGTCAACTTACGCGGAGCTGCCAGCGAAATTTGAGGCGGGGACACCAAGTATTGCTGAAGCGATCGGACTCGGACACGCCGTGGACTATCTCACACAAACAAACTTAGCAGCAATTCACGTTCATGAACAAGAACTCTTAAAATATGCACATCAATGCTTAAAAGAAATCGAAGGTATCACCCTCTACGGACCGTCTGCCCCGCATCAAAAAGCAGGAGTCATCTCCTTTAATATAGAAGGTGTCCACCCGCATGACGTGGCGGGAATTCTGGACACACACGGTGTCGCTATCCGGGCAGGACATCACTGCGCACAACCACTCATGAAGCGGTTGGACGTTATCGCCACCGTCCGTGCTAGTTTTTACCTCTATAATACAGTTGAAGACGTAGACCGATTATCCGAAGGGTTATGTAGAGCACAAAAACTTATGACCCGGAGAAAATAATGAACATATATCAAGAAGAACTGCTTGACCATTACGAAAATCCGAGCAATTACGGAACATTACCGAACCCTGATATTTCACACGAGGAAGACAATCCGCTTTGTGGGGATCAGATTCGCATTGACCTGCTTGTTAAAGACGATAAGATTAAAGAGGTACGTTTCTCTGGACACGGTTGTACGATTAGTATGGCGGCTGCCTCTATGTTGACAGAGAAGATTGCAGGCAAAAGTCTTGATGAAGTCAAGCATCTCACAAAAGACGACATGTTGGCTATGGTCGGTATCCCTTTGGGACCCGTTCGCATCAAGTGTGCGTTATTGCCACTGAAGGTCCTCAAATCCGGTGCCTACGGCATCAACTGCTGGCCTGGTGAAGAAGATGAATAAGGAATCTCCGCTTTGTGAAGATATGGAGGACATTCTTAAACGCAAAAAATCTGGGAAATTAAAGTTTTACACGCCCGAAAAGATTTGGAAGGAACGTAATGCCAGAATTCTATAAAGTTGCGAAAGTTAATGAAGTGCCCCCCGGCACGAAACACTTGGTCGAGGTGGACTTCGTCCCCGTACTCCTCTTCAACATTGATGGTGAGTTCTATGCGATGGAGGACGTTTGTACACACGATGGCGGTCCTTTAGCCGAAGGTTTCCTCAATGGCGACGAGATTGAATGCCCACGGCACGGCGCACGCTTTTGCGTCAAAACCGGGGAACCGCTCTGTATGCCTGCCGTCGAAGCCATCGAATGTTACCCTGTCAAAATTGAAGATGACGACATCCTTGTTAGTGTTGATTGATTAATTTGATTCGATATAGGATATAGGAGGGAACCCCAATGGTATCCGAAGACACTGTATTAGAAACTATTAAAGAAAATATTATTGACCCCGAAATCGGTATCAACATCGTCGATATGGGACTTATCTACGGCGTTGACATCAGCGACACTACCGTAGATATTACGATGACCCTAACGAGTCCGGGATGTCCTGCGGGTGGGCAGATTATCAACGGTGCACAGCACGTCACGCAGCAGCTCGACGGCGTTGACGAAGTCAATGTTAATGTCGTCTGGAACCCGCGTTGGACACCTGAGATGATGACTGAAGACGCAAGGGACGAACTCGGTATTTTTTAAAAAGTCTATCAGGCAATTTCCAATTCAATAAGTGTGCTTTGTAACCGCGCATGTAAGAGGAAATATCATGTCAGAAAAAACGTTCACTTCCACCGAATTCTCAATCTTGATAGCGTATTTCTGTTATCTACGATCAGTTCATCAAGAACAGACAGATGAGTTCCGTGCAGAGAAAGGAGTCGGTGAGTTTGAACCAACGTGCAGTGAAAAACGGAGCAATTCCGTAAAACGTCCCAACTATACTTTAGAAGATCTATTGGCGCAAATTCCAGAGGATCGTACCCACGAGAAAAAAGTGCAAGCTGCACCATTCGGTCCCCCACGAAAAGAAAAAGGGAGTTATCCTCTGAAACGCCCTAACTATACGTTGAAAGATCTATTGGATCAGATTACAGAAGATAACCTTCATGATGAGATTGATGCTGGACCCGCAGTTGGCAATGAAGTATGGTAGGATTAACAAGCGTCCCACTACGTGGAGATGCAATCTGGATTGACTTCAATCCGAAAATAGGACATGAACAAGCGGGTCGTCGACCGGCTATTGTACTCACCACCAGAGATTTTAACGATAAAACCGACTTAGCCGTTCTTTGTCCAATTACACGTAGTACGACGAGAGAACAAAGAAGTCCGTTTGCAATTGCAATTCCGCAAGGACTACAGATAGATGGGTTTATCCTTGCAGATCAGATTAGGACTATGGATTGGCGAGCAAGAGAAGCTGAGTTTATCTGTTCCGTACCTACAGAAACAGTAGATGCAGTTTTGGAGAGAATTGGCGTTCTCTTGAAAATACTATAATTTTTTTATGGTAAGTAAAATTCCGAAACTTCTCAAAAAACATGATAAAGCCTTTCAGATAGAGTGGAAAGATGGACATGTCAGTTGGTATCCGTACACCTATCTTCGGCAGATGTGCCCGTGTGCCGAATGCGCCATCGTTCGGCATAAAGGGAGAGATATCCATTCCCTTTTTGCACCACAAGGCGACGGCGATATAACACTGATCGAAGTCTCGGACGATATTCAACCGCTTGATGTCCAGTTAGTCGGTCGCTACGCGCTCCAGTTCAGTTGGAACGATGGACACAACACCGGTATCTACCCGTTTGAAGTACTACGTGAGATATGTCCGGGTCCAGAATGTGCGCCTTTACCACCGATTCAAACCGAGGAAGAAAATAGATAATGCAGAATGAACTCCCCGAAATTTCGCCACAAGAATTGAAGCAGAAACTCGAATCGGAAACATCTGTCCTGTTGTTAGATGTCCGTGAGCAGAGCGAATACGATATTGTGCATCTTGAAGATGCTCGGTTAATACCGCTCAACACGCTGCCGCATCACGTGGACAGTCTTCCGTCAGACCAAGAAATTGTTGTTTACTGCCATCATGGACAACGTAGCCTCTATGCCGTCGCCTATCTGCAGCAAAACGGATTTACGGATGCCAAGAACCTCATCGGCGGAATCGACCAATGGGCAGCCGAAATTGATTCAACCCTACCGAGATACTAAAACGAATTTTCAGCGCACCAACTAACGTGCCTTAACCGCAAGGAAAATTAAAAATATGATCGTTGAATTTGAGAACCGATCCGGCGATATGGAACAGGCAGACATGGAAATTGACGAACCGTGTCCGATCTGTTGTGGTATGCTTTTTCCGATTGTGGAATTGAAACCGGAGAGTGGATACCGTTGCAGTAGCTGCGGACTCGTCTTTACACCGGTCGAAGAAGAATAATTTTACTCTTCTCGGATCCAATCCACTATCCAAAATTGCGAAACGCAACAGCAGACCATAGGACGTAACGAAGTGGCGTGCGGATATACGGAAAGGTGATTGAAACCTCTATCCTACCTGACCGAACCGCAAGGTACAATTAAAGATCAATTTCTCGGAAATCGGGAACTTCTATCGGTTCACCACCGTTGGCAATAGATTGCTCCGAAACCAGACCCGGCACGGTGAAATCCATCGTCGTATAGACATCAATGGGTGGTGTCGTATCGGTGAGGATACTATCAACAAAATCCCGTACCTTGAAATACTCGCCGAGGTCACCAGCATTTTCTGCTTCAGCAGGTGGGTTCTTCCATCGCTCCGGTAGGCAGTCTTCAAATTGAGAGAGCGGTCTCCACTGTTCGCTGATCCCGAACTCACTCAACCAAATCTTCGGTGCCGCGCCTAATCCACGCGAGCCCTCATAACACCCGTCTGTCCCTTGTAAACTGAAATAGGAATTCGCCGGACGGTTCGAGAGCATATCAATCCGAATCTTGATTAGCCCACCGCAATCCGTTTTACACAGCATCATCACCGTATCTTCCATCGCATGTTCAGGGTCGGTGTTAACGCCAGTGCCGAGACAGCAGACGCTCACAACACGGCTGCCAAACCATTGCAGCACGGGACCGAGGCTATGCGTCGCATAATTGCACCGATTAATACCGACCTGCCAGTAGTAACGCCACGTCGGGTTACCCCCAGCATCGTGGTGGAGCGACTTGACGTTATGGAGGTATTCACCTTCTCCAAAATAGACATCCCCGAACATACCAGAATCTACCATATTGCGGATCAGCACATTTGCCTTGGAATAGCAGGTATTCTCCGCCATCGTATATTTGGCAGACGATTTCCGAACCGCTCGGACCAAGTCATAGCACTCCTCTAACTTAACAGCGGCAGTTACTTCGCTGATGACGTGTTTCCCCGCTTCCAACGCCGCAATCGACTGCGGGACGTGGAGGTTCTCAGGTGTCGCAAGCACAACAAGATCCACAGTATCCAACATCGCTTCATAATCTGTAAACCGTTGGGAAACCTCAAACCGTTCAGCAACATTTTCAAGCGTCGCCGCATTGATGTCACAAAACGCTGTTACCTCAGTTTCTGCTATCGCTCTAAAAGGTGTCACATAAGAACTCCCACGATGTGCACCCACAATCCCCACTTTCAGTTGATTCGCCATTGTGTATCTCCTCCGATTTCGGCGTAAGTTCAAAGTTTCCGAAATTCACATTGCAAAAGTCTGTAAGGATAGCATAACACATTGGGCAAAATTTATCAGCAACGATTCGTGTCCGCCGATCTTCAAATCTCGCCCGATTTTAATTTGAAAGCGTCCTGCAAATTTGCTATACTATAAGGTATCTGTCGGTTCACTGTCTGGCAGAATTGCAAGCTCGGCTTGGAAAAATACGACGAGAACGTAAGTTTGATAAAAACAAAACGTTGGGATTGCCGTAGGGGCGAGGTCTTCTCGCCCGTCGGGATTAGGCAACCTAACCCCTACGAAAATGTCCACTGCGTCTACAATTTGCTATATATCAAACTCACGTTACGAGAGGCAACCTGAATGCAGCCCTCAACACGGGTTTGCAAGTTCCGTTTAACCTGAAATCAATGAACAAGAAAACGCTCGATCATTTGCTCATCGCGCTTACAGTCTTATTCGATCTCTGTTTCGTTGCCACCGCGATTGTCGTAGCGTACTGGGTCCGGTTTGAATCCGGTTGGACCCCTGAAGTCCTCGCGTTGCATAAAGGCGGCACCCCGCCGCTCGATGACTATTTCCGACTCATCCCGCTGATGGCGATTATCTGGTTGATGACATTGAAGGCGTTTAAACTCTATCGTCCAGAAAGCAACGCATCCGTTTCAGCGTTCTGGACACTCTGCAAAGCGACCGGCATCGCACTGATCGCCACGTTAGCCGCGCTCTTTTTTATTTTTCATCATGATGCTTACTCGCGCTGGGTGATGCTGCTCGCCTCCGGTTTCAGCCTTGTGTGGTTGTTTTTGGGAAGGCTCGTGCTTTACCGTTTCCGTCAAACGATTCACGCGCAAGGCGTGGGTGTGAGTCGCATTGCGCTCATCGGCTATGATGCCCGCGCCGAACAGTTTATTGATACATTAAAAGTGAAACCGAATAGCGGCTACGAATGGGTCGGTATCATCACCGAAACAGCAGATGCTGACGCTTCAGACATCTCACACCTTGGTGAAAGTCGAGATATACTTCAACTGGTCGAAAAGCATCGACTTGACACGCTCTTCATCTCATCCCCGACAGTGTCGAATGAGATAATCCTCGAAGTACTCCACGCCTGCGAAGGCGTACCCGTCCAAATCAATCTACTCCCTGAACTCTCCGAATTTATCAAAGGCGGAACAGCCATCACCTTCTTCGATGGTATACCGGTATTACAATTGCGAGAGACACCGATCCAGGGTGCGCACAGTATCATCAAGCGGCTGATAGACATCGTTTTCAGCCTGTTTGCGTTGATCGTGTTAAGTCCGCTGATGCTTACAATCGCAATTGCAATCCGCCTGACATCACCCGGCAAAGCGATTTTCCGGCAAGAACGGGTCGGCAGAGCCGGAAAGCCGTTCAATATCTATAAGTTCCGTTCGATGCGCGCAGACGCGGAGAAGAGAGTCGGGCATGTCTGGGCGAAAACCGATGACCCGCGACAGACACCCCTCGGAAAGTTTCTCAGACGCTGGAGCCTCGACGAATTGCCTCAATTTTTTAATGTCCTCAAAGGCGACATGAGTCTTGTTGGACCCCGTCCAGAGATGTCCGGTTTGATTGACACGTTCAGTGAATCGATCCCGCACTACCTGGCACGGCAGCGCGTCAAATCGGGGATGACAGGTTGGGCCCAAGTTAACGGTTTGCGAGGCAATACCTCTCTTGAAGAACGGATTTCTTATGATAGGTACTATATCGAAAACTGGTCGCTTGGCTTGGATATTAAAATCATTTTGAAAACGTTGTGGGCGATTAAAAAAGGGTAGCGATAACGCCCATCTATTCCGAAAAATACCGTCGCACAAAGGGCCACGCTCCTGCTTTGTAGTAGCGATGTCCGCCATCACCGATAAAGAGTTCGCATCTATCGGGAACACCTGCCACCCTATAGATGTCCTTTAACCGTTCATAAGCGAATTCAACGTGGTCTATGGGAAAGATTCCGTCATCTCGTCCTGCAACCGCACAGAATGGACGTGGTGCGATTAAGCCTGCGACATCGTACATCTCGCCAAGTCGCATCATCCCCGGCACGTAGTTACATTCGCAATGCCGGATCATGCCGATGCTCCCTTCAAACGTACAGAAATAGCAGCTCGGCACTGCTACTGCGATACGGGTTTCACACGCAGCGGCAAAAAGCGAGACAGTCCCGCCGCCAGAATTGCCGGTAATCGCGATCCGTTCAGCATCCACTGGTAGGTTCGCTGTTGCCCAATCAATGATGCGCGACATGTCCCACACCCGTTCCCCGATCGGCGTACGACCGACGAGTATGCTATGAACCAATTGGTGCCGACAAGAGTGCGTATTATTCGCCGCTTTATCCGCATCTGTACGCGTTTCACCAAACGCCCGCGTCGTTGGTGCGATGGCGATATACCCCTCTTCCACAACTGCCTGCCGCGCGATGTCGCGCTCACCTTCCAGCATGTGCTTTTCGTCCGCCTCTGTATCAGCAATACCAGCGTAAAGATGCGGATGGTTATGTCCGTGCGGTGTGAGAATCAACGGCAGTTTGCCTTCAATCGTTTTCGGACGGAGTAGATAGAACGGTAGCGGCACCGTCGGTTCTACCCATAGATACCAACGCTCGCGGAAGTGGTCATCCATATCTAAGACTTCCAGCTGCTCCGCTTTCGGAACATAACCTGCTAAATCGGCTTCCATATTATCCAAGCCGAGGATTTCGCGCAATTTCGGACGGAAATTGGCTTGCCATGCGAATAGTCCCTCCCGCGTCGTTTCGTGAAATTCATATTGTCTCGGAACGGTGTCATATAGGTTCTTAAAATGTGTTTCAGCGTTATACATTACAGTCCTCCTCCACAGATTCGGTTCACTTGACAAAATATGCTGTATTGCTATAATATGCACAATCATAGACGACGCTACTATACCTGTCAACTCATTTTTTGAAAGGATTTTTGATGAAAGTATTGATAACCGGTGCGAGCGGTAGACTCGGCGCGTATGTCATCCGAGAATTGGCAGCAGAACATTCACTGGTGCTGATGTCGCGCAGAACACCCCCCGATAAATTCTCACACCTATCCTTTGTTCAAGGCGACCTGAACAACTTTGAAGACTGCCAACGCGCCGTTGAAGGTGTGGATGCAATCCAACATCTCGGTGCACAACCAGGTCCCGTTGACCATCCAGATTTGCGAGCGAATGCTCAAGAGAGAGGCATTCCTTTCGATGCAACCTTCAAAACGAATATGCTCGGCACCTACTACCTCATGCAAGCCGCAATTGAAGCAGGTGTCCAAACCGTCGTAATGTCCGGGAGTAATTGTGCATTGGGACACGGTTTTCGGATCAGCAAGACCCACATCCCGATAGACTACCTGCCGATAGACGAGGAGCACCCGTGTTACCCTGAAGATTCTTATAGCTTCTCTAAACGCTGTGGCGAGGATCTCTTAGCGAGTTATACGCGTGCCTACGGCATCCGAACCTACGTTACGCGTCCTGCAGGTATCAGTCCGGAAGAACGCCGAAAACAGATGGCAGAGAACGCCAAACCGACAACCGGTTGGACACCGTGGCTCTGGTGCTGGGTAGGCAGTGAGGATGTTGCGAGTGCACACCGCCTGATTATGGAAAAAACAGATACACTGCCGCCGCACGATGTCTATTTTCTCAACGCAGATGATACGTCTGCGTTGGAGCCTTCTCAGGAACTCGTTGCGCGTTTTAAACCTGAATTTCTGCCGAAAGTGATAACGCTCAACGGACATCAATCGTTTATCAATTGCGACAAACTCAAAAACGCTGTCGGATGGCAACATAAAACATCGTGGCGGTAAAATAGCCGTCAGCCAATAGCCAATATTGGAGGAAATAGCATGGAAACCAGCAATGAGAGAGTAAGGATCGGTGTTGTCGGTGTCGGGAGTATCTCCGTGCGCGGCATCCTTCCACATCTCACACAGGACGATGTTCAAGATAGATTACAAGTCACCGCTGTCTGTGATCCTGTTCCCGGTAGAGCACAAGCCGCCTCTGAAAAATTCAATGTTCCGTACGCTTACGAAACTTATGAGGCACTTTTAGCAGACGGGCATGTAGACGCTGTTAGCATCGCGTCACCCATCGGTTTGCATTATGAGCAGGGCAAACTCGCAATTGAACACGGTCTGCACGCGCATTTCAACAAAACGATGACAACCACCGTCGATGAGGCGGACGACCTGATTGAATCGGCGGCACGCAAAGGCGTAAAATTAGTCGCTTCTCCAGGGCAGATGCTCCGTCCGATTCACCAAGAAATCCGCAGGCTCATTAATGACGGTGCCATCGGAACGTTGACATGGGCAGCCACCGGCTCCTCTTTCGGACGATACCATGAAAACGAATCCGTTAGACACGGCGACGATATGCTCTCTAATATCAATCCGGCATGGTATTTTCGTAAACCTGGCGGCGGTCCGCTTTACGACATGACCGTTTACGGTCTACATACAATGACAGGTATTCTCGGACCCGCGAAACGCGTGACGGCGTTTTCCGGTGTTCGCGTCAAAGAACGCGAATTCCGAGGCGAGATGCTCCCGTGTGATATGGACGATAACACCTTTATCCTACTCGACTTTGGCGATGCCTTCTTCGGTTTTATCTACGGTGCCGCCGCAGGACACGCCATCAGAGGCGGATTAGCCATCCACGGAACAGGTGGCGCAATTGAAGGCAATACAGTTAACGGGAAACCGATCGATGCCCCGAAGCGAGAACTGCCACACGTCGTCGGACCGCACCGTAATATCCAAGAAGCACACGTCTATGAGGATATTATGCAGCTGGTAGACTGGATACGTGAGGACAAACCGACGATTGTTACAGCGGAGCATGCACGGCATGTCATAGAGATTTTCGATGCAGGATACCGTTCCGCAGAAACAGGACAGGCACAAGACTTGCGCACCACATTTTAAACACACGACTTAGATATTCTGAGCGTCTCTATTTCATAAGCACCGAAAACTTGAAAAAGTGATATTTTTCAGTTAGAATTGATAATAAGTTCTGCCTATTCTTGAATAAATAGTGAGGCATCATCATGTCCGTACACACAAGAAAAATTTCACTACTGTGTAGTCTTCTAATCTTTGCCGCCAGTATCGCATGCCAATGGGACAGACCACTTCCAGAGCCGTTGGAGGTAGGCTATGAGCCGTCTACGCAACTCAGTTTACCTGAAGGCGCCAAAGCACGCATCGGCAAAGGCACGATACGTGGCATCGAATATTCCGCGGATGGCACTCGATTCGCCGTGATTAGTTCCATCGGGATATGGCTCTATGATGCCGAGACACTACAGGAGTTAGCATTACTTACCGAGCACACCGAATATATCTATAGTGGAGGTCTTTCGCCCGACGGTACCAGAGCTGCCTCTGGTGCACATAATGGATCAGTCCGTATGTGGGACGCTATCACCGGCAAGCTTTTACAAACTTTGGAGGGACATACTTCAGGGGTTAGCGCCATCAGCTTCTCCCCGGATGGAACGATACTCGCAACTGGCGATACGGATGGAAAGTTGCGTTTGTGGCGTTCTGCTACAGGTGAGCTCCTAAATGAAACAGCAGAATACACCAGCCATATTACTTGCATCAACTTTTCGAGGGATGGTCGTAAACTTGCCACAGCAACGGGTAGTGGAAATTCCAACGCGCCTGGCACTGTATATTTGTGGGATGCGTTTGCAAGCGTTCACCTAAAAACACTTAAAGGACATACGAAAGATGTTAAAAGCGTACACTTTTCACCAGATGGCAAGATACTCGCAAGTGGTGGCAACGACGAGACGATTCGGTTATGGGATGTTGCCACCGGCAAACACCTCAAAACACTTGAAGGGAATACGGGTTGGGTCGAAAGCGTCCGTTTTTCACCGGATGGTGAGACGCTTGCAAGTCAATCGTTTGGTGGTGGTGTGCTATTATGGAATACCACTACAGGTGAACGCCTTAAAAGACTTCAAGAACATTCTTTTGTCTATGGCAATAGTGTGCGTTTTTCACCCGATGGGAAAACATTAGTGAGTGCTGGTAAACAAGAGATATATTTTTGGCATGTTGCCCTGGGGAAACCCATTAACATACTTCTTGACGAGTTTACCGCTTGGGTTGAGGATGTTGATTTTTCACCAGATGGACGAAAAATCGCAACCGCAAGTGATGATGGCAGGGTACGTTTGTGGGATGCTGCTACTGGCGAACATCTAATGACCTTTGAAAGGCATAGATCCAGAGTCAAAAGCGTACATTTTTCACCCGATGGGAAAACGCTCGCAAGCGGTAGCGAAGATAAAACCGTGTGTCTTTGGGATGTCGAGACCGGGAGACTGATGAATGTACTCGAAGGACATGAGAAACAGATCTTAAGCGTGCGTTTTTCACCAGATGGGCAAAAACTCGTTAGTGGTGGTTGGGACAAAGTGGTGTTTGTGTGGGATGTAACCACCGGCGAACAACTAAAAATACTTGGACCTACCGCTATTGTCCGTAATGTGCGATTTACACCCGACGGTCGAGGAATTGTAACGGATTCTGGTAAGGTGGATTTGTGGAACGCATCAACAGGAAAACAGATAAAAACACTTACGGATTACCCCGGTTATGGTGTGAGTTTTGCCCCCAATGGTAAGAAAATCTTGACTGGCGGGCACAACGAAGTCCATTTGCGACCTATTGATATACTTGGATTTCCAAAAACGCTTACGGGAGCCACCGGTGGTTGGGTTGAAGATGTCAGTTACAGTCCGGAGGATCAAACAGTTGCCAGTGCCAATAAAGACGGAACTGTAAGCGTATGGGATGCTTCTACAGGTGAACTTCTAAGCAGCTTCATAGGGCATACCTCCACCACGAATAAAATAACTTTTAGCCCAGATGGCAGCACGATTGCCAGCTGCAGTGGCGATGGAACGGTGCTTTTGTGGGATGTTCCGCGGAGGCAAGTCGCTCCAAAAACAAGATAATCTATCTGCGAAGACCTTACACCCCCCTTTTAAAGGAACAAAAACCTATGCCAAAAGCCTTATGTATCGGAGAACTCCTCATCGATTTTGTCTCTACGACACCTGATGTAACGCTCGCCGAAGCACCTGGATTTGTCAAAGCACCGGGAGGCGCGCCTGCCAATGTCGCCGTCGGTTTAGCCAAGCTTGGCATGGATGCCGGATTCATCGGCAAAGTCGGTGCAGATCCGTTCGGCGATTTCCTACGTGAAGTGCTTCAACAGAACAGCGTTGACACGACCTACCTTATTGCAGATGAGGCATCGCGGACGACCTTAGCCTTCGTCGCCACACGCTCCGACGGTATGAAGGATATCACCTTCTACCGCCACCCGGGTGCCGATATCCAACTGACCCCAGATGAAATTGACATCAACTACGTCCAATCCGCAGAACTGTTCCACTACGGTTCTGTCAGCCTCAGCCATTCACCGAGCCGAGAAGCAACGCTCCATGCCATCCGGTCCGCAAAAGCAGGCGGTGCCCGCCTCTCCTACGATCCGAACCTGCGATTGATGCTCTGGGATGACGCGGGTAATGCCAAGCGATGGATTTGGGAGGTAATGCCTTACGCAGATGTCGTTAAAATCTCAGAGGAAGAGTGGGAATTTGTTACTGGCGATGCAGACTTAGAGCAAGGTATTGAACGCATCCTTGAACTCGGTGTGCAGCTGCTTGTTGTTACGTTAGGC
>JAJEET010000135.1 GCA_022820835.1 Candidatus Poribacteria bacterium
ACCTGAAATCACCAAAAACTGAGTGAAACCCAACGGATTATGATACCGACACGGTTTGGGATGTTGGGTTTCGCTAAACTTATCTACCTCAACGGGTGATTCAAGAACAGAAGGCTGTGTATAGCGAAAATGCACCTATGGTTTTACCGCTCAACCCAACCTACAAGAATCCATCTCTTTTATCAAACTCACGTTACAGTATCATATTTCTGTGACATGAAAAGTATATCACATTTTTTTAATTTCATAAATTGGGTGCCCCGAGAGCTACTTTCATAGACTATGATATATAGTTTAATGGGATTTTTTTAGTTGACCCCAACTTGTGGACAGTTTGCCGTTTGCTTCAACGGCACGAGATCCGGTATCGTAAACGAGAACATCTGTAGAAAATTGTCCATCTGCACCAAGACTTCCGAAGACATAAATCTTTCCGTTGACCGTCGCTGCGCCAAAAGTGTCAAGAGGGTTTGGCAATGCTGATATCTCCCGCCACGTCTCCGTCCGTGGATGATATACATTCACAGTTGCTACTTGCTGTAAGCCGCCTTCGTGTGTGTAACCCCCAATTAGATAGATGTCATCCCCAACAACGGTACTCGAGAACCAATTTTTCAGTTCTAACAGATCCTTCTTTTTTTGCCATTGACGGTTTATCGGGTCATATTCCTCAATGCTCCGCAGAAACTGATTTTGGGGGAGTGGCCATCCTTCTCCGCCGATGACATAAATATGAGTGTTGACAACCGCCACACCCCCAGGATCGCGTCGGGTCGGCATTTTGGGACCCTTCACCCACGTATCCGCGGCAGGATCATAAATGTCAACGCGGTCCATCCGTTGTTCCTGTCCCTCACCCAGACCTGTTGTCCCCCCAATGAGATAGACTCTTCCAGCAACCACACCCAGACCGAAGTAGAAGCGAGGAATCGGCATCTTCTTTTTCCGGGTCCATGTATCTGTGAGTGGATCGTATGCCTCTACGCGATCCGCCATTTCCCAATTCTGAAGGAACTTGTCTTTTGAATTATACCCGCCAAAGACATAGATTGTGCCATTGACGACAGCCGCTTTTGCATTCGTGCGTGGCGTTGGCATATCCGCGCCTCTCTGCCACGTGTTGGTTTGCGGGTCATAGATTTCAACGGTTGAAAGTCCAAAGGGACCCGCATTGTTGTCAAAAAGACTACCACCGATGATATAGACTTTATCATTAACGACTACGGTAGAGAATTCCCATCTCTTCGTAGGGAGCTGTGTTATCACTTGCCAATCCTGACCTGCAAAGGATTCTATTTGCATAAGCGAGGTAATGAGAACAACAACGCCAATAACGATAATTTTTTTTAAAGATTTCACTGCTTAAGTTTTCCCCATGTTATTGTGAGTTTCTGTTGGGCTTCAACTGCGAGTGCGTCCCCGATCTTCGCGCCATTTTTACCCACCAGATGATGTGCATTGCCCGATGCATCTGAAAATTGCTGGGCGCCACCCGGTTCATCAAAATGCCATAAGGCAACCGTCTTTGCGTCATTTTTGAACTTGTCATCTGGCATAAAACCTTTTTTGTTGACATCGTAACGAGCAACCGTTGAGATGCGAACTTCATCAATATATCCAGTGAAGGTATCATAAAACTGTTCTTCCTTAACAGGTCTCCGAATTTTTTTTTCAAACCCTCCAAGCACGAAGTCCTGCGGAAGCGAAGCATTGTGTCCGAGAGGTATGCCTTGTTGATTTGTTCTTACGAAATCATTGACGATCATTGTTATCTGATCCCCATTTAACTGATAAGCGATGTGGTGCCATTGGTTCGGCTCAAGTCGGATCGGGAAAGGGAGGGTCGTACCGGGTTTTCCCTCAAGATAGGAACTCATTAGTAAGATTAGGTCTCCCTTCGGCGGCTCGATATTTAGTGCATTAACTAAATTAGTTAATAGCGGTTGAAATTCATCGTTCACAATGAGCATACGCACCTGTTGATGGAGTATTATTCCCATTGTATCCTTGTCGGGCGGCGTGGTGGGATATATCCATGCTTCAAAGGTGAATTCGTCTGTGCCATCCGGTAAGAGATAACCAAAAGTTCCAAAGTCTAAAACAGCGTAGTCATCGACCCCATCAAGGACTAAATAGTTCCCTCCGGCGGGTGATGCGGGTGGCAACGCTTTAGCACTCAACGGAATTAATGAAAGTAAAAAGAGGCATGTAAGGATTTGTCGGTGTCCCATTTTTTATCTCCTTTGCTATGCGTACTATAGTTTGGACAATTTATATCAGTTGGACGTTGCGTTTTTCAACATTTTTTATTTTTTTCCGAGGTTTGGATGTCGGAAACCTAAGTCGCGAAAAAGCATTTTATGCCCACCGTAGACATCTTTACATAGCACTCCGCTGGAGTGCAGCCGATCCTCAATGAATGTGCTATAGACATGTTGCTCCGCTGGAGCAAGGATCCCGATTTTTCATGCCCCTACTTTCGACCCTTTGCCTCTATAGGTTGGATGTCGGTTTAGAGGTTTCCGTTGCTCACGCCAGAGGCGTGATATTGCTTCGCAGTGAGAATAGAAACGGGTTGTAGACATTCTTGCACTCCAGCGGAGTGCTATGTCTGAAAATTGTCCAAACTTTAGCATTTATAATTAAAGACACAATTTTCAGACAAAAATTGTGCCTATTTTGAAAAAAAAATAAAAAAGCGGATTTTGGCAGGTATTTATCTTTCGAGCGTTTAGCCTCGTAGGGACCGGAGGGATATAAAAAGGATACACGCCAAAGACAGAAAAGCTCGAGAGAGACGAACGGGTAGGAGGTGTATGTATGCTATTGCGTTTCAAGTGAGATGTGGAATATACCGCTGCGGGGGGTGGCGATGTATAGTTTTCCATTATTAACGGCGAGATCGCGGACTTTATCTGGTATACTGGGTGCGATTTGTTTCCATCGATCATCAGTATCCAAGCGATAGATACCACTCCTATTGTTAGCACCATAAACCGTAGTGCCATCCACGGCGAGGCTGTCTATAACTGTCTGTTGTCCCATTTTATCGGTGAGGACGCGCCAATGTGCGCCGGTTTGCGAACTTAGAACACCTTTATCAGTTACGACGTAAACCGTTTTTCCTGCAAAGATTATCTCCTTGAGGCGGACATAGTGAAGCGGGAGGATCGGCGTAATATTTTTCCAACTCTTTCCGTTGTCAAGCGACTGAAAGAGTGTTCCGTCTCGCTTACCGACGTAGACGACTTCGCCTGAAACTGCTAATTTGAAGTCGTTATTATGTAGTTCAGTTGTATCGATTAAACCGGTGTCTGTCCATTCCGAGTCTCCGCGATTCCACTTGAAAAGCTGCCGCTTGTATTCGGCGTAGAAGGTTCTTCCGCTGACTGCAAACCCACCGATTTCTTGTTCTGTCTCGGTAAAAGCCAATGTCGTTAACAAGTTATCGCTTTTTTCAGGATTATGCGGCGAACGTTCTTGTTTGAGGTCGTCGTTCCATGCGTCTAACTCAATGAACTGTAAATCTCGCTTAAAAGTGGGTGCGTCTGGCACGAGGGCTGCCACACTGTCGCTTGCAGGGATCTGGGCAACGCAGAGGTCCTCCTTTTCACTCACAATTCCATAAAGGACATCATCAGCAGTTGCTAAGGGTGAGACAAGGGAAAAGTTAAAGAACGGTGTTTCGGGACTTATTGCTTGGAATTCACGATCGCTGTCATTCATTCTAATGGTTTCCCACGTCTCACCACCGTCAATAGATTGGAGGAACTCGCGTCCGGTATATGCGTAAAGGCAATTTTTGAATGCCACGAGTTTCTGTATTGCGGTCTCTATGATTCCGTTCATAAATGGGTGCCACGATTTACCGCCATCAATTGTATAATGAATGCCAGACAGATTGGCTTTACAGAAAGTATTTTTGTCTACGGCTACAACGCCTTGTGGTAAGAGCGGTTCAAAAAACGTTTCATCCGTATGTGCCAGAATCATCATCCCGAGTGCTGTGCGCATAAAGTCGGATCTATTTTCGTGTGTTATCTCGGTCCACGACGCGCCGAGGTCGTCTGAGTAGAAAAATCTGCTTAATCCTATTGTGCCACTAAAACTTACTTGTTTCACAGACTTTTGCCCTGACGCAATTGACCCCCATGGCAAGGGATCAGAACCTATTTCAACGTAAAGGTGGTTATCGAAGCCTGTTACGGTGTAGACGGCACCGGACGGTCCTATTGACAGTTTTTGCCAAGTTCCTGAATTGAAGCGATAGAGCCCTTCGTAGGTGCCGGCAAATAGGGTGTTTCCAACTGCTGCCACTGTATAAATGTTTTTAGGTGCCAATCCATCCGTTAAGAGATGCCATTGTGTGCCAGCATCTGTAGATCGGAAGATCCCTTTATCTTGGAGTGCGAGATACAGAACAGTGTGTGGAAGTGCGTTGTGAGCGTCTGTTTCGTTTGTGACAACGAAGCCGACAGGGTGTCCTTTTGGTCGGGGGCAGAATGCATTCCACGTTTCGCCATTATCGGGTGAAGCGAATATTTTATCAGCGGCAACGATATAGAGGGTATCGTCATGTTCTGCTATTGGCATTCGGAACCCACCGGTTGGTATATCGGTATTGATGCGTGACCACGCGGTTGCATCTGGTTCGCGTCTATAGATGCCGGATTGTGCAGCAGCGTAGAGGGTTTTGTCAGATGTAACAAAAATATCGCGTACAGCACCGCCATAGGGACCATTTGTTCGGTTCCATTGTGAAGTAGAGAACTTAGCAAGATCGTCCTGTGTATTGGATGTTGAACCGATTTCAGTGTTTTGCAGACCGGTACTGCTGCTTTTACCTGGGTGAACGGCACGTCCAACCTGATGCTGCACAGCCGGTTTTGCGTCGATATCAACCACAATGAATGCGTCAACGATTTCAATTGTCGGTTCGGATTTCGCCTCAAAACTGTACGGCTGCTGAAACCGAACGAGGTATTGATTGCTTGCACCCAGCAGCAGCACAATCAAAACGGTAGCTGCCCCAAAAGCCGCCCACGGAAGCAGCGGTTTCGCAGCCGGAGGCGGTGTCGGTTTCAGGTCAGCGACTTCGCGCATGATGTTTTCAGTGAGGTCGGTAGATAATTGGATACTACTGAGCACCTCATGTACGAGAAGTTCTTCTTTATCTTCCAGACGTTTGCGTGCCCGGTGGAGCCGACTATGCACTGTCTTCACAGACACGCCAAGGAATTTACCAATTTCCTTCGCTGGCATTTCGCTGAGATAGTAGAGCGTCATGACCGTCCGTTCGCTCTCTGGGAGTCTGGTCAGAAGTTTTTTGACGATTTCACTCCGATGTTCGGCGGCTTCTGTCTCGCGATGCTCTGATACATAGTGGGTATAGGAGAATCTTTCTGCTTCTGCCGCGGATGTGCCCTCCAGCGATTGCATTGCAGGTTTTTGCTTACGCATCCAATTCAGGCAAAGCCGGTTTGCAATAACATAGAGCCATCCAGCAAACTGATTCGGATTTTTAAGTGTGGACAGTTTTTTGTACGCTTGCAGGAAGGTATCTTGCGTAATTTCCTCGGCATAGTGAAAATCGCCAATCTTCCGCCATGCAAGGGCGTGAACACCCTTTTGGTATTTTTTAACCAAAGTGTTGAATGCCGCGTCATCACCTGATAAGGTGCTGCGAATTAGTTGAACATCATCTCTTTCCATCGGGGGTCTCCATGATTAATGGGTTGAACGGTATTATACCATGTTGTCTGTTTCTTCTCAAATGTCCATACGGAAGAATTTCAGGAAAGCCACGGTTGTTAGCACGATCGCAAAGAAACAGAGCAGCAGTAGATCCAGGGCAGCATGCTGGAACGTTTCTCCTAAGGTCGGTTCTACGAGCGGTGGAGGTGGCATGGTAGCCGGGATGTCCTCCATGTTGTGGTGTCCAAAACCGCCCTCTGATATTTTGCTGAATATTTCCGTATCAAGTGTTTCATAGTAGCGAGTTCCTGTTTGAAAGTAGGTGTTTTTTTTCGCCTGACCGGTTTGCGTCGCATCTGTCGCGAGAAAAATGAAGGAAGCCGTCGGTGTGATTCGGGAAAAGTTCACGCCGATTGTATCTTGGTATTTTCTCTCTCGCTGATAACGTCTATCGAGTTGCGTCGCGAGGTCCCGGTATTTTACCCGAGCCTCTTCTTCAAATGGTGCCATCTTCTCATTCATTTTCTCCATGTGTTCCGGACCTATTGTGAAGACGGCAGTCCCGCCCTGCGAGGGGTTAGATTTCTGCATCTCAGAGAACACTTCGCTCATCATTTTGCCTCTTTCCGCGTCAAGGGCCGCCCGCAATTCTGATCGCTTCGCTGTTTTTTCCCTATAGACGCTTTCCGCTGTTGAAGTCGGCGCGACGATTTGTGCTGCAAGAAACCCGACACGCGGTAAAATTAGGACGGCAAACACCCAGACAGTAAATGCGACGATGAGGGCTGTCTTGGCGCTGTCGAAATAGATTGAGATCACCGCTCCCAGCGCAAAAAAGACCGCAATATAGAGCAGCGAGACACAGATAAGGGAGAGGATGCGTAGAAAGATGTCCGATTCAGAGAGTGGGAAGCCTTGCAAGACGAGCACGAGTAAACCGATGATTACCGACATTAAAAACGGAAGGATGAAGACGAAGTATCCACCGATGAGTTTGCTCCACAAAAAGATATCGCGGGGCAGTGAATTGGCGAGGGTTATCCGAAGGGTGCCGGCTTCTCTTTCGCCTGCAACCGCATCAAACGTAAACAATAATGCGAGTAGACTAAAGACAGTGCTGACGACAAATACGAAGTCGAGATGTCCCAAAAGAAAGGCTATTGGGGCGGTAGATAGTGACGCTTCTCCCCGCGTTATTCCGTTACGGGTCATGCCGAGGTAACTCGGAAGCGCGGATTCTAAACCGGTCGCAAACACACTTAAAGGGGTCGGTTTAAGAATCACCTTGGAAACTTCAAGATTCGTATCTGTCGCCAGTTTAAATTTAATGCTCATACCCTCCGGTTTCTCGCTATTTTCGTCTTTGAGGGCATTTTCATCTTCGAGTGTTTCTTGTTCTTGGTAGTCAATTTGGCGTTGGAGGTAATGATGGTAATTGATATGTAAGTTGAGCGGGATGAGCAATACACACATCAGCAGAAGCGCGACGAACCGCACACTCAGGATATGATGCATCATCTCTTTCTGAATTAAGGTCATTAACATGACTGCACCCTCATTTCATAGTAAATATCGTAAAATTTATAGTTCTTTGTTCAATTATTATACACCACTGGCACTGAAAGGTTTCTAAACGGATTTAACAAGCACCTATTCTGTTCGATGAATGACCCCGGTTTTGTCTATGATAATGTAGTCACCTTCACTGAGACCTTCAGTATCAATATCAATTTCAATTATGTCCCCTGAACCAAGGTTCCCTTCAATTTCAATTTCAAGCCAACCTGATGTCTGCGTAGTATCCAATTCCTCAATCACGATAAGACCTGAATCTTTTCCCGAAGAATTAGCGATCTGTTCCTGCAGAAAATCCGCGAAAGCATCATCTGCAGCGTCTGTTATATCGGAGTTCTCAAGGCGTGCATCGGGTCTCTCATCTCCAAGTGCGTCAAAGGACTCAAGGCCCGCGTCAAGTGATACTTCTTCGTCATCTATATCAGTTATTTGGGGTTCGGTTTCTTGTTGTTTCACAAACCTAAGTTCTTCATCAGTTTTGAATGTCACTGGTGTTCCAAAGGTTGTTTGTTCACTAAGGTTTTCTGTTAACTCCATTTTTTGCGAAATAGGTGGTGGCGGTTCACCGAGGGATTCCTCAAAACGTTTGAGGTCCCATCTGGCATAGAGAAAGATTCCGACACAAAACATGAGCGTCAAAACGGCTGTGCTACCGAGGAGTTTCCAATAATTCATATCGTTCATAGTTTGTTCCCTTTTTGTGGATAGTGATAGAGGTCGCCCTCATAGATCATCCAAATTCGGTGGATAGATACCAAAGATGGAATTTGCACAGGTGGCTCTTTTGTAGCATAGGAGACTGTTGGTCTCCTGTGCACTAAGAACGTCTCTGTCTTTTGAGAGTTCACCGGATAACAGAGTGTCATATCGTCAAAATTGCGTAAGTCCTGAAAGATTAGACCACTACAAATGTGGAACATGATGCCTTTCAGTTATTAAAGACACAATTTTTCGAGGAATGCTTGCATAATTTTGTAAAAAGATGAGGTTTTTGTGTAAAAGTTGGTAAAATTGTTTAAAATTCTGTGGTTTAGACTGCTAAATGCGGTTCCTGAAAACTGCAAAAATTTGACAATTTTTTGGCTTTGATTTAGGATATGTGTAACCTTAATAGCGGTTTCATCTAATTCTAATGGAGCCGAAATGTGAGAATGGTATTCTGTCGAAAGTTGCTACCGTGAGGTCCTCCTCACAGTGAACGTATCGGAGGTGAACATGTCACAGAACGATGTTGCGTTAATGGCGCACCTCATGCGCCGCGCAGGGTTTGGAACAACCCGCACCGAACTGGAAGCCTACGTCGTAAAAGGCTACGAGAACGTTGTTGACGACCTCGTCCATCCCGAACGCGGAACCCCCATTGATGAAGATATTTTAGAACGCTACTTCGGTAGTGAAGGCGGTTATGTCGGGACTTGGATCTATCGGATGCTGAACAGTCTATGTCCACTTCAAGAGAAGATGGCACTCTTCTGGCATCATGTCTTCGCAACGGGACTCGGCAAGAACCAGCATATCCTCGCATCCACGAACCAGATTGATATGTTTCGGCGCGTCGGTATGGGAAAAATGCGAGATATTCTACTCGAACTCTCCAAAGACCCAGCGATGATCTTCTGGCTTGATAACAACGAAAATCGTAAAGGTGAACCCAACGAGAATTATGGCAGAGAACTGCTTGAACTCTTTTCACTGGGTGTCGGTAACTATACGGAGGATGACATCAAAAACTGCGCCCTCGCTTTTACAGGCTGGACATTCGTACAACCGATTCCGTTGTATCCGCACGGCTACTATGCGCCTCCGTTCCTATTCATCGAAGCGGAACACGACAATAGCGAAAAAACGTTTTTGGGGCATACCGGAAACCTCAACGGCGATGACATCATCAACATTATCGTTGAGCAACCCGCTTGCGCGAGATTCATCTCCAGGCACCTCTACAATTTTTTTGCCGCGGATGAACCGCAAGTGCCGTCGTGGAATGTAACGCCGCCACAGGACCCGGATGCTATTGAAACACTTGCAGACGCATTCATGGGGTCCGATGGACATATATCCCATGTTCTCAGTGTCCTCTTCAATGCTGACTTCTTCAAGGCAGCGCGATTCAAGAAAGTAAAAAGCCCGACGGAGCTTGTCACGGGTATTTTGAAACTGGTCGGGACGTTCCAAGGTCCGCAACCTGGGATAGCGCAATACGCGAGTGCCACCCAATTGATGGGCCAAAAACTGCTCGATCCACCCACTGTAGAAGGATGGCATACCGGTAAAGAGTGGATTGACGGCGGTTTGTTGACTGCCCGCGTTAACTTTGCGGTTCGCGAAGTCAGTGATGCGTCGAAACCCGGTATTCAGGACATCATCGCACGCTTGAAAGATAATGGGAACCCGCTTTCACCGGAGGCGTTTGTGGAGAGTTGCCTTGAATTTGCCGGTCCGTTGGTTGTGGGAGATACGACGCGTCAGTATTTAACCGAATTTGCGGAAGCGAACGGTGAAATTGATTTCAGAGACGATGCTGCTGCAGCGGAAAATCAGGCACTGCTCATCAGTATGCTCCAGTTAATTGTGGCATCAAGAGAGTATCAACTTGGCTAACCTTTTTGTATAGGACTTACGCAGCTCCCACTACAGGCGGGGTTTTAAACCCTGAAGAAACACCCCAGCAAAAACCCTGCAATGCGTCGTCGGTTTTCAACCGTCAGCGGTCAGTAATAAGAGGCAGTTTTTAGAGGAAAACCTCTTTGCTGATGGCTGATGGCTAACGGCTGAAAGCAAATAAAAGGAGACCTTGACATGCGTACCACGAAAAAAGCCCCAGTTCTCGTCGTTGTGCAGCTAACAGGCGGCAACGACTTTATGAATACGCTTATCCCGTACACAAGTGGGATTTATCACGATTCGCGACCGGTTGTAGGTATCAAAGCGGAAGATGTGTTCCCGTTAGACGTAGACGATAAGTTGGGTTGGAACCCGCACGCTGCACTGCTCAAAGAGATGTTTGATGCCGGTGATGTCGCCGTTGTGCAAGGAATCGGCTACCCGGATTCAAACCGATCGCATTTCCGGGCGATGGATATCTGGCACACCTGTGAACCGCTGAAAATCGGTGATGAAGGATGGGTTGGCAGGCTCGTCAGAGAACTGGACCCGAAGAGTCAGAATGTTTTAACGGGTGTGAGTTTTGGAAAAGGATTGCCACGCGCGTGTGCACTTGCTGGTATTCCGGTTACTTCTGTCGATGATTTGGACAACTACGGGCTGATGACCAGTATTGGCGATGAAGGACATCGCACAAAGGCACTTGAGATATTCAAGAAGATGTATAGTAGCACAGTCGGCAGTGGGATTGTGATGGATTACCTCAGCCAAACCGGATTAGATGTTATCAAAGGCGCGGACGAACTGAAAAAAGCCCCAGAGATGTATACGTCTGAAGTGGAATATCCACAGAGCTCCATCGCGAAAAGTCTACGGGATGTCGCCCGTGTCCATCTCGCTGATCTCGGCACGCGCGTTTTCTATACGCAGCACGGCGGTTATGACAACCACGCCAACGAGGTGCCGGCGCACCCACGCCTCTTGAAAGATTTGACGGAAGCGATTCAAGCGTTCTTTACGGATTTACGGGCCCAGGATGCCTCCGAAGAGATCGTCATGTACGTCTTCACAGAATTCGGTAGACGGATCCGAGACAACGCCAGCGGTACAGATCACGGCACCGGTGGTGGTGCGTTCATCATCGGGGATCACGTGAAAGGCGGACTCTATTCGGAATATCCGTCGCTCGATCCGTCGCGATGGGTACACGGCGAAGACCTTGAGCACACCATCGACTTCCGGGGTATTTACGGAACGCTTTTGGAGCAGTGGATGGGCGTAGATCCGACCCACATCGTCGGCGGAAATTTTGAACAGATTCATCCGTTTTCAGTGTCGTTTGCAAACTGAAATTTGCTATTATAGTAAAATCCGAAAATAAATGAACACTTTTACGAAGATAACCCCCCTAACCCCCCTTATCAGGGGGAATAAGATGGGAATCGCTTCGATTTGATGTGTTTCAATAATTATGGGCTTTACTATAAATGACGTAGAACAACGGGAGGAGATATATCATGGGTAGACCTTATGGCTTGCTGCGTGCCGGGTTTCCATACCTCAAGTGCCTGAGCATGCGGCGCACAACAAACTTTCCGGTTGACATCGCAATCGGAAAAGAGGGACGTTTGTATATCTTATGCCGGAGCGACAACACGGCGATGATTCGGAAATATACTGTTGAGGATGAAGACCTCGGCACAATGGGACGTTATGGACAAGGTGAAGGGCAATTCACATGGCCCGTAACAATTATTGCCGATAGCGAAGAGAATATCTATGTGTCCGATGAATATCTGCATCGGATTGTCGCCTTTAACAGTGAAGGTGAACATATCGGGACGTGGGGTGAACACGGCACCGATCCAGGACAACTCAACGGACCCGCCGGTATCGCTTTCGATCCTGACGAGAATCTCTATGTCGTTGACAGTCTGAGCCATCGGGTACAGAAATTCACAAAAGACGGAGAGTTTCTCTTGCAGTGGGGGAGTTATGGCGACGGTGAAGGGGAATTTAACATGCCGTGGGGTGTCGCTGTAGACGAACTCGGTGATGTCTACGTTGTGGATTGGCGGAACGATAGGGCGCAGAAGTTCAATGCCGAGGGAGAGTTTCTCTTTGCCTTCGGTAAATCCGGCAGCGGCAATGGCGAATTCAACCGTCCTGCAGGGATTGACGTTGATCTGCACGGCGATATGTACGTTGCTGACCGCGGTAATGACCGTATCCAACTTTTTAATGCTGAAGGTCGGTATGTGCAAAAGTTCCTCGGTGATGCTACGCTTTCAAAGGTGTCACTGGCGTACATGATGACGAACGCGAGTCCGAACCGGATGCGGGATATGGCGGACTTGGAACCGCAAAAATACCTGCGTCAACCGAAATCCGTCGCAGTCAGTGACGATGGGCTGATGTTCGTGCCAGATTTTGGATCCTATCGGGTGCAGGTTTACCAGAATATGGCAGTGCCGTTGACAGAGCAGGAATTCAGCCCACCCCGCAGGTCGGTTACGTTGCATCAGGAATAACATTTAGGCGAGTCTGGAAATGTGAGGAGCCAAGCGTGTGCGTGTCATACGCTTGGCTTTTTTGCGTGCTAAGTGATGAAATTGATTGTTTAAGTCAACTAAAAATCTGAAGTTTGCGTTAAATGATGATGTTAATACACCAAACGGAGGTCAAACTGACTACGTCAAGGCACCCAAACCTGAAGGATTGGGCTTGTGCTTCGTCGCAGTTTGCGTTTCCGAGGAAACGGCTTACATCTGCTCCACAATGGGACCACAGGCAGCCCGTAAAATGTTTATCGCAGCGTTTATGTCTCTATCATGGGGTGAACCACAATTGGGACACGTCCACTGTCGATCTGAAAGTGTAAGATTTTCGTTTTTATAGCCACAATCCGAACACGGCTTTGTTGTCGCAGTCCACTGTCCGACTTGACGGAAATCACGATTATGTTTAAAACACTTGTATCGCAATATCTCAACAAAACTCCCGAAGGCAAGGTCGGAGACTTTCCGACCCCAGAGGCGTTTCATGCCGTCAAGGTTCAGCGTCTCGGTCGCGATAAGGTCAAACCTTCGGCAGAGGTCCGTGGCAAGTTTGAAATGCCAATCGCGCCGTTGGCTGGCGATATGCCGATACAACCTCGCTATTTCTCGGACAGCACGCCACCAATTATTAGAACCTTTGATTTTACGAGAAAGACTTTTGTAGAGTTTTCGGAGGTGTTTCAAGGACTGTTTCAAGAATTGCGGGTGTTGGATTTTTTCGCCAGTGGAGAGTGTCAGATAGGTCTCCATACCGAAGTCTGCGCCTACGCTTTCACCTGTAACGGGCAGCACTTCTTTGGACGTATCATCTGTCACGACATAGAGCCAATACGTTCCGACAGCGTCGCGAAGAATTTGGATATAACAAACTTTACCTTTCCAATCGCGGTGGTGATGAAAAGAAAACCAGCGTTTATTGAACTTAAAACGTTGCGAGGCTTCATCCCATTCTTTGAAAGAAAGGCGGACACGCCCATCTTCAAGTTTGTATCCACTTTGAAACTTCGCAGAACGATAACGGTCTTTGCGTTTGAACTTTGGACGACCGACACTCGGAAAGTCAAAAAAGCGTTCCCACGCGATGTGCAGCCGGATAATCACAGCGTCAAGCGTGTCGCGGGGTATCCACGCCCAATGTTGATGCGTCCGTTCAAGCAACTTCGTCAGGTGGGGTTGCAAGCGATAACGCCCCGCATATTTACCATAGATGCGATAATACCGGTTCTCAAGTTTCAGAAAGTGGTTATGCACATCACACAAGTCGTCAAGCATATTGCCGAGTCGCATATTTTGCGGATGTTCGCGTATCTGATATTTGTAGGTGCGGCGCATGCGTTTTTGTTTGCGTTTTTTGGTTTCCATAGTGATTCACAGTTCACAGCTTTACCCCCTGCTAAGTGGGTGGGCAGACACGTTACCTTGCAGCAACGCTTAGCATGTCTGCCACTGTGATACTATCATTATACTACATTTTTCACGAAATGTCAAGAAAAAAAAGGAGCGGGCACAGGGTCATTCAATTGTAGGTTTGTTGTGTTTTATTGTTCTGAAGCGTTAATATTTGTAGATCAGCAAAAGACGCGTGACTTTTCACGCGACTTCTGTTCTACTTCACCCTAAAATCCAACAAGTTGTTGAGGTTAAACATGACAAGA
>JAJEET010000019.1 GCA_022820835.1 Candidatus Poribacteria bacterium
TTTTTCACACTTTCTGTAAAAAAATTTTGTGTGTGGAGGTATTTTATCACAACACCCCTGACTTCCATATACTTTTTCTATCAACACCCTTTCAACACCCTTTCAACACAACACATAAAAAGAAAATGGGGGTAAATGAAACCATTATAACAAAGTGCTTGCGTTAAATCCCAAAAACCGCATGGTACAAAAGTATCGGAAAGACGTGCGTCGTGTCCTCCGAATGTTGACAATCCTGCCTGAAACGGGGTAGCAACCGAAAATTTCGACTAAGCAAGGCGGATGCGTATGGCGCATACTATAATCGCGCACTGGCGAAGTACTTCCTCGGGTTAGATAAAGCAGCACACGGCGATGAAGAGGCAGCCATACCGCTCTATCAATCAGCGATAGCAATTTGAAACTGAACAAGGAAATGCCGCCGAAGCAGAAAAATTATATCAAGAAGCGATAGCTGACGTTTTAGACCCAGATAAGGAGACACATCATGAAAAAGAAAAAAGATAGGTCGTTAAGACAGATAATTGAAGACAATAAACAGTCTATTGTTTTTTTTCTAACAGAGCCTGACCTTAAAAAACCCACTGTATTCTTCTCAACAGACGACGGGCCAACAATTAACCTTGCTTCGACAACCGGATTCTTTGTGGCACCCGACAAGATCGTGACGACTATTGACGCGTTATCCAAAGCTCTCAGTATTGCCGCATTTTCGGCGGTTTCTTTTCAAAAGGCATTCAACAGTAGCAGGAATCGGTCTTCCCGTAGACGTAAGCGCAACCAAATTCTTGTGCCAAATGAGGACGTTCTGGAAGAGTACACCATTGAAGGTGTTACTGCTTATGATACGAAAAATAACCTTGTGCTCCTCAAAATCGAGGAGACAGGGGTACCATTGCCGTTGGGTGATAGCGATACCGTTGAGGTAGGCGAGACCGTTTATGCAATTGGAAACCAAGATGAACCAAGATGTGCAGGCGCGGCAGGTTATCTTCAGAGCAGATATAGAGATGATAGGTGGCTTCATATAAGAATCGACTTCTCTGGTGCGGGCAGTGGCAGTCCCGTCCTAAACAACAAGCAAGAAGTTGTCGGTGTGTTTGCTTACGCGACGGGTTCCGCTGCGGGGGATAGTCGTTCAATAATGGGGACAGCTGTATCTTCAAATGTGCTTCAGGAACTCCTCGCTAATGCAGGAGAGGTTATCTGGTTGGATGAGTTCCAGGCGGACCCCCGCGTACGCGCCTATGCTTTGGAAGCACGAGCGGACGAAAAGATGTCAGAACGAAATAAAAATAGGGGTGCGATAAGAGACTATAACGCCGCTCTGAAACTCAACCCAGACTTGGTTGAAATCTACTCTAAACGAGGTATCGTAAAACTCCGCCTTGGGAAACTCGGAAGTGCTATTAAGGATTTTGATAAGATGATTGAAATTAATCCGGAACATATCTTCGCCTACAACAATCGGGCATCTGCAAAAGGTAATCTTGGAGACGAACAGGGGCTACTTGAAGATCTCAATAAAGCGATAGAAATTAACCCTGAGTATGCAATCGCACACGTTAATTTGGCAGAGGTCAAAATTCACCTCGCCGAAGATAAGGCGGATGAAGGAGACATCGGTGAGTCAAAACGATATTATCAGGCGGTCATCAGCCATTCTGCCAAGGCACTTAAGTTAGATCCGAGAAACCCGTTAGCAGAGAGACAACGTAGACGAGCTCAGGATGCCCTTCGGATGTTGAAGTCGCAGCCTGAAGTTTAGGCATAGTCCTCTGTGCAGGCACACTAACGGTAGCGGACTGTGGTGCAATTGTAATCGTTTTTGGGTTTCTCATATTCAGACCCGGGGGATTTCTCTCATGAAACCTAATAAAAAATGTCTATTGAGTCTTTTCACTTTAATTTTTGTGTTCGTCCTCTCATGTGCGCGGGTGCAGAACGTTTCTGACAAACTGCCAACGCTGACAGCGGAACTTGCATCCGAAAAAGGTAAAACTTCAGTCGTCCGCATTACGGGCGGAAACCTGATGAGAATAGGTGCAGGCAGCGGGTTCTTCATCCAACCCGATAAGATTGTAACGAACCTTCACGTCATCGCGCGTCCGGGCCCCATTTTCGCGAAACTCAGCGGTGAGGACACAATTTGGATGGTCGAAGGTGTCACAGCGTACGATCTGGAGAACGACCTCGTCGTTTTGAAGGTTATGGGTGAAAGTCTCCCGCTCCCGCTCGGCAGCAGCGAAACTGTTAAAAAAGGTGAAACCGTTTACGCCATAGGCTACCCGGGCGGCGGAGAATATAAACTCACGGAGGGAACCGTACAAAACAGCCACTATCAAAATAAATGGCTCCAGACGACAGCCGATATTTCCAAGGGGAACAGTGGCGGTCCGATGCTCAACGGCAACGGTGACGTTATCGGCATCAGTACTGCTGTGGACGATTCCTATAGTTATGCTATTCCGTCGGATACGCTCAAAACCTTGCTCTCTGCGTCTACGGAGGTTGAACCTCTGGCGGCGTGGTACAAACAGAAGCGTATTCGTGCGTATAGTTACCACGAGCGCGGTGAGGATAGATACAGCGATAAGCAGTATAGAGCCGCGATAGATGACCTCAATAAATCTATTGAGTTGGATGCCGAATATACACGGGCTTACGCGGCGCGCGGGTACATGTCGTCACACTACGGCGAGACGATTGTCAAGTATGGACGCATCGCTGATGCGCGACAACACTACCTCACAGCGATTGAGGACTATACGGAGACTATCAAATTAGATGCAGACGGCGACGAGAACTATAACGGTCGCGGGCATACATACTGCCACTACGGTGAATACGAAGCCAATCAGGGGAATACAACGGAGGCGCAAAAACAGTATCTCGCGGCAATTGAGGACTATACCAAAGCCATCAAATTGGATTCGGATGACAGTAGAAATTACAGCGGTCGCGCCTGGGCAAAGTCGCTCTTAGGGGAATTGAACGTTCAACAGGAAGAGCTCGGCAAAGCGCGAAAACAGTATCTCGCAGCGATCAAGGATTATACCAAAGCCATCAAATTGGACCCTGAAGACGATACAAACTACAAAGATCGTGGATGGGTGAAATACCTCGTCGGGGAATTGCGAACCGAGCAGGGGAAGACCGACGACGCACAGAAGTTTTATCAAGCGGCGATCGCTGATACCGAGCAAGCCATTCAACTCGATGCCGACAGAGCCAGTACCTATCATACCCGTGGTGTTGCGAGGGCTGCGCTCGGCGAATATGACGGCGCAATAGCGGATTTCGATACCGCTATTGAACACGATTCCGATTATACTGAAGCGTATCGCAGCCGCGCGGAAACGAAGCAGGCACTCGGTCAAGGAGAAGCAGCAAAGACAGATTTTTTGAGATCGAAACAGTCTGTCGGTAAAGGCATCGTACCGTCACAGGAATTGGAAAACGCAGCAACCGAAATGGTACACATCCCCGCAGGTGAATTCCAGATGGGCAGCAATGAAATCACAGCAGCGATGCCCAGACACACCGTCCATCTTGACGCGTTCTATATCGACGCTTATGAGGTGACGAACGCACAATTCAAGGCGTTCATCGATGCGAATCCTGAGTGGCGCAAGAACAACATTCCGAGTGAATACCATAACGGTAACTACCTCAAACTCTGGGCAGGGAACGACTATCCGAGAGGGAAATCGAATCATCCGGTTGTCTATGTGAGTTGGTACGCAGCGATGGCGTATGCGAAATGGAAAGGCAAACGGCTTCCGACGGAAGCAGAATGGGAGAAAGCAGCGCGCGGCGGCATGACAGGTAGACGCTATGTCTGGGGTAATTCCCGTCATCCGGGTAAAGCGAACTATGGGTATTACGGGAAACACACGCGTCCCGTCGGGAGTTATCTACCGAACGGATACGGTTTGCACGATATGGGTGGGAATGTATGGGAACTGTGTTTGGATCGATATGATAGGAATTTCTACAGTCGGTCTCCGAAGGAGAATCCGGTTGCTGGTGTCCCGGATATTGAGGCGTTGATGGGAGATTTCACAAGTGTCAAGACCATACGCGTATCGCGTGGCGGTTCATGGAACACGCGCAGCTCTCCCGCGCAAGCGGCGAGTCGTGGGAATGATAAACCGACGAACACGAACAGTTGGCTCGGCTTCCGTTGCGCAAAAAGTGCTACGCCTCAGCAAAATACCGAGGCAGTTCCCTCAACTGACGATTTGAAATAAAACGGGTAGGCGCGCTTTGCAAGCGCGCCTATCAACAGAGCTACCCTTCTGCTTTTAACTTTCGGACTTCCTCTCTGGCACTTTGGAGGAGGTGCAACGTACTCGGAAAGAGCGCATAGAGTGCCTCGTAGTAGGCAAGGTATTCGTCTTCGTTGCCTTTGATTCTAAAGCCTCCAAACATCATTTTTGTCTCTCCCGCAACCACAATATCGACCTCCGGAATATCCCCAAACTGATGGACTAACTTCTCTCTGTAAATTTTGGCAAACAGTTCGGGATCATCGGTCTCCTCCATCAGTTTATCTTTCAGAAATCCGTCAAGATACTTCCGATTCGACTCGTTCGGCCAAAGAACATATCGTGCTTTGGCATAATTAATCAGTTCGTCAAGGGTTGTGATGAGTCCCCCGGGTGTCAGCAATTGTTTTCGTCGACGTTCCGCGACGATATGAACGGCTGGAATGTTCCCGAATTGTTGGACGAGTTGTGCATGGAAATATTTGGCGTGTCGCTCAGGATTTTTCTCCTGAATCCAGTTATTGGGCAGTTCTAACTGCATCAGTTCCTGAACTTCTTCATCGCTGATGTCGTAGGTGAGATCACTGGTATCATAGAGGTCGTTTGGCAGGACAATTGGCTCTGGCGATTCCGTTGCGTCCGGAGCTACCGAAACTGACGATTTCCTACCTTCAGGGTCTCCACAGCCAAGAAAGAAAGACAGACTGAAAAGACATACAAAAGCGGTCAAGCCTAAAAAATATCTTTTCACCATTGTTCGGTTCTCCTTAGAAAAATAAAAGTGTGAAACGATTATAACATCAATTTCATAAATGATTCAAGAAGTTTTTGTCAGATGTCAGAAATTGCGTTTGACTTCCATAAAATTCTGTGCTATAGTAGTCTCATGCAAGAAGCATTGCTCAGCGTACAGAACCTCAAAACCTATTTTCGCACGCCAGACGGACTTGCCCGTGCCGTTGACGGCATCTCTTTCGAGATTGCGCCGAACGAGATTTTCGCGCTTGTCGGTGAGTCGGGGTGTGGTAAAAGCGTCACCGCGCTGTCTGTGATCCAACTCGTCGCGCAACCTGCCGGTTTTATCGCAGGGGGTGCCATTAACTATAACGGACAAGACATCACGCGTCTGCCAGAAGTCGAGAAACGGAAGATTCAAGGGAACGACATCGCCATGGTGTTCCAAGAACCGATGACCAGCCTGAACCCGGTTTTCACTATCGGTAGCCAGATTTCGGAGGCGATCCGACAACACCAGAACCTCCGCGGTACTGCTGCACGGAACGCCGCTATTGAGATGCTTGATCTCGTCGGTATCCCTGAACCCGCTGCGCGTTACGATGAATATCCGCACCAGATGTCCGGCGGAATGAAACAGCGCGTCATGATTGCGATGGCGCTCTCCTGCCGTCCGGGGCTCCTCATCGCCGATGAACCTACAACCGCGCTGGATGTTACGATACAGGCACAGATCCTCGAACTCATCCAACGCCTCCAGCAAGAATTGCAAATGGCGGTGCTACTGATTACACACGATTTAGGGGTTGTCGCGAACATTGCTGACCGTGTCGCTGTGATGTACGCGGGGAAGATCGCGGAGATGGGGACATGGGAGCAGCTCTACAAGACCCCGCAGCACCCGTACACCGTCAAGCTCCTGGAATCGACACCGGCTCGCGATAAACGCGGCACACAATTGCACACGATTACTGGTAGAGTTCCGAAAGCCACCGAATATAGCGACGGCTGCCGATTTGCCGATCGTTGTCCGACGGTCATGGACGGCTGCGAGACGATTCCACCTACATTGCACACTGTAAATGGGAGTGAACATCACGTCGCCTGCCATCTCTACAACTCCGAACCGCCTTTTAATGTTAAGATAGAGGGTGCTGCGAAATTGGAACTCGAAACGGATGCTGAGAAAATAGAAACGCCTCCGACACAGGCAGAAGGCACACAGTCGCAGCTTCAGGTGAAAGACCTATGTGTCCACTATCCGATTCAGAAGGGAATTTTTAAACGGACAGTCGGTTACGTCTATGCGGTTGATGATGTCACGCTTGATATTCCGCGCGGCAAAACGCTTGCACTCGTCGGTGAATCCGGTTCTGGAAAAACTTCCTTCGGTAAAGCCATCCTCCGGTTAGGCGTGCCTGTTAAAGGCGACCTCGTCTATGACGGTGTTAACATCGCAACTACCACGCGTCAGCAGATGCACCCCTATCGGAAACGGATGCAGATTATCTTTCAGGATCCTTATGCATCCCTCAATCCTCGGATGACCGTCGGTGCCATTATCCAAGAAGGGATGCAGGCACACGGTATCGGTGAATCGGTTGACGAACGCGAGCATCGGGTCGCAGAACTGATGCAGCGTGTCGGTTTATCGCCGGATATGGTAACGCGCTACCCGCATGAGTTCTCTGGGGGTCAGCGGCAACGCATCGGTATTGCACGCTGTCTCGCTGTCGATCCGGAGTTCATTGTCTGCGATGAGGCGACGAGTGCGTTGGATGTGTCTGTCCAAGCGCAGATACTGAATTTGCTAAAATCGCTACAGAACGATTTTAATCTTACGTATCTCTTTATCACACACAATCTTTCCGTTGTCGAGTATTTCGCCGATGAGGTAGCGGTGATGTATCTCGGCAGAATCGTTGAGCGTGGCACAACAGAGGAGATTTTCGATTCACCGAAGCATCCTTATACGCGTGCCCTTCTCTCTGCTGTTCCGAAGATGGATCCGCAGACCGGCGTTGAAAAGATTCGGTTAGAGGGTGACGTGCCTTCACCGATCAATCGTCCATCTGGTTGCTACTTCCATCCACGCTGTCCAGAAGTTATGGCGGTGTGTGCGGACGAATACCCAGACGAAACGCTTTTCACAGAAACGCACTCATGCAACTGTTATTTGTATCGAGACGCATAGTAAATTAACGTGAGTTCAATGCTAAAAATAAGAAGGATGTGCCTGTCTATGTGGATATGCGCGGAGATACAAGGCAAATAAGACCAAAGGACGCAGCTTGAAACGAAGTGGAAAGCGATTCTACGGGAAAGAACATGAAACTCTATACTCACTTCAACGAACCGCAAGGTAAATTAAAATATGGCGAAAATCAAAATACTTTCCGCAGATGTTGCCAACAAGATCGCCGCTGGCGAAGTCGTCGAGCGCCCGGCTTCCGTCGTTAAGGAACTGATCGAAAACGCCGTTGACGCAGAAAGCACCTCTATCCGCGTCGAAATCCGTGCAGGCGGTAAACGGTTGATCCATGTCTCTGATAACGGTGTCGGCATGGCACGTGAGGACGCGCTGCTCGCCTTGGAACGTCACGCCACGAGTAAGGTGAGCCGTATCGAAGACCTTGAGCATATTCAGACGTTTGGGTTCCGCGGTGAAGCGTTGGCGAGTATCGCCTCTGTCTCACAATTTGAACTCCTCACCCGTACTGCCGATGCACTTGAAGGAACGAAGGTTAACGTTGACGGCGGTGTTTTCCGTTCCGTACAAGAGAGTGGTTGTTCTCCTGGCACCCACATGTCGATTAACAACCTCTTTTACAATGTCCCGGCACGCCTGAAGTTCCTCAAGACCGATACCACTGAGATGAATCATGTCACAAATCAGGTAACGTGGGCTGCACTCGCGCATCCGAATATCCATTTTGCGTTGACGCACAACGGTAGGACTATCCACGATGTACGTGCCTGCGATTCGCATCTGGAGCGGATACGTCTGCTCTACGGCAAAGAGTTCGCTGAAAACCTTATTGAGTTTACGGAGGAACTCCCCGAACTGAAAATATACGGTCTACTCGGGAAACCGGAATTCACGAAGGCGAATCGCGAATACCAACTCTTTTTTATGAATCAGCGCCCGATCCGGAGCCGGATCATCGGCGCAGCACTGAAAGAGGGATTCGACGCGATGGTTGCCAAAGACCGGCAGCCTGTAGCACTCCTTTTCCTGACATTGGACCCGGAGGCGGTCGATGTCAATGTCCATCCTGCTAAGATTGAAGTGCGGTTTCGGAACGAACGGACGATTTATAGCGGTATCGTCCGTATGCTCCGCAACGCGCTCCATAAAGCGAAGTATATCCCCAAAATCGAGACGCCTGTAGAACCGACACAGACTGAGGCAGGCACTGAAAATAGTGAGACGCACGTATCGCAACGGGTGCCTACGCCGAGTTCAACATCCGTTTCGGGTAGGGGACACCCCACAACGCCGGTAAACCGTACACAACGGACATACACGCCACCTGTCCGGACACAGAGACCGGTGGCAGACACCGGACAGGAGACTGAAGATGCTACTGAAACTTCGGGCGTACAAGTCTCACCCACACCGACTGAAACCGTCGTCCAACCCCCACAACAGGAGATTCCAGATGGCGTAAATCTGAGTCTGCTCGACTTTGAAAACGTCCAACTCAAGGCGAATCTCTTCAAAACCTATATTGTCGCTGAGGCGGGAGATAAAATCTTCTTCATTGATCAGCACGTCGCTGCTGAGCGTGTGCTTTATGAACGTTTCGTCAACCAGATGCAAGCCGACGGGATTCCTGTGCAGGGGTTACTGTTGCCTGTCACCTTGGAGGCGACACCGCAGCAGCTCAGTGCCTTAAAAGTTCACGGTGCCATCTTCAGTAAACTCGGTTTTGATCTGGAAGAGTTCGGCGGAAACACGATCCTGATTCGTGCGATCCCGTCACCACTCCCGACCCGAGTCTCGGCACAGACGGTTACGGACCTATTGGACAAACTCCCGGAAGAACCGCATACCGACGTACAACTCCCGGAAGCGATTGACAACGCTTTAATCACAGTCGCGTGTAAATCCGCTGTCAAAGCAGGCGATACGCTGGATATGAAGGAGATGGTGAATCTCATCAAGGAGTTATCGCAGGCGAAACTCCCGTTCAATTGTCCACATTCGCGTCCGATCATCGTCGAGATGGGGCGCGATGAATTAGAACGCCGCTTCCATCGGTAAGTTAAGGTTTTCAGTCATATAGGATAGCACTTACACAGCGCGTTCATAAGTCCCCCTGATAAGGGGGATTTAGGGGGTTTAAAATAAAATTTATCATCACGTGCTTTGTGTATGTCCTAATAGGAGAAAAATGATTAAGCCCATTATCGCTGTCTGCTCCGTTTTTACAGTTTATGCCATCTTGACCAGTTACAACGGCGTGCCGATTGACCACGATCACGCTCTCGTGTTCATCATCGCACACGATGAGGGTGTCAACGATGCCGACAATTACGCCGGTATCATGCAGAAAAAGTGGGAGATATGGCGTAGCAAACAGGGCGATATCCGCCATCTACCGAGGTATGTCCGAGAACTCGCTGGCGACCCGACACTCAATCCGCTCAAGGACCCGAAAGTCGATATTACCATCATCAAACGCTATTACTATGACACACTCCAAAGAAAGTGGTACGCGTGGGACATCCATCCCGCACTCCAACTGATTTATGCCGATTTCGCTACACTGGTCGGGAGAGAGGCAGTCAAGGAGGTACAGAGACTCGTAGGCGTTGAAGCGGATGGTCAATGGGGGATGGGCACGGCGGATGCTGTTCGAGCGTTCAATGCCGACTTTGAAGCGAAACGTTCTCAGAACCCGGACTACGCGTGGAAGGTGTTCCTCCAATTTGATGCCCAAAAACGTGCCGTTTTCCGATCGTTAGCAAAGGCGAATCCAGAGAAATATGCCGATCATCTTGAGAAGTGGCTCAAACGCTCGGACGACTTGAAGACCTATATGCAACCGGTTTTGACGGGGAAAAAATGATAGGCAGTACTGTGCTGTCATAGGATGACTATAGAATTTCTTTCGTCTCTATAGGTTCACCAGCGTGTCGGGTTAGGTATTCAAGGACTTCCGCGTGCATTTTCTCTATCTCTGCCCGATACCCACTTGAAACAAGAGAAAATTCTTCAGGGGTGGCTTTAACCCGCAATTGCAAGAGCAGATTTTGGAAGTACGCTATGCGTTGTTGACTTGTTTTGAGTTCTTTATCATCGTGAATCATATTATCTGTATGGATGTATCAGCACACGGAATGTACCTACTACTGTAACAGTTATTTTCAAGTGTATAAGTCCTATATTTAATATCGTAACCTAATCTCTCCTCGTTTTTCAAGGCGATCTGGCTCTATGTTAGGGCTATTTAGTTTTCCATTTTCGATTGCTTTTTGATCCCCAAGTCTGATAGTTGTAGTTTTGTGGCATACCCATAAATGTCAATTTATAGTGAATCGGAAAAATAAAGAGACACTTTTCATCCCAGGGTAGGTTCGGTTTCCTAACCGAACCGGCGCGGAGTGTCCTATGGATTCTAAACTTTACTATAGTAACGCAAGTTGCCACCTATTTCACACATAGCACTCCGCTGGAGTGCAAGACGTTGATATACCTTTTTCTATAGACATTTCACCCCTCTGGGGTGGGGAAAGCGTCTGAAAAACTGTGTTGAAACCTGCAAAAGTTGTTAGTAGCAACTTGGGTTATAGTACTGTAGGTTGGGTTGAACGGTGTTGAGAAAGTATATGTCGGGGTGCCAATACCCTCAAATTCAACTTGTCGTCCTATACATCTAAAAACGCAGTGAAACCCAACTTGAGACCCTTAGGTACCCAGAAACCGCCAAGGTGTTGGGTTTCTCTCGGTTTTCTGTTTGACATGCCATCTCTGGGGCGGGCTGAGTCTTGTGTTACTTTTCAGCGTTTTGGGAGTATCCGTTCAACCCAACCTACAGGACGATACGGTTTTTCTTCTTAAATTGACACCTATAGGGCAGTTTTGCGGCGTACCTATAAGTGTCAATTTTTAAAAGATAACCGTCTCGGTCCCCAGGACCGGTAGGCCTTGATAAGGGGTATAAAGGGGGTTGCGACCTGCATTCCAACCGAACCGGATCCTACGTGGAAACCTCTTCAGTCGCGTAGCGATGGAATGTTTATAGCAGCGTGTGACTATAAATCATCCTGATTGGCTTTTAGTTCCACTTTTTTCATAATTAGTCCTATCCCTCTGCCAACAGAATCCGCTCAACTCTCTCTTTCGCCTGCTCCACAACGGCATCGGCTTCTTGTTGCAGTTGTCTAACCCGATTACGGGTATTAGTGATATAGTCAGCGATTTCAGTCTGCTTCTCAATTGGCGGCTTAGGGATGATTAACTCCTTAAAGAACTCGTTTGAAACCCTTTGCTGTCCGGCGGAACCCGTGAAATGCAACGCAGCATGTTCTCGTAAAGACTTCAGGCGTAACAACGCGTGAATGTAATGAATATTTATCCCCTCCAACGCACTGAAAACATGAAACTCCGTCGAACCGCATCCGATACCTTCTTTCAAGTTATTAACAACAGCAGATTTACCGTTCTCCATACACGGCGTAATTTTTGCCCAAATCAGATCATTGTCTCTAAATCTTGTGTATCCCTTTGCCTCCGCTACCACTTTGCGTAGTGATAGATCAGCCTCTCCGTATTCGGCTGAAACTTTTTCCATAGGTACAAAAGTTATGCTTGTGTCTGGTTCATATCCAGAAAAGGAAGTCGTTGGGTTAATAAGGACGCAATTTTGAAACTTTTCCATCGGATAGGTTTTCGTATGCAGCGAGTAAACCTGATAATACATCTCTGGATCAAAACGTCGTCCAAACATGTCACTGGATGTTGTGGTGAAAATACGATTTTCAATACTATTTTCTTTCTGTTGTGGCTTTTCAATCCCCAATTCTGCCAACACATAGTCATCAATCGAATCCAAAAGCGTGGCTGCTTTTTGTTCCTTTTGCTTTTTCTGTGCATAAGCAGATCGCATAAAACTAACGATGTGGTTTTGAATGTTTGAAGGTGGCAAAATGACGCGGATGGATTTTAGAGCAGTTTGGCTGATTTCAGGAATAACTGCACCATTGTTATTCTGAAAAAACTGAGACTGTCCAATCTGACTTCTCAAAAGTGCTTCAAGATATTCCGGTCTAATTTTAGTCGTATCCAAACTGACTTTGAAGATGTGGGAACTCAGGATAGCATCTCTAATTTCGTCTTTAATGACCGATACTAATCCTAAAGAACCAGAGCGGGAAATTAGAAAAGAATCACTTGTTAACCTTACTTTGTCGGGAATTTCTTCAATATCCACATATCGCGGATTATCATTTTCAATGCCATGTGCCCCCAAATCTGAAACCCGCAAATACCTATAGCCACTTTCCGAGTATGTTCGGATTTCTACACCGTTTTTCAAATCGGTTATTACGCTGGAAAAGGGGATAATCGGATAGCTGCTCGCTGATAGCATCTTGTGGAAGTCACGATACTGAGGCTGATGAAAATGGGAATCAATCCGTTTGTTGATTGTCTCGCCCCGATAGGTGAGGAAAATTTGATTTTCCCTATCAGGGCTTACGAGAAAAAATCCGGGTTCTCAACGAATTTTCGGTATTCTTCGCAGATCGTGTTGAGGTCGTTAACATCGTCTTTCCGTCCTGTTGCGTCGTAGCCGATACGCTCAGCAATCGCCATGAAGATCGGATCATTGGCGTTTTCTCGAACCCACTCGCGGATGTCCTCTGTGTTCTTATCTTCCCATTCCTCTTTTACAACGTCAATCTGTTCTTTATATCCTGCCTTGATTTCGCTTTCCCATTCCGGATCGGCTGCTGCTTTGAATGCCGCTTTATATTCCTTCTCCAGCGCGTTCAGTTTGGCGGTCTGTGCTTTAAGTTCCACGCGGGCAGTTTTCGCGTTGAACAATTCAAATTCTGTGGTAGGTGTGGACTCAATTTCTGGGAAGAAGAAGGCACTGAGTCTTTGAACCGTTTTCGTTGGCGTTTTGGCAAGTTTCTGATTTAAGGCATCAATACTGTCCAAAATAGCCATGAATTGCTGCCGATAAGTTTCTGTTACATCGACTTGTGCTGGCGAACCTTTTGCGATAATAGACTGTCGTTCATCTTCAAGTGCGTCAATCCGGGGGACATAGATCGCCTCGTTCTTTTTGGTAATCTGATTGATAGCGGCTTGATAGGTTTCATATTCCTGCTCCGAAAACTTGCGGAGGAACAGAATAGACGTTTTGACACCGGCACCGTAATGCGAGAAAGCGATCTGTGGGAGCGAGACGACAGCGAGGATTTGGTAATGCCGTTCGATGTAATCGCGGACATCTTGCAGTGAGGAATTCGTCAAAATTCCATCCGGTAGAATAATTGCGAGTTTCCCAGTCTCCCATTTGAGAAAATCAAAACAGCGTTCGAGAAACAGAATTTCAGTCTTTCGAGAAGTTTTTCCTTTACCAAGTTCATAGTTTTCAAGATAAGGCAATTCTGTCTTTTTGATGTCTGCGCCGAAAGGTGGATTCGTAAGGATGACATCAAACTTGTCTTTTCCAAAGCCTCTATGTTGGTTGTAAAGTGTATCAAAATCGACAAGTGCATCATTGCTGATGACGTTGCTATGTCCGTCATCATGGATAATCATATTCATTTTTGCGACGCGGGCAATGGAGTCGTTGACCTCTATACCGAAAAGCCGATCCTTTGCAAAATCGTGCCAATGGGTATAATGTTCGGGAGTGCCTTCGGTGTAGAAATCAGATGCCTGTTTTCGGATATAATCCATGGCGTGTAGCAAAAACCCGCCGGAGCCGCAGGCGGGATCCAGGATGAGTTCTTCATGGTGCGGTGTAACCATGTCAACCATAAACTCAACGACTTCGCGTGGCGTAAAGAACTGTCCGATTTCGCCTTTGAAGAAATTGCCTAAGAACCGTTCAAAGGCAACGCCTTTCACGTCCAAATCGGTCTGGTTGAGGCTAATTCCTTGCAAGTGGTTGACGACAGAGAACAGTCGGCTTTCATCAATTTCAATATCTTCTGTGAACACCTCTGGGTCTTGTATTTTTGCCTCTCGGTAGAGTCTGTTAATTCGATTTGCGACGGACTTTGCCCTCTCACGCGTCTTAATTTGAAAATCGTAAGGTTCACCGTCTCGTCGTGCTTTCTTTTCATCTCGAATTTTGATAAAGAGAATTTTGGCGAGTTCATCAAACGCGTCAGTTGGGGTGAGTCTGCCGCCTTGCCAGAGCGTTTGGTGGCATTTTTCAAGAACACGGATAAGGTCGCCCCTGTCGATGATGGATAGTTCCCAATTCGGATCTCCCTTTCTATATCGCCATTCCTCAACTGTGTCATATCTAATCGGTGGTGCAGCGATAATATTTTCGGAGCGTTCACCCGGCTTATGGTTTTTGACATCAAAAGCTCTACGCGTCCTTCCAGCAACAACAACAGCGTAGTGTCCACTGAGAGAATTACAGTTTCCAAAAACTTGTTCAATCGCTTGATCGAATTCTGCCTCAGAAGTTTCGTCCTTTTTGCACTCAACGACAATAAAAGGATTTTTCTTTTCATCGTCTTGGAAAACGACGATGTCGGCTTGGTCAGACGGTGTTCTGCGTGGAACGCGAACCTCTAAATCTATTCGGTTTTCGGGGTATTGAAAAAGTTCGATGAGTTCGACGTAAAATTTTGCGCGGACCTGTTCTTCGGGGTTGGTAAATCTATATTTTTTGTCGGGCGCGATATAGCGAATAGTTGTCTGTTCATTGAGGAATTCAATATAGCCTTTTTGTTCGCCGATGTGGAGGAAGTCTGTTGGGTCGTTTCTCACTTGTGTATACCTGCTGCTTGGATAGGAATTAATACGATTGTAGATGCTTTGCGGTTGTTTGTCAAGTCGAAAATTCGCTGAAACTTAATGTTGCCAATAACTCACGTAAGTGCTACAATGTATGCGTGTAATACATATCCACTTCGACCTTTTCACCCGTAATAATAAAAGGAGGCGTGCAACGGTGAAATGTTCTTACCCGACATTCCTTGGCGTTTGCGTTGTGAGTGTTGCGCTTTTGGTTTTGACGGCTCTACCGAGCGGAGCGGCAAGTTTTTCAGGAAGGGTTATCAATAAAGCCGGGCAACCCGTTTCTAACGTTATCGTAGGCTTCTCGTCATTCGCAGGCGAGATGCCCCAAACCGGCACCACAGACCTGAACCTATGTTCCCACCCACGCAACCGAGCGAGACAGACGCAACAGGCGCGTTCTCAATTACTGACATCGCTGCGCCTGCAGTCCATACACTTGTATTACTGCCTGAACATGAAACAGAATACGAATTTCAGAGCATCAAAATTGACGGCGTAACCTTTCGTCTTGATCCACAGAGGCACCGCTGGCAGAGAGGCGGGTTTCCTTTCATGATTGAAGAGGGGGCAGATGTTAAGGACATAGAGATAACCGTCCGACTTCGGATGCGTATCCGCGGGCGCGTCCTTTCCGCGGATGGCACGCCGCTGACGCTGAAGTTGAAGCCAACTTGCCTGTCCCACCGCCGGTGGTGAAGCCAACGAAAAGCGTGTGGGTGATTAATCCCGCGAACGGTCATGCATACAAAAGAATTCAGTGTGCCGATTGGCACGATGCGCAACAAAAGGCGATTGAGGAGGGCGCGCATCTCGTCTCGATCAATGACGAAGCCGAGCAGCACTGGCTTCAGCTCATTTTTAGAGTCCACACCGCATGGATCGGGCTTACCGACGTGGAAAAGGAGGGCGAATGGCAGTGGGATAGTGGGGAACCTGTTACCTACACCAACTGGGCAGTCCGACCGATTTTTCCTGATAGACTTCCAGACACAGAAAAAGACTATGTCGTGTTCACTTTCAGAGATGGTGAATGGCAGTCTGTTGGTCCCGGAAGCCCTTTCTGGCGGATGACGCGAAAGGCAATCATAGAGAAGGACGGGTTGGTTTCTAAAACACCCGCTACTAAAGAGACTGCTGATGAGTAGGCTAACGGGTGTGTAAAATGTTTGACAGTGGACGACTTCCGCGTTTTTGTCGAATATGTGGGTCGCTGCTATCTTTAACCCTATAATGGCAGCAATTTAATGAAAGGTATTGTAGTGAAAACGACGAGTCTATTCCTCACCACTGTGTTTTTAACTTTTGCATTCTTGCCACTGAACGCGCCTGCTCAAGATTACAACACATGGGGTTTACCTGAGGGTGCGATAATGCGCTTCGGTAAAGGTGGATTCACTGGAAATATCGCTTTCTCACCGGAAGGCACCCAGCTTGCGGTTGGAAGTGCGATCGGGATTTGGATTTATGATGTCCGTCTTGGTAAAGAGAAGGAACGGTATCTGATCGCAGAACATATTAGCGCAATCGACACTATCGCGTATTCACCGGATCCTACTATCATCGCCAGCGGACATCAGGATGGAAACTTGAAACTGTGGAACGTCATCACGGGAGAAAACATCGTTACACGCTCAGGACATACAGACATTATCAATTCCGTAGCGTTTTCACCCGATGGGCAGACTGTTGTAACTGGGAGTAGAGATAATACCGTCGGTGTGTGGAATGCACGGACAGGTGCCCTCAAATCCATACTTACAGGACATTCAGGTTACGTTACTTCAGTTGCCTTTTCCCCGGATGGTAAAACATTCGCTTCCGGCAGTTTCGACAAAACAGTCCGATTGTGGGATGCACATACCGGGGAACTCAAAACGACGCTGAATGGACACACAAAACAGATCTTTGCTGTCGTCTATTCTTCGGATGGCAACACGATTGCCTCTGGTGGATTCGATAGCACTGTTCGATTGTGGGATACGGACACTGGGCAGCATAAGATTACACTCATGGGACACACAGACGGTATCCGAACGGTTGCATTTTCCCCGGATGGAAACACGGTTGCTTCTGGGAGTTGGGATAGTACAGTCCGATTGTGGGATACACATTCTGGGCAGCATAAAAATACCCTGGGCGGACATAAGGTGCTTGTTGACTCCGTCGCCTATTCTCCCGATGGAAAAGTGATCGCTACCACCGGTGCAGACGAAACGCTCCGGTTATGGGACGCAAAAACAGGAAAACAAATTACGGTTTTCAGTGGACATATATGGTCAATAACTGCTGTTGCCTATTCTCCAAACGGAAATACCGTCGCCAGTGGTAGTTTTGCTGAAGGAAGTGGGACACTACAATTGTGGAACGCACGCACCGGCGAACTCAATGCTACACTCAAAGGACATACGCGTGGAACGTTTGCTGTCGCGTTTTCTCCCGATGAAAAAATAATCGCTTCTGGCGGAAGAGATAATACGGTGCGATTATGGGACGTACATACCGAAGCACATATCGCCGAATTTACCGGACATACAGACAATATCTATGCCGTAGCGTTCTCACCCGATGGAAAGACTGTTGTAACTGGAAGTAGAGATAATAAACTGCTATTGTGGGATGCTCAGACAGGTGAACACAAAATGACATTAGAACATGAGGATCCGGAGAGGTCAATAGCGTCGGTCGCGTATTCACCGGATGGCGGGACACTCGCAAGCGCAAGTGCGGACACTACATTGCGGTTGTGGGATACGCATACAGGAGAACACAAGGTAACATTGAAGCATAATGGTTCGGTTACATCTGTCGTCTATTCACCGGATGGAAATACGATCGCTACTGGATTTTTCAGTATCAACAATCCCTCTGTACGATTGTGGGACGCGCAAACATTTGAACACATCGGCACACTCACTGGACATACAGATGTGGTTCGTTCCATAGCATATTCTCAAGATGGCACCCTGATCGCCACTGGCAGTCAAGACAAATTGGTACGGTTGTATCATGTACATACCCAACGTCACGTCGCTACATTCACAGGGCACACACAAGGAGGACCTTCAGTTGTGTTTTCTCCGGATGGAAACACACTTGCCAGCGCAAGCGCGGATGGGACGATTCTCCTGTGGAAGATCCGTTAGTTGTATGCTGAATCTACCGACAATGCTGAATTCTGAAAAGAGATATTTTTGATGAAAACGACACGCCTCTACCTTATCACTCTATTTTTAACTTTCGCACTCTTGCTACTGAACGCGCCTGCTCAAGATTATAACACATGGGGTTTACCGGATGGTGCGACAATGCGTCTCGGTAAAAGTAGAAGAACAGGAAATATCGCTTTTTCGCCGGATGGTACGCGGCTTGCAGTCGGCAGTGCAATCGGGATTTGGATTTACGATGTCCGTCCCGGCAAAGAAAAAGAACTTGACTTGCTCAGAACCGATACTGGGTCAATCCAATCTATCGTATATTCTCCGGATGCCATCATCGTTGCGAGTCGCGGTAACGATGGAACAGCGCAACTGTGGGATATCGTCACTGGTGATCAAAAAATAACGCTTGAAGGACATACGGACGTTATCTATGCTTTCGCGCATTCTCCAGATGGTGAGACGCTCGCGACTGGCAGTCGAGACGAGACGGCACGTTTATGGGATGCCCAGACAGGTGAACACAAAACCACGCTTGAAGGGCATACAGATCGTGTCTCTTCTGTGACGTTTTCTCCCGATGGAAACACTGTCGCAACTGGCAGTTTTGACAACACGGTGTTGTTATGGGATGCCCAGACAGGTGAACACAAAACGACATTAAAAGGACACACGGCACTTGTTAATGCTGTGGTGTATTCTCCGGATGGTAAAACGATCGCGACTGGAAGTCGTGATAGCACAGTGCAATTGTGGGATGCGATCACGGGGCAGCACAAAAAGACACTGAGACGACCCACGGATGGTGTCCAGACCATAGTGTATTCGCCGGATGGTAAAACGATTGCGACTGGGAATTCGGACAGCACAGTGCAATTGTGGAGTGCCTACGGACGGCATAAGACCACACTCAGAGGACACACGGCTCTTGTCTATTCCGTGGTATATGCGCCAGATGGGAAAGTGCTTGCGACGGCAAGTGCAGACGACACGATACGGTTATGGGACGCAACCACAGGAAAACATATTAAGACGCTCTCAGGACATACACGCTCAATAGCCGCCATCGCGTATGCCCCGGACGGAGGAACTATCGCCAGTGGTGGTTTCACTGAAGGGAGAGGGACATTACAGCTCTGGAACGCGCAAACAGGCGCGCACAAAACCACGCTTTCAGAGCATGTGCGTGACATCTTTGCTGTGGCGTATTCGCCGGATGGAAAAATGATCGCGACGGGTGGTAGGGATGGAAATGTGCGACTGTCAAACGCACAAACTTGGGAACACATTACCGCACTTACAAAACATACGAGTTTTATCTATGCCGTATCATTTTCTCCGATTGATCGCACGCTTGCCACCGCCAGCCGCGACAAGACCGCACGCCTGTGGGACGCACAATCTGGAAAACAGATCGCTACGCTGGAGCATGCGGGTTCGGTTCTCTCTATAGCGCATGCTCCCGATGGGACAACACTCGCGACCGCGAGTATCGACTCGCCAGTACGCTTGTGGGACCCACAAACAGGAGAACATATTACGACTTTCCCCGAATATCAGGGTTTGATCCTATCAATCGCTTATGCCCCGGACTCGGAAACGCTCGCTATTGGAATTTTCAGCGACAACACTCCCGTAGTGCAGTTACAGGATGTGAGCACCGGAAAACAGATCGCTACACTCCCTGGACATACAGGTATTATCAAGTCTATAGCATATTCTCGTGATGGTACTAAAATAGCGACTGGCAGTGATGACAAGACAGTAAGGTTGTGGGATGCGAAAACAGGAACGCACCTTGCCACGCTCTCCGGACATACGGGAGGCGTTACTTCTGTCGCATTCTCCCCAGATCGAAGCACTGTCGCCAGTAGCAGTGAGGATGGCACAATTCTCTTGTGGAAGATACGTTAGTTATAAAAAACGGGCGGATTTTTAAACCCGCCCGTAAAGAAAAAAGAAAAAGTTACAGAACCCACACTGCCATCTTGCCAGTACCACGATTGCACCACGCATAATACGGAATAGCCGTAACGTCTATCTGCTTTGCTGACGGTGCCGTGAGATAAAGATTATCTTCCCACTCGGCATCGTTTAGGACGCTGCCCGTACCACGGATAACCGTCACACCGCCTAATAGATCGCTGTTGAAGGTTGTCTCCAGTGCATTGTTATCGGCGAGAGACAGCGTCTGGAAAGCACCGTCGCGGTTGTCTGCCTCTTCAAAGCAATAGACGAGTGGACCGCGTCGTAAGGCAGAGCGTCCGAGGTTTTCTCTCACGAGTGGATGCGCGTGGACACGTGTAACAGGCATAGACAACTGAAGTTCCACGCGATCGCCGGCGCGCCATTCCCGTGTGATAGCGAGATAGCCAGCGGTGTTTGGCTGTGAGGTGTCCACTTCACCGTTGATACACACTTCAAATTGATCGCACCACCCCGGAATCCGAAAATTCAGCGTGAAATGCACCGGTCTTGTCGGCGTAATTGTCAGGGTTACGTCGCCTGCCCACGGGTAATCGGTTTCCTGCATCAGTCGGATAGGGACGTTCCCTGCGACGAGCGCATCGGCGGTACTACCGACGTAGAGGTTCACATAGATACCGTCGTCCGATTCCGCATAAATATACTGTCCGACAGAGGCGAGGAGTCGAGCGATATTCGGTGGACAGCAGGCACATCCGAACCATGCGTGTCGATGTCTATCCCCGTGGCTCGCTAACGGGTTCTGGTAGAAAAAACCGGTGCCATCAAGCGAGATACCAGAGAGTGCCCCGTTGTAAAGTGCTGTCTCCAGAACATCCACAAAACGGGATTCTTCACGGAGCAAGAACATCCGATGTGCCCAGAATATCAGTCCGATTGAGGCGCACGTCTCGGCATAAGCGGAGAAATTAGGCAGTTCATAATCCCGTGTGAACCCTTCGTTGTGTCCTGACGGACCCACACCGCCGGTGATATACAGCCGTTTCCCGACGTTCTGCCAGAGTGCTTCCAATGCGTTTGTGATAGCGGAATCATCGGTTTCATAAGCGATATCGGCGGCTCCGCTGTAGAGATACATTCCCCGCACGGCGTGTCCGACACACTCTGTCTGTTCCTGTATCGGGAGATGTGCTTGTGCATAAAATCCCTCATATTTTCCGTCGCGCGTGAAGTGGTGTTGGTATGCACCGAGTCCTCCCGGAAGGTCAGGGTTCTCTAATTCTTTCTCAAAAATTGAAGGCGAGTGTCCACGTCGGGTGACAAAGTATTCCGCGAGTGCCATGTAGCGCGGTTCACCGGTTGCACGCGCCAACTTCACGAGTGCGAGTTCGATGCCTTCATGACCGGGCAGCCCGTCTCGTTTGCCGGGTCCGAAGGTGTTATCTATCAGATCCGCGAACCGACACGCAACGTCTAACAGCGTCTGTTTTCCTGTGGCTTGATAGTGTGCGACGGCTGCTTCAAAGAGGTGTCCGGCGCAATAGAGTTCGTGCATCATACCGAGGTTCTGCCACCGTTTCGTCGGTTCAACCAAGGTGAAGTAGGAGTTCAGGTAGCCGTCGGGTTGTTGACTCGCTGCGATCTTTGTGATGACTTCATCCAGTTCCGCTTCCCATTCTGGATTCGGATGTGTCCAGAGCGTATACGCTGCCGCTTCTACCCATTTGTGGACATCGGAATCGTTGAAGAAAATCCCTTCAAAATCCCCGGGCATTAAGCCAGCGGCTTTCGCGAAGTTATCAATCCTGCCGGTTGTCCGGCACTGCATGAGTTCGTGTGGAATCGTCGCCTCGGAATTCGTTTTCTGGCGTGGTGCCCAGAACCGGTCATGAATCGAGACAGCCGTGAATGGAAGTGCTCTCAAAATTTTTCCCTCGCTTCAATTAATATCAGCGACTTTGCACGCTAATCTGTTCAAACGCTGCTTCGGGTAAATAGTCTCCTAACACTTTGCGAATGTCGAGTTCCGAGAGTTTTCGTGGCGTGATTAAGATACATTTGTTCCGTGAGATCCTGCTCCAAGAAGCCTCAAAATCAGTGAAAGTCAATCGTCGTTTGTTGAGATTAGACGGATTTTCGAGGTATATTTCACCCAATTTGTTGTTGTATTGCGTTATCGGCAAGACTTCCGGTGTCCGTCCCTGAAATTCGACCATAACAATCGGTGCCCACCCTTTTGCAACAAATGCTTTCAAGATATCGAACGAACAGTTGGCGACGATTGCACTGTGTTGCACCTGGCGGCGGGATGTGGCATGAAAATCGTCAAGACCGCCTCTGCTACTCACGCGGACGCGTTCTTTGAAAGCGTTTCTGAGGTAAGGCAGTTTCTCTAATTGGATGGTAGCACTTTCAGGTAAGTTGGCTTGGCTTTGGCTGGATTGTGTCGGTGTTGTCGTCCGCTCGGCAGCGGCGAGTGCCGATTCAGGGATGTGGTATTGTCCTTGCGGTGGCGGACCGCAATTGATTGCCAGAAGCACAAAGACAAGCGAGGCGACACAGGCGCGCACAGTTGAAGATAAGGTAGAAGAGTTGTTCAGGAGTGCCTGACGGACTTCCTTTAAAAAAGACAGATGGCGTTTCATAAAATTTTTCCTCCTTGCATATAGAAACGCTATGCATGAGAAACGGTTTACAACTGATAGTTAATCGATCTTAACCGAAACCTCGCGTTTCTCTCTCCATGATTCCACAATCGCTTCGGTAATCCGTAACGCTTGTAACCCGTCTCTCCCTGTCGGTGCAGGCGGTCGGTCGGCGAGCAGATCGTCAACGAGTGCTGCCATCCGTAAAGCGAATGTCCCGTTAAAAGCGAGTTGTTCATCTCTAAAAATGGAGGGGCGGTATTCTTCAACGATTTGGTTATCGCGTTTCATCAAGGTCGCGCGTGTGAGTACATTATCAACCGTGATTTCGCCATCGGAACCGCAGATTTCGAGGTGTTCAATCGGGTGGATGAAATCGCTATCCCAACTTGCGAGCAATGTCGCGACGACTTCCGTTTCATATCGGAGCGAGATCGCCATGCTGGTGTAGCATGTATCCTCGCCATCGCGTGCTTCATGTTTCCGTGGCTTCGCCATTTGCGCGCAAACAGCAACAACTTCGCCGCCGAACCAGCGGAGCAGGTCAATCGCATGCGTCTCAAGTTCGTAAAGTAGATAATATTCGCCTTTCCAAGTTGAAGCGGGACCGCCTTGCGATAATTTCATATCTAAGTAATACGTCTGTCCGATAGCACCGGCATCGAACCAGTGACGCGCTTGAACGTATCCGGGCGCGAAGCGACGATTATAGTCAATAGCGAGGTGAACGCCTTTCGCTTCAGCTTTCGCGACCATCTGTTCTGCTTCGTCAATGTAAAGCGATAGTGGTTTCTCAGAGATAACGTGTTTCCCAGCTTCGAGACACTCCATCACAGGTTCAAAGTGCAGATGGTCAGCGGTTACGACATCTACAAGGTCACATTCTTCATTGTCAAGCATTTCCTTGATGGATGGGTACCATTTTGCGATGCCGAGTTCTTGGGCACGCGCTTGCGCTTTAGCGGTATCTATATCACAGACTGCTACCAATTCTGCCCCTGGATGTTGAAGATAGCCGAGTTGATGCAGACGTCCTACGCCACCGCACCCAACTGCTGCGACTTTCAGTTTTCCTGCCATAATCATACGCTCCTTTACGCGCTGGGCGCGTCGCTCACACAATGCGCTACAACCAAAGTTCTCATCAGACCAAACGAAGCTATCTTTTAATATATCTTGGAAGTTCCCGTTTACAAAGTATAATATACCATGCACATAATAATTATCAAGTGAAATTTTTCGTAGTTCTTCTGAACCCGAAAAATTGAAGTTATTGCGTTGCCAATGTGTTTGTGTTATACTGTTTTACATCACAGACTGTTGGGGGAGTGTGCCGAATGAACTGTCCGCGCTGTAAGCAAAAAGATGCTGTTAAAAATGGGAAGGCGAGAGGGAACCAACGTTATAAATGCAAAGCCTGCGGTTTTCAGTTTACACGTCTGACGACTCGCGGGAGACCTCCGTGGCAGAGAGCCTTGGCTGTCTTCTTATACTGCCGTGGGATTTCTATCAGTGATATCGCGCGAATGTTCTCGGTATCACCGAGTACGATCTTCAAGTGGATCCGAAAATTTGGTTCCGAACGCACCCCGTTACCGGCATCCGAGGTAGAAGGTGCGACGCTCCTTAGCGAGAGTGAGATAACCGCATATCTGAAAAAACAGAGCGAGGACGGAGAATCTGGAAAGATCTTCGTCGTGATACCGGAGGATGTGTCAACAGAGAATGTAGTGGTCGGAATTAAACGCGATTGACCAGAAATCGTCTGACATACAATTTGATTTGTCTTGACAATTCTCAATCATCTGTCTTAGAATTAAAGAGCAGGAGGTTAAAAAATTAACTTATGAAAACCGTAAAAATGAGTTTTGGCTTATATGTTACGCCGAAGTTTGAAAATGTTATCACGTATAGTGCCGGTGTTTGTCTGCTGCTGTTCCTCTTCGCAGGCGTTGCAGCCGCAGCGGATTCGTTTGGCGACCCGTTTGAAGGTAACGATTTGAAGAATCCGAACTGGAAATGGCAGAACGAACCCCCGAAATGGGATGTCGGTGAAACACGTGAAAATTATCTCTATATTGACAGTGAACCCAACCGAAACCTCTGGGCAACAGACGCATCTCACTTCCTATATCAGGAAACCGATACGGATATGTTTGATGTCGAAACCCGCTTCTTCGCCAAGTGGGATACCAGTTCTGGCGTTAATGGACTCGTCGTGAAAAGTCCGTCGGATGATAACTGGGTAACCATCAAATTCTGGTCGCGGGATGCGGGAGCGAAAGGTCATATCCAGTATCAAACCAAGCAAGCTGGGATGGGACCGCCTGATATCCAGTGGAGATTTGGGGATTGGGGTGACATCGAAATGGCACTCCGACTGAAAAAAGAGGGCGATACTTACACTGCTTGGTATAAAGCAGCGGAAGATAAGGATTGGATGGATATTGGACAAGGGGACTTTGAACTCACACCACCGTTATGGCTCGGTATTTATGCCGGTGTCGCCGCAGGTGATGGGAGTTTGGAAGTCGAATATGAGTACTTCAAAGACAACCTGAACCCGTTCCCCGTTGAACCCGGTGGCAAAGCCACAACAACTTGGGGGGCTGTCAAGTCCCAGTATTAAAGGATGGGCAAACACATGCGGTACCGTCTGATAATTTTTTTCATGTTCTTTGGTGTCTCCGCACTCGCCGCATCCACCTTCAACGATGTCAGTCTCACCGCAAACGTCTATCAGCGTGAAACACCCGTTGATACGGAATCCGGGGCCTGGTGGGGTCCCGGGACCGCCGCTGTTGATTTTGACAACGATGGCTGCTGGCTTGATATCTTCGTGGTTGGCGATGGCGGCTTGCCCAACGCGCTTTATCTCAATAACGGCGACGGAACCTTCACCGACGTAGCAGCCGAGGCAGGGGTTGCAAACACGCCGAACGGACGCGGCTGCGTCTGGTTCGACTATAACAACGACGGTTGGCGCGACCTCTATGTAACCTGCGATGGTCCGAACTTCCTCTTTGAAAACAACGGTGATCGCACATTTACCGACGTTAGCGAATACGCAGGCGTTGCCGACGAGAAGCACGGCACGGGTCCCGTTGTCGCCGATTATGACCACAACGGGTGGTTGGACATCTATATCGCGAATTGGGGACGAGCACCTTCTCTCCTGAATCCGAACCCGCCACCGAAAACGAACGTCCTCTACCGAAACCGTGGCGACGGCACTTTTCAAGAAGTTACAGGTATCGCTGGTGTTGACGACGATGGCATCGCTTGGGGCGCAATTTTCTTTGACTACGACGGCGATACTTGGGCTGACCTGTTCGTCGCAAACGATCACGGACCCGATAAACTCTATCGCAATAGAGGCGATGGCACCTTTGCCGATGTTTCAGAACAGTCCGGCATCGTAACCGAAGTCAACGGCAGACCGACAGGCGCGATGGGACTCTGCGTCGGCGACTATGATAACGATACAGATTTAGATTTTTTTATCACCAACTACGATGCCGATCTCCTCTGGCGAAATAACGGGGACGGGACCTTCACGAATGTCGCTGAAGCCGTCGGGGTCGCAAACGAAGGTGTGGGGTGGTACGCCAGTTTCGTCGATTTTGATAACGACGGTTGGCGCGATCTCTACGTCGTCAACGGCGATGTTGATGGTTCACAGAAGACCAACCGCAACCGCCTCTATCACAACCAGAACGGACACTTTGTTGACCGTGCAGAAGCACTCAACGTTACTGTTGATGCTGTCGCACGCGGTGCGACCACCGGTGATTTTGATAACGATGGCGATGTCGATTTCTATGTCGTCAGCAACACCGGCAACACGCTTCTTCAAAACAATCTGGATCGTGGCTTTCCGAATTCTAACCATCGACGCATCAAAATTAGGTTGATCGGCACAGCAAGCAACCGCGATGGCATCGGCACACGCGTAACAGTGAAAATCGGTAACCAGGTTCAGACGCAGGAGTTAATCTGCGGTACCGGCTTTTTGGGCAGTGATAGTTTAGAACTCGAATTCGGTTTTGGTCCTGAATCGTATCAATCGGGTTCCATTACCTTGGCGTGGCCCTCCGGGATTGTCGAAACTTATCATCGGTTCAGCTATGGTGGGGATGTCTATATCTTTACGGAAGCACGTAATGTCGTAACAGCGGTTGAAGCGACAGGTAAGAAGACCACAACATGGGGAAAGATTAAGGTTGCCGAGGTCTTCCAGAACTATCCGAACCCGTTTAATCCCGAAACTTGGATTCCGTATCAACTCTTCGAGTCTACCGATGTCCATATCTCAATCTATTCGCAAACCGGTGAACTGGTTCGCGATTTCGATCTCGGACATCAGAAGCACGGCGAAAAGACCCTCTATTGGGATGGCAAGAACCGGGATGGCGAACCTGTCGCCAGCGGTATCTATTTCTACCAGTTCCGAGCAGGCAATATCGAAAGCGTTCGGAAAATGTGGTTAATGAAGTAGGAAAAAGAATAGCCGTCAGCCGTCAGCCATCAGCAAAGAGAGGTTAGTTTAATCAAAATCTCTTATTGCTGTCAACCGATCGCCGACAGCCGATAGCCATTCTTGCTGACAGCCGATAGCCAAATGGATTCAGGCTCGAAATGGAGGCGAAAAATGACTTTAATAGTAGAAAAAGGGAAAATAAGCAATGGACACATTGTCCTATCTAAACCTCTTTCCTTACCGGAGGGTACTGAAGTACGCGTACAGATAGAACCGATTGACACTGGCGATACTCAAAACACAGCAGCAAAAGAGAACGAGGATTTTGCCAATCAGCCTTTCTTCGGGATGTGGGCAGATCGGGAGGATATGCGCGACAGTGTCGCATGGGTGCGAAAACAGAGAGAAAGATGGTAGTTTGCGGTTGGCGATCAGTAAGAGATATCTGATTAAAGCAGGCGTCTCTTGACTGATAGCCGATAGCTGATGGTTTCCGATAGCCAAATGAAAAATATATTTTTTAGATGGTGGGGATGCGGTGCGTTTGACGTTCGCTTTGGCGACATCAACATCGCCTTCGATCCATACCTTTTCAATCAGAACTTAGCAGATGCGCAGCCGATATATGACTATATCTTCATCTCCCACGAACATTTCGATCACTGCCATCCTGTTACTTTGCGGAAGTTATGTCGCGGCGAGCGTTTTAAGAAACTGTTCGTCAATCCCGGATGCATGACACCCGCGCAACCGATCGCCGAGAAATATGGCGATGCCGCATTTGAACGCGATCTACCCATCACCAAGCATGTGCCTGCCGATAAAGTACAGGTTCTCTACCCGAAACATCTCAACGAGGATCAAGGGACATCGCGAGCGTTTCAAGGTTCTGATACGCTCAACCTCGGCGATATTCAGGTCGAAACGATTGAAAGCGGCGAGAACCAGACCCCAGATTTACCGACAAACGGTTATCTTATAACACACACAAAAAAGAACATCTCAATCTTACATACCGGCGATTTGCACGAACCGTACCCGGCGTTGGAAAACCTACGCGGTAAGGTTGATTTCCTGATTCACATGAAACTCGGTATCGGTGCTGGGCTTGCACCGCGACTGATGACGTTGATAGATTTGATCCAACCGCGTTTCGTGATACCGACGTATTATCGAACCGATCGGAAATCCGATCCTATTCCAGAGGGACACTGGCCCCCGAACGTCACCGATGAAATGGCGTTTATTGAATCGATGCGTGCCACTATTGGCGATAAAACACAACTCCTCCCGTTCACTGCCGGTATAGAATACGAAGTAAAGATGCCAGAGAAACAGGTCATCTGGAAATGGGAATGGTTCAACACATGGGATGTTCCACCCTGGCGCGAATGAAACTTGAAGATACAATTTCGCCCTGCCATTCTAAGATACGCTTACAAGCAAGGAGTTACCACACATGAAACGGACACGTTTTCTGATTTTGACGGTGTTTTTTTGCTTGATACTATTTCAAGCGAACGCCTCTGCACAGGATTATACCCAATGGCATTTACCAGACGGTGCCAAAGCGAGACTCGGAAAAGGCACAATAACCGGAAATGTCCAATATTCTCCCGATAGCAGCCTCATCGCAGTTGCCAGCTCCATCGGTGTCTGGCTTTACAATGCCGAAACGCATGAAGAGGTTAACCTACTCATCGGGCATACAGATGCGGTGTCTGCTGTCGCCTTTTCACCAGATGGTCAGACGCTTGCAAGCGGAAGTTATGATGGAACGATCCAGTTGTGGAACCCACACACCGGTGAACTGAAAACGTCGCCCGAAGGACACAACCGTGGTATTACATCCCTCACGTTTTCGTTACAGAACGATATCCTTGTGAGCGGCAGCGCGGACAGAACTATTCGATTATGGAATGTGAAAACAGACAGCTACATAACAACCCTCAGTAGACATACAGGACCGGTCACTTCGGTTGCATTCAGCCCAGATGGACTTATACTTGCCAGTGGGAGTGGACATAGAGACTACACAATCCGCCTATGGAACATGAATGATCTACGGAATGTACAGGATCAGCTTCACCTCGGTGCCCTCATCGGGCACGGATTAGGTGTCACTTCGGTTGCATTCAGCCCAGATGGCGAGACGCTTGCAAGCGGGAGTTGGGACACCACCGTTCGGTTATGGGATTTACAGACCCTTGAAAACGAAGCAACCTTCACTGGATATATGAATGGTGCCGTCTCCGACACCGGGCACACGAGAGGTGTCACTTCTGTTGCGTTTTCGCCAGATGGTCGAACACTCGCCAGCACAAGTGAAGATAAAACGATTCGATTGTGGGATCCTGACATGCGGTACACCAAGGCAACCCTCACGGGGCATTCAGCTTCAGTTACCTCCATTGCATTCAGTTCAGATGGGCAGACGCTTGTCAGTGCCAGTGATGACCAAAGCATTCAGTTTTGGGATTATGCCACTTTTGAACATAAGTCTACTATCACTGGACATATTTCCCCGATTAATGCGCTCGCGTTTGCCCCTGATGGACAGGTTTTGGCAAGTGGAGGCGACGGCATGGCAATTCGTTTGTGGCACACAGATGCCGGGCAGCTTCAGAATACACTCATTGGACACGAAGGACGCATCTTTTCTGCCGCGTTTTCGCCAGATGGCGGAACCCTCGCCAGTGGCGGAGCGAAACCGGATACAGCAATTCGATTGTGGGATGTACACGCTCTCCAACCTAAGACCCCTATCATAAGCCATAAACATGGTGTTGAGTCCGTCATGTTTAGCCCAGATGGTAAAACGCTTGCCAGTGGAAGTTGGGACAGCACCGTTCGATTGTGGGATGCTGATACAGGTGAACACAAAGCGACTCTCAAAGCCGGTACCAATGTCTATTCTGTTGCGTTCAGCCCGGATAGTCGCACGCTTGCCAGTGACGGGCAAAACAATACAATTGGCTTGTGGGATGTAGAAAGTGGAGAACGCCAAGCAGTACTGATAGGGCATTCGCGCCCTGTTGATTCTGTTGCGTTCAGCCCAGACCGGGTTACGCTTGCCAGCGGCAGTCGCGATAAAACAATTCGATTGTGGAATACACAGACAGAGCAACCCGATAGGATCCTCACTGGACATACAAATCGAGTCAAATCTATTGTATTCTTCCCAGATGGTAAGACCCTCGCCAGTGGCAGTTGGGATAACACAATTCGGTTGTGGGATACACAGACGGGGCAGCTCCAAAATACCCTCATGGGTCATACGGCTTTTATCAACACGCTTGCACTCTCGCGGGATGGCAGCACACTTGCCAGTGGTAGTGAGGATGGTACGATTCTTTTATGGGAGTTCCCACCTTTTGTCCCTGAGAGAGTAGGGGATGTCAACAGTGATGGCGTCGTGAATATCCAAGATTTAGTACGGGTCGCCTCGAATTTCGGACAAACTGGTCCAAATCCGGCAGATGTTAACGGTGATGGTATTGTGAATATTCGGGACTTGGTGCTGGTCGCTTCTCAATTTGATGATAATTAGGTGCCACAGTAACCGAGGAAAAAATCGAAAATTTGGAGGACAATTGACGTGTCAACAAACCGACGCCTTCGAGTCGCTTTCTACGGCTGTGGTAACTTCGCGAAACGGACGCGTATTCCAAACCTGTTGCAAACTGATTCGGTCGATATTGTCGCTGCCTGCGATAGCAATTTACAGGCGGCAGAAGGGATCGCTAAAGAATTCGAGATTCCAAGTGTCTATCACAGCGGGAATGGCGGCGCATATAAAATGCTTGACGCTGAAGCCATTGATGTGTTATACTCTATCGTGCCGGCATACGTACGGACAGATGTCGAAGTGACTGCGGTAGAAAAAGGAATCCACTTATTTAGCGAGAAGCCGCAGGCAATCACGATGCGGGTTGCGCGTCGCATAGACGACGCTGTTCAGCGATCCGGTGTTATCAGCACCGTCGGTTTTCGTGAAAGGTATCGTCCGATTTTTCAGGAGGCACGCCGGTTTTTGGCGGACAAGAACGTTGTTCATATCCGTTTCCAGAGTTTCGGCGGGTTGCCGCCTTCAACAGATGATGGTGGTGCCAAAACGTGGTGGGCAGAGATGGACAAGTCCGGTGGTCGCGCTTTAGATTGGGGTGTCCATGCAACGGATTACAGTCGGTTCATGACAGGTTTGAATGTCGCGCGCGCGCAAGCCTTCTATTGTGAGCGATCGGTTTACGCAACCGCGTTGTCCTCAAGTTTTAACTACTGTTTTGACAATGGAGCTACCATGACGCTCAGTTTCGTCTCAGCCGGTTCCAGTCCGAAGAACGAACCGTGGTTTACGGTCTTTTATGAGGGTGGATGCCTCGAAATTTACCGGTATGATCGGATTGAGGTGAACGGCGAGGTCCTCTATAAAGCGGACGAATTTGATCCGTGGTTAGAGCAGGATAAGACCTTTGTCCGCGCCGTACAAAGCGGCGATGCGAGCCTTCTTCAGAGCGATTATCATGATGGGTTGTTCTCTTTAGCCCCTGTTCTGGCTGGTTGGGAATCCGCCCGACGTAACGGGGAATGCATGAATATCGCATCATTCATGGATGAAGTATAATTTAAACAGACGTATGCACTCCTTCTGCAGTCGGGGTTTGTAACCCCGACTTCTGTAGGCGTGTGATTAATTATAGATTTAAGAAAAATAAATGGGGATTAAAATATGGATGCCAGATTGAAAAAGATTCAGATTACACCGATGAAATTTGATAAGGAGGGCGCGATGCAGCGAGAAGAATTCGCCACACTTACCCTCGAAGTACCCATGGACAGTACAGCGCAACGCGCTGCTATTATCCAGTTGTGTGAGCTCCTTGATCAAGAATGGGTTATCGTTGATGTTGAAGGTAAAAACATTGTGGCTGTCAGTACCGCCTAATTTAATAGTTATAAGTTGTTAGTTATAAGTTGTTGGTTAAAAGGGGCACGTAACGCAATCAAAAACCTCTTAACTTATAACCTCTTAACTTATAACTTATAACCTTAAAAAAATATGAAAAAGAAATGGCTTTTTACACCCGGTCCCACACCGATCCCGCCTGAAGCATTGTTGGCGATGGCGGAGCCGATAGATTACCATCGCAGCAAAGATACCGTCGCTTTAATTAAAGATATTCTTGATAAACTTAAACACGTCTTCCAAACTGACAATGATGTCCTCTTTCTAACATCATCGGGGACCGGCGGTATGGAAGGCGCAGTTGCCAACTTACTGTCTCGTGGGGATAAGGTGATTGTCGTCCGAAGCGGTAAATTCGGGGAACGGTGGGGTGAGATTTGTACCGCTTTCGGTGTTGACATCGTACCTATTGACGTAAAGTGGGGAGATGCTGTCGATCCGCAAGTCGTGGAAACCCTCTTAACTGAACACCCGGATGTCAAGGCGGTTTACGCAACACTCTGTGAGACTTCAACCGGTGTTCTACACGATATTGAGGCATTGGCGCGCCTGACCCGGGTTCGCCCAACGCTTTTGATCGTTGACGCTGTCAGCGGGCTCGGTGCTGACGATTTACAGATGGACAATTGGGGTGTGGATGTTGTTGTCTCTTGTACGCAGAAAGGGTTGATGACACCCCCCGGTCTGGCGGTCGTGGCACTCAACGAACGCGCGTGGGAGGCAGTCTCGCGCTCGGATCTCCCGAAATATTACTTCGATTTTCGCAAGGCTTACGAGACCGGATTAGCAGGTTCTGTCCCCTATACACCCGCAGTAACACTACTTACCGCACTTCAGGGTGCGTTGACCCGTATCTGTGAGGAAGGTATCCGCAGGACGATTGCGCGCCATAGTCGTTTAGCTGAAGCGACGCGGCATGCTGTTAAAGCGTTAGGGTTTACCCTCTTTGCTACATCACCGGCGAATACCGTAACCGCAATCCAGCTACCAGAAGAAATCGATGGAAAAGCGTTTCTCAAACTGATGCTCGACAAATATGGTATCACTTATGCTGGTGGTCAGAGCCAGTTAAGTGGTAAGATCATCCGGATCGCCCACCTCGGTTGGGTGGATGAAAACGACGTTATCGTCGCTATTTCCGCGTTTGAGCGAGGTCTAATCGAGATCGGTTGCGATATTCCACTCGGCGCGGGCGTTACCGCCGCACAAGAGGTTTTTACAAAATGGACCTCGTAAAGTGGAGTTCGGTATAAGAAAAATTGAACCCTTCTGCCCCGGAAGGTTCAACTTGTGCCCAACAATCAATAATTAATTTTATTATATTCTTGGGCATAAAAGGAATTAATTATGAAAACAGCATGCTTGTCATTTCTCACACTATTTTTGACTCTTGCAATACTTCTGCCGGACACACTTGCACATCCACGCGATGATGCTAAAGCTCGCCTCAGTATAGGTAGTGCGATGGAGGTAATCTATTCTCCAGATGGTAGTCTGATTGCGGCAGCGAGTTCTGCCGGTATCTCGATATATCATGGACATTCGGGTAAAAAACTTTATATGCTCACCGGACATGTGGATACAGTCAACAGCGTCTGTTTTTCACCAGATGGAAGAACTATTGTGAGTGGAGGCTTCGACAAAACTGTCCGTCTATGGGAGGCCAACACTGGACAGCACCTGAAAACTTTCATTGGACATATAGAGGCAGTCAACAGTGTGTGCTATTCACCGGATGGAAAAACTATCGCCAGTGCCGGCCAGGACAACGATGTGTGGTTATGGGATGCTGATACCGGACAGCACCTGAAGACTTTCGTAGGACATACAAACGATATCAACAGTGTCTGTTTTTCACCAAATGGAGCAATTGTCGCCACTGCCAGTGGGGATTATATGGATAGTCAGGACCACACAGTCCGTCTATGGGATGCCGACACCGGAAAACACTTGAAAACGCTCACAGGGCATACATGGGCAGTCTTCAGCGTGTGCTTTTCACCCGATGGAAAAACCATCGCTTCTGCCAGTGGAGACGAAACAGTGCGGTTATGGGACGCTACTACCGGAAAACATCTGTATACTCTTGATAAGTCGCATAAATCTGCTGTCAACAGCGTGTGCTTTTCGCCAGATGGAAAAATTATTGCTACTGCCAGCGGTATGCTAATTGATGAACATTCCCCTGAGAGTGATGACAACAAGATTAGGTTGTGGGATGCTGCTACAGGACAACACTTGAGAACCCTTATAGGCCATAGCGTATGGGTCAACAGCGTCTGTTTTTCACCTGATGGAGAAACTATCGCCAGTGCCAGTTCGGATGGCACCATTCGCCTATGGGATGTCGAATAACCGAAATAGGACTTACGCACTTCCTCATAATCTTGGAGTCTATCTCGTAAGTACCGGTTGGCATGTATTGAAAACAACTTTTGATGAGAAGGTAGATTAACTGCAAGTCCGCCTGATAGCGGATTTAGGGGTTTCTTCTTATGGCTGAAACGACACTTTTTGATGCCTCGTATGAACAGCGAAAAAGGCCGTTGCTAACCCAAACGTTGGAACGGCTCCGTCCGATTTATAGTCAGTCGGAGTTGGACTTTTTACGTATCGACAGTATGAGCCGCGAAGGATTGGCACAACGTTCCGGGCGCGGGTTTGTCAATCGAGATATTCTTGAAACGGTACTCGGCAATTTGCTGGAATGTGTCGCACCGGGGTCGCACAATGCACCGCATCTCGAGCACCAGAGACGCGAACTCACTGAGGCAATCGAAGAGGTGGCAGACCAGCTCTATGCAATGGTTGCACAATCCTTTTTGGCTGTTAAAGACGAAACACCACTTGATACTGCGCTCGAAACCGCCTTTTCACTTCTCTGGGAACTCCCATGGTTTAAAAGTCGAGCACTCTGGAATCGTTTCGCTTCTCTCAAAGACCCGGCTGTCTGGGATGCGTATCTTCTTCACACCGGTATTTCACGAGAAAAACTCGCAGCCATCGATTTCCGATCCCAAATTGATACGGCAATTCAGGAACGCACCTTTGAACCGTATCAAGACTTTCTCGGCACTCTGAATCTCGCCAATGTTTTGGGCTATCAGCTCCAGTTGGTAGGGAGTACGTACCCAGGGTGGCGTGTGCTGTTTTATCATGATGTCGCGCACGCACTAACACGGAGTGAACCGCCCAAAGAGAGTCCAGACATCCAGAGAGTCCCTGTCCCCTTGTTGCCGCGCGCTATTTCCGAACTTGCTGGCCGTTACTACCAAGCCGATTTGCACCCAGAAACGCAGATCGGTGATGCCAATTTCCTTGAACACCCGCATCGCGGTGTAACCACCGGTCAAACAGGAATTATCGGTTCTGGATGCGTCATCTATCCGAGCACATTTGGTGGTTTGAGTGTCAAAGTCAAACAACGGCATCCTGTCATCGGTGACTTTGTTGAAGTCGGTACCGACACCAGCCTTCTCGGACCCGTGCGGATTGATGACCACTCCACCATCGGCACGAACACTGAAATTTATGGGTTCGTTGAAATTGCGCAGCGGTGCCGTATCGGGTCGTCTGTTGTTATCGGAACGATTCGCGGTGCCTCGGATCATCCAGGACGGATTTATATCGGAGATGAAGTGCGAATCGGCGATGGAACGGTTATTGAAAACACATCAGAGATGGACCTGATTATACCGAATCGCGCCCAGATCCCGGCGCGAAGCCATGTTGCTAATGATGGTTTTGGATTCCCGCGGTACATTGTCTAAATAGCAGATTCTCTGCCGTATGCCTAAAGGAGATAAGAATGAAAAACATCATGGATATGGAAACCTCTGAAGCCGTTGAACTTCTACAAATTCTCGTGAATGACCAGATTTTTGCTGCACGCGAGCGGCTTATCGGCTTGCTAAACAAATCGCCTTCATCTGAGGATCAGGAGCAGCTTGAGATAGAGTTTCGCGAATTTTACTGCGGTTATGAAAGTCTCGCGTTCTTTCTTGAGACCTACGAGGCGGATCCCCTTGAAGGGCTAGCACCGCACACATCAATCGCCAAAGAACTAAAACGGCAACGTGAGTACATCCTCGCCAATCGGAAGACGACGCTTGACGAACGGATGGCGAGACGCTCTGGTGCCTATATGATCAGCGACTCAATACGAAAAAAAAAATCTCGGAACTGCCACCAGACGAATATCGACAGTTGTTGTGGAGGCTCGTCAACTTAGAACTTTTCTCTGTACGTGAACGTTTCCTTGTGTTGTTGGAGCGGAAGGTGCCACTCCCGGAATTAGATGTTGTGTTCAGAGAGTTTTTCGTCGCCTACGAACTTTTGGAACTTGCATTGGAAGAATACTACTATGATCCGGATGATGGATTGGAATTGCGGCCGGAGGTTCTTGAGAGGCTTGAGCAAAGTGTGGCGGACATTGAAGCAGGCGGTAAGACTTATTCAATAGAAGAAGTCTTTGATGAGTCAGAAAGAGCATAGTTTTGTATACTTTGCTGTACTCTCCACGTGCCCGATCTGATCTACAGCGTTTGGATCCTTCAATAGCCCAACAAATTCGCAATAAGTTAGAATGGCTCTGTGAAAATTGCGACAAGAAACGACATAAGGCACTGAAGGGTAGACACAAAGGGAAATTTACTTTAAAAATAAATGATTACCGCGCCCTTTATACCTTTGATAGAGGGACACGCGTGCTAACTGTCCACGAAGTCGGGCACCGCAGTAAAGTTATTAGGTGTCATTGTACCGACAGTTATTCTACGCAAGCTTTCATCAGAATAGGAAAATATGGAAAAAATACAACGCGCGCTCATCAGCGTCTACGATAAAACTGACCTTTTAGATATAGCCACTGCGCTCACGCAACGCGGCGTAGAAATCCTCTCTACCGGCGGCACGGCACAACACCTTCGGGACGCAGGAGTTGACATCGTTGATGTCTCTGACTATACCGACTTCCCTGAAATGTTGGACGGTCGAGTGAAAACGCTCCACCCAAAAATCCACGGCGGACTCCTCGCTGAACGTGATAACGCCGAACACAATGCACAAACGGAAACGCACGGTATCACCCCAATTGATATGGTAATATGTAACCTGTACCCGTTTAAAGCAACCGTCGCGAAACCGGATGTGACACTTCCCGAAGCGATTGAGAACATTGACATCGGCGGTCCCACGATGATTCGTGCGGCTGCGAAAAATTATCGGCACGTCGCAGTCCTCACGAATCCGAGTCAATACCCACAAACTATCGCTGATTTAGACGCGAACGACGGATGCCTTTCAGAAGAACAGCGATTTGAATTGGCAAAGGCAGCATTCACACAGACCGCACAGTATGATACAGCAATCGCTGCCTACCTTGTAAATCAAGGCGTGGAGTCGGATGAATTTGCTGATACCCTGATGCTCCGTTTCAAGAAAGAGCGTACGCTCCGTTACGGCGAAAACCCGCATCAACGCGCCGCTTTCTACAGAACTGAAACCCCTCCAGGACCCTCCGCAGCGTGGGCAAACCAACTCAGTGGACAACCGCTCTCTTTTAATAACCTCCTTGATTTAGAAGCCGCTTTAGAGATCGTCAAGGATTTTAAGACGCCAGCGTGTGCAATTATCAAACATAATAATCCGTGTGGACTCGCGACTGCCGACACCGTAAAAGATGCCTTCATAAACGCATTGGAATGTGATCGAACCTCTGCTTTCGGTTCAATTATCGGGTTGAACCGCAAAGTAACAATCCAGACGGCAAACACCATTCGCGAGGCAGCACAGGCAGGCGTAAAGATTGATGCGATCATCGCACCGAGTTATACCGAAAAAGCGTTGCGTGCGTTGTCGCGTGTCAAACGCCGTCCTATTCTTGAAGTTGGGGCGTTATTAGCCGCGGAACCTGTCCTGCAGGTTCGCAATATCACCGGTGGTGTCCTTGTCCAAGATCCCGACATCCACGAAATGGAAGCAGATGCGTTACAGGTTGCCACCAAACGTTCACCTACAGATGATGAAATAAAATCGCTGCTGTTCGCGTGGAAGGCGTGCAAACACGTCAAATCCAACTGTATCCTGCTGGCGCACGGCACACAGAGCGTCGGTATCGGAGCGGGGCAGATGAGCCGCGTGGATGCCGCTATCATCGCCATCCGAAAGGCAGGCGAAAAGGCAAAGGGTGCAGTGTTAGCCTCGGATGCGTACTTCCCGTTTCCAGACGGTGTTGAGATTGCCGGTGAAGCAGGCATCACTGCGATTATCCAACCGGGAGGTTCTGTCAACGATGAACCTGTGATTGAGACCGCGGACGCTTACGGCATGACGATGGTGCTAACGGGGGTCCGCCATTTCCGGCATTAGTTGTGTTAGCGTGGGTCGCTCTTGCACGTTTATACAGAAAATTGGACATCTGACAATTTTTATGATATTCTGTGCCAAGAAAAATACGACAACGCATCGCGGACGTGAGGAAAGCCGGTTTCATTGATATAGAAGGGGTTTCAGAGATGATTGAAAGTGCAAAATACATCAAAATCGTTGAATGGTCAGACGAAGACGAATGCTTCATCGGATATTGCCCCGGGATCATCGGTCCGTGTTGCCACGGCACTGATGAAATCGAGGTTTATCGCCAACTCTGCGAGATTGTTGAGGAGTGGATAGAAATTTTTCATCGCGACAACGAGGCACTTCCACCACCAACTATCGGTAAAAACATTGCGGAATTTTTGAACGGTAGAGGTAAGCACTAAGGAGAAGAAAATGAAAACGTATACATTTCAGGCTGTCATAGAAGAGGACGAGTGGCTTGACGAGCGAATTAAAGACCCTGTTTGGAGGGCTTATATTCCTGGTTTAGAGCATAAAGGTGCTTCAAGTTGGGGGTATACCCAAAAAGAGGCACTACAGAGTCTGCAAGACGCGGTGGACCTCCTCTTTGAATATCTATCGGAGCAGGGAGAAGAAATCAATCTTGATTCGCTCTTGCGGCATCAAGAAGAGGGTTCTTCCGAATCTTGTTCACAGATTCAGGTTAGCGATGTGCCCTTAATTGTTGTAACAATCTAATATGGCTATCAATTATAGGCGATTACGTTCACTCAGGGCACGAAAATTGATACGCGCTTTAAAACAGGATGGATTTTATGAATTCAGAAGAAAAGGGGTCCTCCGCTTTTTTGCGCATCCAGATGGACGGACAACAACCATCCATCTCCATAACATGGGACAAACTTTTGCCATTGGTACGCTTAAAGTTATCATTGAAGAGCAAGCAGAGTGGACAGAGACAGACCTTGAACGTCTTGGACTGCTTTAATCAAAACTAAACTGTGCAGCACGCAACAACGACGCGCAGAACTGATAGAAACCCTTTTTATCGCGCGCAAGCAAAATTAAAAAAATGGCGACAACATTAACACTCCCACCCACAATAATCACAGGGGCAGGTGCGTCTGGGAACGTCGGTGAACAGGCGAAACAACTCGGCGCAACGCACGCACTCATCGTAACCGACCCGGGTATCGCTAAGATCGGATACGCCGACCAGATTGCCCAGAATTTGCAGGATGCGGGGATAGCGTCCTCATGCTTTTCGGATGTCACACCCGATCCGACCCTACAAAACGTGCAGGATGGACGCAAGCAATACACTGACGAAGACTGTGATGTCATCGTGAGCGTCGGTGGCGGAAGTGCAATCGACTGCGGAAAAGGTATCGCCATGAAATTGACGAACAGTGACGATTTCGTTGATTATATGGGTGTCGATAAAATTCCGAATCCGGGCGCACCCCTAATCGCGATACCGACAACAGGCGGCACAGGTAGCGAAGTCTCCAAGGTTACTGTTATTACGGATACTGAGCGGAATGTTAAGATGATGCTCAGTAGTGCTTGTCTGTTGGCACACGTTGCAATTGTTGATCCGATGTTGTCCCTGACAACGCCGCCGCATCTAACTGCAGCGGTCGGCGTTGACGCGTTGACGCACGCAATAGAGGCGTACATCTCCAAACGCGCGCAACCCATCACCGACGCACTCGCACTGAAGGCAGTTGAGATGATTTCCGGATCGCTACGGCAGGCGTGGGCAGACGGAGAGAATATCCCCGCACGCACGGATATGATGATCGGTGCCTCTATCGCAGGCATGGCGTTCAGCAATTCCTCTGTCGCTTTGGTTCACGGGATGTCGCGTCCGATCGGGGCGTATTTTCACGTTCATCACGGATTATCCAACTCAGTGCTGCTGCGCGATGTAATGGCATTCAGTGTCGTCGGCGCACCGGCGCGTTTCGCCGACATCGCACGTGCCATGGGTGAACCGATTGACGGGTTATCTCCGATGCATCAGGCAGACGCAGCGGTTACTGCCGTTGAACGACTCGTCACCGACATTCAGATGCCGCGACTCGGTGAGATTGATAAAATTGACAGGGACAAATTCGAGAATGTCATTGAACAGATGGCAGCGGATGCCATTGCAAGCGGAAGTCCTGCGAACAATCCGCGTCAGGCGACTGCTGAAGAAATCGTTGCTCTATATCGTCAGTGTTTTTAACCATAGGGGGTTTTTGCTTGGGTGTTTCTTCCAGGTCTCTTCGTTCGATACCAAGCACATACCAGAATTTTGAAACTTGATAAAACACCATTATCGCACACCTCAATCCTTAGAAGAGTCGTCTTAACGTTTCTGTTGTGCCTATCACTCGCCGGATGCGAGACTTCTGATGTTTTGTTCCCCGATAGCAGCGCAGCCATTTATTACGGCACAATTGATAGTATCAACAACGTCTACGATGGCGATACTATCCAAGGTGTGGCGATCCTAATCTATCGGTTCGATTCACCGATACTGGAGACGAACGAAGCGCAGTTGATGCTCTGGCCCGGTATTGAGCGTCGTGCCGACGGTATTTATAGTATCACGGACATCAGGATAGCAGGGATAGATACGCCTGAGAAGCATCCGAACCGTGGTGACCGTACCGAAGTCTCACTTCAACGGGAAAAAGAACGTGCCGTAGCTGCAACAGAATTTCTCAAGCAACTCCTCCTTGAAAGCAGTGGAGATGATAGCACCCTTGGATTCGTAATTCAGAATCCGCAACCGGATAAGTATGCTGGACGGGTTATCGCGGATGTGCTATGTGTCAAAGACGGTCTGTTTATTGATGTTGCTGAGGCGTTGCTGGATGCTGGACACGCTGTCGTCTATGATGGCGGCACAAAAACGCACGATTGGGGTGCAGAATAGACACAAAGGAATGAACTATGAACAGACTTAAAATTGTCGTCCCGGGTGATTCACCCCCGCAAATCCAAGGTTCACCGCATCTCGAACGCCTGAAACCCTACGGCGATGTTGTGCTCTACACCGACCGACCCGAAACGCCAGAAGAGAAGATCCGACGTGCTGAAGGTGTGGACATCCTCATTAACTCGCGCGGAATCGTCAAGTGGCCCGCAGAAATCCTACGTCAACTCCCCAAACTCAAGTTGATTTCGCTCTGCTCCATCGGAACGGATATGATTGGACTTGAGGAAGCGAAGGCGCGCGGCATTACTGTTTGCAATCAACCCGGACGCACCGCGCCGGTCGTCGCGGAACACGGGTTCGGGCTGATGTTCGCACTCGCCAAACGTGCAGCGTTTCTGACTGCCTCGATGAAGGCAGGCGGATGGCCCCGTATGGACAACATCTACCTGCAACGGAAAACTTTAGGAATTGTCGGCACCGGGCATATTGGAGCAGAGATGGCACGTCTCGGACGAGCCATCGGGATGGACGTTATCGCGTGGACCTACAACCCTTCAGCAACGCGCGCTGAGACGTTAGGTGTTCGGTTTGTTGAATTAGACGAACTTCTTCAGACTGCCGATGTCGTGAGTCTGCACGTCAAGTTAACACAGGAGAGTCACCACCTGATCGGTGAACGGGAATTTGGGTTAATGAAACCGGGGATGCTTCTCATCAACGTCGCACGTGGCGGTGTGCTTGACACCGACGCACTCATCCGCGCACTGAACAAGGGACACCTCGGCGGGGCTGCGATTGATGTCTATGACCAAGAACCGATCCCGGCGAACCATCCACTTTTAGCGTGTGAACAGGTGATTCTGACACCACACTGTGCAGATATGACCCCCGAAGGGGTCGAACTCCTGAACGAGGGTGCCATAGACAATATCATCGCTTTTCTGGAAGGTAACCCGCAAAATGTTGTTGTTTGAGGTTTACGTTGACAATGAGAGAAAATCGGGCAGAAACCCATATAGTTAAAAACATCGGTGTTGATACGGGTGGCACCTTCACCGACATCGTGATGCGTATTGACGGTGACCTGTTTACCCACAAAGTCCTCTCCACACCGCAAAATCCAGCACTTGCTGTCATACAGGGTGTCCGTGAAATATTACATCTGCACCATACCGATGCTGAACATCTCGAAATCGTCCACGGCTCGACTGTTGCAACCAACGCACTCCTTGAACGCAGAGGAGCACGCATTGCTCTCGTCACAACGAAAGGTTTTGAGGATGTTTTAGAGATAGGCAGACAGACGCGCCCGTCACTCTACGATTTTTTTGTTGAGCGTCCGGCACCGCTCGTACCTGGTGACAGACGGTTTGGTATATCGGAGCGGACGCTACACACAGGCGACATCCAAACCGAGATTGAAACCACCGATTTGAATGCCCTCGCATCCGAACTCGCGACATTGGAATTGGATGCCATCGCAATCTGTTTCCTTTTTGCCTACGTTAACCCACAAAACGAGCAGATTGTTGCATCGCACCTCGCGGAGCTTGGGATACCGATTTCATGTTCACACGAAGTCCTACCGGAGTACCGTGAGTATGCACGTTTCAGTACGACCGTCGCGAATGCATACATCCGTCCTACTTTGGAACGACATCTTTCCACACTGACAGATTCTGACTTGTTGTGCACTTTTAACGAAACCGTAGCGCGTAATGAAACGGAGTGCGGCTCGAACACGAAAAACCTTGATAAACAAGCAGCCGATACTTACCCGCAAGGAAAAATTAAAAAATCGTTTCGATTGATGCTCTCCAACGGGGGCTGTGTTTCTGTGAAAAACTTTGAAGCTGCTGGTATTCGAACGGTTCTTTCGGGTCCCGCAGGCGGTGTCCTCGGTGCGTATCAGATCGCCAAAACTGCTGGCTACGACCAGATCATCACGTTTGATATGGGGGGCACTTCAACGGATGTGAGTCTCTGTAATAATGGTATCTCGCTTACGACGGAGAGCACGATTAGCGGGCTCCCGATCAAGGTGCCGTTGATTGACATCCATACTGTCGGAGCAGGCGGCGGCTCTATTGCAACTGTGGACGCGGGGGGCGCGCTGCGTGTCGGACCGGAGAGTGCTGGTGCAGACCCCGGTCCGATCTGCTACGGGAATAGTGGGTCAGATATTACAGTAACCGACGCGAACCTCTTCTTGGGACGTATCGCTGCGACCCAGTTTTTAGGCGGTGCGATGTCGCTTGATACCGATAAAGCCAAGACTTATATCGAAAAATTTGCGTCTCGGCTCGGTATCCCCGCACTGCAAGCCGCTGACGGTATCCTCAAAGTTGCCAACGCAGCGATGGAACGTGCGATCAAGGTCATCTCCGTTGAACGTGGGTTTGATACACGCGATTTCACGCTCGTCTCTTTTGGTGGTGCGGGCGGTTTGCACGCCGCGTTTATGGCAGAAAACCTCGGCATCGGAACGGTTCTGATTCCACCAAACGGTGGTTTACTCTCCGGTTACGGCATGTTATTTGCGGATGTCGTCAAAGACTACTCGCAGACGGTGCTGCGGCGGTTTTCAACGGACAGCGAAACGCTTGTTGAAGCGTTGAACACTGGGTTTAACGAACTCTTAACCCGGGCCGAAAATGAGATGAAAGCGGAAGGGTTTCTCGCGGAGCAACTGAAAATTGACCGTTCACTTGATATGCGGTATGAGGGGCAATCTTATGAACTCAATATCCCGTATTCTACCGAGAGGCATGACTATTCAAACGCAGTGGAGACGCTCATTAAAAGTTTCCACGCTGCGCACGAGCAGCGGTTCGGTTACGCGCGGACCAACGCACCAGTTGAAATCGTGAACCTCCGACTGACAGCCACCGGCGAAACCGACAAACCGTCTATTCAACCGTTGCCGATTGCCGATGCTGATGCGTCTGAGGCGTTTACCGGTCAAAGTCTTGTCATGTTTGACGGTGAGGCACTCCGCACCGATTTTTATCGCCGCGAGGCATTGCGCCCCGGCAACCAAATCTCGGGCCCCGCAATTATAACAGAATTCAGCGCGACGACTGTCCTACCCCCCAATTTCTCCGCCGTTGTTGATACGTATCAGAATCTTGTTTTGACCAGAAAATTGAATGTCTCTGAACAGTAGCTTGGATTCACTGAGCCACATCCGGCATCGATTTTCAAGGTGTGGTATCTGCTGAATTGAATTTGACGATTTCCTCCCAAAGCATGTTACCTTCTGCATCACAATATTTCCCGATGAATTCAGCAGTAAACTTGTTGACGACTTTAGCGTACTCTCGCATAAACTGTTCATTCTTTTCTTTCGCTTGATGTCCTAAAGGTTCAATGATGTCAGTGTATAGGTTGGCATCACCTGAAATGAACTCCCAAAATTTTTGTCCGCACAACTTCAAGTAATCCCCTTTATCCGGTTTTTGATCTTTTCCGTAGCAGCATCCATTGATCGCAACAACATTCGTCAACGATCTATTGGTGCCGAGGATTCGTTTAGCTTTCTTGAAGTTATCCCGCAACTTTGCGACTTGGCTGCTATTTCCCCAATTGGGTCCAGATTTGATTGATACAATGTATCTTATATTATCTTTTTCAAACTCTAAATCAATTCCCTCTGCTGCAGATTTCTGACCGCCGTAGACTTGTGAACAGATAAAAATGGCAAGTTCCTCCAGAAATCCACCAAAAATTGTCTCTTCTTGCGAAGATAGATGAGCATTGAGGATAAATGTCACGAAATCTTGTGCGGTGTTAATATCTTTTGCCTTGAATAGATAAGGATTTTTTCGCTTGACAATATTCAGCAGTTTCAATTTTTGGAGGCTGTCCAACCTCTTCTGATGAAAGACTTGAATGTTCGCTGCAACATAGTCAGTGATCTCCTGTTGTGTAATGGACTGCATTTTGATCCTCTTCAAATAACTGATACTGTGTCAACTTTATATTTTCTCGTGCGAGTTGATAATACTCTGGCAAAATTTCAATACCGACGGAATTTCTCAACAACTTTTGGGCAACTTGACACGTCGTACCAGAACCAGCAAACGGATCAAGCACCCAATCATTTTCTTTCGTAAACAACCTTATAAACCATTCAGGCAGCGACTTAGGAAAGACGGCACTGTGTTTGCGATTTCCTGTTTCCGTTGCTAAGTGCAAAACGTTCGTTGGGTATGCCATCTGTCGGTCCACCCAATTAGAGACGTTCTTCCCAAATCCGCTCCCGACTTTCGAGGTATCCCGACTCTGGTCTGTCTTGCTGAGATTTTTCAACCTTTTCTCTGCCCAATCGCCCATCGGCACCATCACTGCCTCTTGATACATATTGAACTTTCTACTTTTATTAAACTGCAAACATCTCTCCCAAGCATCTCTGAATCGGTTTGGCCATTTGCCCGGATAGCAGTTCTTCTTGTGCCAGACAAACTCCTCTGTCCATAACCATCCTTGCTTTTTCATCGCAAGTATCAATTCGATAACATAAGTATGCCGTTCTCCGTCAACAGCTTGCTCTTTGATATTTAGAATGAAGGTGCCAGATGGCTTGAGGACCCTTAAAAATTCTTCAGCACGAGGCGTAAACCAAGCGACGTATTCATCTGGACTGATTCCACCATACGTTTTGGATCGACGGTCCGCGTACGGTGGAGAAGTCATAATCAGGTCGAATGAATCGTCCGCAAAATTGGCGAGGACCTCCAAACAGTCCCCAAGATAAAGGTCCGTTTTTATTTTTGTCATCCAATAATCTGCCTTTGTCCGAAAGTGTTTTATAGCATAATACCACGCTTGTAAAGGGAAGTCAAGCGGAAAAACTTTACACACCCATTCGCAAATTCCTTGACACAGCGTATCGGGTTTGATATACTTTCGATTGGCAGAAATCGTCAAGAAGCAGCTCGCTGCTACAAGAATTAAAACCAATATCGCGTTATCTAAAGATTAGGTCAGTAACCCCCCGCTAAAGCATGGGGGCTTGTGCGAAGCGGATGCCAACCGTTCACTCCACGAGTTAAACTATTGACTACCGTAATAACATATCGCAATATCAGAGGCGTGGCAGCCTCAAACTATGATGAAATGGAGGACGGCTTCAAGAAACGCACATCTATTAGCAATCGCATCCTATTTAACCGCAAGGAAAATGTAAAAAATGAAGATCACAGATGTTAAAACGATTTTGACAGCACCTAACGGGATTCGGCTTGTTGTTGTTAAGGTCGAAACGAGTGAACCCGGTTTATATGGACTCGGCTGTGCCACATTTACACAACGCCCACTCGCCGTGGCAACAGCAGTCGATGAATATCTCAAACCCTTCCTTATTGGAAAAGACCCTGCGAACATAGAGGACATCTTCCAGACCAGTTTTGTCAGTTCCTATTGGCGAAATGGACCCGTGTTGAACAATGCACTCAGCGGTGTGGACATCGCCTTGTGGGACATTATGGGTAAACGCGCCAACATGCCTGTCTACCAACTGCTCGGCGGTAAATGCCGTGAGGCCGCGACGCTTTATGCACACGCAGGCGGCGGAACTTTCGAGGAGGTAGAGCAGAGCATCCGCCGGTATATGGAGCAAGGCTATCGCTATGTCCGCGCCCAGGTGGCGATACCGGGGTATTCGACGTATGGCGCGGGCGGTGGGAAACGGAGTTCGCCTGCTTTTGAACCGACCCCTTATGTCAACACCATCATCAAACTCTTCGATCATCTGCGCACAAATCTTGGTGATGAAGTGGAACTTCTCCACGATGTCCATGAACGGATCCCTCCGATCCAAGCCATTAATCTCGCCAAAGGACTTGAACCATATAACCTCTTTTTCCTTGAAGACCCATTTGCCCCTGAAGATGTTGACTATTTCCAACTGATGCGTCAGCAGACAAGCATCCCTATCGCGATGGGTGAATTGTTCAATAATCCGAATGAGTACGTCCATCTTATCAAGGATCGGCTCATCGACTTTATCCGTGTGCATATCTCACAGATCGGCGGTATCAGTCCGGCGCGTAAACTCGCAGCGTTCTGTGAATTCTTCGGTGTCCGCACGGCGTGGCACGGACCAGGCGATGTCTCACCCATCGGACATGCCGCTAACGTTGCGTTGGACCTGGCATGTTATAACTTCGGCATTCAAGAGCAGCACGTCTTCGGAGACAACACGAAAGAAGTGTTCCCCGGCTGCCCAGAAATTCGGGACGGCTGTTTTTGGGCAAGCGAGGCACCAGGACTCGGTATTGATGTCAACGAAGAACTCGCTGCCCGATTCCCGTTTCCTGAACATCCACTCAATGGCGGTTGGGCACCGGTGCGCCGGATGGATGGCACAGTCATCCGGCCTTAACTCATAGTAAAATCTGAAAAATAAGTTTACACTTATCGCATCAACTTTGTAGCATAGAAAACTGTTGTTTTCCTGTGACGGTATAAAAAGCGACTTCACAGGCCGCGCTTCCGATACGAGTATCCAAATAATTATTGGAATCTACTATAAATACTTGAAATTCGCCGGAAACCCGCTTGCAACAACGGCAGCAAGCGGAGCAGAAACCCAATAATTTTAAAAATATGAAACCTATTGTTTGTGTTGTTTTTCTCTTCTGTGCAAGTTTCGTGAACGCTGAGATTCGGTTCACACGTGTGACCGATGCAGCAGGTATCCAGTTCCGCCATTTTAACGGCGCGACAGGCGAAAAACATCTCGTTGAGACGATGGGTGGCGGGGTCGCTTTCTTCGATTACGATAACGACGGTCATCTGGACATCTATTTCGTCAACGGGGCACCCCTCACCGTAGGAGGGGTTTCTAACCCCGATGCCTCACAACCCATAAATCGGCTCTATCGGAATAACGGTGCCGGTGCCTTTAGCGATGTGACACAACATGCTGGTGTCGGTGATACTGGCTACGGCATCGGCTGTTGCGTCGCCGATTACGATAACGACGGCAACAGCGACCTTTTCGTTACCAACTACGGCCAGAATCTCCTCTATCGAAATAATGGCGATGGCACTTTTACGGATGTGACGACCGAGGCAGGCATCGTCAGTGAACCGCGCTTCTCAGCCGGATGCGCCTTCGCAGATTACGATAATGATGGGTGGCTGGATCTGGTTGTCGTCAACTATGTCGCTGTTGACTTGAAAACTGCCCCGGATTGCTCACAAGCAGGGATACCGGCGTATTGTCGTCCGGAAGATTTCGCACCGGAACCGGATGTTCTGTACCGGAACAACGGCGACGGCACCTTCACCGATGTGACACGGAATGCCGGCATCGTCTCACTCGGTAGGGACTCGGTGCAATCTGGACAGATGTCGATAACGACAGTCGGCTCGATCTTTACATTGCCAATGACCGAGAACCGAACTTCCTCTATCGAAATAACGGGGACGGTACGTTCACAGAACTCGGTGAGTTGCACGGTATTGCACGCAACGAACACGGCGATGTTGAAAGCAGTATGGGTATTGATACTGCGGACACCGACAACGATGGCGATTTTGATGTTATCCTCACGCATTATCAGGCTGAAACGAATACGCTCTATCAAAACGACGGAAACGGTATCTTTTGGGACATCACCGCGCAGAGCCATTTGAGTGAGCCGACGCTCCTACCGTTGGCGTGGGGCACCAGCTTCGTTGATTTTGATAACGACGGTTGGTTAGACCTCTTTTTTGCCAACGGACACCTCCACGATAATATCGCAGAATTGGAGGAGATCGGGGTTTACAAACAACAGAATCAACTGTTCCGCAACCGAGGCGACGGGGTCTATACAGATATTTCGAGTCTATCTGGTGAAGGGATGTTGATAGAGAAGTCCAGCCGTGGCACTGTTTTCGGAGATTACGACAACGACGGTGATCTGGATGTCCTTGTCACGAATATTAACGATACACCTGACCTACTCAGAAACGATACGCCACCGGTTCATCGCTGGTTAGGCGTTAAACTCATCGGAAACCAAAAGTCGAACCGCGACGGAATAGGGGCGAGGGTGACGCTTCAAAACGGCGACACGCGCCTGCTCCGAGAGGTGAAGAGTGGTGGAAGTTATCTCTCCCAGAACGCACAACAGCTGTTGGTCGGGTTAGGCACCGCAGATCAGGTTGATCGGGTGATTGTGCGCTGGCAAAGCGGTATTCAGGATGTCATTGAAAATGTGAAATGCAATCAGGTGTTGACAATTCGAGAGGGAGCGGGTATTATAATTGATTAAGTTGTTAATTGAACGAGGTCGTTGTACCTCCATTTTCCAATAATCTTCATGGAGGAGAGTCTAATGGATAAGAGGTTCTTTGTTACGATCCTTACGTTTATAGTAGCGTTTATGCTCACTGCAACTCCGTCTGTACTCGCGAAGGTTGACCCGGCAGATCTTGTCGGCATGTGGCTGTTTGAAGAGGGCGCGGGCGATGTCGCTAAGGATACTTCCGAGGCAGGAAACGATGGTACCATTGTGGGACCGAAGAAATGGCGTGACGGGAAATTCGGACGCGCACTGGAGTTTGATGGTGCCGGTGTTTATGTAGAGGTAGAATCCAACGATAGTATTACGCTTGAAGAATTGACGATTGTCGCATGGGCGAATCTGGAACCGTCGCAAGGCACGCGTTGGCAATCTATCATGATGCGCGGTCAGAATCCACGGAACTATTTGTTGGCTGTTGATAAGGACAGTCAAACCCTACAACTCAGTATTACCAAAGGTGCCCCTGGGGCATGGGGAGGGCCGACCGGTGGGCCTGTCATCACAGGTGACGGATGGCATCATCTTGCCTGCGTTATCGGTGAAGATGCCGGATTGGTTATCTACACCGATGGTGAGGAGGTCGGCAAGCAACCGTACGCAAAACCGAGTCTTGATGCCGATCCAGGTCGGATGCGGATTGGAGACGGATCAAACGGTGGCCACCAGTGCGAAGGCTTGCTTGACGAGGTCGCGCTCTTCAATGTTCCGCTTGAACAAGACGATATCAAAGAGATCATGGAAGAAGGACTTGAAGGCGCAACAGGCTTGTTGGCAGTGGAACCCGAAGATAAGTTGGCAACAACATGGGGGAAACTCAAGACAGGTTTATAACGCAGTTATCAGTTATCAGTTAACAGTTACGAGTTACCAGTAAGAAAGTTGCTAAGTGTACTAAAGTTAAGAAGTTGAAAAGAAATCTCTTTAAACTTTACAGACTTTAGAACACTTTACGGACTTCTTTAACTGGCAACTGGCGACTGGCCACTGGCAACTGCTAATGTTTTTTTATTTTTCTCGTTGGCGGATCTCTTGTAGCCCTTCACGGTAGATCGGATTGTCGGGGGCGAGTTCAATCGCCTTTAAAATAGCCGTCTCTGCCGCGTCGTCTTTCCCGACCTTGTAGTACAGCCACGATAGGGTATTGTAATACGGCGCGGAATCTGGAGACAGTTCCGTCGCTTGGCGTGCTAATTCAACTGCTTTTGCCAAATTCCGATCGTGTTGACCGTACAGATAGGCGAGACCGTGGTGTGCTACTGCATCTTCTGGGGCAAGTGCAATGGCGCGTTCGTAGTGTGTCTCTGCAGCGTCGAACTGACGGTTTGCGGTGTAGAGCGTGCCGAGCAGCGTCAAAGTTTCTGGCACATTAGCGTCAATCTCAAGTACGCGGTGGAACTGTTTTAAAGCGTTCTGTCCATCTCGGTTTTGCATATAGGCGATACCGAGATTGTGGTACACCTCCGCTGTCTCTAAACCGAGCGCAACGGCACGTTTATAGTGTGTGATCGCTTGCGTCGTGTCTCCTTGATCCGTTGCGATTCTGGCGAGTCCTGCGGCTACCTGTGCTGTGTGGGTATCTGATGTACTGTATCTCTTAACCCGATTGAACGTTTCGGTGGCTGCGTCATATCTTTCGTATTTGAGATAGATATTCGCGAGTGTGAGTAGTGCCTCGGTTTTCTCATCGGTATCGGCGACGAAAACCGCCTCAAGGTGTTTCTGGATCTCCGTATCCACTACTTTTAATGCTCGAAACCGCTGCATCGCCTTTTCGGCTTCCGGTATATTTCCAATTTGTCGGTAGCATCGGGAAAGTTGGTAATAGGCATTCGGCATTAAAGCAACGGTTTTCTGATACGTATCAATTGCCGCTTGCCAATCCTGTTTGCGGCTATAGAGCACGCCGAGGTGGTAGTAAGCATCGGCAAAATTAGGGTTTTCGGTAACGGCTTGTTGTTGCGCGGTGACCGCTTTCTCAATCTCTCCACGTCCGGCATAGATACTGCCGAGGTTATGATACGCCTCAGCGACCCCTGCCGTGCCTCGTTTTACCACTTCGGTATATAATCTGATCGCTTCGTCAAAACTACCTTGTTGGTAAGCGATGTATCCCAACCCTAACAACGCTTGTGACATTGTGATCTCGGTGTCAGCGTTGTGTTTTTCATTTCTATCAAAGCGCAGCGCGCCCTGATAGGCGCGGGTCGCTTCCGTGTAACGACCGAGTTGCGAATAGGCATACCCTAAACGTGCCAACGTTTTGCCATTTTCCTCAGCACTGATAAAGTTGCGGATGGCTTCTTCGTAACTTTCCTGTTGGAGTGCCGCTTCTCCGAGTTCATAAGCGTTTTGTGCAACAGCGAGATACCCACCTAAGACATGGAGACACAATATAATAGATAGCCAACGCAGTAAGATTCTCATTGCTATTTCGCCTAATGAAAGTGTGTCTAATCGAATCCTAACCGTTTTACCTCTGTCTGGAGGGATATTCCCGTCTTTTCGCGGACTTGCTCTTGGATATACGCGACTAACTTCAGCACATCCTCTGCGGTCGCGTTGTCAATATTGAGGATAAAGTTCCCATGCACCGTGGACACCTCTGCTCCGCCAATGCGATAGCCTTTCAATCCGCTAATGTCTATCAGGCGTCCAGCGGAATCGTCGGGCGGATTCTTGAACATACATCCCGCATTTTCTTCGACGAACGGTTGCGTTTCGGTTTTCTGCTTAAAGAGCGTTTGCATCCGTTCCGTGATGGTGTCAACATCTCCGGATTCAAGTGCCAGCGTTGCACCCGTAACGCAGAAATAGGTATCCAAACTACTGTGTCGGTATTCAAAGCGCGCTTCGTCGTGTGTCAAGGTAATAAGTTCGCCGCTATCGTCCATGACTGTAACGTTTCTAACGACATCTCCGAAACTGCTCCCCCATGCGCCGGCATTCATAATCAGCGCGCCACCCACGGAGCCGGGGATACCGAGTGCGAATTCCAAACCGCTTAAGCCGTGTCTTGACATCGTTTTCGAGAGCCGCGGTAGTGAGAGCCCCGCACCGACGGAGATGACGTTCCCGTTTATCTCCAGTTTCGCTAACGCACCGACTAATCTGATACTGATACCCTTGAAACCGGTATCGCTTACCAGCAGATTAGACCCACGTCCGATAATAGCAACCGGTACATCCCACTGTTTGTGGAAACGTGCCAACGCTGCCAATTCGGACATCGTGCTGACTTCAATATAAGCGGTCGCTTCACCGCCGATACCAAAGTGAGTGTGCTTTGCAAGCGGTTCACTGAATCGGATCCGTGAACTGGGTTGTGTGATGATTTCCGACACAGCATCTTTCCAATCCATTCTACCCTCCCTTTTTCCTCTATTATTATTTTATCATAGATTCACTGAAGTTACAATTAAATCGCTATAGCGTCTATTCGCGTTACGATAAACTTCACATTCCGTTCCAAAATAGGGAGAAAACTGAATATTCCGCTCTTGACGAGACCTCGTAAAAGTGGTATATTATTCTCGCCTTGGCATGAGCTAGTTCCAACAAGGACATACTTTGTCAAACACCCAACAAGTAGGAGAGGAATTTCAGAGATGGCGACACATCATTTCCAACCGACAGTCTATCACACAGCGATCGGAGCACACGAACCGATGCTTCATATTGAGAGCGGCGACACTGTTTTCACAACTACTGTGGATAACGCAGGTTTTGATGCCACGGATACACAGGTTACCCCGGGCGGTAACCCGCAAACAGGGCCGTTTTTTATCGAATCGGCAGAACCCGGCGATACACTATCTGTCCATTTTGATCGGATTGTTCCCAACCGGAAAATCGGACGGACGGCTACCGTCGTCGCGCCGAATGTCCTGGATCCGCACTACGTCGCGTCCGAGATGCCGGAAGGCGGTCGCGCGGAGTGGCATGTGGATGTAGACAAATGGACAGCGACATTGATGACACCGGAGACGCAGTTGGGTAAACTCACGTTACCACTCGAACCGATGGTCGGCTGTTTCGGTGTCGCGCCACCGCGCGGTCAAGCGATTTCGACAGCGACCTCCTCTACACACGGTGGCAATATGGACTATCGCGGATTTCAAGAGGGTGTTACCGTCTATTTCCCGGTTTTTGTCCCCGGTGCGCTCTTTCATCTCGGTGATGGACACGCCGTTCAGGGAGACGGTGAAATCGTCGGGACCGGCGTTGAAATCTCTTTTGATGTGCAGTTTACGGTTGAAGTCTTGAAAGGAGAGCGTATCAACTGGCCCCGTGCCGAAAACAGCGATTATATTCTGACAGCAGGCAACGCGCGTCCGTTGGATCAGGCGGTTCAACACGCTACGACGGAACTCCTACGGTGGTTGGGTGAACTCGGTTTAGAGAAAAGTGCGGCACATATCCTATTAGGGCAAGCTGTGGAATACGATATGGGGAACGTGTTCGATCCAGCGTATACGATGGTCTGTAAAATCAAAAAGTCTATATTACGCGATATTGGGATTATGTAATGTGTTTGGAAGGTGTTATCTGACTACAGAAGATTCGGATTTGCAGTCAGGATAGGGATTTTCTGAGTTTTAAAATCACCATCGTTTGTTATGAGAGTGAATCCGTCGTTTTTGCAGATTTCTGTTATGACTTGGTCATTGAAGTCGTAATCACCGGTGGCATAATCATTGAGCAGAGCGTTCACTGGTAGCGTTGTAAACCCACTTTCTATCCGTGCACAATGCTTCATAGTCTGCTGAACATGATTGGCAATATCTTGAGCGACTGTCTTGAAATCTGAACTGCTGCGAAAAGTTTTGAAGGTGTTCGGATAGGACGAGGCATCTCTCCATTTCAACCTAGCGTAAGCATTAACAAATTCTGAAACAACAAGTACATCAATATAAATTCGGCTTTTTGCTCTCAACATACGGTTAAAGACGCTTGCGTAGATAGACCTCCAATAGGATCTCGGTTTCGGCGGACCGTACAGATACAACCACATATTAGCATCCAGAAACAATTTGTCTTGTGAGGTGAAGTTATAGTAACGTACGTCAGATGCCTTGTATGTCATAGTCATCATCCTCTAAGACCTCTTGAAATATTTGATTGAATCTTTGGGGGTCTTTAAAATATAATTTGACATCGCGAACGACAGATTCCAGCAAGGCAAGATCGGCTGGTGCTATATCTTCCACTTTCAGGAGAGAGCGAATTTCTTCTTCACTGAATGTTTCGTACAATTCGCCAACCGCAGCAGTGAGGAAAGCTGTTGTTAGTGCCGTGACATTGTGAAATGAAAGGACGACCTCTTGGTTCCCCCTCAGCGCAGCGTCGAGGTGTTTATGAACCTTCTGCCCATCGTCGAAGGCGACGCAAAAAGGACTGCCCACGACTTCAAACATGGATATCCTAATATTTTCTGACATAGTTATCTCCTTGAAAGATGTCCTTTGTGTTTGTCGGACTTACACATTTCCTCTTAAAGTTCCTGATAAGGGGATTTAGGGGCTTAACGTAGGGTTACCTGTATCTTTGACTTACCTGTTAAATTATATCACAAAAATCTCGAAATTCAAAGAAATAATCAAGAAAAACTTTATTAAGTATAAGCATTTTGGGGTATCCTTTCTACCATGCTCCCAAAGTTATCTCACAGTCCTTATAACAACCCCTCTACGATTTATTCATGTCCAATTCTGCCATAGACCTGAGATTCAATAAGGGGGTCATCACGCCGCCTGCTGCGGGGATGACGACACCGGTATCGTAAAGTTTCATGGCGGAAATCGTGGCGTGTGCAACGTCTTCGGGGGCACCGGCGCGGACCATAAAGATGTACCCCTTCTCTGCTGCCTCCTCATAATCCGGGATACGGACGCGCGAGAGGTCGGTATTGATGACACCCGCAGCGATACCGTTGACTTTAATGCCGTGTGGTGCTAACCGTCCAGCAAAAGCACGCATGCTCATCTCTAACCCTGCTTTTGAGATGCAGTAGGCGGTGCGGTTGTCGGATGCCATTGTGTCTGAGATTGAAAGTGTATAGATAATACAGCCACGAATCTCGTTTGCGACCATGTAATTCGCGACGCGCTGTGTGAGGAAATGCGTCGCCTTTAGATTGGTGTTGACGATCAGGTCAAACTGTTCCGGTGTTTCCTCAAGAATATCGGCGATACGGGTGATACCGGCGTTGTTGATGAGGATGTCCACCTTCCCGAAAGCGTTGTGCGCGGTGTCGAGCAATCTTTCGTGTGAATTGAGGTCGCTGATGTCGGCTTGAGTGATAACCGCTTTCCTGCCGAGTGCCTCTATCTCCTGTTGGACGGATTCGGCGGCATCACGGTTTTGGTTATAGTTAATTAGCACATCTGCACCTTGACGCGCTAATTCAATGGCGATTGCGCGTCCAATGCCGCGACTGGAACCTGTTACGATTGCGGATTTATCTGTGAACGAAACGTCCGTTGCGAAGAATCCGAGGTCTGTTTTTGTTGACATGTTGTTTCTCCATTTTTAATCTGAGTATGGGTCCGCAGCATCGCGGAGGGCATCCCCTAAGAAGTTGAAGGCGATGACGACGACAAGCACCGGTACTGCCGGAAAAATGAGCCACGGGTAGTGGAGCAGAACGGTGACGCGTTGCGCTTCCTCTAATAGCACTCCCCAACTCGTCATCGGTGGACGGATCCCTAAACCTAAGAAACTGAGTGCGGTTTCCCCGAGAATCATACCCGGTATAGCGAGTGTAGCGATAACGATGATATGGCTATAACACCCCGGCATCAGATGTTTTGTGATGATGTGCCAATGTCCGGCACCGGCAGCGCGTGCCGCCATCACGAAATCGCTCTCCCGATACGCCAAGACTTTCCCCCGTACCTGCCGTGCCAGTCCACCCCAACGAATGATCGACAAAATAACGGTAATCCCGAAATAGATTTGAATGCTCGACCATCCCGGTGGGAGCGCGGCACCCAGAGCCATCCACAAGGGGATGTCCGGGAATGCAGATAAAACCTCAATAACACGTTGGATGAGATTATCAACCCAACCGCCCCAATATCCAGATATGGTGCCGAGAATAGAACCGAGGACAATACTTAAAAAGACCCCGACGAGACCAAGCGTCATTGAGACGCGCGCCCCGTACATAATCCGCGAAAGCAGGTCACGCCCCATCCGATCGGTACCCAACAAGAACATGGGACCTGCGGAGCTGAAAAAATGTCGTTTTCCGTCGGTATCTTTGAAAAAGAACTCAACCGGATGCCGTTGCCTCATATCCTTGGTGAACTCTAACTCAAGACTCTCTGGATTCCGAACGGACTTCAAACCGTAGACGTAGAACCCATCCTTGAGTGAGAAATGTAGGCGTTGCGGGGGGACGTGGCGCAGTCGCATGTTGATTTCGTTGTAGTGATACGGCGCGAAGAAGTCGGCACCGATGGCAAGCGCGTAAAAGAAAATTAGAATCGCACCGGAAATGACACCCATGCGGTTTTTACGGAACCGTCGCCATATCAGTTGACGGTAACTCAGCTGCCCGCCATCTGTCCAAGAGTCGCCTGCCCCTTCAACTGCTTCTGCTGTCTCAATTGTAAGTTTCATATTTTTTAAATATTGGGTTTCTGCTCCGATTTTTCCGATAAAAGAACCAAAAACGTAGCTCGTAATGAAATGGAGAGCGGATTATACAATAGCACGTTAAGTGCCAAATCCACTTCATCCAACCGCAAGGTAATATAAAAAATCATTCATAACGGATCCTCGGATCGACCCACGCCAAGGCTATATCAGCAAACAGGTTGCCGATAACAAGCAGCAGGCTCAACATCATAATCAACGTCCCGGCGAGGTAGATGTCCTCGTTCAGTAGACTGTTTAGGAGAATGGGGCCGACCGTCGGCAACCCTAATACGATGGAGACAATCGCTGAACCCGAGAGAATACCGGGTAGGCTCATCCCTAAAATACTGATAAGTGGGTTAATAGCGATACGAACAGCGTGTTTCGCGACCACGACTGTCTCTTTGAGTCCTTTGGCGCGTGCGGTTTGCACGAATGGCTGCCCTAAAACATCAAGCAGGTTACCACGCATGATACGCATTAGGCTTGCTGTGCCGTTAATACCGACGACAATCACCGGAATCCAGAGGTGTTTGATGAGGTCATTGAGTTTACCCCACGTCCACGGTGCGCCTTCATAGTAAGCCGAGAAGAGTCCAAACAGCGGTACGCCGAAGATGTCAAACGCGAACACCATCAACGAGAGTGCTAAGAGGAACGCGGGGATTGACATCCCGACGAAACTGAGGAAGGTCAGAAAGTGGTCTGACCACTGGTATTGATGCGTGGCGGAATAGATACCGAGCGGAATTGCGACGATATAGGTAAAAATGAGCGATCCGATGGAGATGAGGAGCGTAAAGGCTATCCTGTCCCATATTAGTTCATCAACTTCACGCTTATACTCGAACGACTCACCGAAGTTTCCACGGACAAAGCCGCTGATCCAGATGAGATAACGTTTCCATAACGGTTCGTTCAACCCATAGCGTTCGCGTAATTCTTCGACTTGTGCGAGCGAACTACTATCGCCGAATTCTTCCTCTAACCGTTGGATTTCTCGGTCGAGGTAATCGCCTTGCGGGAGTTGGATGATAATAAAAGAGATAATAGAAATCGCCAGAAGTGTCGGCACAGCGATGAGACATCGGCGAATGATATAGGTAATTATGGGTGTATCTCCTTATTATTGGCTTGGACCGAAAATATCGTGCCTTCGTCAAATAACATTATTGTCGATATTTTCGATCCAGGCTATTGGCTTTCGGCTTTCAGCAAGAATGGCTTTCGGAAACCATCGGCTTTCGGAAACCATCAGCAAGAGAATCTCTTTGCTGACTGCTGACTGCCGATGGCTAACGGCTATTCCTTAGATATCCAACACTGCTCAGGATAATGGGTTGCTGGCGTAACGATTGCCCACGGACCTAAGATGCCGTCGTTTGGTACGTTGTGAAAATGGTTCGCGACGACTAATAGCGATGGCGAACGTGCTGCGGAACCGAGGTGAAACGGTCCCTCGTCAATATGGATCTGGACTGCGTCTCGAACATACTGATGCCGTTTCTTCAGATCGGGTTCGCGTTTAATCTCATCGTATAGATCGAGAAGTTTCTTTAACGGTCCGGTGGGAGGTTCACCCTTTTCACCGCCGGTTTCATACCACTTCCCTACCTTCGGGTGCCAATACTTCGGGAGCGTTGGAAACACCCAATCCGGATAAGTGAAGAGGTCCATCTCCGCTTCACCGTGCATACTGATTGTGAATTTTCCGAGTGTGCGGCGGAGGCTCAATTCAGCACCCGGTGGTGTATAGAGCAAAGTTTTCAATCCGAGTTGCTCCCATCCGTCTTGAATAATCAGCCCGATGTCATTTTCTTGGCTGTTAAGGTTGGAACTTGGAACATCCATGAGCATCTCAATCGGTTCACCATCGGGACGCAATCTATAACCGTCCTTATTGCGTTCTGTGAGCCCCATTTCATCAAGGAGTCGGTTGCCTGCGGCGATATCGAAGTCGGCATCGGCGCGCTTCCACGCCTCAAAGAGCGTCTGTCCGTCATCATCAGCGAAGTGCCAACCCTCTTGGCTGACGGTTGCGGCTTGCGGTTCGAGCAATCCGCGCCATGCGATCTCGTTACATTTCTCACGGTCGATGCCGTAAGCGAGTGCTTTTCGGAAGCGTTGGTCTCGGATGAGCTTTCTTAACACGGGGTCAGGTGCAGTCCAGTTAATGAGGATAGCGGGTTGCGCGCCTGCTGTGCTTTTCCAACGCCGCACCTCATACCCACCTTTCTTCTGACCTTTCAGGTAGAGTGTGAGGTCTCGGAGCTCCATGCCGCGATATTGGCAATCAATCTCGCCAGCGAGGATTTTAAGCACGCGGACCTGTGGTTCTGGGACTAAACTGGTCTTGATTTTGTCGATGTAAGGGAGTTGCCTGCCGAGTGTATCGACGACGTAGTAGTACGGATTCCGTTCGAGTTCGACACGGAATCCTCCCTTTTCATATTTCGTTAACCGCCAGGGCCACAGCGTCGGACGTTCCGGGTTCTGGTGCGGTATATTCTCCTTCTCAAATTGGATGAAATCGGTGTATTCGGGGTTAGCGTCTGGGTGAAATTGCACCATGTGGTGCTCCGGAATGTTATACTGATTGCACCACCAAAAACCGGTCGCCAACCAGAGCGGTACGAGCCAGTTGGGACCTGCGAATTTCATCACAATCGTATAATCATCAGGCGTTTCGACCTCCATCGGGATGCCATTGACCTTACACCAGACAGGCGGATTGTATGGATGCCGTTCATCGAGACAGAGCTGATAGTAGAACGCAAATGACACTGAGGTATAAGGGTGTCCGTCCGACCACTTCACGCCTTTGCGTAGATGTAACGTTAGGGTACTACCGTCTTCGTTAAAATCCCACGATTCTGCCAGTCCGGGTTCCAAACCAGAGGCATCGAATTTCCAACGGATGAGCGGGGCATAACCAGCAGTCATCTTCCATGTTCCTAACTCTGGATGCGTGTGAAACCGGTGCCACGTTCCACCGTAGGGACCAGGACCTTCATACCCGTCAAAGTCGGTTTTAGCGACGAGAGGGTTCTCTGGTAGCCGTTCCGAAAGCGGTGGGAGTTCGCCTGCGGCGACCTGTTTTGCCCACATCGGTGCCTCTTTCGCCGCAATCCCACGCGGGAAATCGGAGGTATCTTCTAACGGGTTTCCCGAACACCCGACGATGAAAATCAGCAAGGGAAGCAGCAATTTAATGAAACTCAGCGCACTCGCTTTGTGCATCTCAAACATCCTCCTCGCGTCTGACGAGGGAATCCGTAAATCTGTTCATATCTTCAGAGACACGTTCAAAAAGTTCGCCAATAGATTTCGCATGCGGTATGGTCATTTCATATCTCAATTCCTTGCCGTAAATGTTAGTGACTTTGTGTCGGAACTTTAAAAGTTCTTCCAGTTCGCGGCATGTATTTTCGGAGATGACGGGTGGACGTTCTGGTCGCTTTTCTGCCATTTGTGCAAGTAGATTTTTATGCCATTGACTTCCTCTCGGCACGTGCATATCCACCTCACTGCCAATCCGTTCAAAAATCCGCTCTATACCCATATAGATATCGGCGAGATCTGTAGCGATTGTGTTTTCAATGAACTCTGTAACATCAATGGGAACCACCTCAATCTTTTCCAATCCTCTTTGAATTCTTTCAAGTGTTCCTTCTATTTTGTCAAGTTCGTCGTTGATGCGTTGTGTGAGTCTTTTGCGATTCATTTCGTAAATGTCTCCCTCCTCGGTGGGGAAAACCTGTCGCTGTAAGTGTTTGTAAAATGTCTGCCACACGTCTGTCGTATTATTGGGGGGCCGCGTCCCTTTTTCGATAGGGATCGCTTGGTGTTTCATTCGTTCTCGGAAAAGCCCTTTCGACGTGTCAAAGTTAACGAAGTCTATTTTGAAGGGAGCATCGAAATATACAACCTTTCCATAAGCTTTATCGTAGGCATCGTTGGAGAGTCCTGACACAGCGATATCAATATCGGACCTATTTGTGAACGCCATCGGATCTGTGAGTGAACCGAAGACAGAGACTTGGGTTGCACCGAACTCTTCGTAGAGCAGTGTTGCTACTTGATATGCAGTGTCCCATGCTCGATGGAGCAGCCCTTCGTCCATCACGCGACTTTTCCACACTGCTTCCAATCGTTTTCTGCATGCTGCGAGTTCAGTTGGTGAGATTTTTTGCTTTGACATCGCTATACTCCTTGCAACTCCAACGTATCACTGAGGTGACAAGCCACCTGAACACCCGTTGCAACCTCTTGAAGTTCCGGGGTCTCCTGTCTACAGATATCGGTTGCATAACGGCATCGTGGGTGGAAGTAGCAACCTGTCGGTGGATTTGATGGATCAGGGACGTCGCCTTCAAGTCGGATATGCTCACGCTTCCGCTGCGCGTTCGGGTCGGGGAGTGGTACAGCGGAGATGAGTGCTTCTGTGTACGGATGCTTCGGTGATTGATAGAGCGTTTCGGCATCGCTGATCTCCACAATTTTGCCGAGGTACATCACAGCGACGCGGTCACTGATGTGTTCAACCACACTCAAGTCGTGTGCGATAAAGATATAGGAGAGTTGAAACTTTTCGCGTAGTTCTGCTAATAGGTTGAGAATTTGTGCTTGTACGGAGACATCTAATGCGGAGACCGGTTCATCTGCGACGATGAGTTCGGGTTGGAGGGCTAAGGCGCGTGCGATGCCGATGCGTTGACGCTGCCCGCCGCTGAAAGCGTGCGGATACCGACGCATATCCTGCGATCTCAAGCCGACAGATTCGAGCAGTTCTACAATCCGATCTTGGAGTGCCGATCCTTTTTCGGTACGATTGACACGCATCGGTTCGCCGACAATATCTGCTACGGTCATACGTGGGTTGAGAGAAGCGTGCGGGTCTTGGAAGATCATCTGGATACGTCTCCGAAAAGGACGCATCTCGCTGTGCGTCAATTTTGCGAGGTCTACCTGTTCTTCTCCGAAAGCGAAACTCCCGCTTGTTGGTGGAATGAGGCGGAGGATGCACCGTCCGGCGGTTGTTTTTCCGCAACCGCTTTCGCCGACGAGTCCGAGGGTTTCGCCGCGTTGTACGTCGAAACTAATCCCGTCCACGGCTTTCACATAGCCGACGGTGCGTTGAAAGATCCCTTTCTGTATCGGGAAATATTTTCGGAGGTCGTTCACCTGAAGCAGTTTTGTCTTTTTAACTATGGGCATCTGGTCGTCGTTCCACTTCATTTCACGCCCCTTCCCAGTAACGGGCGGGGACCCCGGTGTTCGGTTGATTCTGACGAAACTGGAGATATGTCCGATTTTGAATTCGTCATTGTTCTGTTTCTTATCCTTGTGAGTCTGTGTGGAGCCAACATCGCACAGCGTGTGCGCCATTACCGGTTGTCTTGAGTTCGGGCATCCGATCACATTCTGGTATCCGATCCGGGCAACGCGGTTGGAATGAACACCCTCCCGGCAGTGCCAACGGATGTGGCACTGTCCCTGGTATAGAGGGTAATGTTTTTTCGACCGTTCTACCGAGGACCGGGATGGATTTGAGCAAGCCTTGTGTATACGGGTGGAGCGGGTTATAGAAGATGTCGTCAACGCTCCCGCGTTCAACGACGCGTCCTGAATACATGACGACGACTTCATCAGCGAGGTCTGCGATGACACCGAGGTCGTGTGTGATGAGCATAATCGCCATCCCGAATTCCGCTTGGAGTTCCTGCATGAGACCAAGCACCTGCGCTTGGATCGTTACATCAAGTGCGGTTGTCGGTTCATCAGCGATGAGCAGTGCGGGTGAGCAGCAAAGCGCCATTGCGATCATGACGCGCTGACGCATCCCGCCGGAGAGTTGGTGCGGGTACTCATCAACGCGCTGTATTGGCGCAGGGATCCCGACACGTTGGAGCATCTTAATCGCACGTTCACGCGCCGTTTTTTTATCGACTTGTTGGTGTAAAGCAACCGCTTCGGCGATCTGGTTTCCAACAGTATAAACAGGATTAAGCGATGTCATCGGTTCTTGGAAAATGATGGCAATTTCGTTGCCTCGGATCTGACGGATCAATTCGCTCTTCGGTGGTACCTGTGCGATGTTCAACGGCTCAGCATCGTCGTTACGATAGAACAGGATCTCACCGGCTTCAATCCTCCCCGGGGACGGTACCAATTGGAGTAGCGAGAGACCGGTGATACTTTTTCCGCAACCGCTCTCGCCGACAACGCCAACGGTCTGTCCGCGTGCAATAGAGAAACTGACATCATTCACAGCGTTTACGATGCCGTCGTCTGTTGGAAAAACCGTCTTTAAACCGGAAATCTCCAGAAGCGGTTTTTGGTGAGATGTGTTTTGTTCTGATGCCATTCTTTTTTGTTACGCTGCCGATAAACCGACTTTGGGCAATTATACACAAAAAACGGTTGTGTGTCAATCGTTTTGATTTTAGCATGGCTATTGGTTGTTAGTTGTCGGTAGATGCTGATGGCGAATTGGGTGGGGAATAGGTGGGTATCGTCGTAAAAAAGAAGGCAGGCGAGGTAGAGAACCTCGCCTGCTAAAATCTCATTTATAAAATAGGTGTTATAGTTCTGTTTTAATCTGATTCCAGAACACAGTCAGCTTTTCGCTTGCCGCGTCTCGTGTGTACCCAGCGATGCTTGTTTGACCTGTCTGTCTGTTAGCATCGGCATAATCGGCATGCCACGCTCTCGATCCAATGCTCGTCGGACTAAAGAAGTGATTATACGCATTTTCGGGAGCCATAACCGACTGCTGCTGCATATGTCCGGCTTCTGTTGGTGTCTCAACATCTTTGAGTCCTGCCCAGGGAGATGTCGAGATTTTGATGTTCTGGAGCACCGTCTTCTTCATTGCGACGAGACCGGATTCTGGTTCCTGCGGATTCGTAAAGAACGCGAGTTTCATGGTAAAGCCGGAAGCGATAAGAAAAAAGAGTAACGCTGTAGCGTTAACAAGCCGCGGTGAGATATCCAATTTTAACCGGTCAAGGCACCACGCCAACGGATTCGCGAAGAACGCTAACTGTTTCTGCTGATGGAGTTCTCGGATGTGTTGTTGAATGTTACCGACCAACTCCGGCGGAACTTCCGGTTCATCTACGTTTTCAAGCATACTCGCCGTGTTCCACAACGTTTCGTATTCCCTCTGGCATCCTTCGCAGGTCCGAAGATGCTCCAAAACGGCACGCCGCGACACGCCGCCAGGGATCGCTTCTGTTGTCTTTGCATCTTCCGCTACGACTAAGTGAGGCAGATTGTTAAGAGTCTGTTCGCAATTCATCAATAAAACGCCCCCTTCTTAAAGATAATATTTGCTCAACTTCCGCTTAAGGTTCTTCAGTGCCTGATTTAATCGTGAGGCAACAGTGCCTTCTGAACACTCCAAAATCTCCGCAATCTCTCGATATTTCAGATGTTGCATATAGTAGAGTGTAACGACTTCGCGTTGCTTTGCTGGCAACCGATCAATCGCACCTTGGATGATTTCGCTCTGTTCGGTTTTAATCAGCATACGCTCAGGTGAGTCGTTCTCAGAAGCGGGACCATGGATTTCCGCTTCTCTGGTGTAAGCTGTCAACTTCCGCTCGTTGGATTGCGATTTACGGATATACTGCTGACACGTGTTAATGCCGATACGATACAGCCACGTTCCGAACTGTGACTGAAATTGGAACGATTTAACGGATTTGTATGCTTCTAAAAATGTCTCTTGTGTCGCATCGGCGGCATCATCGGGATTACCAAGCATCCTGTAGGCAAGCCCATAAATCTTTGAATGATGCCGATTGACGAGCTCGTTGAATGCTTCGGCATCTCCCTCCACTGTCTGGTGTACGTACACATCGTCAGGAATCATAAATCAAACTCACTTTAGCAGGATGTTGTGTAATCTGTTGCATCCAAGCTGATTTTCCTTCAATTTTTTTAACGGACAAACACTTTAACGGACAAACACGTTGTAAATATTTTGTTGTATCCAAATCGGTTCTTCTTCACTTTTTTAAGAATTTTCGGTTTTCAGTTATCAATTGCCAGTTGAAGAGGCATTTGGACACGTCTCAGGTTCCGTGCGCGGGGGTCGCCACGCGTGGCAGTGTCCGGCAAAACGTTTTAGTGAACTGCTTTTAACGATGATCGCCTGTGGACGGAGCACCGTGGCGTAGGAGGTCAGGAGCGCGATGGTGTCAAGTAGGGAGTTGTAGCCTGACATTCCGGACATATCAATGTATATTTTGCTAAACGGTTCGCTGAGTTCTAATGCTGCTCGAACATCAAAACCGTCGAGCACCTCAAAGTGTAGATCGGGGTGTCTCTCCCTTGCACGTTCAATGCATTTGAGGCTGATGTCCGTGCCGACAACTTTCTTGCAATAGGGTGCGATCAGGGTTGTTGTCGTTCCCCATTCGCATCCGATTTCTAACACAACATCTTCGGCGTTTACCCACAAGGGAATCGTTGCGCGATACTCTTTAACGCCGCGCGTTGCGATGAACTCGGTATGTCCGTCAAATAATTGGTTTTGGGTCGCCATACAAGTCTCTAAATATAGACAGTCTGTGTTTATACAATTTCACACGCCTCGCAGACCAAAGCGAAACGTTTTGTGCCGTTCGTCTCAAATTCCGTTTCGTAATCGTAACTGACTTGGACGTTTGCGTCACCGCACCAATCGCAGCGTCCGGAGAAAGTGTGTGCCCTCTGCGCCAATAGCGTCTCTTTTTGTTCTTCTACTTTCCGAGTTTCGGCGATGAGGTCGAGTGCGCGTTGGCGCAGCCTCGGATCGGTCTCCTCTTTGGCGATTTTTTCGAGGAGCGGTTGCAGTCTCGGATCGTTCGGGTTTCCGCCGTCATCGAGTGTATGCCATGCGGCTCTACGGACCCGCAGATCGGGATCGACCATACCTTTGTAGAGTGCTACCCAGACGGCATCAATCCGTTTCCGTACGTGGCAGGGGCAGAGGTTGTCCATTGCCTCAACGCGGTCATTGGGATCAGAAGAGTAGGCAAGTTCAAGATAGTATTCAACTTCATTCCCACGCAAGCGGTCCTCACGTCGGCGATGCGCGTTCTTCTGATACTTGTTCATGCCTTTTAATTTTTTTTGCTTTGGCATCTGCGTCCTCCGATTTTAGAATTATAGCATGAGGTTTTCGGTTTTTCCAGTCAATCACAATTTCTGAGCATTGTCTGAATCAGGATTTACGAGATTCAAGATTCACGGGACAAGAAATTTAGGAAAAGTGAGATAATAAACAGGATGTCTCACCAAGTGATTCCGCAAAAACAACACATGACATGTACAATTACTCATTCACCTCACCGACAAAGGATAAAGTGCTTGCCCTTTACCTACTCTCAAATAGGGACAACTGATCTTTTGATCCTGCTTTTATCCGGCCCGGTGGTTCAGGAATTCGCCCTTGTTGCTTGCCCCTTAGCACCCATGATCCCCATTGACGAAGGCTGTTTCCTATACGTTTTTCGGAACTAGCGGACCAATCCCGTTTAAATTTCTGATTTACATAATTTCCAACAGTTTTACCGTCAGCAGTTGGATGTTCTTCCAAATAATTAATGACCAATTGTATTGCAGTTTCACGGCAAGCTGCATCCCATACAATTTCTAATGTAGACTTTGGTTTATGTTCCGTTAATTCAACAATTGAATATCCCTCATCCTTATACTTTACCACGCCGAGTCCGCGTAATCCCCTCAAGGCATTACGAAAGCCCTTTTCTTCCATTTCTTTATTTGAAAGCGGTTGGTTGTTTCTAAGGTAATTAAGTACTTCTATGGTCTTTAATGGAGAAGTATCGCCGATAAAAATGGTAATCCCACCAGTTTTGCGACCAGATTTACGACTCTTATTAATTTTTTCTAAATTTACTTTTCCTTGATCTTCAAATTTCCAATTAGCTTTTTCCTCAACGAGGTATCCGGTTAAAGATAGCCAATACACCATTCTTTCGGCGTAAACTCTCCAAGTTCTTTCTTGATGCTGAGCGGCCGGATTAATTTCTTTAAGCAAATTAATTATATCCAGTGTTGTGATAATTTCCACAGGGTCTCGTCTTGATAATCGCAAGGTCAAGGCATGATTCCTAATGACATGCCTGAGTTTCTGCAGAACTTTTTCCTGATCGAAGGCTTCCATAGATGAAGCAAGCCTGACTTCCGATTGATCTACTGTAGCTATGTCAAACATTTTAAGATCGCGAATCACATTAATTATTGTTTTTTCACTAAGTTCACATAATTCGCTAAGTTCCCCATAATTCCGACCCTGTTCCAAGGAGAGTTGCTCTACTACTTTTAACAATGCCCCCATTGAAGGAGATGAGGGTTGGTAACTAAAAGAAATCGACGGCACCGTATTTGTCTGGACATATTCACGAAATATGTCCCAGTACAAATTGAGACGATCACCACTTCGAACGATTAATCGCTTGTCTTGAAGTCCTCGTAGAACCTCTGGACCTGAATCTTTGAGGATTTCGTACCAATCAACGGGGGCACTCTTGGCAATCATTCTAAGACAAGTGCTTTCGGGATCAGTGAGTTGTTGCAGGTCTTTATCAAATAGTGATTTTACATCCAGAGCCTTATCTACAAGCTCAAATTGACTGACTTCAGATTTGACTAAATCATATACATGAATACACAATTTTTTCAAAAGCCACGGATATCCTTGACTATTCTCAGTAAGTTGCCTTCGTAAATCAAGTCTTAACTTTTCGCCTAATTCATCTTGGAAAATGCTGATGGCTTTTGACGCTTCTGAACTCGTAAACCGTCCAAGCTCTACCTCCATACGATGGTCCGCTAATCTATGCCACATGTAGTATGCAGGATGATCCTGCTGTACGGTACTGTCAGTTTTCCAAGCAAAGCCAAGAACCAAGTTTGACTGTGCAGCAACAGATGAAAGAAATAAATTTTTTGCTGCTTCAAAAACAGCAAAAACTTCTGGTTTGGAATATAATTCCTCAAATTGATCAAATACAAGACAGATTACTTGACCTTTGTGTTCAAGCTGTGTTAAGAATTCTTGTATTGATGGACTTTCAAGAGGATCGGTGGAGTTAGTAATCCTCAGATTCTCTGGATTTCCAGTGCCGAACCCGAGTTGTGCGGCTTTGCACAAGCAAGCGAGTACTGAGCGTAATGTATAGCCTGCTCCTGTTGCTGCTCTAACGTCAACGGCATATATAAAGAATTTTCTTCGGTAACGCTGGTTTTGGACCCGAGATCTTAGTTTCGCAATCAATGAACTTTTTCCCATTCCTGAGTCGCCCTTTATTGCAAACACGCGAGTTGCTGATTTTTTTTCTCTAACATCTTCAAGAAAGTGAATAATTTGCTCCTGGACATCCTTACGACCAACGAAGTCTTCGGGGCGAGCAGGTCTGTAATCCGTCCAAGTTTCGCCATGCTCAACTTCAATGACGCGATCCAGACTGGATTCCACACTTGATTTAGAGAAGTTTAATACATATTCAAAGTCCAGTTTATTTTGACTGGTATCAGTTTGGGAAAGATTGCGTAACAACGCTTGTTCTGTAATCAGATTGCCGGTTTTTGTGGAATATACCAAGACTCCTACAGGTACACCACCTTCTAAGCAAGTTATTGTCCAAAATATACCGTATTGAGTCACAAGCAACATAGGGTCTCCGATGTAATCTTCATCTCCTATCTCCTTAATTGCTGAGTCGTAAGGAAGAGGCTTAACTACTCCTGCTGATATTAGAGCTGCAATAACCCTTTCTGGTGTGTATATACTTAATTTTTGTGAATCTATATCCCCTTTGTTTTCCCACTCATGTTGAAACCCCTTTGCTTCTTTCCCTAGAGGCCCAGTAGATATAAGCCAACCTTCTTGGTAACCTTTGAAGTCTAGCGTGCCTAATAGATTAGTTAAAACATTTGAACTGATAGGCTTTCGGTGTGCTTTACACTCAACATAAACGGTTCTCTGGTTAACTTGATGTTCGCACAAAAGGTCAAGTTCAGCCCCTGTTATTCGCAGTTGCTTAGTGACTTCATAGGACTGGCTTTTAAGCAAATCCGCTGCTAACTGTTCAAGCAAATCACCTTTATCTTTATTCGGGATCTCTGGAAGTGTAGCAACTTCAATGTGTGCTTTGTATTCCATTAGATATGCTCCGTTAATGTACGTATGTATTGGTATTCAACAATTGTTCCAAGGTCAGAGCTTGCAGCGCATCGGTTCCATTAATTAGGCTTTTGAATTAAGGTTTCCGGTAGCGTGAAAACACCATAAATCAGTAACGGACTTAATCAAACTTGAGTTTATCTGTGACCTTCTGGAGTGCTTCGTTTATCTTTTCCTGCACTTCATTGGATGGTGGTTCCCCTCCCTCGGCGGTAATTGTGATGCGAAACTGGAAGTCAAGCTCAGGGGCAATATCCGCCAAATCAGCGACGGCTTCAGCTAAATCTTGGATTTCAATTTCGGTAAGATTGGATTCAGTATGACCGATCCACGCTGCCTGACGCACCGGAACATGATAAAAGTCGTCAGTCAATGATCCATCCAAAACGATTAAACCACTGTCAACCGCGCCTTTGGCAGCTTCAAGAAATACATGATCAGGTATAGCTGTCCCTATATTGGATTCAAGCGTTTTTTTAATCAGTCCCAATGTAGGATTTCCAGATGTCCACGCTGCCTTTGCGTCGCTTCCGATGAGATCCTTTGGTGCTATTTTTACAGCTGCTTGTGAAACTTTTAAACCGACCTTATCGGCTTCTTCAGCAGCACAGGGCCACGGTGGACTCCCTTCAATGAATTCAAAGAGTCTTTTGTCTCGAGCGTCGTTGACAGCATCAGCAATTAATTGCCACGGAATCGGCGAGCCTTTGAGAACCGTTAGTGCGTGCATTATCTTACCGACAGATGAGGTTTCGTTATTCCAGGCATCAGGCAAAACTTTATGGCTGAGTTCCGAACCACTAATAGTTTCTAAGGGCGCGAGTAGTTCCAGATCGTCGGTTATCTCTGCGTCAGAGATCGGTTCTCTAAAATATGCCTTATCTTTATAGCGTGCCATCAGCAAACCGCTTTGAATAGCAGACTGGATAGTTTCTAAAAGAACATGGTCAGAGGCAAGTTTTGGTACTTCGTCTCCATCAAAAAATTCCCGAATTGTGCCTACCACTATCGGAATATTATCACCTTGCCACAATCTTGGCAGTTGTCCCGGAACTAATAATTCAGCACTAAGGTCATGAAGTTCCGCATGCACAATCGGAACAATTTCTAATGCTTTTTCTCGGAAATCTTCGTCAGTGAGGGAGATTTCTCGCCAATAGGTATTTTGAGAACCATCTGGACGGACGATGCGTAAAACAATCTGACCTTCTGTAACGCCACGCCGAAGTGTGTCAACGAATACCTGTCGATTTAGCAATCGGGGTAGACGCGGCAGACTTGCAAACATGCCGTATAAGCCTTGTACGGGTTTAGCGGTTTCGTCTTCACTCCAAATATCAAAGTAACTGTCCGGTGTAAGCAGTTCTGGGTCGAGTGAAGTTGCTAACAATCTATCCTCGTCAATCAAGGCTTTCTTCACACGTTCAAAGGGTGAATTCGGCCCTGGTGGTAACAACCTCGCTTTAATGTCCCCGTCTTCGTCAACAGCAATAAGCACATTGTACGCGGATATGACGGAATCTGAAATACCGGTTTCATCTTCTTGCTTCCGTTGTAAGAGGAGTGCCTTCTGCGTTCCGTTCAAAAGGTTCATATCGTCGCCGCTTTCGATATTCTGCCAGCCAAGGATTTTACGAATCCGTTGTCGCAATCCTATGAGTAGTGAGTTTTCGGGGGCAAGCACGATAACACTGTTCCGATAGGTTCTGTTGAAAAACGCTGCAAGTGATGCAGGGACGTTTTCACCCGGTACTGCCGTGTGTTTAGGGTCAGCGATCACAAAGCGGAGTTCTGGTGTATCGGAAATGTCAGTGGGTGAAGTGGGTAACGTATGCACATCAACTTTATCTGTGTTCCGACCCAGTGCGGCACTTCTTATTCGTTTTATTAAGTCTTCGGTGATTTGGTCTTCGGTGATTCTCTGCATTGCGCGGACGTGCATGTTCGTCAAATTAGGCGTTGTTCCCAAAGCCCAACTGCTATCGTTTTCTTTGAGGAACCAGGAAGCAGCTCTCCAGTCGGAAAGCCCTTGTTGAACTGACATAGCGTCAGTGTCGGCGTGTGCAAGTAGCAGGTAGAGGTCCGCCAATTCTGCTTTCTGTCCAGCTGGCTGTGAATGTAAAAAGGTGGATAGCACGGCACTTTCAACTTCTCTGGCCTTGAGCAGCGGGAGGTTTTTCTGAACATTTCGGGCTCTTTCGAGCTCACCCGTAAGAATTGGTGTCCACTGCGTGCGTTCGTCACAGGCTTTAATGAGTTCTTGAACGGCCTCTGAAAGTTCAGGACCGGTCGTCAAGAGCGCGCTCGGTCCGACGAACGCTGCTGGGTCTTTTCTGGTAGCATCTCTTAGGAGAAGCGCGAATGTGCGAAACATGCCGCGGGTGGCTTGGAAGTTACCGAGTTGCGTCCACTTTTGGTAGAAGATTTCAATGAGGTCTGGATGAAATGGATAAGACCGCAAGAGTGCGTCATAAGCCTCTTGATGTTTGTCGGCATCTCGGAGTGGCAGTTTTTGTCTGGCAGCGAGGAGGTTATCCACAACGGCCCGGCGTGTTTTCTTTGGTGGGGGTTCTTCAAACAAGCGGCGTCGGAGCAATTCCGAAATATCTTCTCGTGAGACGGGTTCAACGGTTTCTTCTAAGCGATGAAACACACCTTCCAACATATTTAAGACGCGAACGCCGGTTGGATCTTCGCCTATAATATCGGCGGTAATAAGGCTTGCGACGATTGCAGCAGTGCTAACTTTATTGACTGCTTGCGTAAGTGATTGGAAGAAATCTTGAAGGATTCCGAACCGTTTCGGGTCGTCGTTAACAGCCACGCGCGTGTACATGAGTACCTCATCAAGTAAGATGAGGGTGGACAGGTTTTCGCTTTGTGGCATTTTGAGCAGGTCAATAAGCGTCTGCTCAGCAGGATTGATATAATCAGCTTCATGCTCAGCGACGATCGCGAGTCCTTTATCGCCAGCGATTTGATACGCCAACGCGCCCCAGGGTGTTTTAACCTGTCGTTGAGAACCTTCAGGACTTATGACAGAAAGCCCGTTTTTCACATCGAATTTGTCAAAGGGGAGGATAGCAGCTCTTGCCTGGGGCAATGTATCTAACCCGCTGAACGCTACGAACTCCCGCACGGTGTCGTGTGTTTGAAATTCGGCTCCTCGCTCGGCTAAGTGCAAGAGGGCAATGAGTGCGTGGGTTTTCCCGCCTCCGTAAGCAACTTGAAGGGTGATGACGGGGTTGCTGCCTTGTCCAGCTAACCGTCGGAGGACATCGCGCGCTAACGTCTTGAGGTTGTAGGTTGGATAGGTGCGCTCAAAAAAGAGATTGGGGACTTGATAGACGTTGGGGGCATCTCCGGTTCGCACGGCATAAAGGTCGGCTGCGAATTCTGCGAGTTCGAGCGTGCCTTGCCGGATGTCATCTCTTAATATACAATGTTCATACCATGCGTTATTGCCCATTATGCGTGTTCCTTTTTCGTGTCTTCCAGAATTTGCTCAATGATAGGTTGCAACACCGGAATATCTATTTTAAGGGTATCCCAAACCACGGTGTAGTCAACTGCAAAGTAGGCATGAACGATTTGGTCTCGTATCTCTGTCATCTGCTGCCAAGGGACCTGCGGATGGTCTTGTCGAATCGTTTCTGGAACCTTCTTAGCTGCTTCCCCCACAATTTTAAGTTTTTGCAAAACGGCAGAAGCGGTTTTATCATTCGCGACAAACGCATCAAAACTCATGCCTGAAACGAATGCCTGAGCAGCGTCCATAGCTTCAAAGATATTTTTGAGATAAAGTCGATAGTTTGTCATATTGCTGTTATCAGTTGAATAGAGCAATCAGAGATATGATTATTGCCACGGTTGAGGCACCAAGGATGGAGACGTTCAACATTTTATCCTTGCTTTCTTGTTTGTTTACCAATTTGCCTTTGATCCACCCAACATCTTCTCGTAATTGTGAGGCATTCGTTTCTATAGCGTCAAGTCATTTTCCTAATCGGTTGTTGTCTTTTTTTCTCTGTGTTTCCATAGCATCAAGCCGTTTTTCTAAACGCGATTCAATTTCCGACAAGACTTCAAATATCCTATCCTGAGAATCTTGATCCATCATTTTTCACCACCCTTGCGTTTTTGGTATTCGGCATATAGTGCAGTTTAACACAGTCGTCTGCTAAAGTCAACCGGAAAACTTTCAAACCTATTTTGATAGCATCTCGTCGAGCGTAAGTTGTTGTTCGGTCTCATTTGCTGTCCCGCTTGGGTATGAAGTTCCGCTGAATTCCCCCGGTTCGTAATTGATGAGTGTTTCCAAAAGCGATCTGTCACTGGAACCTTGGGGACTCGTTTCGATGAGTGCCTGAACGACAGCCTTGAAAAGCGGATTTTCTTGCAAGCCATGCTCATGGAAGTAGGCATTGATTTGCTCTCTTTCGCCTGCGTCCCATAGTCTCATGATTCTGTGGATTATGTCTATCATCGGAATTCTCCCGGAAGTGTGGGCAAAACCGATTCGATCCGAAGTACGTTCGGTGTGTCCAAGGAGTTTAAGGGCATTGCCGGAGCTCGCCTTCTTCAAGATGCCGATATGTCGATCTCGCAGGTCGTCAAGTGGCACGCCGTAGCCTTGTGCCAAGAGAATACACTCGCCCACGGGCGCGTTCTCTGTACCGAAGTAGTCTTTGTGCATCAGGTAGTAGCGGGTCCATTCGTCCAGTGCCTCTGTGCTTGTACCGTGCAGGATTTGCCCCAGGGCGAAGTCGGTCACCATCCGCCGCACTTCTGTGAGGAACTCGGTTACGGTGAAGGGTTGTCCATCCATGCGTTTGACTTCTGGGTGACTGGAGTAGCTTTCCAAAGCAGGCCCGATGGCTGCCCAGACAAAGTCGGGACCTCGGATGCCTTCGTCCCAGAAGTAGCGGAGGCGTTCGGTGACCCGTTTCTGCATCTCGCGTTTGACTTTGCCGTAATGTCCTACCTTAGCCTTTACTGGACGTTTCCGGCAAACCATCCAAAGCGAAGTCGCAAGTGCAGCACTTCCCTGTGCTCTCATTCTTCCGCCTTGTTCAGTGTCAATGGGCCATGAGGCAGTCACAACTAAACCGGATTCAATCATCGCTTTAACAAGCGTTTCCCAGGCATCTGGAGCTTTATGTGCAAATACAATTACTATTCTGCCATCATCTGATAAAGCCTGATAAGCAAATTGGAAACTGTCAGCCATGCCTTTTTCGTAAAATTTTTTCGCTTCATCGTTATTTCCCTCAAAACGTCCAGAGTGTTGAACGAGTTCATTGGTTCTGGGCGTGAGTGGTTCGGATACAATACCAGAAAATTGGGTGCCGATCGTGCGGCGAAGCCACACGAAAAAGAAATCAGAAAGGTCCGCATAAGGTATTGCATCATAGTAAGGGGGATCAGTGACGATGGCATCAATTTCTCTGTTGATTGAATCAGTCGCGGATTGACGCAAAATCACACAATTTGGCGTTTTTGTTATATTTGCACGTCTGACTGTTTTCAGAGAAGAGAGAATTCTGTCAAGACAGATTTGGTAACTGCCTGGCACCCCATTCAAAATAGCGCATTCGCTAAAATCTTGAGTCATTGAGAGCGCATATCTAACAAAGGTACTACGGCTGGCTTCTGAATCTGGTCTCCAAAAAATTAGGTTTGAGTTATGATCCAACATTCTGTCAAAAGCACAAGCTAAATATGCACTAATTACCTCTAACCATTCCGATGAGTAGTCAATCGCCTTCATTTTAACTTGTGCTGCTTGCATCCACTTCACAAATGTCATCAACGCCAATAGCTGCCGCTCCGTGAACAGATCTGACCATTTCTTGAAGCCGTAAAGTGGTGGTGAAATTGCTCGTCCAGCCCCTGAGGTATCATTCTGCGGTAATGCTTCATCAGGCATCCCATACGGAATGTGATAAGCAACCGATTCTAACACTTCCTCAGGTATTTTGGCAGTACTGATTTCTTTTTCTGTTGGTAGACGATATTCCTTGCCATACTCCTCTTTATAAACGACTGCTGTCATTTGTACGCCAAGTTCGTTCTCATGTCCGCACCTCTTGATATAATCTGTTGGTTGCTGTGAGCCGCAAAACGGACAGGTAGCAGTTGATCCAGACATTGTAGCATCTCCAATATCATCCGCCTCCTTTGGTGCGAAAATTTCAAATTGGACACATTTTGTTTCATAGTCGGGACAGAGTTTGAGCGCACGCTTCGCGTTGATAATGACTCTCGTTTGGTTTTTTGCTTCCTTGAGACGAAGAAAGTCAGGATGATCTCGATTTTCTGGTGTATCCTTAAGGATTTTCTCTGCCTTCTTACAAACCCATAACGTTTTGAGCAATGGAATCGTTCCACCGCAATCTTTTCGATCTTGACACGGGATGGTTCGCGCCCAGAGATAAGCAACTGTGGGTTTACTGTCAAGTACGGGATAATAGTCGGCAAGTTCATTGCGGGCGTTTTCCAAGACCCACTGTCCCCATAACCGGACATGGTCAGCGATATCCCCATTTCCGATGTCGGGTTTTTCATTGATATCTAAATGAGGGAGCGGATGCGTTTTTCCGGCCAAACGCTGCGGGTATTCAAGTGTACATTTGAGGATAAACCATGCCACGGGGTTATAGTCGTTTGCGGTGACTTCACAACCGAGGCGCATTGCTTCCAGTGGAATCGCACCCCCACCGGCAAACATATCCAGCACTTTGGGCGGGTCCCCATTGTATGCCATTTGAATAAGTTCTCTGGCGATCCGGAGTTTGTTTACCCAACGTCCCTTTGTATCTTTTGCGTCCCAATCGCCGTGTCCGTTTTCGTCTCCCCACCGCGTTAGCGAAGCAATAAGGGTGTTACAGAGGTAGTCACGTTGTTTGTCGGGTAGAGGTGATCCGGAAAGTCGTGTGTATTCCGCCTTCATTTTCTCAGGGGCATCAGCGGGATCTGGGAGCAATGTGGCGATCGCGGTAGCACGGCATGCAGCGAGGGGACGGCGAGCGGGCCAAAAGTGAAGTGAGGAGATGTGCCCGGTGCGCGGGTTCTTTTCGTGTTTTGAGTCTTCGGAGACCTTTTTCAGTGGAAAGGCTTCCTCAATAAGTCTACGTGGCAATTTGGGTTTCCTTATCAGATAGAGATTACGCAAATTCTATGATAAATTTAGTTTTCTGGTATAGGAGAAAGTGCATCAAAGTACCGGATCATACCGGCAAATGATGCCCCTGGAGCCTTCATTCTTTCTATAGTGTTTCTGATCTCGTTCCGAATTTCTGGAGAGGTACGGTCGTTCTCAAGCGTAGTCTTGAGTACCCTATACGGATGGTAAATAGCGTATCTCTCAGATTTGAGATCCTTGCGATTCAATCCGTAGTGCTGGATAGATGCCACAGCAATAGGTTCAACTTCAGGATTTTCAGTGTTAACGATAACTTCAACTTGGAAATTTTCAGAGTTGGGAGTGATTTCAACTTCTCTCAGCACATCATCGGCGCGCCATGCAAAGTATTCAGTGGGATCATCAAAATAAGGGTTGAGCAGAAGTGGGCGTTCCTCTTGATGAAGGCGAACGAAGGCACTCACTTGTGCTGCATCCAGCGGGTCAGGTGCGATTGCTCCTACTTGAGTTGTTATGAAATTATCCGTTGTATTGCGTTTAATTATAGGGGCTCGCATCTTCCGATTTTGGATTGGGAAATCATCTTTCTTGAACTTCTGATTACAAAGTTGACATGAAGCAAGATAATTGTCATAGCAGTAGGCAAGCCACCAGTAGCTGCTTTTCGGGCGATAATGCTCAACATCCCCGTAAGCAACCTCTCTAGTTGGGGCTTCGCAGTAGGCACATTTACCACCTGTTTCGGCGAAAAGTTGTTTTTTCGCTTCTTTCCAGCGATCGCTTTTGAAATTGTGTTTTTGAATCTCACCTCGCCTGATACGTCGCTGATTGATTAACAACTCCTTCTCAAAGGTTCTCTTTTTTTCACCGTAGAAGTTAGCGTGGATGTCTGTTTTCGATCGGCTCCTCCTTAAGCGTATCACCGCCTGCCCTCCTGCAATTCTTGCTCAATTTTTCGCAGGAGCTGCTCATGTTCTTCAGAAAGTATCATACTTGCTCTACCACCAAGAGGCAGTTCGGTAATGGCGGTAGTTAGTTTATCCAATTCCGCTTGCTCCTTAGCCGACAGATCCGCTTTGTCCCGGAGGGAGCGGTATCGGTTCTTTAGGTCCTCAACCTCTTTTGATTCATCAGTATCTAATCCAAACATGGGTGACATCACCAATTGATGTAAAAGAAGTGTTTTTGGCGTGCCGGAAAATGGATAGATGCGAATTTTACCTCTTTCGCGCATCAAACAATGAAGTTCACCTTCGCCTGCTTGTTGTGCTGTCATGGGAGAGTGTGTTGTTACGACAAACTGAAAATTCGGTAACCATTCATCAAGAAATGAGAACAATTCACGTTGCCGCTTCGGATGGAGATGCAGGTCAACTTCATCAACGAGGAGCAATCCTTTTGTGGTAAGTGGCTGTTCTTTTAAGTCGTCAGAGTTTTCTAAAACTCGAAACAACAGGTCCCCTATCCAAGCCGCCATTGCGAGATATCCATCACTGAGACAGTGTAACGGCACAATGCCATCGGGGGTTTCAAACAGCAAGTGACCGCTCGGTTTATCAATACGGTGGAACTTTACCTCCGGTAGCAAGTTGCTGAGCACTTTTCGGATAGTTTCCAACCCCGTGCGGTTTTCGAGATAGTCGAGGTCCATTGCCCATGAATCAATTGAGGTAGTGGCTGCGTCAGGATCAAAAAGTGTAGCAACACGCTGTGCCCTATTGTTGGTGAATACCGATGTCTTTGCTCTTCGGCTGTTTATTGTATTGAGCCGTCGTGACGCGCCGAAACCGAGAACAAAATAGTCTCTATTTCTCCTGTTTAGTGCCTCATCAAGCCATTCGAGATTCTTTTTGTTCCTCACAATAACATCTGCCCGCGTGTCTTCAGGTTCAATCTGTAAATTTATCTTTCGTTCCTCTTTTTCGTTCGTCACCAAAACGGCAGAGATTTCACATTTCTGCTTTTTGTACCGGACCCAGTCAGAGGGTTCGCCTAACAGATCCGTTATCGCGTCACTACCCCCAGTTACAAGGGCAATAGCTTTCAGGAGTGTACTCTTACCCATACCATTTTCAGCCAGCAAGAGGGTCCACTTACGGATGTTGCCATTCTCGTCTTCAAATGATAAAGCAATATCAGAAAAACATTTGACATTGTTCAGATGGATTGATTTGAGAAACATTTAATCTATCCCTTCTATGGTTGGATTGACGTTTGCATTGAACGCCTCTACATCCGAGTTTCTCATGATGTCACCGGCATTGATCCGTATGCTTCCTGTGGCCTTTTCGGTCAGAGTTTTGAAAGGATCTTGGCATCGGTGTAACTGTGGTTCAGCATCACAATGATAGACGACATAGAGCCAGTAGCGGTCGCCGTGATTGGCAGCTTGCCGCCATTCGTTTGCTGTCAACTCGACACTCGTAATTCCTGTACGTCCTTTGACTTCAATATAACGCACCTCGCCGTTTGGGTATCTGGATTGTAAGTCGAACCCTTTTTTGAGGCTTGGATTAGAGACATCTTTGACTTCAGCACCTCGATCATGCTCATATTTCATAGCGGTTTTGATTGCGATAGCCTCGGCATCTCGTAGGGTTTTTGTTGGAATTTCCTCAGTTGGAGGCTCGGTGACAAAGGCACGAGTGTAGACAGTTACGGGACCTAATTGGATACCTTCGATTTCTCTAATGAGATTTGCTTCTGCTTCCGCGCGTTTTTTAGGAAGTGCTTTAATCTCCTGATCACAGTTATTCAATTTTGTTTGCGCTGCCGGTATACCTTTGGCGACATCTTTTTTGAAATTGAGACGCTGTTTAAGAAGTTCACCTTCTCTCAACCTGAATGAAACCTTGATCTGTTCCCTTTTCTCATCCATTTCAGATTGAAGCCTATCGCGGATGTGAGAAAGTTTTGGATTTCCGAAGTTTTCACGGACGAAATTTTCAATAGGTTGCGTTTCGTCAGCGCGGTTAATCCATTCTGCGGACAAAGTTTTAGGTATACTGTGTTGTGCTGTTCGTGGTATTAGGGTCAACAAAAGATGCGCGGGTGTTTTTTCACATCGTCCATCCGTAAAACGTTTGATTCCGATAAGTATTTCGTCAAGGACATGAGGTTTGCCATCCGTTTGTCGTATCACAGGCATTCTTGCCAAATAGAACAGATACGGCTCATCTGCTTGCGGATCGAAATAGACGGCTCCACGCTCGCCTTCGGTGTTGAATTTTTCCAAAAAGCGAGAACGGATTGCGTCAAAAATCGGTTCGCCGGGGTGGAGAAAAATCGCCTCCGGTTTCTCTGATCCAGTAGGCAAAGCGAGTTCACGTGAGAACGTTAACCGATCGCGCAGCTGAGACGGATATTCATCAAGTGCATTTCGCACAGACGTAGGACAATGGGATAACTTAAAAATCGCCTCAATATCGCCGTTAATCCGATAGCCGAGCAGGGGTGCTGCATCTTCAAAGAAACTGCGGACATAAGCGGGTAGCATGCGAAGCGTTTCAGCGGATTCGCGTTGTTCCCGAACATTGCTGAGTAATCGTTTGACCTCGCTACTGGTGACCGATTTCTGTTGTTCTTTGAGTTGCTTTTGTATATTTTCCAGGGTAAATTGTGTGTTAATCTTCTGGATTGAGGCATCGGTTTGATTTTCCGTAATGGCTTTTCTGATAAGCTCCTTCAAAGAAATTTGACTGAACTGTTGGCCAATAACATCAAATACCTTATCGTCATCCAATTCTTCGCGCATCTTTTGCATTTTCTCCAGCAGCACTTTTAATACACGTCCTTCGCGTGTGTCTTCAGCAACGAGATTTAGCAAAACTACCGTGTGTGTCTGCTTATACCGATGGATTCGTCCCATCCGTTGTTCGAGTCGAGCAGGATTCCACGGAACGTCGTAATTAACCATGAGCCAACAGAATTGAAGGTTGATACCTTCCCCTGCTGCATCGGTTGCGACGAGATATTGTGCGCCGTTTGGGTCGCGAAAAAATTCTACCTGTTCCTCGCGTTCACTATACTTCATACCGCCGTGGATTTGGGCGACTTTTCCAGTAAAACCCAACGCCTCTAAACGTTCAATGATAAAGTGCATCGTGTCGCGATGTTCGGTGAAGATCAGAACCTTTATATTTGGATACTCCGTTAGTGCCTCCCAGAGTTTCTCAAATTTGCTTTCAGATTTCAGGTTGTAAACTTTTCTTGCCAACTCAACCAAGTTTTCAACATGATCGACTTCAACTTCAAGCTCAACAATCGAACGCGCAGCAGTCGCGCGCTCAAGATCCTCATCAACCTGTTCAGCCTCTTCCTTTCCATCAATAACTTCTTCTTCATCACCGGTCTTTTCTTCTCTGATGTCAATGTCTTTAAGTTTTGCTTGTTCGTTTTCTAATTGCTCTGGTGACAATCTGCCATTTTTGAGATTACGAAGCGTGATTTGAAGTTTTTCTGCACGCCTGATAAGGCTCTGCAGCAGTGCGAAAGTTGAACTGGCAAGCCGTCTTTGTAGAATCATCATCGCCATTTTTGCTGCGCTTCGGTTGTATTGACCCGCGAGATCGAAATACCTCTCACAGTACGCCGTGACGGCATCGTACAAAGATTGCTCACTTACCTCTCCTTGTTTAAGCGGATAGGCGATGGTCTGACTTCGCCGCGGCGGATAGATCGGTTTTCCATCAAAGGTAACCATCTCCTCCTTCATACGCCGGAGTAGGTGTTTAGGCTTCTCTTTGTCCGTTAGCCGGGTAAAGGCGTTTTGTGCGGCGAGATGCTCAGGTAAAAGCAATCGCCATAGAAAATAGTAAGCGTCATCTTTTCCCATGTGCGGTGTTGCCGTGAGGAGCAACAGGTTTCTCTGTTGATCAGCGATCCGCTCAGCAAGCTCATACCGTTTTGATTTGTATATTGTTCCATCGGACTCGTATCGTGCAGAGAGTTTATGTGCCTCGTCAAAAACGACCAGATCGTAAGGTTGCGCTTCAAAGAGATACTCCTGCATCCGCTCTTGCCGTAAGGTATCAAGACTGATAATGGCTAAACGGTTTTCTGGATTCGCAAACGGGTTGGTGTTTGCCGCGTCAGCACTCGACAGAATACGGAATTGGAGTCGAAAACAGACGCGTAATTCGCGCTCCCAATTGCCAATCAATCCCGCTGGCGGAACAATCAGTATACGCTTTACTTGCTGCCGGAGTAACAATTCTTGGATATAGAGTCCTGTCATAATTGTTTTTCCGGCACCGGCATCATCAGCCAAAAGAAATCGTAAAGGGTAATTTTTCAATAGGTGTTCATAAACGGCAATAAATTGGTGTGGCAGCGGATCAATCAACGACGTTTCAGTCGCAAAGATTGGGTTAAACAGATAGGCGTGTTGAAGCCGATGTGCTTCAGCAACAAGTCTTACCAGATTGGCATCTGCACGAAAAGCATCGGACACAAGTTCAAAGCGGGACTGCAGTTGCTCCATAGAGCAGATAAACGGTTGATCGTCATTTTGAAAAAAGATCTGAACAAACGTACCATGCGGCTGAACCTGACGGACGACTCTTTCCTTATTTTGATATGTGTCAATCAGTGAAATACCGGGTTGAAGATCGCCGATACAGATTGTGTCTGTTTGTTGTGCTGCGGGGTCCATTTCTACCGTCTGAAAATGCCTTGTGTCTTAGATTAGAAAAGCATAGTGGCATATAGTCTACTACGTTTCACAATTTTGTCAAATAAAATCTTGAGGAAAAATCGCGACAAGGAGATCGCTCCTGCAAGTTTATCACGTTGTTGAAAATAGAGGGATAAAGACTTGCTCTTCTCGGTGTGAACGTCTTGATACGACATCAATTTTGCACGCGAGTCTGTCCTCTAAAAATTGTTGAAGACCGATAAAATCCGTCAGATTGGCACTGTCATCAAAATCTACTAAGAGATCCAGGTCGCTGTCTGCGTGGAAATCTGTGTGTGTGTGCGAACCGAAGATGCCTTTAATCTCGGCTCTATACTTCTGGCGAATTACGTCTTTCATCTCTACGATTGTTTTTCTTAGGTTAGCAATCATGATGGAGCTCCTTAGGTAAGAACTTTGATTGAAAGATCGCGAGCGACAAGAAACACCCCAGCAAAAACACTCGCGCCTACCATGAAAGTTTATCCGGTGAACGGCACACGACGTGTGCCTACGAGTTTTCGCCGCGGATGAGTGCTTCTACTTCTTCAATTTCTTTGGGAACACCGCTGGTTAGGTTTTCGTTGCCAGATTCTGTGACGAGGATGTCGTCCTCTATGCGGACACCGATGCCTAAGTATTTCGGTGAAACGCCCTTGGTGCCTTCGGCGACGTAGAGTCCGGGTTCAATGGTTATGATCATTCCGGGTTGGAAGGTCTTGTAATCGCCGTTTGCTTCGCGGACACAATTGACATCATGTACATCTAAGCCGATCATGTGCCCGATCCGGTACATGTAAAATTTCCGGTACGCGCCGTCCTCTATCAACTTTGCTATTTTCTTCTTTTTCTTTAGGAGACCGAGGCTGAGCATACCCTCTGTTAAGAGTTCAAGTGACTTTTGGTGCGGCTCGTCAATAGAAACCCCCGGGCGGATACCGTCGATAATAGCATAATGTGCATCAAGTACAATCTGATAGATTTCTCGTTGCGCCTCAGTGAAGGTGCCGTTTGCTGGGAAGGTACGGGTGACATCGCCGCAGTACCGATTGTATTCCGCGCCTGCGTCGAGTAGCACAAGGTTTCCGTCCTTGAGTTTGCAGTCGTTTGTGGTGTAGTGTAGCGTTGTGGCGTTTCCACCACTTGCGACGATTGTCGGGAACGCTGCACCACCGGCACCGTTCATACGGAACGTGGATTCGACAAGCGATTCCAATTGGTACTCGTAGAGTCCGGGTCGAACCGCCTTCATTGCTGCGACATGACCGGCGACCGTAATCTCGGTTGCCATTCGCATGCGTTCCAACTCCGTCTCATTCTTGATTAAGCGCATCTCACTGAGAATAGGACTTGGGTCAACTAATGTGTCGATGCCTTTACCACCCCGAACTTTTGATTTGACGGCACGTGTGAATCGGTCAAGAATTTTGGTATCGACATCCTCGTTTGAACCGAGCGTATAGTAGAGCCGTTCCGCGTCCTGTAGATATTCCCCGATTTTCTCATCGAATTTTTCTATTGGATAGGCTTTATGTGCGCCGTAGCGTCTTTGTGCGTCTCGGATACCGACACGTTTACCGTTCCAGATTTCCGCCTGCTTGTTTTTCGGACGCACAAACAGGACATACTGGTGCTCTGGATGTTCGGGTGCGATGACACAAATCGACTCCGGTTCTTCAAACCCGGTAAGGTAGTAAAAGTTCGGATCTGGACGATAAATGTATTCGGTGTCGTGGTTCCACCGTGCGGGTGGATTACTGGCGAAGATAGCGACACCGCCAGGTCCCATTTTTTCAATAAAGGCTTCGCGAATCTGTTTGTGCAAGCCGGTTCCTCCTCGTGAAACTGAAGTGAATATTAGAGGTACGCAATGGGTGTACCGATTTTGCCGACGGTTCCGCCGCTGGCGACCATCGGATAGATGGGTTTTGACCAGAAAATTCCGTCAACGGGTGAAGTGATGGTTTCCCGTACAGTGCCGAAAACGTCACAAATATCAGCAACGGGTTGTGATACCGTCAGCTGCTCATATAATTTCGCTCTATAATAGATGAACCCGCCTTCATTGCTGAGGATCGGGACAAATTTTTTGACAACGACCTGCTGTTTAGGGATCTCCGGTGCTCCAGCAATGAAATTATAATATTGTAGCACATTTAGCACGCCACGGACACCTTTTTCGATGCTTGCGGCATCCCATCCGTGTGTTCCCCCTAATTCGGGGTCGATCGTCGGAATACCGATCTCCGGTGCTGCTTGCGCGAGTTGTCCTTTCGGCCCCTTCTGATCAAGGATGTATCCGATACCGAAGACGCGTGCGAGTTCGAGACATGCGCTGTGCAGTGTATGTTTTTCGTCAACACGGACGCGAACCTCATCAATCATCGGTTGCACACCGCCTTGATGTAGGTCGATGCAGTAGTCCGCCTGCTGGACTGCCTGCTGGAAAAGGTGATAGGCGATCCGTTCGCTTGACGTACCGTCGCGTTTCCCCGGAAAACAACGATTCATTTTACGGTTGTCTACAGGACTAAATGCCTGCTTGGCGTGAAATGCGTGGAAGTTGACGATCGGCACGGCAATAATCTTACCGTGCAACTGCTCTGGCGTGATCGTCTGGATAATTTTGTGGACAACGGCGATACCGTTGAGTTCGTCCCCGTCGCTGATCGCTTGAAGGTAAAGCGTTTTACCGGGGTGTTTCCCGTTGATTAAGACGATCGGGAGTCGGACAGCTGTTCCGTCAGGCATCGTGCCGACCTTGAGATGTCCATCCGTCCGAGTTCCGGGTTGCGCATCCACTTTTCCGACCACCAAGCCGGTATGGTGAGTATTCTTTTTCATAACGGGCATTGTAGCACAAATCGCGAAATATGTCAAATTTCGAGATTTGTTTTGAGTTTGCCTCGCTGTGAGAGTTTTCAGTTATCAGTTTAGAGATATCCTATGAATTGTGGTGTGATATACCACAAACTAAAAAGGTTGTGCTACATAAGAGGGGTTTATAATCAGAAATGGTATAATACCAAAAACTTTACGGAACCGCTTAGCCTTTAAAACTTGATTCTGAGGTCATCTTCTGGTAAACTAATATGTATCATGAACACCGAACACGAGAAAAAAATTGCTGCAGAAAAAGCGACAGAAGCCGTCCAACCCGGTATGGTCGTCGGATTAGGCACAGGTTCTACTGTCTATTACGCGCTCTTGAAACTCGGGACGATGGTGCGCAATGGACTCGACATTGTCGGCATCCCGACTTCCGAGGGTACCGAGAGAATTGCATTAGAACAGAAGATACCGCTCACAACGCTTGCCATGCACCCTACTATCGACCTGACGATTGACGGTGCCGATGAGGTAGACGCACATCTCAATTTAATCAAAGGCGGCGGTGCTGCGCTCGTTAGAGAAAAGATTATCGCCAACGCCTCGAAGAAAATATTGATTGTCGTTGATGAAAGCAAGGTGTCACGCGTCCTTGGCACCAATTTTCCGCTCCCTGTGGAGATTGTGCGGTTCGGGTGGGAAGCGACGCAGACTGCGGTCAATCGGATTTGTGGAAGGTCGGTTTTACGCGTCGCGTCCACTCAGGATGGAAAGGAAAACCCACTGATTACCGACAACGGCAACTATATCCTCGACTGCCATTTTGATGGTATCCCTGCACCGACAGAGGTCGAGCTGCAGTTAAATAACATCCCGGGTGTGGTAGAGAACGGGATTTTTGTCAACCGCGCCGACAAGATCATTATCGGCACGCCTTCCGGTATCCGTTACATGGAGTAACGTCAATGCTTCGACACCTTATTTCGCTCTTCCTTGTTGTTTCTGTGGCTATTGTGATTTCCAATCCCGTTCGGAGTGAAGTTCTTACGGGGAGTGGGTTGGTAGACGTTCCGACAGGTCGGGTGCTACAGCACGGTATATTCGAGGCAGGCACTTATCTGGGTTTCCAACAAGCAGCGACAGACCGATCCTCGGCAAACCTTGCGGATGCGGTTGCAGTGCGTCTCGACTTCGGGTTGTTTGACCGGCTTGAAATCGGTTTGACACATCTCTGGGACGAAGGCGAGCCAGATTCAACCGTTGCGCGAACTGCGAACTTGAAGTTACTGCTCCTGAAAGAGTCAGAAGCGGGGGTAGTTCCTGGGGTTGCAATAGGTGTAGAGAAACTCGGAAACACGATTTTTCCGTCGGATTCAGAAGCGGAGATCGGTGAAATACCCTCCGCGTTCTTTGCTGTCAGTAAAACCTTTAATCTACCGCGGGTCCATCTGTTTTCCTTGCACGTCGGTGTCGGTACGCAGCGGTTTGCGTTTGAAGGACAGCCTATAGGTGTGTTTGCCGGTCTGAGCAAAGCGTTCCATCCCGCTTTTGTGAGAGGCGACATCGCGATGCGTCTGGAGTTTGACGGATCGGGTGTGAATGCTGGTTTGCAGTATGTCGCTTCAAGTGGACTTCAGGTTGCGCTCGGTGCCGAGACCTTGAACAACCCGGACGAATTCCGCTACCTCGCCGCCGTTTCGTGGACAAACGAACAGATGCTCGAACAGATTGATGAAACGAAACGGTTAATCAGACGTGCGACAGAACTTGTCGTCGAAACCAAGCGCGCGATTTCAGAGAAAAATGCGACGGATAAGGCTACTGAGAGTCCGTCATCTCAATAGACTGCATCACTGTTTGGAGCGATGTCAGGAGTTCCGACAAAAAATCCTGCGGTGGTACGAGTATAATTTCGATTCTGCGATTTTTGGCTTTTGCCTCTGGCGTTTCGGCGGTCTCTATGGGTTGATAAAAAGCGTATCCGGTCGCTGCCAAACGTTCCGCACTGACGTTAGCGTGTTGTTGCAAGTATTTCACGGCTGCGATTGCGCGTTCGGTTGAGAGGTTCCAGTTCCGAAGTGCGTCGCCGCCGATCGGCGTGTTATCCGTGTGTCCCTCAATCCGGATGGCGTAATCCGAATAGTCGGCGTTTAGGAGTACCTCTTCCGAGATTGCGTCGAGAAGTGATTTTCCCTCTGTGCTGAGAATCGCACTGCCGGTTTGAAACAAAATTTTCCCTTTGACATCGAGTTTCAACCGTCCCGCCTCATCTAACACAGCCCCCACTGTATCCTTAAACCGTTCTTGGATAGCAGCGATTGACCGTTGCGATTGCTCCCGAATTCGTTGTAATTCGGATTCAATCTCGTTGAGTTTTGCGCGGAGGCTCTCTTTCTCGCGTTCGAGTGCGCTTTTTTCCTGTTGGAGTTCGTTCCGCTCAGCGGCGATTTTTCGAGCGGCTTCGCTTGCGTTCTGCAATATCTCTTTCGTTTGATTGAGTTCCGAACGTGTTTCCGACAAGGTCTTTTGCGTTTCAGACAATGTGCTTTCGGTTTCGGTTAATTTCTTTTCGAGATCGGCTTTCGCTGTCTCAGTTTTTTGCAGTGTGGTTTGGGTTGTCGCTAATTCTGCCTGCGTCTGTTTGAGTCCGTTTGAAGTTGAAGAGAACAGGATTCCCAAAACAACAGTGGCAATAGCGAGAACGGAGGTAGATACGATCGCCAGAATTTTGTTTTTAGACATTTATCTCTCCTTGTAAGCGAAGGATTGCGTTAAAGTTGTCGTTCTTTGAGGTTTTGTTATTTTTTTCTATACCGCACACCGTGCAGCGATGTGTAAGGATATAATCGCCGTGTTTTACGGTAAAACCTACCGGTTCCATCAAGCCGTGACAGGTTGCGGAGCGGTCACCGGGGTTGACATCAACATGTCGGCTCCAGAGGCATTCTGGGCAGTGGTTGGTGTAGCCGTTTCCGTTGACGGGGACACCGCACTGCGCGCAGATGAAATCTTCAATATGGCGTTGAAATTTTTTGTTCACTGGTCAGCACTCGTATTTTTGCCTTGTGTGAGTCGGTCTAATGTTCGTTTTAGGCTTGGCGACACCGAGGCGGCACGTTCTAAATTCCAGTGATCTCGGACGAATTCACTCAAAAATGTGTTGTATTCATTGCCCACAGGAAGAATTGATCCGTGTGCTGGAATCAATGCCTCGCGCACCGTTCTCTTTTGGCTCCGACGTGCAAGTGAAACCAGAAATTCTTTAGGGTTCGGAATCTCATCAGTGTTTCGCGGGATGCGGTTAACAGGTATTGATAGAAAATTCGCCGTCCCATCCCGATCCGCCATCACCCAAGATTCCACCTCCACAACTGCGACGCGGAAGAAAAACTGAGGATTTAGAGCCCCTTTAACCCAAGATTGGATGAGTCGTGGTGGACAATTTTGGGGTGAATCTAAATCGGTCAACATAAAAATAGCTGCGCCGCTAGCAGAACGGTTGAACTCCATTGCTTTGCGTTGAAGATAAGTATAACCCTCACCGAAGACTGTGTCCCAAATTTCGATGTCAAACCTCTTAAGAATTTGTGTTGAAACTGCCTCACCGAGTTCATCCTCAACTGCAAGAATTATGTGCTTCAATCTCATTGTATCAGACTTACTCCGGCAGTATCTTTAGGTCTGGTTCGTGAAAGGACAACCTCACCTACTGTGAACCCATGCTCTAAAAGGATGCGAATGTCCTCAATATCAGACGAGACTTTAACCGATGTTCCCGCCTCTGCAGGTGTGAGCAAAAGTACTTCTGTGCCATCAATGCACGGTTCTGTAAGAAGAGTACTGCTATGCGTACTGACAAACACTTGACCTTGGTGGATTCTCGGTATGCGGGCAAACAGTGGTGCAAGTTTAGAAACGATACCTATGTTTAAGGAGAGTTCAGGCTCCTCCAGCAAAACAAGCGATTCATTCTCAAGGAGTGCCCACAAAAGCCCAATCAGCCGAAGCACTCCATCCGAAAATTGGTCTTCGCGCTGCCACTTTTCGTTCAACTGCCAGTGGGAATAACGCGCTTGTAAATGCGGATGTCCCGTGCGTTTATCGCGAATAAACGCCAATTCCTCAAATTGTGGCACCACAATCTTTAAGGCGCGTTCTATTTTTTTTAGGCGAGCCCGGCGGGTACTTGGATGCACACTCGCGACGCGTTCGAGGAAAGCCTGACCAAACGGATCGTCTTCGATAACTCTACCTTGAATGGCATCTGCGAAACGGATGAGTTGTGGCACGAGATGAAGATAGGTAACATTACGAAGGAATCGTCCAATCTCCCGAAATTTCGCGTTGGCAGCATTCTGTTCAAGTGCGGTCTGGATAAGGCGGTCTGGATCTTCGTTGTCGTCTGCATCGGGTCTATCAAGAAGACGTTCACCGTCTCTCCAGACACGCTCATGGCTGAGAAGCGTTTGGCAATGTTCACGATCTGCTTGACGGAATCCGAGACTGTATCGCCATGTTGCGGGTGCATCTGGTGTATCGGCGATGTGAATTTCGATAGAAACCTCTGGGTCTTGCCCCGCTGACAGGCACCGAATTTTGGAGACCCCGCCTCGGTCCCTGATCGCTTTTTGGAGTCCGCCCCCTTCGGCTTTAGCGATATCGCGGAGAAAGCGAAAGATGTCCAGCAGGTTGGATTTCCCTGAAGCATTCGGACCGACGATAAACTGCCGCTCTCTAAGCGGAACATCAATATGCTGGAAATTCCGCCAGTTTTTAACGATAAGCCGATTGATAATCATAACAGGAAGTCCCCAAAATAGATATTTCAGTAAATCTGATATGAAAATGATAACACATCCAAGTCAGAGAATCAAACCAAAATGGGCAGTCATATCCATCCTTTGCAGAGAGACAGGATACACTTAGTAAGGCTTTAAACGTCTATGAAGGATTTCACATCCCACAATAAGATTGTGCCATCATCTGCCCCACTCGCTAAGAACGTGCCGTCCGGGGAGAAGTCGAGTGACTGCACGTCCGTTGTATGACCCCAGAAGGTATGGATATTCTCGCCGGTTTCAACTTCCCACACCCGGATTGCCATCTTCTCCATTCCGCGTTGCCACCAAGTCCCCGATACGAGATACTTACCACACGGTGAAAAGGTGAGGGCATACGTACGTCGGTTGTTTTCAGGTTGTGGTATCGTGCGTAACGTCGTTAGTTCTTCAGCACACCACAAGCGAATTTCGTCGTCCATGCCACCGGCAATCATCTTACCACACGGCGAGAACGCTATTCCTTCAGTGCAGCGAGGTTCATCCAGAGGCAGTGGAGCAATTTGTTCACCTGACGCAACATCCCACAAGCGAGTGGTGTCGTCGCGCGCCCCGCTCACCAACCGCTTGCCATCTGGTGAAAACGCCAGTGATGTAACGTAATCCGTATGCCCCGTGAGCAGTGTCGGCTCCTCTGGGTTCTGGAAGTTCCATACATAGACTGTGCCTTCTCTACTCCCCGCTGCGATCTGATCACCAGTGGGAGCGAACACCTCGTGACGCACCCACTCTGAAGGTTCTTTAGGTGCTGTGAACTCAGCGACAGGTTCGTCCGGATTGCTGGCATCCCACACCTTGGTCTCATTGTGGAGGCGGGTGCCCAGTATCTTTCCAGAAGGCAAAACAGTGTACGTATAAATATTCTTATCTTCCAACAATGTTTCGCGTGGATACTTCTTGATAACATTCCACAATTCGATACCCGGATAATTGCGGGTGCTTACGAGCGTTTGGTTATCCAACCAAGCTACCTTAGGATAGGGCCACGGGAAATGAGGTTCACAAAGTGCTGGGAATGTTTGGGTCTTGCCATCCGTTCGTTTGCTGGACAGCGCGTAAGCGACAGCTAACTGTGGACATCTGAAAAACCACATCGCACCAACGCTTCCTGCCAACAGTTCAATTGTTTGTAACTTTTCACCCGGTTCTACACTGCAGATGTCAATAGTCCAAGTCGCATTCTCATAACGAAATATGGCAGTCAATAATTTCCCTTCTGGTGAGTAGAATGGAAGCCCCCAATCTGTTTCGGAGTTAGTATAAACTTTCTTTTCCACACCCTCTGCGAGGTCCCATACGCGCAAACTTTTATCTCTACTACTCGACACAAGAAATTTACCACACGGCGAAAAGGTTATATCCTCCACCGAATCCGTATGCGCTGAGAAGTGCGCAGCCCGCTTACCGGTTGTTACGTCCCATACTGAAACGCAGCTGTCAACGCGATGGGCATCGTCAGAGGTTTCGTCAGCAGCCGCGCCCGCCAGCAGGCGACTGTCGGGAGAAAAAACAAAATTTCTACCTGCAAACTTGACAATTGGCTCGCCCGTCGCTGGATGCCATACGTAAGTTTGCATGCCTTCTGTGTTAGGGTTCAAGAGTTCGTCGTTTGAATAAAGCTTAGGATTGCCGGCTGTAGCGGCAAGGAGTTTGCCATCTGGCGAAAATTCGAGTTGGAAAATATCATTCGATTGAAATTCGTGCGCGCCTCGATCCATCTGTGCAATACACTTGCCGCTATGAATATCCAATACTTTCACAACCCCCTGCATCGCTGCAGTAGCAATCCACTTGCCGTTCGATGAGCAGGCGAGCCCACCAAAAGCGTCCAGACCCTCCATCTGCGTGATACACTCTCCACTTTGAACGTCCAGTACTTTAGTGACATCATCTGAAGTATCAATGATAATCCATTTCCCATCATGAGAAAAATCAATAGAATTAACCATTCCCCTTTTCGTTTCCCACAATGAAATCGGCGACATTGAGGCTACGTCATACCACCAAAGTCCCATGAGAGTTCCAACGGCGAAATATGTGCCATCTGGCGATACCTTAATATCTCCTTGATCCACGCTACCTTTTCCCAATCGGGCGATTGCACCTTCCGGCAACGCCCATGTTGTTCCCATGGTATCCGCTGCCACTACATTGAACGGTGCAGGTCTTCGGTTTTGCATTGTATTTATTCCCTCAATGAGTTGGCATCCGTTGTTTTAAGAACCAATAAAGGGTTTGACATCCCATAACAGGATAGTGCCGTCAAAACCGCCACTTGCGAGTAGCGTGCCGTCCGGCGAGAAGTCGAGTGATTGCACGTCTGTCGTATGTCCCCAGAAAGTATGAATATTCTCACCTGTGACAACCTCCCATAAATGGATTGCCATCTTCTTCATTCCCCTTTGCCACCAGGTGCCAGAGGCGATATATTTTCCACATGGCGAAAAGGCAAGTGCATACGGTTTTGGACTGTTCTCAGGTTGTGGTATAGTATCCAACGGTATGGGTTCTTCAATGTTCCATAGACCTATTTCTCCGTAAAGTCCAGTCGCAATAATATTAGCATCTGGAGAAACTGTTATTGAATAGGTCCGTGCATCTTTCTTTTTTGACCAGTCAATAGCGGCGAAACGAGGGTCTTTCTTCAATGTTTCCCATGCCTGTTTCTGTTCTGTTTTCTGTTCGGAAGTTAATGTTGCAAAAGCATTTTTCCGGGCAGCGTCTGAATATTTAACCCGATTGATTTTTGCGTGTAACTTCGCAACGAAACTTTGCTTATGTTTTTGTGGTACTTCCCATATTACGGGTCCACCACCATTGCTGTCACTCACAATTGTTTGTCCATCCTGAGAAAACCACAGTGAATCCAGATCGGAGCTTGTTCGGGGTCGAAATGTAGGTTCACGAAGTGTTACCCATGCGTTTGTCTTGTCAGAAGTTCCTGATTTGTTCTGAAGTGCCCATGCGGTTGCTAACGCTGGGCATTTCGCTAACCATATTGAACCGATACTCCCAGGTAATCGTTCTATTGATTCTAACTTTTCACGACGTTCGACATTCCATACTTCAACAGTATTCGTGTTATCAGGAAATACAACAGCAAATAGTTCTCCTGCTGGCGAATATGAGGGGACTAAGCGAGTCATTTTGAATTCAAGAACGTACCATTGAGTGTTCCAGTAATCCATATCCCAACGTTTGGCATCAATACCGTTATGTGTCCAATCCTGCTTGCGTGTGCCTTTTTCGATGTCCCAAACTCGTAAATTTCCGCCTCTATCCGCTGATACAATGAATTGACCGCACGGTGAAAAGGTGACAATATCTATCCAATGCTCATGTGCTTTGAAATATGCAACGCGTTTGCTTGTTGCTATGTCCCAAATTGAAATGAAAAGTTGATGTAAGTCAGCATTGTCATTGGTAGTGTCATCTGGACAGGCGCATGCGATTAATCGGCTGTCTGGTGAAAGCGCAAATTTTTTACCTGGAAGCTTCGCAATTAATTCACCTGTCCGAGGATCCCAAACAGCCGTTTGGGATCCGTCTCGCGAATGTGTATATCCTCCGTTGTCAGTGTTAATGGGTGTTTCTGTTATAGCAAGATATTGTCCATTGGGAGAGAATTCGACCCCTGCATAGATATTGAACTGTGCGTTTATGGGTTCTAATTGTATCTGCGTGAGGCATTCACCACTTTGAACATCTAACACCTCAACGCCTTGCTGCCATGGTGCTGAGGCAATCAATCGACCGTCTGGCGAAAAGACGAGAAACTCAACAAACGAAGACAATTTGTATCTTTGCATCTGTGTGACGGTTTCTCCGCTTTGGATATTCAGTACTTTTACTGTTCCGTCCCAATTTGCAGTGGCGACTAACTTACCATCGGTTGAAATATCCACAGCGGAAATAAGCCCACGTTCTGTTTCCCACAAAGCGATCGGCGACATTGTTGAAGCATCATAGAGCCACAATCCCATTCCAGTTCCAGCGGCAAAATATGTGCCATCTGGTGAAAGTGAAATACTATCTAAACTTGGACTTGATTCACGGACACCTTTCCCGAACCGAACTATTGCCCCTTCCGGTAATGCCCATGTGGTCCCTGTGGTGTCTTCTGGCACAACATTTAACGGTGCAGGTTTTGGATTTTGCATTGTATCACAGCTCCGCGCGGGTCATGAAGGTTGCGTAGATGGCGGAGGTTCTGACGAGATCAGGGATATTTACGCGCTCATTGATGGCGTGTCCACCTTCACCGCTGGGTCCGTATCCGATGCCGGGTAGACCTGTATTGACGAAATAGTGTAGGTCCGTAAATCCGGTGGTGCCTTTAAATCGTGGTCGATTGAAACGGACAACACGCACCGCCTCGGCGAATGCTTGCGCTATTGGTGAATCGGTATCCGTCAAGCACGGTTCGATACGCAAGATTGCGCGTGCCTCTGCTGCTAAGTCGGGATAATATTGGCATGCCCCAGCAATCGCCTCTCGCAATTCGAGTTCGGCAAATTTAAGTTCCTCGTTCGGCGTAATTCTGCGGTCAACTGAGAATGTAACGCTTGCAGGAACGGTGTTGACTTTGTCGCCATCGGTGCCATGGAACGTTCCGCCGATGTTCAACGTCGGGTAACGGTCACTGCCGTCGAGGAGCCTAAATGCGCGTTCCGGTGATTTTAGGTTCCGTTTGACGCGCTGGAGTGCCGTTACGAGTTCGGCGGTTTTCTCAAAGGCGTTTATGCCTTTATCTGGGTTAGCACCGTGCGCTGCTTTGCCTTTAACCTCAATTTCCAGCCAGAGTACGCCGTTATGTCCGTTGCCGATGTTCATCTTCGCGCCGCCTTCACAGTTGACAACATAGTCCGCGTTAACTAATCCCTCTTTGACGATGTATCCCGCTCCCAACTCTCCGCCGGTTTCTTCGTCACAGGTGAAGGAGCACTCGACGTTGAATTTCGGTTTGATATCGGTTTTTTGGACAGCCTGAATCGCAAATAGGAGCGCAGCGATTGCATCCTTCATATCGTCGGCACCGCGTCCGTAAAGCCACTCGCCCTCAATTTCGCCGCTGAACGGATCCCCGAAACGCCACTCTCCTGCAACGGGTACAACATCGTAGTGAGCGTTGAAATGAACCGTTTTTTTCGCGCCGATATCCCAACGCGCGATAAGGTTGAGCCGCGGATGGCTATCCGCATTTGGGATCACCTGCTCAGCACGGCGTTTCGGAACTTTGGCAATTCGTGTCCGCATCCCTAACGCTTTGCATTTCGCCTGAAGTAACGCCACAATCTCGGCATAATTTTCGCCCGGTGGGTTGACAGTCGGAATCCTGACGAGTTCTTGTAGCAACGCACAGAGTTCGGTCTGATTCTCTTCAATATAGGTTTGAACGGACATTTTATTCTCCTGCCTCGCCGTTATGTGACGACTGCCTGATCGCCGGCTGACAAGTGCCCGACTGTTTCACCTGTCTCCGTGAAGGTACGGGTTACAGCAACAGAGGCGTAGGTCCACAAAATTTTCATAGGAGCGTCGCTTTCATTCCAGAACCGGTGTGGGATGCCAGCAGGGACGAATGTGGTGTCGTAGGCTTTCATTGTAAAGACTTCGCCATCGACTTCACAGGAGGCTTCGCCTTCGAGAATTGTAACGGATTCATCGCAGTTGTGGTAGTGGCGTGCGATCGCTGCACCGGGTTCAAACATCGTCACACCATTGGTGAGTGAAGAGGAGTCGATCCATTTACCGGCTAACGGGACGGTTTTTACGCCGGTACCTCGGTCAATCGGGTTCTGTTTTCCAAAATCGATGACGTGTGCTTTCGTGCTCATTTTGTCCATCGCCTTTCGTTAAGATTTGACGCATTTTAGCACGGCGCGTGAAAAAAATCAAGGGTAAAGCGGAATCATTCAGAGGAATCGTTGCCAGCCAATCCGTTTGAATCAGGATTTATAGGGTTCTTGGGTTTTCAGGACTCTAAATTTCTAACGGAACTTTGGGAAACCGTTGCGAATGCATCAATCGCCTGTCGGATCTCTGTTTCGGTATGTGTTGCCATGACAGTCAACCTCAGGCGACTCGTGTCTGGTGGGACTGCTGGCGGACGGATGGCGGGTGCGAATACGCTTTCGGCGAGGAGTGCCTCTGCGATGCTTGTCGCATGTTGCGGATTTCCCAACAAGACCGGAAGGATCTGTGTTTTGCTCGGTAATAGTGTATATCCTAAATCAATTAGTTCTGTTTTGAGGTGTTTCGCATGTAGAAACAGACGTTGCCGTAGTTCAGGTGAAGAACGCATCACATTGAGCGCAGCATTTGCTGCTGCTAAAGTCGCCGGTGGCAGTCCTGTGGTAAAGATGAAACCGCGCGCCTTGTTGATGAGCAATTCAATCAGCGTACGGCTTCCCGCAATATACCCACCGAGTGCGCCGATCGCCTTGCTAAGCGTCCCCATCTGAATAATATCTTTGTTTTCCAATCCGAAATGTGCGACGGTGCCGCTGCCGTCTCTGCCCAGGACACCAAACCCGTGTGCATCATCCACGAGTAACATCGTATCGTATTGGACAGCGAGGTCGTAAATATCCGGTAGCGGTGCGATATCGCCATCCATACTGAAAACGCTGTCCGTTACGATGAGTCGCCGCCGAAACGCTGTGGATTCCGATAGTAAATCCTTAAGATGTGCCACATCGCAGTGCCGATAAACTTTCTTGGTGGCACGACTGAGGCGACATCCGTCTATGATGCTGGCGTGGTTGAGTGCATCGCTTAAGATGAGGTCGCCTTCACCAGCGAGGATAGGGATGGTCCCTGTATTAGCAGTATACCCGGAACTGAAAACGAGCGCGGCTTCGGTATTTTTGACTTTGGCGAGATTTGTTTCTAAAGTTGTGTAGAGTTCACTGTTCCCTGAGATGAGACGTGATCCACTTGCACCTGTTCCGAAAGTCTGCGTCGCTTCGACAGCGGCGGCGATGACTTGTGGGTGCGTGCTTAATCCCAAGTAGTTGTTTGAACCGAGCAGCACGACATCGCGCCCGTCAAGATTAATTGTCCCGGTCGGCGCGCTCATAACAGTGCGGAGGTGGCGGCGTAATCCAGCACCTTCCAGTGCTGTAAACTCTGTGTCCAGCCAATCATAATTATGCATTGTGATAAAAAACAAGCGGTATGCCTAACCCATGAATTGTCTCAGGAAGATGTGGCTCTGCCGGAGAGAACGTTGCCGTGTCTCTAACGTCTCTTCATAGGCGCGATCCTCTACTTCAACGCAGACTGCGCCGTCATAGCCGGTATCACTCAAAACAGAGAAGAAGGCACCCCAATTGACATCACCGAGTCCGGGTAGTTTCGGGGTATGATAGGACAACGGCGTTGCGAGAGTACCGACTTCATCAAGTTTTGCGCGGTCTAATCGTACATCCTTAGCATGCACGTGAAATATCCGATCAGCGAAGGTGACGAGCGGGTTCAGGTAGTTCATCTGTAGCCATATAAAATGGGACGGATCGAAATTGAGTCCGAAGTTCGGGGACGGAATCTCCTCAAACATCCGTTCCCAAATAGCGGGACAGTAGGCGAGGTTCTGTCCGGCGGGCCATTCGTCTTCGGTGAAGAACATCGGACAATTCTCGATGCCAACACGGATGCCGTGGTCGGCGGCGAATTGGATTAGCGGTTTCCATACCTGTTTAAAGCGTTGCCAATTCTCATCTATCGTGCGGGTCTGGTCTCTGCCGATAAACGTGTTGACGATGCCAACCGACAGCCGTTCTGCTGCGAGAATCAGTTTTTTGAGATGCTCGCTATAGACAGCCGCCTCGGTTTCATCAGGTGTTAGTGGGTTCGGGTAGTATCCTAATCCGCTGATCGTTACTCCCGCATCCGAGACGCATTGTAGAATTTCATCTGCCTCTGCATTGGAGAGATTCGCCACATCAACGTGTGTAACACCTGCGTAACGCCGTTCCGCTTTTCCTTTGGGCCAGCACATCAATTCAACACAATCGAAGCCGGTCTCGGCGGCGAAGTGGAAGACCTCTGTTAAGGATTGGTCCGGTAAAATCGCGCTCACAAATCCAAGTTTCATTATGATGTAACCTCTGTTTCGTTTTTTCGATATTTTACTACAGATAGAGGCGGGTTGCAAGTGTATATGGACATTAAATTGCAAAATATGATACAATACGTCTCATAAACATCTCCAGAGACTTGCACATAGGAGGCGAAAATGACACCAGAACAACGTTATCTATTTGACGTTACAGGCTATTTACACGTCAAAGGTGCGGTTAGGGGTGAAGCATTAAAGGCAGCACAAGCGGCTGTTGATCAGTATATCCATACGCCGATTGATGAACGTCCGGAAGGTTTTACGACGCGTCCTCGCGACTTAGAACCTGGCACAGGGGGTAGGTATGAACACGGTTTCGCTTTCGATAGGTCGCTTGAGGTTATGACGGTGCATCCTGCTATCTGGCCCCTTATCAAAGAGTTCACTTTTGATAAGCCGCGGTTTGTCACTGGAACGCTCACGCTTGAACAGCACAACCCGGATCGACAACCGATGGGAACGAACCCGGCAGGCTTGCACTGTGCCCGCGAAGGACGGCACTGGCTCACTCGCTACGAAATCAAAAACAGCCATATCTATTGCAACGACTTCGTGGCATTCTTTTACTTAACGGATGTGCAACCCGGGGACGGCGGACTTATTGTCATCCCAGGTTCGCATAAGAGTAAATTTGAGAGACCTGAAGATCTTTTGACTCCAGGACCAGACGGCATTGACCCGGAACCGGACGACGTTTTCACGAATATCACACCTAAAGCAGGCGATTTTGTCGTCATCTCTGAGTTGTTGACACACGGTGTCTTACGGTGGAAACCGAAGGATCGGGACAGACGTTTCTTGATTCTCCGTTATCGTCCGCAATATGAAGGCAAGCCAAGCCTGCCTGAAGTTATTATCAACCGTCTAACACCTGAAGTCCAGGAACTGGTGCAAACGGCATCGTATCAACACACGAAAGAGATTGTTAAACAAGATGTTGTCGAATTGAGTGTTTAGTGCCATAGTAAAGCATAGGGGGAATTTTAATGGGAACGAATCAATATCGTGTTTGCATTGTGGGCTGTGGCAGAATGGGTGGCACAATTGATGAGGAGGTTGGTGCGACACCAAACGGCGCGTTACCGTATTCGCACGCTGCAGGCTATACCGCTTTCGATCGGACAGACCTCATCGCTGCCGCGGATGTTGTCGAAGAGAAGGCACAGTACGTTTGCAATAAATGGAGTATTCCGAAGTATTACTTAGATTATCGCGAGATGATCGTCAAGGAGAAACCGGATATTGTCAGTATCGCCACGCGCCCCGGGAACCACGCCGAGATTACAGCGTTCGCTGCGGAAAATGGTGTGAAAGGCATCTACTGTGATAAACCGCTTTGTGCCTCTATGGAAGAGGCAGACGCAATGGTGGAAGTGTGCGAGAAGTATGATGTTAAGTTTAACCTCGGCACGCAGCGTCGTTTCACGCCCGGATACATCAAAATGCGTGAACTCCTCGAAAGCGGTGAGCTTGGCGAGAGACGCGCTATTATTGCCTATAGCGGTGGTGCTGCGCTTTGGGGATACACGCACGCAGCGGATATGCTTCTCTTTTTGGCAAGCGATTCACCGATTGAATACGTGCAAGGTAATGTAGCGGTTGACGATGCCGATTTCGAGGACAATCGCACGGAATCGGATCCTGGGATTGTGATGGGGTTCATCCATTTTCAGAACGGCATCAACGCCATCAGTATCCCCGGTACGGCTTATGAGTTTGAGGTGAATTGTAGCGATGGTACTGTACGTGCGCTCAATAATGGGCTCGGTTTTCACCTCCGCAAACGGCAAGGGAAGTTTAACGAGATTTTGGAAGCGCAATTTCCGCCTTATGAACGGAAAAGCGGCACGGTTGGCTGTATTGAAGACATTGTTGATGCGATTGAGACCGATACTGAAACAAGCGGAAATATCCATCTTGCACACCGAAGTACTGAGATGGTCTTCGCAATCGTTGATTCGCAACGTCAGCAAGGTAAGCGTGTATCAATGCCGATGGAGAACCGAGGTCTCTATCTCGGGAGGTGGTAACCAATGTTCAGGAAACGCCAGAAAACAGCGGACGCACGCCGTGGATTTATAATCTTCAGCGTTATCACGGTTGCGTTGCTCCTATTGAACCGTGTCGCGACCGTACCGAGTGATGAATCGCAACCAGAAACCGATCCGATGCGTCCAGCGAGTACACGTTATGAACAGCGTCCACCGAGCCGAGATGGAATCGGTAAAATCTACATGGGACGCGAAATTTCGCACGTGATGGGACATCTCGCTGCGGGATGGTTAGAACGTCCAGAACGTGAACGAGAAGAGATGCCGAACCGTCTCATTGAGATGTTGAAACTCAAAGAGGGAGACGTTGTGGCGGATATTGGTGTCGGCACGGGTTATATCGCCCGGCGTATTTCACGGAAAATCGGCAAAACAGGGATCGTCTACGGTGTTGAGATTCAGCAGGAGATGCTTGATATTCTTGCTGAGAAGATGACAGAAGAAGGTATTACCAATATCAAGGGGGTTTTAGGCACGATTACCGACCCGAAACTGCCACCGAATTCGGTTGACCTCGCTATTATGGTGGATGTGTATCACGAATTTTCGCATCCTTATGAGATGATACAGAACATCTGCAGTGCGCTCAAAATAGGCGGTCGGGTGGCTTTTATAGAATACCGCTTGGAAGATGACAATGTGCCAATTAAGCGTCTGCACAAAATGAGCGAATTGCAGGTGATTAAAGAAGCGACACCGCACCCATTGTCTTGGATAGAGACGCTTGACGATCTGCCGTGGCAGCATGTTATTATTTTTGAGAAGATTGATGGGAAATAGACAGATGATGAAGTCATTTTTGATGTGTCGGATGCCAATTTTTTTCAACATCAAGGATCGTCTTGAAATCACTAACTGCCATTGTGATTCTCCTTGAATCTGCCTGCTAATTACGGTATTTGAATGTCCATCAAAGCAAGCTGATTCGTGTGGACAACACTCAAAAATTGTAGGACAATTTTTTGAAATTGTCAAGAAGAAGTATTTGACAAAAACGCAAAAGCGTCGTAAAATATAGCAACGGTGCTAAACTTTTTGATTACCGAAACGTCACAAATTGCCAAATCTGGTATAGGAAATTGCAACTTAGATTTTTAGTATAGAAACCTAATAAGTTGCGGACTACAACGCTGAAACAGGGAGAAATTTCCAGTGAAGATCGCTAAAAGTACGGTTCCACTATTTGCTGCGTTCGTGTGTTTATATTCTGTTATGTTAGGACTGCCCACGGCATTAGCGGAACACCACGAAACCGCAGAAGCGACCCTTAATTACAATCTTGACATCCGTCCGATTCTTTCGGATAACTGCTACGCCTGTCACGGACCAGATGCTAAAACCCGACAGGCTGACCTGCGCCTTGATACGAAAGAAGGAGCGTTCTCCGAACCGAGTGGGTATCCGGTACTTGTCCCCGGTAAACCTGAAGAGAGTGAACTCTATCTTCGCATCATATCCGAAGACGAGACTTATCAAATGCCACCAGCGGACTTCAATAAGACGTTGACACCGGAGCAGATTGAAGCCCTAACGCAGTGGATTCGCGAAGGCGCGCAGTGGGAAGAACACTGGTCATTCACGCCTCTCGTCCAACCGATGCCGCCTGCTGTCAAGAACCGAGACTGGGTGCGAAACCCGATTGACGCGTTCATCCTCTCACGCCTCGAAAAAGAGGATCTACAACCCGCGGCGGAAGCGGATAAACGGACGCTCATCCGACGCTTAAGTTTCGATCTCACCGGCTTACCACCGACGCTTGAAGAGATACACCGATTCCTTAATGACGATTCGCCAAACGCTTATGATAATCTTATTGAGACCTTCATGGCGAAACCGGAATATGGTGAACATCTGGCACGTTTCTGGTTAGATGTCGCACGCTACGGTGATACGCACGGACTGCACTTAGACAACTACCGCGAAATGTGGCCCTATCGGGATTGGGTTATCAAGGCATTCAATAAAAATATGCCGTTCGATCAGTTTACGATTGAGCAATTGGCAGGTGATCTATTGCGGGAACCGACGCTTGATCAGCGCGTCGCTACCGGTTTCAATCGGAGCCACGTTACGACAAGCGAAGGCGGTTCCATCGCCGACGAATACTATGTCCGATACGCTGTTGATAGAGCCAACACGACTGCCACCGTCTGGATGGGATTAACTGCGGGTTGTGCGCAGTGCCACGATCACAAGTATGATCCGATTACGCAGAAGGAATACTATCAACTCTACGCCTACTTCAACAATATCACTGAGAATGCGATGGATGGCAACCGCAAGGATTCGCCGCCGGTTGTGAAACTTCCGACACCAGAGCAGAAGACACAACTCGCAAACTATGACGCGCAAATCGCCGATTTAGATGGACAGAGCAAAGGTCCCCTGCCACATATTGATACTGCCCAAATCGCGTGGGAGAACAGAATACCGAGGTGGACGTATATTAAACCGAACGCTGTCCTCTCACAAGGGGGTGCGACGCTTGAAATTCAGGAAGATAATTCCGTTTTAGCGAGCGGCACGAACCCGGACAAAGAGGTATACGAGCTTATTGCTGAACTGCCCTCCGGTAAATGGAGTGCTTTGCGACTTGAGGGTATCCCTGACAAATCTTTGCCAGCGAGTGGTATCGGACGCAGCGATAACAGCAATGTGGTTCTGACAGGAATTTCTGTTGATGTCGTTCCCGCTTCAAAGACAGAGGAAATTCTTAACGCTGCCAAGGAAGCAGCAGAGAAAGCGGCGGAAGCTATTAACGCTGCCAAGGTGGCAGCAGAGCAGGCGGCCGCAGCAGCGGAGGGGTCAGAAGCAGCCGGAGAAGATGTCGTACCGGAGACCGATGTTGCTGAGGAAACGCCCCCAGAAACTGAAACCGCTAAGGAACCCGCGCCGGAGACCGATGTTGCTGAGGAAGCACCACCAGAAACCGAAACTGCTGAGCAAGGAGCTGAAGAAACGGAAGCTACCGAGGCAACACAAAATACTGAGACCGCGGAAGAGGCATCGGAAGCCGCGGAAGAAAAGGATCCGTGGACACCTGTTCCGATCGTACAAGCCTGGGCGGATTATGAACAGGCAAACGGCGATTTTGTTGTTGTGAATGCAATTGACGATAAACCGGAAACGGGATGGGGATTGGAAAGCAATAAAAATCCGGGCAACAGTCGGCAAGCGATCTTTCTGCTTGCAAACCCGCTCGGGGCAGAAGGTGGTGTGTTAAGGATTCGGCTTAATCATGAATCTGAGCACGCCAAACATCACTTCGGACGTTTCAGGTTTGCAGTTACAGACGTCCCGACGATCTACCCGATGGGGTCTAAAGTATCGCTTGGAAATTGGCATTCCGTTGGTCCGTTTGCTGCTGAACACGGCAACATCGCCTTTTATAACGTTTATGAACCGGAAACCAAGCCTGTCAATACACAGGATAAATTCACTGTCGGTTCGGAGACGTTGGCGTGGCAACAGCAGACGCACTGGTTAGACGGACAGGTTCATAACGACATTGTCGGTGAAAATAGTGCGACGTACCTCTATCGGAATATCGCCTCTGAAACGAGACAGAGAGCGGTGCTTTATCTGAGTAGTAACGACGCTTTGAAGGTTTGGGTCAACCAAACGGAGGTGCTTGCAAGCAATATCCAGCGTGATACGGCACCGGATACGGATAAACTCCAAATCCAACTGAATCCGGGTAACAATGCACTCCTACTAAAGGTGGTCAACTATTCGGGTCCGTCAGGGTTCTTCTTCCGTATAGAATCCGATGAACCGATGGTAACGGCGAACATCGTTGACACGATAGCAATTGAGAGAGGACAGCGCGATGCCAATCAACAGACGCAGATCCGGGAGTATTACCGCCGAAACGTCTCAAAGGACGAAGCCCTGAAAAAACTCTACGCGGATTTAGCGGATGTCCGGAAGAAAAGAAACAGTCTGGATGGCTCTATCACCACGACGCTTGTGATGCAGGAAAGAACGGAGCCGCGCGGTGCATACGTTCTCGAACGCGGTGCCTATCAACACCGAGGCGAGCAGGTCACCCCGCAGACCCCGGCAGTTCTTCCGCCGATGGTAAGGGGTGCACCGTCGAACCGATTGTCACTGGCAAAATGGTTGGTGTCGCCGAAACATCCGCTCACCGCACGTGTTACGGTAAACCGATTCTGGCAGAACGTCTTCGGCACCGGAATTGTCCTGACAGCGGAGGATTTCGGTACGCAAGGCACGCCGCCGTCGCATCCCGAACTCCTGGATTGGTTGTCAACCGAATTTATTGCCTCTGGATGGGATGTGCAAGCGACGCTGAAACTGATGCTCACCTCAGCGACGTACCGTCAGCGTGCGAAGGTTACGCCTGAAAAATTGGAACGTGATGCTGATAACGTGTTGCTTTCTCGTGCGCCGCGGTATCGTTTTGATGCCGAAATCGTGCGCGATAATGCACTCACAGCGAGCGGTCTGTTGTATACGCAAATTGGTGGGCCGAGTGTCAAACCGCCGCAACCGGGTGGTCTCTGGAAAGCTGTCGGGTTTACGGGGTCTAATACCGACACTTTTGTTAAAGATACGGGTGCGGATAAAATATACCGTCGAAGTCTCTATACCTTCTGGAAACGGACTGCACCGCCGCCGCAGATGAATATCTTGGACGCGCCCTCGCGCGAAGCTTGCACAATTCGCCGTGAACGAACCAACACACCGATGCAAGCCTTAATGTTGATGAATGATCCACAGTTCGTTGAAGCGGCGCGTGTCTTCGCTGAACGCACTCTCAAAGCGGGTGGCGAAACGCCGGAGGAACGGATCGCGTTCATGTTTGAGATAGCGACCGCCCGCGAACCGAAACCGTCGGAAGCAACACTGCTCCTTGAGACGCTACAAGCGCACGCCGAAGAATTCAAAGCGGATCCGGAAGCAGCGAAAGCACTCATTGTTGTCGGTGAATCGAAACCTGATGAAACCTTAGATGCAGTCGAAGTCGCTACATGGACGATGATTGCGAACCTAATCCTGAATCTGGACGAGGTCCTGAACAAAGGATGATTATACCAATTGGGCGCGCCCTTTGAGTCGCGCCCACCATTTTCAAGCGTCTAAAATTTTATGAGAAATTTCTGCCTAATACTCACAATATTCATAACTTGCCTTAGTTATTCAGCCAGCCATGCTGTGACAATACCAGATGCCAACTTGGCTGCTGCTGTGCGGGAAGCACTCGATTTAGTTCCAACGGACCCTATTACACAAACGGCACTGGAAAAATTAGAAAATTTAGATGCGAAAGAGAAAGGTATAAAAGACCTAACCGGATTGGAAACAGCAACAGGGTTAAGGACTTTGGTTCTTGACGGGAATCAGATCACGGATGTTAAACCAATCGCGGATTTAACGAACTTAACAGAACTCTCTCTTAGAAATAATCAGATCCTGGACATCACACCCCTTGCGAAGTTGGCACACCTCACAGAATTATCGTGCAGCAACAATCAGATCAGCGATATAAAACCGATTGTCGGATTGACAGCACTGACGCATTTGTATATTGGAAGGAATCCGATCGCTGACATTACACCGCTTGTAGGAATGAAGCAGTTAAGGGCGTTAAATCTTGGGGGTAATCCAATCAACGACCTCTCACCGTTTTCAGGCATGACGGAATTGAGGAGGTTATGGCTTTGGGAATCGCAAATTAGCGATATTACACTGCTTACGGGATTGTCCGAGTTGACAGAACTATCCCTCAGCGGGAATCCAGTCAGCGATATCACACCGCTTGCGAGCTTAACGAAACTGGAAAAGTTATACCTCATAGAAAATCAGATTAACGACCTAAAGCCACTCAACGGGCTGGCGAAACTGACAACATTGTGGATCGACAAAAATCAAATCACGGACATTACACCGCTTGCAGGGTTGACGCAGCTCACAGATCTAACCCTTATGGATAATGAAGTTAGCGACATAAAACCTATCGCTAATTTGACGCAGTTAAGATGGTTGCGGCTCTGGGGCAATCAGATAAATGACATCACACCACTTGCTGAGTTAGCACAGTTGAAGTCGTTAAATCTTAGACAGAATCAAATTACGAACATAGCACCGCTTGCAAGATTGACACAGTTGACAGAACTATACCTCAGTGCTAATCAAATCAATAGCATCACGCCGCTTGTTGAATTGCCGCAATTGACGAGATTATCGCTTGACAATAATAAGATTAGCGACATAAGACCGCTTGAAGGATTGACAGCGTTAACGTTCTTATCCATTCACGATAATAAGATTAGCGACATAAAGCCACTTGCGGGGCTTGTACAACTTCGTAACTTATTGCTCACGGGAAACCAAATCGAGGATATAGAACCGATCGCGGGGTTGATAGAACTCAGACAGTTATGGCTTTCAGTGAATCAAATTAGTGACATAAAACCGGTCACTAACCTGACACAACTGACACAATTGTTGATGTATAACAATCAAATCAGTGACATCACACCGGTCGCGAATCTCACGCAGCTAAAGCAGCTATGGTTTCAGGGCAACCTAATCAGTGACATAAAACCAGTCACTAACCTGACACAACTGACAGATTTATCGATGTCTAGCAATCAAATCAGTGATCTAAGACCACTCGCTAATCTGACGCGGTTAAACGCCTTGCGGTTCGGCAACAACCTAAGTAGTGACATCACACCGGTCGCGAATCTCACGCAGCTAAAGCAGCTATGGTTTCAGGGCAACCAAATCAGCGACATAAAACCACTCGCAGAACTGACGCAATTAGAAAAATTAAACATCTCGGCAAATCAGGTTAGCGACATCGCACCGCTTGCTAACCTAACGCAGCTGACAGAATTGTGGTTCCAAGACAATCAGATCAAGGATATCAGTCCTGTTGAAAATTTGACGAATTTAACGCTTTTAAATGTCAAAGGGAATCCGATTCAGGATATGGGACCCCTCGAAAGACTTTTGGTCCTTCTCCCTGACTTGAAATTAGATATCCACTTGGATCCGACAATACTGGATGTTAATTTAGCCAACATAGTGCGAAAGGCACTCGGTTTGAGCCCCAGCGACACCATCCCGCCAAAGAAATTAGAAGAATTAGAACACCTGGATGCTGATGACAGAAGGATAACCGATTTAACAGGACTTGAGAAAGCAACAGGATTAAAAACACTAGAACTTCGCAGGAATCAAATTACTGATATTACCCCGTTGACTGGATTAACACAGTTGACAAAGTTATACCTCATGAAGAATCAAATCAGCGACATCACGCCACTAGCTAATTTGACCCTGTTAACCGAATTATCCCTTGCAGAAAATCATATCCGTGATATTACGCCCCTTGCAGGATTGACGCAATTGACAAGGTTATGGCTCTGGGACAATCATATCCGCGACATCGAACCCCTCACTGGATCGGTGCAGCTGACAGAATTATGGCTCAGCACAAATCAGATTCGCGATATTATTCCCCTCACAGGATTGACACAGTTAACAAAGTTACGGCTCCAGAGAAATCGGATAAGTGACATCACCCCTCTAACCGAATCGGTTTCGCTAAGAGAGTTAAATATCGGAGGCAATCAAATCACCGACGTAAAACCAGTTTCTGGTTTGACTCAGTTGACACAGCTTTGGGCTTGGCGGAATCAAATTACCGACATCGCCCCAATCACTGAATTGACTCAGTTAACGAAGTTAGTGATCTGGGGGAATCAAATCAGCGACATCTCACCACTTGCTAAGCTAACCCGTTTGACGGAGTTGGGGCTTGGGCGGAACCAAATCCAAGACCTTTCACCCATCGCTGGAGCCACACAGTTAAGTGTTTTGCACCTTGACCGTAACCGGATCAATGACATCAGCCAGATTGAACAGTTTACAAGTTTAACGCGTTTAAAGGTTGGAGAGAATCCGATTCAGAATATGGAACCGCTCCGCAGACTCCTTCAACAGGTTCCAGATTTGGAACTCGATATACCAGCACCAGTGGAGCTGGATATTTCACCGCCTACAAATAGGTGAAATGTGTTGACCTTAGCCGAAGCGTAGGAGTTTCAAAAAGGAGAGAAACTATGGACCCGATTAAAGAATATTTGCAGCTTGAAACGCGTCGCCAATTTTTTGGTAAATGTGCTATGGGACTTGGGGGTGCAGCCCTCGCCTCACTTTTACCGAATGGCGTTGTTCAAGCCCTCGAACAGCAAGCAGGAACGCGAATTGGCGGTTTACCGGAACTCCCGCATTTTGCGCCGAAGGCGAAACGCGCCATCTACCTATTCATGTCCGGTGCCCCCTCGCAGATGGATCTGTACGACTATAAGCCGACGATGGGAGAATGGTTTGATAAAGACCTCCCAGAAACGGTACGGATGGGTCAACGCCTCACAACAATGACCTCCGGACAAGCCCGTTTTCCGATCGCACCGTCTATCTTCGAGTTTCAAAAGTACGACAACGGTAGCAACGGCGCGTGGATTAGCGAATTGCTGCCGCATACTGCTTCCATGGTAAAAGACATCGCCATTATCAAATCGATACACACCGATGCGATTAATCACGATCCGGCGATCACCTTTGTCTGTACGGGTGACGAAACTCCGGGCAAACCGAGCCTCGGTGCGTGGTTGAGTTATGGACTCGGCAGCGAAAACAGAAATCTGCCAGCATTTATCGTGATGAACGCCACATGGAGCGGTCCGAAAGGTGCGCAGGCACTCTATAACCGGCTCTGGGGATCCGGTTTCCTGCCTTCGGAACACCAAGGTGTGCTGCTCCGTAGTCAAGGCGATCCGGTGCTTTTTCTCTCAAATCCTGAGGGTATGAGTGAAAAAGCCCGGAAACGGATGCTCGATTCGTTGGTTAAACTTAACGAGGAACTCTACCAAGAAGTCGGTGACCCGGAAACACATGCGCGTATCTCGCAATATGAGATGGCATACCGTATGCAGACCTCCGTGCCGGAACTCACAGACCTGACACAAGAATCTGACAAAGTTAAAGAGATGTACGGACCCGAGGTTGACACGCCGGGTACATTTGCCAACTGCTGTATCCTCGCACGTCGGATGATGGAGCGTGATGTCCGACTCGTCCAAATCTTCCATCGCGGTTGGGACCAGCACGGTGATCTACCCAAAAACATCCGTAACCAAGCACGCGATATTGATCAACCCTCGACGGCACTCGTTCAAGATTTGAAACAACGTGGGATGCTTGACGATACACTTGTTGTCTGGGGGGGTGAGTTCGGACGGACTGTCTACTGCCAGGGGGCACTCTCGAAAGAGAACTACGGACGCGATCATCATCCGAAATGTTTCACGATATGGATGGCTGGTGCCGGTATCAAAGGTGGTATTGTTCACGGTGAAACCGATGACTTTAGTTATAACATCGTCAAAGACCCGGTCTCGGTTCGCGACCTAAACGCGACGATTCTCAACCAACTCGGTATCGACCATGAACGTTTGACCTTCAAGTTCCAAGGACTTGATCATCGGTTAACAGGTGTTGAAGAGAAAGCGCGGGTTGTCAACGAGATATTGGCATGAAAAAATAGTTAACAGTCTCCAGTAACCAGTAACCAGAAAAGAGATACTTGGATAACATAACCTCTCTTAACTGGAAACTTGTAACTGGCCACTGGAAACTTCAATAGGTATCGCAAAGGAGCGTCAGATAAAATGGACCCCATTAAGGAATATCTTAAACTTGAAACGCGTCGCCAATTCTTCGGTAAATGTGCTATGGGACTCGGCGGTGCAGCCCTCGCCTCGTTATTGCCAAACACGCTTGCGAATGCGATCGAACAGCAAGCCGTGCCTCAGACAGGCGGTCTTCCTGAACTCCCGCACTTCGCGCCGAAAGCGAAACGCGCGATCTATCTATTCATGTCCGGCGCACCGTCGCAGATGGATCTGTATGACTATAAACCGGTGATGGGGGAATGGTTCGATAAAGAACTCCCGGAAACGGTACGGATGGGTCAACGTCTCACGACGATGACCTCCGGTCAGAAACGTTTTCCGATTGCGCCGTCTATTTTCGAGTTTCAAAAGCATGACAACGGTAGCGATGGTGCTTGGCTTAGCGAATTGCTGCCGCATACCGCCTCTATGGTCAAAGATATAGCGATTATCAAATCGGTACACACGGAGGCGATTAACCACGATCCGGCGATCACCTATGTTTGTACCGGCAACGAGACTCCGGGCAAACCGAGCCTCGGCGCATGGCTCAGCTACGGATTAGGGACTGAGAACAGAAACCTTCCGTCTTTCATTGTGATGAACGCGACGTGGACAGGCAGGAAATCAGCACAAGCACTTTACAATCGGCTTTGGGGTGCTGGATTCCTTCCGTCTGAGCATCAAGGTGTGCTGCTCCGCAGTCAAGGCGATCCGGTGCTGTTCCTCTCAAATCCTGAAGGTATGAGTGAAAAAGCCCGGAAACGGATGCTCGATTCGTTGGTGAAACTCAACGAAGAACTTTATGAAGAAGTCGGTGATCCGGAAACGCATGCGCGTATCTCGCAATATGAGATGGCATACCGTATGCAGACCTCCGTGCCGGAACTCACAGACTTGAAACAGGAACCCGATAACATTTTGGAGATGTACGGTCCTGATGTCCACACACCGGGTACGTTTGCGCACTGCTGTATCCTTGCACGTCGGATGATGGAACGCGATGTCCGACTCGTCCAAATCTTCCATCGCGGTTGGGACCAACACGGGAATCTTCCAAAGGACATCCGTAACCAGGCGCGCGATATTGATCAGCCCTCAACAGCACTCGTTCAAGACCTGAAACAACGGGGTATGCTTGACGATACGCTCGTCGTCTGGGGCGGTGAGTTCGGACGGACTGTTTACTGCCAAGGTGCACTCACAAAAGAGAACTATGGGCGCGACCATCACCCGAAATGCTTCACGATGTGGATGGCTGGTGCCGGCATCAAAGGTGGTATTGTTCACGGTGAAACTGATGACTTTAGTTATAACATCGTCAAAGACCCTGTCTCGGTTCGAGACCTAAACGCGACAATCCTCAATCAACTCGGTATCGACCACGAACGGTTGACCTTCAAGTTCCAAGGGCTCGATCACCGGTTAACTGGGGTCGAGGAGAAAGCACGAGTCGTTAGTGAGATCCTTGCATAATGAAACAATTAAAAGCAGTTGTGGTTGGGGCAGGTTGGTCGGCAGAAGGACACACAAAGGCGTTTCAGCATTACGGCGTTGAGGTGTTGGCGATCTGTGCGCGTAAGCCGGGTGTCGTGCAGAAAGTCGCGGACGGGTTAGGTGTACCAGAGGCATCAACGGATTGGCGGGAGAGTCTGCTGAGACATAAACCGGACATCGTCGCACTGACAACGCCTGCGGTTCTACGGGTAGAGGTCATCAAATTAGCGGTGGAACTCGGATGCCATATTATTAGCGAGAAACCGTTAGCACGGACGGCGGCCGAAGCCGAACATATTCATAATCTTGTCAAAGACACCGGACTGAAACACGGTTTCGCCGCGACGCATCTATATGATCCAAGCGTCTCTTATGTTCAAGAACTATTGACACAACAGCATCTTATCGGCGAACTAACGGCAGTCGATATCGGATACAGCCGCCGGATTCCGAGCCACACGCCTTCAAAAACAGTCAAGCCGTGGAATTGGATGAGTTCTTTAGCACACGGTGGTGGTGCGTTGAACAACGGACTTACACATCGGCTTGGTATGTTGGAACGGATGACCGGCATGAAAGTCGTCTCGGCTGTCGGTGAAGCGAAAACTGCCATCAGAAAAGCACCTGTTGTTCCCGAAATTCGTGACTTTCGAGAGTGGCGACGCAGGTCAATCACACACGAGGAGGCATCAAAACTTGAGTGGCGGGTGTGTGACGCAGAATGGGATTATTCGGCGCTCTTTAAATTAGCGGCTTCAGACCCAGAGGGTGAAAACACTATCCTTGTAACGATGCGTACGAATCCGGGGGTGCCGTCGCATTCGCCGACCGGTGGTTGGTATTTTTATGGTACTCGTGGAACGCTTGTTGGAAGGGGTGGACATATCTTGTCGCCTATCACGAACCACATTGCGGAAACGAGCGAGGAGTTGCCGGTTCCAGAGACGTTAACAGATGCTTTACCGCGTATTGGGGACGATATCCAAAACAAATGGGTTGCACTCGTACGGGATTTCCTCGCGGATATCGAGAACCGTCCCCACGATCCTTACTTAACATTCCAAGACGGTTGGCGTTACCAGATCGCTATTGACGCAATCCGGGCGAGTAGCGGCTGGACAGTGATTCCCACCTGATTTTCGTGTTCTTGTCGTTCAAAATGGGTGTCAATTGTCAGAAAGAGGCTTCCGGATTATCCTACCCCGTCTTGTAACTGACAACTGATAACCGATAACCAAATGGAAACCTTATGCCTAAACTGGTTGTAAAAAATTTTATCAATATCCGTGAAGTAGAAATCGACACGGATAAGACCCTAATTGTCTTTATCGGCGCGACTGCCAGTGGCAAAAGCGTGCTTGCGAAGCTGCTCTATTTTTTTCATGAACTCGTTCGTGATTTCCGTCAATACATCAAAGAGGTTAACGCCGACCCATCAGGGCCCCTGGATTCCGCTTCACAAGACCTGTCATCGGTTTTCCATGAACAAATCGCGCATAAATTCCGGGAATTTTTTGGCGATGTGAGCGAGTTAACGCTGACTCAGGACGATACCGATACCGCAAAACCGTTTGAAATCACCTATCATTATACAGCAGATAGTGCTATTACATTGACATTGGATGCCGAAAAAACGCTTGAGGTCCGGCTCCCGGGTGTTATGGACGAGATTGAATCCCTTTGTGTTGCGCTCCAAGAAAAGTTGAAAAAGTTTGATAAAAAGCGGATGCGTGGTATAATGTCAGAGTTAGATGCGGATTCATCTACAAAAGCGGATGCTTCTTCAGTGGAGGCGGACAATGATCGGGCATCTAAACGGAACGAACGGTTCCTCTTTATCTTGGAGATGGCGATAGGACTCAGCGACATTACGGAGAAGTTAGCCGGGACGTACCGTGACAGTTTGTTCATCCCGGCGGATCGGAATATCGCTGTTAATTACCCAGATGCACTTAAGAGGATCTTCTATGGTGGTATCAAAAGTGATCTCCAGACGCGTGCTGCGACCCGTCCGCGTGCGAATCTATACCTCATCGCACGGTTTTTGGAAAAGAACGAGGAGTTCCTCGATATTTTCAGTGCCCAGAATTTCCACAACATTTATGACGAAAGAGCGGAAGCCGAGTCGGATAGTATCGATAAACCGGTGATAGAATTTCTACTCAAGAATATCTCGCGTATCTTAGAGAGCGAATATGAAACGATAGGCGAGGTACTTGAATCGGAACTTTATTTACATCTCACTGGCGAAAACGCTACGCTCTTAGAGCGCGCATCCGCTGGACAGCAAAACGTTATACGTATTCTGCAAGATATGTTCACGAATGTGCTCTACAACGAAGTCACTTTCCGAGTGATAGAAGAGCCGGAAGCGCACCTACACCCGATAGCGCAAAAACACCTCATGCATATCCTTGCGCTGATGCGGAACCATATTGATAGCCAGATTGTTCTGACAACGCATAGTCCCTATTTATTAGCGGTACTTCAAAACCTTCTAACCGCTGGCCAACAGTCAGTGAAGACCCCTGATACCGCGACAGAAATTCAAGAACGTGCCCCAGAACTCTGTTGGCTGCTGCCAGATGATGTCGAGGTCTATCATCTTAAAGGCGGTGTCAGTCATGCTATTGTGCAGCCCGATAGTAAACCTGTGCTTGAGAACCCGCTTGCTGATCTCCTTGCAGATTTCTAAACGGGTGCCGGAATCCGCGAGTACGAACACCACAACTAAAATTTGAATTTAGAACACACGGTAAGAGATACAGATGTACGAGAAACACGGCGAAACCATTAAAGCGAGAGTGTTCTTAGAGGCACTACAGAGTGATGCAACGACCATTATCCTAACGAATTGCATCATTGAAGGCGTTGTTGATATTTTTTCTGTCGAGTTAGAACGCGGCGACAACGACCAGGTCCTTCTCAACAAAAATGTCTCTTGCATCGGGTGTACATTTAGAAACATCGTTAATTTCCGGACGGTTGTTTTCCAAAAAGATGTGGATTTTCGGCGTACGCTCTTTGAGGCGGACCTTGATTTCGATGAAGCCATTTTTCATGGGACTTCTGCGTTCCGTGAGGCGATTTTCCAAAAGCGGGCCGACTTTCATAGCGCGATCTTCCACAAAAGTGTCAGTTTTTGGCGGGCAGGATTTAACAATGTTGCCGACTTTCATAGGGTTCAATTCCGCAGAAACGCGGTATTCCATGAGACGAACTTCTACAATGAAGTCAACTTTCGGCGGGCACAGTTCCAAGGTATACTCGACTGCACTGGGACGTGGTTCCCTGAGACAACAGCGTTCAATAGTGCGTCATTTCTCGGAACTGCTAACTTTACTGGGGCGCAGTTTATGTCTGTCGTTGCTTTTCGTGATATTCGGTATATTCCGAACACGTTATACCGGTCCCTCAGAGACAAACTGGATCGAAAAGGGCATTATCCGACCGAGTTCTATTTAGATAGCCGACACGTTGATGAGGTAGAGAACCCGTTTTTCAAACGATATGTCGCTGACCAGCAGTTTATCCGTGCCTTCAACCAGGCGAATCCGGTGCTGGCACGTTTATGGCGCTGGAGTTCGGATTACGGTCGGAGTTTGGCACTCTGGGCAGCATGGTCTGTCCTTTTCGTTTTCTTGTTCGCGATTGCGTACAGGTTCCCGGTGCCATCGTGGATGTCGTTATGGTTGGAAAATTTCACGCCACAATTTCATCAAACCACAGGTGCGTATAGCGGGGATCCGTTAACATTTTGGGACTGCATCTATTTTAGCGTCGTTACTTTTACGACGCTCGGTTTCGGAGATATTGTATCGGACAATACCGCCGCACGTTTTCTCGTCACTTTAGAGGTGATTTTTGGGTACGTGATGTTAGGTGGGTTAATTAGTATCTTCGCAAACAAACTGGCGAGTCGGAGTTAATTCGCTGATGTGTTGTTGGGTTTTGCTATCTTTATTTTTTCAAAGGAGTCTCTCTGTGCCGATGAGAATATTACGGTCGCTTTTTGTCGTTTTCTTTATAATTCTAACCTTTACACTTTTTTGTAGTGGCAACCTTTACGCTGCGATGGCTCCTGATGCCTCTGGCTCCGTTTATACGGACTATTTCGATCACATCACACTCTTTTCTGAGGGACGGATTACCCGTTTCACACAGATGCCGATTCGGGTCTATATTTCGCCAGTGCTGAAAGAGAGTCCGTACCTCCCTGAAATCCGACATGCGATGCAGACGTGGCACACGGCGAGTGACGGCGATATCCATTTTGAAGAGACCGAGACCCCTCAGAACGCAAACATCCGTGTCAGTTGGGGGCACAACGCGCTTTATAAAGGTTTCCAAGACATGCGGCTCGGTAGTGCGCAACTTACACGTCTCCACGATACGAAACAGACAGTCGTAGAATCGCTGACGGAAACCGCTGCCTCGCCTCCGTTCACCGTTGAGATTATCCTGATGTTAGAAGGCGATGGCACTATCGGTGAACTCTCACAGGAAGAGATGCGGACAGTTTGTCTCCATGAGTTTGGACACGCCATCGGGTTATGGGGACACAGTCCACACCCGGGTGATATTAGCTACCCGACTGCGACAGCGCAACATCCATCTGCCCGTGATATAACTACGTTACGAAAACTTTATAACACGCCTACCAATACACCGCAGCACGAAACGGCTGTTAAGGTGTTGAAATCCGAGATTGAACAGAGACCGCACGCCGATAAGCAAAAACAGCTCCGGTCTCACTACCTGCTCGGCACCGTCTACCTTGATAAAGGCGATACAGACACCGCAATCACAAGTTTCTTGACCTGCGGTCAGTTGGATGCCAAGTTCCGACCCGCAGTTGAGAAACTGATTCAAGCCTACCATGAAACGGGTAAAATCCCTGAGGCGATAGCACTTCTCGAAAAACAGGTCACCCAGACACCGTCGCCTGCGGATTACAACAAACTCGGTATCTTCTACTATGAGAAAGAAGAACCAGAGAAGGCGATACAAGCGTTTGAAAAAGCACTCCATATCGCGCCCTACCATAAAGCGGCGCGCCGTAATTTGCATCAACTCCTGCGTGCAAAGGCGTTCAGAGCGTTGGCGGCTAAGGATTTTGAGACCGCCACCACGACTTTTGAACGTGTGATTCGGATGGATCCGCTCGATGCCCCTACCTACCAGCTGATGGGGAACGGATATGCTCACGCTGGTCAGTTTGAAACAGCGATCGGCTATTACCAGAAAGCCGTTGATATTAACCCGGTTGATGCATTGACGAAGCAATATCTTGCGAAATGCTATAATAACTACGGGGTGGCACTGCGCAATCGCGGTGAATGGGATGCGGCAATTGATGCGTATCGGAACGCGCTGCGGTTAATGCCGACGCTGAGCATCGCCCGTACAAATCTTGGCGATGTATTCACCCGAAAGGCGAGTGCACATAATGAGGCGGGAGAATTAGATGCGGCAGTGAATGCGTATCTCGAACTCAAAGAACTCTATCCGAACGAAATACACATCCGCAACCTGCTCGGAGAGTTATATCTGAAAAAAGGCGACTATGCCGAGGCATTGTCGGCATTTCAACACGTTTACGATAGCACACCTGCCGCTGACCATGCTTTACACAACCTCATCGCGGCGTATCATCACTATGCGCGCAGCCTCAGCGAGACGGGAGTTTACACAACAGCGATCCAACTGCTTGAGAAGGCACTCCGACTTGCCCCGATCGATGTGAATTTACGTCTGAGTTTGGCGAATGCCTATCAAGGCGTGGGTGATTATGAACGCGCTACGGTGGAATTGTCGCGCGTCTTGTCACAAGAACCGGAGAACGCACGTGCCAAGGAGGAGCAGATCAACCTGCGAATCCGACGCGGGAACGCGTTTATGGAACAACGAAACTACGCCGCCGCTATCGCCGAATTTGAGACGATTCCAGAACCTAAGCGGACCCTCGAAATTGATAACACGCTCGGCTACTTGTATCTCGTGACGCGTGAATACCAAAAAGCGTTCGCCGGTTTTCAAACGGTCCTACAGAAAGATCCGATCAACATGCCAGCGTTCAGGAATTTATTGTCGCTGGAGTCGCAACTAATCCGACACCGTTTTAACAGAACGAAAGCGAATCTTCTCACCGAAGTCCGATGCGTCTTCGCCGTTACTTTAATTAGACGGAAACAGACCGATGCAGCGGTCGAAAAATATCAACTCGCGTTGAAATCCAGATCCGAAGAGATGGATCCGCTGCTTATCGAAACGGGTAAACAACTTGCGAGTTGGTTCCAGCAATATGGGGACACGGAGAACCGAGAGACGATTCTCCGTTGGGTCGAAGAACGCAGGGGTCGATGATTTTCGTTCTGGGCAAGGTCCGACTCAAATGTTCAAGGTATCCCACCCATAGTTAAAAAAGAAAGGGTCAGGCAAATATGCCCGACCCGGCGTACAAATACGTGAATGAGATGCAGGGTTGTTTCTGGATGCTGACTACTGTGCGCCGCCTCCGCCACCACTACGACCGCCACCTTCACGGAAACGATTCATGCGTTGCCGTTGTTCGTTCTGACGTTCCTGGCGTTGCTTAGTCAATTCGTTGAGTTTAGCCATCTGTTCTTCCGTCAATACCTCTTTGAGACTCGCTTGGAATTCTGACCCGGTGGTTGCAAGAAAACTTTGCATTTCTGCCTGGGCTCCCTGCATATTACCTGAGGAACGAATCTCTTCTATCTTTTTCACAAACTTTTCACGAGTTACCTGATAGATAGGACGTGCTTTTATGAGTGTCTCATCGTCTACTTTCACAGCGAAGGTTAAGTCTAACCAAGAATTATCAACAATAGACGCATAGTTCGTCATTCCCATTCCCATTCCTCTGCCACCGCGTTCGCCGCCCTGGCGGTTTCCACGTTGTTGATTCTGAGCGTTCCGGTCTGGACGTTGTGCCAAGGTTGTGTATTCAAAGATAAAGACACCGAGGATTGCGAGAACTGCGATTGCTGCGATTGCGAAAAATTTCTGTTTCATTTTCTTATCTCCTATAAAAAATTCGGTTGTGTGAATACCAGCAAGTTTTTTTAAAGGTGTTCACATTTTAGGTTCGCATCTTTAGTCAGATGTGTTCAGAAAAGGTTCGTTTTTTATTATTTTTATCGGGTAACTGTAAAAAATATTTGACAATGCGAAACCGCTATGTTAAACTTTTAGAATATTAAAAAACTCCAAAATCAAAGGAATTAGTATGAAACAGATCTTTGCAACTGCGGTTAAAAATCGCATTAGCAGTGTGGTATTGACGGTTTTTGCGGTTTTTATTTTACTTGCAAACGCCGATGCCGCACACAACTGGACAGAACAGATTGCAGCTTTCAAACCGATGGTGGTGAACGTCGAGACCTCCTCTGAGGTCGTCTTCGAGATGGAGCGGAAAGGCACAAGTTTTGCAACCGGTTTTGTTGTAGATTCGGAACACGGTATTATCGCGACAAACCAGCATGTTACCGGGACCAGCCCCTCTTATGTTAAAATCAACTTCCACGATGGGAGTTTCACGGAAGCACGGATTCTCTACTACGATCCGACACACGACTTCGGGTTTTATCAGATTGATCCGGCTGAGGTAGAGTTTGAGCTACAGGCTGTTGAAATCGGCGAATGGGATTCACTCGCTCTTGGCGATGAACTTCTGCTCATCGGGAACAATGAAAAAGAAGAATATTCGATCAAATTCGGGACAGTTGCGAACCTTAATGTCAACAAAGGGGATCGACACTCGAGTTACATTCACACCACATTTGATCGGACAGGCGGCTCGAGCGGAAGTCCCGTCTGGAATACCGCAGGTCAAGTGATTGCTGTTCACGCCCGTGGTACCGATACCTCCAGTTTTGAACTCCCGATCGACTATCTCGTTGATGCGCTTGAGTTTATTCGGAATAACATATCCATCCAACGCGGCGAAATCGGTGTGGATTTAGAACTTGTCTCTATCGGTGAAGCGATCAAACACTTCAATTTTCCTGCCGAATTGCGCAAAGAGATCGGGCCCTCGAAAGCCGGAACACCAAAGGTTATCCAAATCGAATCCATTGTACCTAAGACGACCGGTGTGCCTATCCTGCGCGCATCTGATATTATCTATCGCGTCAATGGTGAACCTATCAAAGACGATCTCTACACCTTCGATGCTATCTTAAATCAGAACGTTGGCGAAAGCGTTAACTTGAACGTCTATCGGAACGGGGAAAACCTAAGTCTTGATGTGCCTGTAGAGGACTTAGAGTCGAAGAAGGTACGTCGGTTTGTTAGGTTCGGTGGCGCAATTTTTCATGACATTACGCCGAAGCTCCGACGCACACTTTTCTTAGATGCCGATGGTGTCTATTTACCGCACGCCGTCGCTGGGAGCAGCTTTTCACGGGTCGGTGTCCAAGAACGGAATGGGAACTCTAAGGTCGTAATTCTCGATATTAACGGGAAACAGATTCGTAATCTCGACGACTTTGTTGAAGCGTGCAAGTCAATTACCGATGGACAACACACTTATGTCGTCGTCCGAGATTTCAATTTATTTGACAGTTCCCCGAAACCAAAGAGTTTAACAGTTAACCTCAAATTCGGTCCTTTGCAACAGTTTGAATGGAATCGAGAGATATTGGATTGGGATGAGGTGGGTGAATAGCTGTCAACCGATGGCTGCTTCACTCCTAAAAGTTGATAACTAATTCAATAAAATCGGATGCGGATGGCTTCTCAAAGATTCTGGCGTAGTTGATATGGATCCCTTTCCATGCAATACCTATTCCGGTTGTAAATGTTCCGTTTGAGATGCCGAGTCGGATAGGGAGAACTGGGAACGGATGCCACTCGGTGCCGATATAAAATTCAGGTGTTGTGCCGTCAGTCGGGAACGCGATATCTGCTGAGAACTGGTAAGTGTCGTAGTGGTAAGCGGTGCCGAGTGTCAACCACTGAATACCGTAACCTTCAAGATTTTGCGCGAGGCATCCGAACTTGAGATTCGGGCGTGGTTTGAAAAGCAGTCCAATGTCATAAGCGGTCTGGTACCCAAAAAATTGGTATACATCGGACGGGTGTCTTCGCTTAAATTTGAGGCTCAATCCTGCAGCGACGTAGGGTCCGAATTGTCGGGCGATGCCGTAATAGTTGAAATCGGGAACGCCGCTGTCAACACCGAGCGCGATTTTGTTCCCCCAGAATAGACTATATCCTTTGTAACTGTAGCCGATACCTTTCGGGTCGAACCGGTAATCGTCGCGGTTGTATAACTTATTGACACCGAAGAGTTTCACACCTTGCCACTGAATAAGTCCTGCGGGGTTCCAAAAACCGGCACTGGCATCGTCAGCGACAGCGGTGAAAGCGTTTCCCATCCCTAACGCACGCGCACCTACATAAAGCGGACGCGCCGATTCAAACGGTCTTTGGTCAGGCGCAGCCTGTGCGGATACCGGTGTTACCAACCACAAGAAACATAGGACAGCGTAGAGAGTTTTCATGGGCACTAATTTAGCACGGGATACCCAATATAGCAAGGGAATGATTGTCAGTTATCGGTTATGAGTTAAAAGAGGTTTTTGATGATTCTAAAGTCTCTTTCTGAGAACTGAAGGTTTTTGGTAGAAAAACCGTACTGATAACTGACAACTAACAAACATGCAAGACACGCCATCTGGCACGCTCTACCTCGTTAGCACACCGATCGGAAATTTGGAGGACATCACCCTGCGCGCCCTCCGTATCCTCAAAGAGGTGGAACTCATCGCTGCTGAGGATACGCGTCAGACACGTCGCCTCCTAACACACTATGACATCCACACGCCTCTCACAAGTTACTTTGAAGGCAACCAGCAAACGAAGTGCGACAAATTAATTGCGCGGATGAAAGCAGGTGAGACGATCGCCCTCGTTTCGGATGCCGGTACACCAATTATTTCGGACCCAGGGTATCCACTCCTACGTGTTTGTATTGAGGCAGGAATCCCGATTGTCCCGATTCCTGGTGCCTCAGCCGTCATCACCGCCGCATCCGTTTCCGGACTACCACTACACAACTTCGCTTTTGAAGGGTTCGTCTCCCCGAAATCTGGAAAAAGAAAACGTCAATTAAGTGTACTCACCGATGAGGAGAGGACGTTAATCTTCTTTGAATCTCCACATCGGATTTGCCGTTTCCTTGAAGATGTCCTTGAAGTGATGGGGGATCGCGAGATCGTCGTCACACGTGAGTTAACGAAACGGTTTGAAGAGATAGTCCGCGGGAGCGTCAGTGAAGCACTTGAGAGATTCCGTGATGGTGAGTCGCGTGGCGAGTTTACGATCGTTATTGCAGGAAAAAGGAGCAAAGATGACAGTTGATGAGATCAGACGGATTGCCGTTATCGGTGCAGGACTGATGGGACACGGCATCGCGCAGGAGTTCGCCAGTGCGGGGTATAGCGTCCGGATGCACGACGTTACCGATGAACGCCTCGAAACCGCGTGCATACAGATTGAGAGCAATCTCGGTGTACTCGCTGAAAACGACGTTATTCAGAAAGAGAGCATTGCGCCGACGCTGCAACGCATACAGACGAACACCGAGCTGTCCGCAGTCGCGGAAGATGCCGATTTCGTTGTTGAAGCCGTCACTGAGGATTTGGCACTCAAACAGAAGATATTTGCGAAATTAGACGGCATCTGTCCACCGCATACAATTTTGGCGAGCAATACGACGGCCTTAATGCCGAGTCAGATCGGCGTAAAGGTGAAACGCAAAGATAAGTTACTTAATACGCACTATTTTAATCCGCCTTACCTGATTCCGTTGGTCGAACTCATCCGCAGCCCTGATTCATCTGATGAGACGGTCGCGGTGACGTTTGACCTGTTGACGGCTATCGGGAAAACCCCTGCAATTATTGAGAAAGAGGTACTCGGTTTTGTTGGACCGAGGCTGCAAGCCGCGCTCATTCGGGAAGCGTTCGCGATTGTAGAACAGGGGATCGCGAGTGCGGAGACCGTTGATCTCGTCGTGCGGAATAGTTTCGGACGTAGGCTCAGCGTCGCCGGTCCGTTTGAGGTCTTTGAACTTGCAGGTTGGGACCTCGTACTCGCTGCCTTTGAAGAGCTCTATAAGGATCTCAACAGTTCATCTGACATCAATCCGCTCCTCCGACAGATGGTCGAGTCTGGTAAACTCGGCGTAAAGTCTAAAGAGGGATTCTATCGTTGGACGGACGATAAAATAGAAGAACTCCGAGGTCGAATGAATCGCGCGCTCATACAGCAAGCAAAAGATGAGTAAAATAGTAAACAGATTCTGTTCAGTTTCCGTTCACAAAAAGCGTCTCCTTGTATTTTTGCCTGTGATGTTAGTTGGACTGATTGTTCTGGGAGTCTACCACAAGCAGATTTGGGAATATCTCCTTGAACTGACTGCTGCTTTTCGGGATATTGAAACAGCGAGGGCGTACATCGCGAGTTATGGCGTGCTTGCCCCTATTGTGTCAGCGATACTAATGATTTTTCAGAGCGTGATCGCGCCGCTGCCGGCGTTTCTGATTACCTTTGCGAATGGCTTGCTGTTCGGCGTTTGGTGGGGTGCAGCCTTGTCTTGGGGCAGCGCGATGATCGGAGCTGCCCTCTGTTTTTTTATTGCCCGCGGCCTCGGACGTCCGGTCATTGTCAAGTTGTTAAGCGAAGCTGCTGTCAATACGTCTGATCAGTTTTTTCAACGATACGGCAAACATGCGGTGCTCATTGCGCGTTTGGTTCCAATTATCTCTTTTGACGTTATCAGTTACGGAGCAGGACTTACGAGTATGCAATTTTGGGGCTTTGCTATTGCCACTGGAATCGGACAACTGCCAGCGACGCTACTTTATTCTTACCTCGGTGATCGCGCAACTGGAAGTATCAAGATCCTGCTTTGGGTGTTTGGAATCGTCATGGCGGTTTCGATTGTAATCGGACTCGTAAAACGCCGAGCAAAGCAGTAGGCACAAGCCGTGTACCGTAAACAAAAAACCGGTATAACTATGAAACGCTACCTTATCGTCTTTCTCAGTCTTATGATGATCTTTTCCTGTCAACGAACAAAGCCACAAAGTTTCAAAGACAAACAGCAAAGATACCCTCGCGTTCAGACGGCGTTTGAAGAAAAAGACGACCTGCTTCGCAGTCTGTTTGCAGACCAGGGTATCCCTTATCCACCACAGAAGCTCTTTATCCGAGTCTTCAAACAAGAGAAAATTTTGGAAGTTTGGGCGTTTTCAACATCTGATACCGTTTTCAAACTTGTAAAACGTTACGCTATCTGCCGCGCATCAGGAAATTTGGGCCCCAAAAGACGCGAAGGCGACTTGCAAATTCCGGAGGGCTTTTATTATATTGATAGATTTAACCCCAAAAGCAACTTTTACCTATCGCTTGGGATTAATTATCCGAACCAGGCGGATAAGATTTTGGGCAGAAAGGGCGAGCTCGGGGGTGATATATTTATCCACGGCGGATGTGTCACGATTGGCTGTGTTCCAATCACGGATGAATATATTAAGGAAGTGTATTGGTTAGCAGTGCAAGCAAAATCAAACGGACATGCAAAAATCCCGGTGCATATCTTTCCAACAAAATTGGGTGATCGTACAATGACATGCTTAAAAAGTGCTTTTCCAAATAACGATACTTTGATAAACTTTTGGGAGAACTTGAAAATCGGGTATAATTGGTTTGAACAGTACCGGAAATTGCCGACAATCTCAATAAAGCGGGATGGCATATATCAGTTTTCGGATTCTTCAGAAGAATAGAGGAGGCTCAAGATGGTACGTATAGGTGTAGTCGGAGTCGGTGGTATGGGGGGTTCCCATTGCAACGCACTCCCGAACGTTGAAAATTGTGAATTTGTAGGTGTCGCGGATTTACGCTTGGACGCAGCGCAAGCGGTTGCGGAAAAACACCAGATTCGCGCCTTCCAAGACTATAAAGAGTTGTTTGCTATCGTGGACGGTGTTGTCGTCGCGACGCCACCGGTAGCACATACACAGGTCGTCGTTGATGCGGCGGAGGCAGGGGTACACGCTTTTTGTGAGAAGCCGCTCTCCTTGACGCTGGCTGACGCAGATGCGATGATCGCGGCATCGGATAAGGCTGGCACGCATCTGATGGTCGGGCAGGTGTTACGTTTCTATCCGGTACATGAACTCGGTAGACAGATGGTAGATGCAGGTGACATCGGCGATATCACCTGCATCGAAACCGATTACTCGGGGCCTTACAACGCACCGCGGACACGTCCGGACAGTTGGTATGGCACGGTCGGAGGACTTTTGGAAAACGGCATCCATAAATCCGATCTGATTAACTGGTTCGGTGGCACTGCGTTGACCGTCGCCGCGGAGGTCGGCAGCTTCTCCGGGCACGACGATTGGGAGGACTATACCGTCTCGCTCATCCGCTACGATTCAGGGGCTGTCGGTATCTTACGGTGGGGTCGTTTCCTGGGGGCACGCGGTACCAACGATACGATCATTGATGGTACGAAAGGTTCACTCCGTTTGGATATGGGGGCGGATCTCGCGTATTTCAAGAAAATCGGTGGCAACTGGGAAGAGATCGTTCCGAACCGTGATGGACCGAGTGGAGTCGTCGGTGAGTTGACCCATTTTGTTAACTGCATCCGAGACAACAAAACACCGATGATTGACGGGAGAGGCGGGAAACACGCCGTAGAGGTCGTTCTGGCAACTTATCAATCGGCGAAAGAGAAGACCAAGGTCGTACTCCCGATGGCATAATAGTTATCGGTTATCAGAGGGAATGGTTATCAGTACGGAATCGGGTCCGATTCCTTTCGGTTATCAGTGCTCGGTACGCTACGCTTTCAGTTTTGAGCAACAACTCGTGCCTTAGTAAAAGTATCTGTAGAGGAGTTGTTGGTCAGAGTTAGAGAGATATATTGTGGCAGTTACAGAAAATGTTCCCGACACAATGTGCTAACTGAGTACTGGAAGGTTGCGTAGCAACCGTACTGACAACTGTTAACTATTAACTGAAAGGTTTTCGCAGAAAAACCGTACTGATAACTGACAACTATTTTAAAATGGTTTTCCTTATTCTCAATATCATTCTACTTTCTGGGTTCGGGTTATTTCTTAAGCACGCCAAGAACAACCAGCAACGATTAAACCCGATCGGTTTTGTCAATTACCTTACTGCCTTCTGCATCAGCGTCTGGGCACTCTCACTTGAGCAGGACTTTGCGTTTTCAAAGCTGACACTTGCGTTAGGTGTAGCAAACGGTGTGACTTACGCCATCGGGTTTGAACTTTTCACGATCGGTATCCGTCTGAGCGGAGTTGTCGTCACGGCTGCGATCGTTAGACTCTCAATTGTAATACCGATTCTGGTATCAATGTTGTTTTGGCAGGAGATCCCAAACCTTTGGCAGAGCATCGGTCTCGTATTGACTTTTCTGGCGATCCCGCTCCTAAGCCAACGAGAAAAGGAACCGATCGATAAATGGACACCGAGTAGACCGGAAATCAGTCAAGGCTTAGGTTTTGCCGTTGTTATCACGATTCTGCTCGTTACCGGTATATCACGCCTAACGATGAAAGCCTTCAATGAGATGTGTCCTATCGACGAGAAATCGTTCTATATGACGCTACTTTTCGGTGTGTGTACAGTCGTGTACTGCGGTGTATGCCTCCGTCAGAAAGTCTGGCCGAATTGGTGGGAAGCCTTCTACGGTGTGGTAATAGGATCCTGTAATGTCGGTGGGAGTTGGGCACTTCTTGTTGCACTTGATAAAGTGAGTGCCTTGATTGCGTTTCCGATGTCGAGTTCCGGTGGTGTGCTGTTTACGATGTTCGTCGGGATGGCATTCCTTCGTGAGCGGCTAAGTCGGACCTCCCTCATAGGTGCGCTGCTCGCGATGATTGCGTTAATCTTCGTCAACCTGAAGTCTTGACTACAAAAAACATTTCCTTTGACTTTTTTCGGCACTTCTGCTATATTATTTAAAACTGTTTAGTGGGTTCTTGTTTTTCTTGAGTTAAGACCCATAGGTTTAACTTTTGAAGTTGCTGGTTGCCGTTGATTTTGAAACCGGTAAGCTGCGATGTTCTACGCAAGACCCTCAAAAGAATGATTGCTTAGAAATCGAGCAAATATCTATTTTAGGGAGTAAGATTTTGAAACAAAAGATTATCTTTGGGCTACTTTTCCTCATTTTGGTAAGTGTTACAACGGTTTGTAATGCACAAGACCTTGTTCTTCACCTCTCTTTTGATGCGTTAGAAGGGGATGTTGTAAAAGATTTATCCGAATTTGGTAACGATGCAACTTTTAATAAAGGTAATCCAAAACTGATTGACGGTGTCTTTGGACAAGCGATGGAGTTCGACGGACAAACTGCTGGCGAAATTAACGACAGTCCGAGCCTTGATATTGTTGATGCTATCACAATTGAGTTCTGGGCACTTGTCAAAGGCGGTGAAGCAATCCAGAGTGGTGTTGAGAAAGGATCGGCTTGGGTTTCCGGGCTATATAATCTCGCCGCACTCTACAACGGCGGGACGATCCTTCAATTCTTTGACCTTCCAGAACCGTGCAACGACGACAATATCGGTCCGAGCATTCAAGACGGCGAATGGCACTTCCTCGCTGGGACATGGGACGGTGATGACATTAAACTCTACATTGATGGTGAACTCGAAGCAGAGATGCCGTGTAAGGGCGAACTCTCACCGAACAACGAATCTGTTTATATCGGTGCCCGCGGCGCAAGTCAGCGGTTCCTTACCGGTGCGCTTGATGAAATCAAAGTCTATAATTACGCTTTAACCAAGGATGAGCTGCTTCAAGACATGGCGACACCCGTCACATTGTCTGTTGACACACACGATAAATTGGCAACCTTCTGGGGCCGCCTCAAGACCGACTAACCGTAGAGAAAAGGAGGGGCAATGAAAGCGATTCGCCATCTTTTGGCACAGCGTTCTGGTTACCAAAATTTGCTATACACAAGTCCAACGTTTCTTTTTTTATTATTAACGTTAATAGCTGGCTGCGCGCTTCCGTTTGGCGGTAATCTAACGCCTGAAGAACAGGTCGCAGTCGTTACAACCGATAGGGGCATATTCGTAGTCGAGTTCTACCCCGATGCCGCCCCGGTGGCAGTAGACAACTTCCTCAAACTGATCAACGAGAGATTTTACGACGGTTTAACATTTCATCGTATCGTTGAAGGTTTCGTTGCGCAGGGCGGTTGTCCGAAAGGCGACGGAACAGGTGGTCCAGGCTGGACCATCGTTGACGAGTACACAAACCCGAACCAACGTCCACACCTGAGAGGCACGGTGGCGATGGCTCGGACCCCCGCGCCGAACTCATCCGGGAGCCAATTCTACATTTGCTTCAAACCCCAACCCGATCTTGACGGTAATTACACCACCTTTGGCGGTATCATTCAAGGAATGGATATCGTTGATCGCTTAGAGATAGGCGATGTCATGACAAAAATCCGATTGGAGGCGAAGTCAAAATATGTTAAGGCAACAGCAGAATAAGCAACATCGGCAGTTCGCATCCGCAGCACTTTTGGTACTGGCAATTCTATTTACCACCTTCTTGTTGAGCTGCGCGCAAGAAGAGAGGGAAGCACCCGCCCCACGCGCACGTCGCAGTGGAACAGGGACGGCCCTAACCCCAGCAAAACCCCAAATTGATCCCGCAACATCGGTCGCTGTTATTGAAACGGCGAAAGGTACTATTGAATTTGAATTTCTTGCAACTGAGGCTCCAGAAACGTCTAAGAATTTTATCAAAAACGCACAAGTCGAGTATTACAAAGGTGAAAAGTTCTATCGTGTAGAAGAACTCCTCATCCAAGCAGGTTCAAAGCTCGCTGCAGGCGAAACGCTCGCTATTGAGAACGGTGCGAAAGAGATGTCGAGAGGCGTTGTCGCTATGGCAAAGGAAGAGGGGGCAAGCGTCTCATACGCTTCCGAATTCTTCATCTGCCGAGATGAAACCATTCTTGACAGTGAGTACGCCATCTTCGGAAACGTCATCAGTGGAATGGATGTCGTTGATAGTATCGCACAAGACGATGTTATCACCAACATCACTATCCGAAAGAAAGAATGATAGCTACCGCATAACAGGCGAGGTTTGTAACCCCGCATTACTATTCGTAATAAGGAATAGGAACCACCTCATAGCAGGCGAGGTTTGTAACCCCGCCTGCTATAAATGTATAGATAGTTACGGGCTTTACTATAATACGGAGAAATCTCTATGGCATTAACTGTTATCCGCACGGCTCGCCCGAGCCCCGTTTGGCAGGAGAGCTACGTACGTGTGAAAAAAGGACAACGACTCGTTATTGATGGTGAAGGTGCTTGGTCACCAGATGTGAAAAATCGAATCGCTTGGTGCGGTGCTGACGGCATCCCCAAAACCCCAGGCTCCGATGGTTACTTGCTCCCCGGCACTAATATTGGTGCCCTTATCGCCAAGATCGGAAGCACTGTTTTCGCTGTCGGATCGCGTTATGACAATCCAGCACCTGCCGACGGTGTTATCTTTCTTGCTATGAACGAACACCCAAGCAATAACAATCAAGCAGGTAGTTTACTCGCACAAATCATCATCTTTGACGACGAATAATCCAACCTTTGGCATAACATACATACTGTATATATCAGACTATCGGAATTAGGAGCGATATATGACAGAGACGAAAACTCAGGAAGAAGCACAACAACTTCCACGTATAGATTTTATCAGTTATCTTAACAATCTCGTAGCAACGGGGCAGCTCTATTTAGAGGGAATCCGAGATCCTGAAACAGACGAGGTGGTTGTCAATCTTGGACTCGTAAAAGGCATTATTGATACTATTGAGATGCTCGAAGAAAAGACGCAAGGAAATCTCACCGCACCGGAATCCAATTTTCTGGCGAACACGCTCTACGAGCTGAGAATGGGATACGTCCGTGCAATCAGTAGGCAGGAAACAGCACAAACAGAGACTACGCCCGATTCAACTGAGGAAGCAGATACCTCATCTGAAGAAACTCCAGCTTCAGCTGAAGCAGAAACCTCGGTTGAAGATTCTGCAGTAGATACATCTACAGATGAGACGAGAAATGTCTCGAAGCCAGAAAAGTAGTAAGGACTCAAACACCGGATCCATGCGTCGCAAATTTGAACACCCCAATTTCCATGAATTATTTACCACAAACGGGGTTAACTCCGTTAAACTTTTTGGGAGGACCATTCATGGAATTCTATCACGGTACGACGTTAAGCAACGCAAGAGGTATTATCGAAAATGGGTTTCGACCCCGTGGCGGCGCGATTTGGTTTACAACGCAGTGGGATTATGCGAAAAACCGCGCCGAGCAGAAGGCGCGGCGAAAACAGGGTAGACCTGTTGTCCTGAAAACCGACTTGGATATCGAAGAACTTCGCACGTCCATCGGTAACGGCAAAATTCAAGTCAGGGGCGGCATCGTAGCTGTTAATGAACGGTTGTCTATTCAACTCCTACAGTCTAATTTTTTCGAGTTGTTAGCCTGTCCAATCGCGTTAGCAAAATGGGTGAATCATCAATTAGGGCTCTACTCGCATAACGGTGTGAGCCGAAACCATTGGGGTGTTGTGAGGTTGGCACATTGGATGAATAACCGAATGAAATCGGGGACCGGAAACCGTATTGATTGGCATGAGTTTTTTGAAAAAGGTAGGCAGTGGCTACCAGCATTCTTTGACAAAATTCCGTTCAGTCCTGAAAGATTCCCTATTCAACATCTTCAGAATGATACGATTGCAGTCCGAGTATGCCTTGAGACGCGAGAGAAACCACTTCAACCATCGAAAGTTGATACATCTTACGACAAGGCAATGGCAGACATTTCTGATGAAAATCCAAAACGGCGGATGCGAGGACTCCGATCCCTTGAAAAGCTCGGGACTGAAGAACTATTTGATTGGTGTGTGCTGCATCTTGAAGATGAATCGGTGGATGTCGTTTGCAATGCTTTACGAGTTATGTGCCGTTGCGATGACGGATATGTCGCCCCAATTCTACCACACGCCGAATCCAAAAACAGACGTATCCGCGCTGGTGCGCTCGCTGCCCTCGCAAAACACGACCTTGATGATCCAGAACGCTGGTTTGAACGCGGGCTTAAAGACCCGGCAACGTGTGTACGCATGGAGGTCGCGAGGCTTTTGCCGAAACTTGACAGAATTGCGTGCCAAGAACTTTTCGATATTGCCCGACACGATCCGAATCCAGTCGTCAAACGTCTCGCTAAAAAGCGGAATTAAAATCGGAACAATCATAACGATGTTCCGGTAGGTGCAGTTAGCACCCTCATGAAATGGGAGAATGAATTACCAACGCCAGATTACAATCGCTTTAGCGATGCTTGCCGGCTTGCTTGTGATCGGAACCGTCGGTTATCTACTGCTCGAACAGGATAATCCGCGAGGAGAATGGACACTCCTTGACGCGATCTATATGACGGTCATTACGTTGACAACTGTCGGTTATGGCAACATGGACATGAGCGATGATGGACGTATTTTCACGCTGTTTCTGCTCATCGGTGGGTTCGGTGTGTTCACCTATAGTATCACGATCGCCACGGCGTATCTTATTGAAGGGCAGTTACAGAGTTTTTTCCGACAACAAAAAATGATCCGAACTGTCGATAAATTATCAAACCACTATATCATTTGTGGGCTCGGTGATACCGGCGTACATGTGCTTGACGAGATGCTGAAGGCAGATGTAGAATTCGTGGGTATTGAATTTGAGGAAGAGCGAATTACCCACTTGACGGATACACGGCATTTTTCGTACCTCCAAGGCGACGCAACCGACGACGAATTGCTCATCCGGGCAGGCATCACACGCGCGCGAGGACTGATTACATGCCTCAGTCGGGACCAAGATAACCTATTTGTCGTCATCTCCGCCCGAAAACTCAACCCTCACTTAAAAATAGCCTCTAAAGCCGTTGAAGACAACTCACCGGGTAAACTTATCATCGCTGGCGCAGATGAAGTTGTGCTACCGGATCATATCGGTGGCATACGCCTCGCCTCCAGTATCCTCTACCCACATCTCGTAGAGTTCTTACAAAGTATCACCCAAAATCTGGATGATACGCATTTCGCAGAATCTATTGTTCGACGAGATTCTCAACTCGACGGGATTTCTCTCAAAGCCGCAAGTATCCAAGAGCAGACGGGGTTGGTTATCATTGCTATCCGTGATAACGACGGCACATTTCTCTATAATCCACCAAGTGATAAGAGATTGCAAACAGGAGATGCCATATTAGTCGTCGCTAACCAAAGACAGTTACAACTGTTACACAGACTTACAGGCGACTTCAGTTCGCCATAGCCGTTTGTCGTTTGTACAATGATCCGTGGTCCCGGGAAACGGAAAAACGTTGACCGGTTAATATCATTGTGATATGATGGTATTAGCGTGAGTTTGATCAAAAGGAACTGTAGATATATCGTTAATCATAGTTTTACGACATTTAAAATAACGCAAATTGGAAGGAAACATCTGTATGCTCGCAACAGTCCTTAGCAGTGCATTGCTGGGAATTGATGCCTATATCGTAAAAGTTGAAGTAGATGTCGCAGGTGGACTCCCTTACTTCACCACTGTCGGTTTACCAGATAGTGCTATCAAAGAAAGCAGGGACCGGGTTACTGCAGCCATTAAAAATTCCGGTTTCTACTTCCCGCAGACTCGAGTCACCGTGAACCTCGCACCTGCGGATATCCGAAAAACAGGCTCAGCGTTCGACCTTCCGATTGCAATCGGTATCATGGCGGCTACCAATCAGGTAAATCTCGCAAGGCTCGAAAACGCCATCGTTTTGGGTGAACTGGCACTTGACGGGAACATTCGAGGCATACAAGGCGCACTGCCGATAGCCATTACTGCAAAAGATAACGGGATAAAGGACCTTATTTTACCCGCCGAAAATGCTAAAGAAGCAGCAATCGTAGAAGGTGTGAACGTCTACCCCGTCAAAAGTTTATCAGACGCAACCGCACTCCTCAATGCTGAGAAAGAAATAACACCAGAGCCGCATACACTTGATACTGACACGCATGATGCGCGCACAGAAACGCATATCGATCTACTTGATGTGAAAGGGCAAGAGCATGTCAAACGTGCTGTTGAGGTCGCCGCTGCGGGTTCGCATAACCTGATTATGATTGGTCCACCCGGGTCCGGTAAGACGATGATTGCTAAGCGGATTCCGTCCATTCTACCGAGACTCTCAACGGAGGAATCCTTAGAAACGACGAAGATCCAGAGTATCGTCGGTGTCCTGCCAAGCGATACGCCTCTCGTTGTGACGCGTCCATATCGTTCACCACATCACACCATTTCAGACGCAGGGTTAATCGGCGGTGGGAACATACCGCGTCCGGGTGAGGTAAGTCTCGCACATAACGGCGTGCTCTTCTTAGACGAGCTCCCGGAATTCCGTCGGAACGTCCTTGAAGTCATGCGGCAACCGCTTGAGGATCGGCAGGTAACCATTTCACGTGCGGCGGCATCACTCACCTATCCGGCAAGTTTCATGCTCGTTGCAGCGATGAACCCCTGTCCGTGTGGATTCTTCAGCGATCCGAACCGAGAGTGTAAGTGTACACCAACCCAGATTCAGAATTATGTCTCCCGTATCTCTGGTCCCTTGTTAGACAGAATCGACATCCAAGTTGAGGTGCCAGCCGTAAAATACTCGGAACTCGCTGCTGATACAACCGGTGAACCGTCGGTGCAGGTCCAAGGCCGCGTCGAAGCAGCACGCCAAATCCAACACGAACGTTTCGCAGGCACAAACATACACGCTAACGCCAGTATGGAATCGAAGCAGATACGAGAATATTGCAAAGTTGACGATCAGGCACAAGACCTACTCCGGGTTGCAATTAACCAATTAGGGTTAAGTGCCCGCGCTTATGACCGGATTTTGAAGGTAGCACGCACCATCGCAGACCTTGATCAAAACCCGAATATCGAGGCGGTGCATGTCTCTGAAGCCATACAATATCGGAGCTTAGACCGGAGTTTTTGGAAGAAATAACACAATGGAGCCGTAGAACTATGCAACCTAATTTTATTGTTTTTCTAACAGATGACCAAGGGTACGGTGATCTGTCCTGCATGGGTGCGACCGACTTCAAAACGCCACACCTCGATAGGATGGCAGCCGAAGGCGCGCGATTCACCGATTGGTACTCGAATTCACCGGTCTGCTCGCCTTCACGTGCAGCACTCTTAACAGGACGATACCCGTGCCACGCCGGAGTTCGCTCTATTTTAGCAGGACATCGCACCGCTACAGGACTGCCCCCTACTGTTCCGACACTTGCAACGGTCCTAAAAGCGCGCGGTTACTACACCGCAATGTCCGGGAAATGGCACTTGGGTCTCGCGGAAGGATCACGTCCTGAACACCACGGGTTTGATGACTGGTTTGGGTTCATGGCAGGCTGTATAGACTTCTTTTCGCATATCTTCTACTGGGGTATGGCACAACGCGGGATTGATCAGACACACGATCTCTGGGAAAACGGCGAAGAAATCTACCGAAACGGCGAGTATTTCACAGAACTTATTACAGAATACGCTATTAACTATATCCGTAAGTCTGTTGAGCTCGGCAAACCTTTTTTTCTCTATGTGCCTTACAATGCGCCGCACTATCCGATGCATGCGCCGCAAAAATACGTTGACCGATTCCCGAACTTACCATGGGACAGGCAGATTATGGCTGCGATGCTCAGCGCAGTTGATGACAGCGTCGGCGAAATTTTCGCGGAATTAGAGCGACTCGGACTCGCAGAGAACACGTTCTCCTATTTCCAGAGTGACAACGGCCCCTCGCGAGAGACACGGAACTGGTTAGACGGCACGCAAGACCCGTATTACGGTGGTACCGCTGGAAAATTGAAGGGGCATAAATTTAGCCTCTATGAAGGCGGCATCCGTTCACCCGGTATCATGCACTGGCCCGAACAGATTCCAGCAGGACAGGTCATCGGTGAAGTCGGCGCAGCGATGGATGTATTCCCGACGTTCCTCGCCGCAGCCGGTGCCGACCCATCCGAATACGAACTTGATGGACGCGATGTCCTACCGATGGTCGCAAACGGTGAACCGACACCCCACAGCGAAGTCTATTGGGAGATGGGCAAACAAACTGCCGTCCGACGAGGTAATTGGAAATTAGTTCTCAACGGTCAATTGGTAGAGGGCGCACCCCCGGAAGACGATGTCCATCTCGCTAACCTCGAAACCGATATGGGCGAAACGAGGAATCTGAAGGATGCGCATCCGGACATCACTGCTGAGTTGACAGAGGCAGCACAGACGTGGCGCGAAGGCATTGAGACACATTGGGAAACCGAATGGGTCAATCCGAACGGAACGACAGGCTACGTCAAGGATCAATAAAGTGCTAAACGACATCCAAGATGCTTATGGCCACCTGCTTTGGGATTACTATAATGGGAAAGAAAACGTCGAAATTGTGGAGAGAGAAGATGGATTTATCAATACAAGCCGTTTTGGACCTCTTGACTATTTCGCTGAATATGCGGATTGGGCTGAGCATCAAAAACTCGCAATCAAATACGCCGCAGGATGTGTTTTAGATATTGGCTGTGGCGCAGGACGGCACGCTATTTACCTTCAAGAACAGGGACATGATGTTTTAGGAACAGATATATCACCGTTAGCGATTCGGACGTGTCAACATCGTGGACTCAATAATGCGCTTGTCGTGCCTGTCACGCAGGTGAGTTCCAAGATTGGCACTTTTGACACAATTTTGATGATGGGACACAACTTCGGACTCGCCGGAAGTTACAAAAGGGCGAAGTGGCTATTGAGACGCTTCGCTGCTATGACAACAGACACTGCGAAAATTATCGCCGAAACGCTTAACCCTTATCAAACAGAGGATCCTGGCCATTTAGCATATCATCAATTTAATCGAGATCGCGGACGCATGAGTGGTCAACTCCGATTGCGAATCCGCTATCGACAATATATTACACCGTGGTTTGATTATTTATTCATTTCAAAGGCGGAGATGGAAGACCTCCTTGACGGGACAGCGTGGCGGGTTGAACGCTATATTGACGCAGCCGATACACCGACTTATGTTGCAATTCTAACCAAACGTATACATACCTGATTTTCATAGTCTCGGTTGGCGCGTTATTGGTGAGGCTGAAAAACTTTGCCTGTTAAGGACATTTTTTTGACCAACAACTCGTGCCTTAACATTTATAACGGAGTCGAGTTGTTGGTCAAAGTCCAATTCGGTGCTTCACCGAAAGACGAGATATACCATGACACTCTTTAAATTTGCATTCATCACGGACACACATCTCTACCCGAATGCCCCGAGGAATTTCGTAGGTGGACTACAACAGCAAAAGAATAGCGTTGCACTCTATGAAAAGCTGGTTGAACAATTGAACGCTTTTGAACCAGCTTTTGTTATCCACGGTGGAGACATTGTGTGTGGTGGCAACAGTTTTGAAATGTCCGCCGAAGAATACGAAGTGGCACTTGATACAGCGCAAGCGCTCGGTGAACGCATTAATGCGCCCTGCTATTACATTCCTGGCAACCATGATTTACATCCGGAGACCGGGTCTAAAGATGCCTACTTAGCACACTTTGGTATCAACGGTATGGGTTCCGTTAGCTTCGTACACGAAAATATCCGGTTCATTCTTCTCGATGCCCAAGAGGTCCCAGAAGACCTGACGCACGGGTATATCAGTACAAATCAGTTGGCGTGGGCTGAACGTGAATTGAAAAGGGCACGGGATTACGGTCAAGAGGTCTTCATCTTTTTGCATCAACTCCCGTTTCCAAATGTCGAATTTCAAGGTGTCGGTTCGAGAGTCGCCAACTCCGCGGAAGTGCTTGAAATTACGGCTCCATTTGACAGGCAGATTTTGGCGTTTTTTTGTGGACACCTTCACCTGAATCGCGTTTTTCGGGAACAAGGTATGCTGTGCATCGTTTCCGCTGGTGTTATCTGCTACCCGATGATGTGGAGACAAGTCTTCGTCTATCCTGATCGGGTGGATGTCCGCTGCGAAACCGTTGATTTACCGCAAGCCTTTACCGAATCGGAAGCGGTTCAACCAGATAATAATCCGTATCTGATAGGTCGAGATCGGGACCTAAACTTCAGTATTCCGCGAAATCCGCAATCCACTACTGACACGGATTGAACCTAACAGAATAAAAAATGATAGAAGTCCAAAACATCACAAAAAACTATGGTCCTTTCCAAGCCCTCAAAAACATCTCCTTTCAGGTAGACAAGGGGCAGATCGTCGGTTTTCTTGGACCCAACGGTGCCGGGAAAACCACGACGATGCGGATCCTCACCTGCTTTATGCCCGCAAGTAGCGGACGTGTTACCGTCGCTGGATACGACGTGTTCAAAGAATCGAGGGAAGTACGGAAATGCATCGGCTATCTCCCGGAAAACGTGCCACTCTATCCAGAGATGACGGTGACGAAGTATCTGAGGTATATGGCAAAGATTCGTAGCGTGCCACGCCGAAATATAAAAGGTCAACTCGACGAAGTTATTGAAGCGTGCGGACTCATCGAACGCAGGCACCAAATTATCGGGCAACTTTCCCGCGGTTTCCGGCAACGTGTCGGTTTGGCACAAGCACTCATCCACGCGCCTGATGTTTTAATCCTTGATGAACCGACCTCCGGTTTGGACCCGCGTCAAATCGTCGAAATCCGAGAATTAATCAAGACACTCGGTAAGGAACGCACGATCTTGTTCAGCACGCATATCTTACCTGAAGCGCGTATGACGTGCGAACGATTGATTGTCATCAGTAGAGGCGAAGTTACGGGGGATGTCCAGTTGGAAGGCGGGCGCGCCGTATCAAGCCAAAGCGGGACGGAGAACCTACCGGTGACAGCGTTAACATTATCGCTTGAGATCACAGGTACATCAGCCGACGAGATACGACCTGTACTCACGGATATTCCAGATGTCCTTCGGATTGAACAGACCAGTGACGATACAGCGGACACAGCGACGTTTCATCTACATTACACACCGACAAGTGATGTTCGGGCAGAGGTAGCAGAAACCGTCGTCGGGCATGGCTGGCGATTGCTTGAAATGCACACGACAGAAGTGTCCCTGGAGGAGTTGTTCCTGTCCTTAACAGCATAGTGTGTGCTTTCTCCGCTATGACGATGGCTCGTCTGTTGCCTCAAGCGGTAGTTTCAACTGCTCGCGAACGGATCGCCGCACCTCACGGCAGATCCCCATCGCGTGTGCTGTTTCGTCCGCGGTCGCGAACTTTCCGGGATAGCAGGGATCAACGGCGTGTTCCGACAACTTTGAAAAATCTTCGCCCCATGCATTCCAAGCAGGTAGAGTCTGGACTATTAGGTTCAATAACGCTTGTAAATCGTGGGTTCTTGGAAACGGGATGTTCGCCTCTTGAAGCCACGCCTTAAGATACTTTTCAATACACTGTTGGGCGTGGAAGCAGATGGCATCATTTACCGGATTCTGTCCTTGAAGCACTTGCTGTGCGACAGTATAATCGCCTTCGGCTTTCTGCACCCATTCCTCTGTCAGTGGATTCATCGCGTGTTTTTCCTTCTTTACGGGTTTAAGGAAAAAATTAGGAGTTTCATAAAGCACTTCGCCTTTTTCAGTAATCTCTCGGAGAAACCAGTCGTTATACACAAGGCGATACGCCAGGTCTTCAGGCGAATGCACGAGCACATGCAGGCGGAAAGGCCGCGCGAGGTGCTTCCGAATCTCTGTCTCTTGCCGACGGGTTTCGGATTTCGCCACCGGCATGACGACCAGCAAATCAACATCGGAGGACTCCGTGGGCGTGCCATACGCGTAAGAGCCAAAGAGAATAATTTGTAGCGGCGAGAACTCGCGCACGATGGCATCACAGGTCGATTGAATGTCTTGTCGGGTAACCATATTGTCACCTTTTCCGTTTCGGGATGTTCATAGTAGAAAGGCATGGTGAACATCGGCAAACATATAGCACTAATTATGCCACACCGCTGTTGTATACACAAGACAAATTTTTAAAATATTGATTTCTAAATGTATCTATCGTATAATCAACACTACGCAATCACTTGAATACGGAGGCGCGACTGTTTTAAAATAATCCCTATGAAACTCGTTACCTTTCAAACAAAACCAACAGGGACAACACCGAAACTCGGTGCCTGGATTTCCGGTGACCGAATCATTGACCTCGCTGCTGTTGCTCCAGACATGACCCAATTCTTTGAGCAGAATCGCATCGCTGACGCACAAAAATATATCGATCAGACTGTTGACAGTAAAGATTCATCCGACAGCATCTTTACGATTGCTGATGTGCAGCTGCTCGCGCCGTTCCCACGTCCGGCAAGCCTACGCGACTTCGGCGTATTCAAAACCCACATGGATGCCGCCGCACAAATTACTGGTAAAGAGATCTCACCAGAATGGTTCAAACTACCGAACTACTACCGCGGCAGCACCAGTCCATCCTCCATCGCCGGACACGAAGCCGTTGTCACGTGGCCAAATTACACCGAAAAACTCGATTTTGAACTTGAGTGGGGGGTCTACATCGGAAAAATCGGAAAAAATATCTCTATAGAAGAGGCACCCGAGTACATCGCAGGCTACACCGTCTACAACGACATCAGCGCACGCGATATTCAGTTCCGACACATGACCATGGCGCTCGGTCCCGCCAAAGGAAAAGACTTTGATAACAGCAATATCATGGGACCCTGTCTCGTTACACCAGATGAAATCAGCGATCCGTACGACCTCCGAATGATTGCCAGAGTCAACGGTGAAGTCTGGACAGATGGAAATACATCGGATATGTATTACTCTTTTGCTGAAATGATCTCGTTCGTTTCACAATCGGAGACACTCTATCCGGGTGAGTTTTTAGGTTCAGGGACTGTCGGAAAAGGATGCGGGTGGGAACTCGATCGTTGGATTCAACCTGGCGATGTCATTGAACTCGAAATTGAGAAGATCGGTCTCCTCAGAAACCGAATCGGGGAACCAGAAGTGAACTCAGCAGAATGGACAGAGAAAGGTCTTTGAATCAGGTCGAACCGACGAAAGAACCGAACGTTAAAAAATGCGACTCAAAGATAAAGTAGCCATCACCACCGGTGCCGCATCCGGCATCGGCAAATCCACAGCGATCCTGTTCGCCGAACACGGTGCGAAAATCGTCGTCGCCGACATTGACGAGAATGGCGCGAACGAAACTGTCGCTGCCATCCGAGACGCAGGCAACGAAGCGACCTACGTCCCAACCGATGTGACAGTGTCGGACAATACCGAGCGAATGGTAACGGAAACTGTCAACAGATACGGAAAACTGGACATCTTATTGAACAGTGCAGGCATCGCAATGCGACTCCCTGTCGCCGACCTGCCGGAAGCAGATTGGCACCGTTGTTTAGATGTCAACCTCACCGGTGTCTATCTCTGCTCTAAGGCGGCGATTCCGGCGATGCAGAAAAACGGCGGCGGTTCTATTATCAACTTGTCCTCTATCTACGGACTTGTCGGCGCGGGGGTTCGGGCAGCGTACGTCGCCTCTAAAGGCGGCGTGACGAACCTCACCCGCGGGATGGCACTCGATTACGCCGAAGACAACATCCGAGTCAACTGTATCTGTCCGGGTTTCGTTGAGACACCCTTAGTCGCCGGTGTCGTCAAGACACCGGAAGAATATCGGAACCTCGCCGATAAGCACCCGATGCGCCGACTCGCACAGCCTGAAGAGATCGCCTACGGCGCACTATACCTCGCCTCCGATGAATCCGCATTTGTTACAGGTATTGCTTTGCCTATTGATGGCGGCTACACCGCCGGATAACTTACACCATTTCTGATTGGGAATCTTTCACTGGTTCTATACAGAAGCCATCGCAAATAAGGGAAAAAAATGAATAGACTTTACGGGATTCTATTGATATGTACCTTCTCAATCGGGTGCGCAGCACTGATGACGGAACAGACGTATGTTCGCGTTGATGCCCCGGTCACAGAAAGGTTTATCGCTTCTGGGCTCGTCTACTCTATTCCAGAGCCGAAAGAGATTCGGAAGATCATTATTCTTGGCGAAGGAACGGTTCACAATATAGATATTTATGCCCGGGACGGTGAGTTCAATTGGAAGGAGATTAAAAGGTTTAAAGACAATGTATCCTTTCCGCTTGAAATTACGATGGTCGCGAATACAGATGCTATTCGGATTTCGCAAAGATCCTTGACAGGGAAAGGGCAGATACGCACCGTCGAATTCTACACGGTTACATCAGAAACTCAGTAGTTTCCTAACGCGCTTCTCTTTACACAGTTTAAAACCTTAAAACCACCCCATAGCATTACGGGACGACTCGAAACCCGAATCATGCTATGGGCTCTCCTTTACCACAGAATCTTCTACTTTTTCTTCCGCACTGATGTGTATCTATCAAATCTTCACTTCTATCAATTTGCCAGTTTTAGGATGAAAATTCAGGTTTTCCATTTTTGGTGGGGAATTCTAAAAATACTTGAGGAGTTGTACACAATGTCCGATAAGTTATCCGAAGTCTTTGCGGCGAATTATCCGCGAGAAAATACCGCCTGTTTGCCGCCCGGGGCAGTTGCCCGATTTGAAAGAGGCGGTATCTCTGGTGTCGCTGTGTCACCAGACGAAAATCTGATCGCTGTAGCATCCTGCCTTGGTGTATGGCTCTATGATGCTCACACCAAAAACTTCATATCGTTAATAGCGGTTGAAGGTACCGGACTCCTTTCAAAAGTTGTTTTTTCGCCTGACAGCACTCGAATCGCTGCTGGGGATTGGGACGGCAAAACAACGCTATGGGATATCAATACAGGTACAGCACTTGCTGCCTACATCCATAAAGATTATATCAATTCAATTGCATTTTCACCCAATGGTAAATTTATTGCTACCGGCAGTCGGGACGCGACGGCGACCCTTTGGGATGTTGAAACTGGAACCGCCTGTTTTACCGTTACGCATCAAGGCGCAGTGACATCAACAACTTTCTCGCCAGATGGTAGGTTTATCGCTACTGGTAGCGCGGACGCGACTGCAACACTCTGGGATATTGACGCAGAAGAAATCCGCTGGACTTTTAGACATGAAAAACAAGAGAAGTCTGTAACATTTGACTCAGGGCATGTTCAGACTTTCAACAGAGGTGGTATCGGGGACATCGCTTTTTCTCCGGGTGGACGGTATTTTGCGACCGCTGGTCAGCGGACGGATTATTCCGTGGCCCTCTGGAGCGTTGAGAATGGGCAACAACTTTGGTGTGTTACCCATGAAAAACGGATTGATGCTGTTGCGTTTTCCCCAGATAGCACTTTTATAGCGGTATACTATCCGGATGGCACTGTCAATGTGTTACGCGTTGCGGATGGCATTCCAGAACCGGAAACTATACGCGAGGAAAAGTGGCTTAATAGAAACAAGGGAAACCCGCATATAGACCATCATCGGGGTGGTAGTATTTCGCAGGTCGGGTTTTCATCGGATGGAAAACACCTTGCCGGACTTAAAAGGGCAGGCAATTCACTTACATTGTGGGATGTCAACACTGGTGAAAAAATAAAGGAATTCGATGGCGTTATGGCATCGGGGCGGAACCTTGTATTTTCACCGGAAGGACATTGCTTTAGACTGGGTTGTACCGATTATCCAGAGTATGATACCATTGAATTGTGGGATGCGGAAAAGCGCGCCAGTTTCACGCATAGCGCGCATGTTGATACTGCTGAGATGTCCCCGGACGGGACGTTGTTAGCGACAGGGGGCAGGGATAAAACCGTCAAACTTTGGCATGTAGAGACACAGCGATGCTTTCAAACCCTATCGGGACATATAGGACGCATCCTATCTCTTGCGTTCTCACCTGATGGAACCCTCTTGGTCAGTGGCGGTGGTGACAACTGGGAAATGCAAAAAAATGCAGATGGCAGAACTTCCTATTTTTCTGATGATGATAGTCCTATTGATAGAACTGCAAGGGTGTGGGAAGTTGCTACAGGGGAAAATATCGCGACACTTGAAACTTCTCGGATGGTCAGAGGGATTGCATTTTCACCTGATGGAAAGTGCCTCGCGACAGGTGCAAACAATAAAACTGTTACCTTGTGGTGTACAAAGACGTGGCAACCCATGGTTACACTTGATACGGTCAGTTTTGAGTCCTTCGCGTTTTCACCCGACGGCAGCCGACTCGTTATCGGCGGAACGTGGCCGGAGCAGCGGATTCAGGTCTGGGATGTAGAAACTCGGGAGCTTATCGTCGAGTTGTCAGGGCATAAAAGCGATGTTGAATCTCTTGCCTTCTCACCAGATAGTTGTCTGCTTGCGAGTGGTGGATTTGACGATGTCATTTATTTGTGGGATATGACCCGTTACCTTTAGTATACCTAACATGATACCTAACCGGTGAAGTCGTTCTTCCTACCGGTTCAGGATGGAATGAAGCGGAGGAAAAATGGAACAAGTAATAAATCCTATTAGCAACGGTGATGTTTCTACTTGGGCACTTCCAGAAGGTGCGATTGGTAGGTTGGGTAGGGGGCGGATAAATGATTTGGCATTTTCGCCGGATGGCGAGTCCTTGGCGATCGCAACGACTATTGGGGTCTGGATCTATGAACTCGCTACCCTGGAACCGATCGCGTTGTGGGAAACTGAAAGGGGGTTGATTTCTACCGTTGCCTTTTCTCCTGATGGACAATGGATTGCTACCAGCAACTGGGATGGTGTCTTTAAGGTGTGGGATGCTGATATGCAACGGTGCACCGCTAAAATACAAGGAACGCGCTATCGGAACGCCCTTGCTTTCTCTCCAGATAGCCAATACCTTGCTGCATCCGGCAGCGGTTTCGGTGGTGCTTATGTATGGAATACAACAACCGGCATGCACGTCGCAAGTTTCAAAGGCGCTGCACCCCCGAAGAAAGGAGAACAGACACCCGCCAAGTTTCTGGTCTGTTTTTCACCCGATGGGCAGAGTCTCGCCTATGTTTCGGGTCGATCCACGCTTACCGTTCGGCATATAGAGACGAAAGAACACATCGCGCGCCTCAAGCATGTAGCATCACTAAAACGTATACAAGGTCTTTCTTTTTCACCGTGTGGAAGGTACCTTGCTGTTAGTAGTCAAAATATGTCCAACAATCGTCGGAGCACTACTGAGTTACAGGTCTGGAATATTGATGAAGAAACCCTTGAGATGGCTGATTCGGATTATGGTGGCGATAAATTGATACCTGCTTACTCGTCTGATGGGACCTTACGGGTTGCCGATTTGTATGAGGACAAGGTAATCCTGTGGGAGGCCTCCCGACGAGAGCAGCTTGACACTTTTGAATACAGCGGAAATGCCAGAAACGCCTCCAGGTTTTCTTCTGATGGGCAGCAATTCGCAATCGCCACGGAATGTGAGATGCGCGTGTGGCACGCGGATGCCCCGCTCACGGTAGCATCTCATCTGGAACATACGGCGGGCAAGGTTCAGACACTGTTTTTTATGCAAGGCGGTGAGACATTGGTGAGCGCGGACGGCGGCAAAAGCGGTATTATGTTCTGGGATGTTGTCCAAAGGCGGGTCCGACGAACACTTAGTTCTGCTAATGGAAAGTGCGCTTTATCCCCGTGTGAAAACATGTTGGCTATCAACATTGGCGAGAATGGGGAAACGATTGAAGTCTTAAGGGTTGCCTCGGGGACACCAATGACAACGCTCACTGAACATAAACAGGGTGTAACTGCCCTTGCGTTCTCACCTACGGATGAACACCTTGTTAGTGGAGATTTGGAAGGAAACTTGTCCGTATGGTCTGTTGAGTCTTGGCGGGAGCTGCGAAAGTTCATCGGACATACGACTTGGATTACAACCTTAGCGTTTCATCCGAGTGGCGCGAAGGTTGCTACGGCAGCCCGCGACTACACAGCCCGCGTCTGGGATTTTGAGAGCGGTGAACAACTCGCTTCGCTGCCTTTAGCCGAGGCATCGGATGTTTCTCTGTATAGAGGCGACCCGCGGCAAATCCGGTACATCTTAAATCGTTTGCGTCAGGGTTACAGTCATAAGTCCGCCCTTCATTCAATCGCGTTTTCTCCATCTGGTGATCTTATCGCTGGTGGGCTGCATCGTGAGATACGTTTGTGGGATGCAACAACTTACGAGACTCACAGGGTGATAGTCCCCCCCGACAGTTATCAGCGTCCTGATGCGTTGATATTTTCGCCGTGTGGACGGTATCTTGTCTCCGGTTCTTGGTGGCAAGAAGACCACGAGAAGGTGCCTATCGGGCTGTGGGAGGTTTCAACAGGTAAGAATATTGCGACCTTCTGGAGTCATCCGACAGATATTCAGGAACTCGCTTTTTCACCAGATGGCACGCTTTTAGCGAGCGGAAGTTTTGATTGCACCATCCTGCTCTGGGATATGACTCCTTACTTAAAAAATGAAATACCGTGATGCCATAAGCGTTTGCAGCAAATGGATTCAACTTTTTCCACTCTTTCTGAAAATTATGCACGTTTTTCGCCTCAAAATTGTATCTTTAATAATTGAACACTAAAAACGCGCAGGAATTTGGTAAAGAGATTTGTAATAACGGAGAATCCTGATGGAAAAAGACGACGTGCAACTCATTCAAAGTGTCTTGTCAGGTAACGACGCAGCGTTCACTACCTTGGTCGGAAAGTACCAAAAGAGTGTCCACGCGCTCGCATGGCGCAAGGTGGGCGACTTTCATTTCGCCGAAGAAATTACACAAGATACTTTCCTTCAGGCATACAAAAAACTCGCAACACTAAGAAATCCGAATCAGTTTGCGGGTTGGCTTTATGTCATTGCGAATAACCTTTGCAAACGGTGGAATCAGAAGAAGAAACTTTCGGCACAATCGCTGGAGGGCACATCGGTGGTAGAGATAGAGAACGCCTCTTACAAACGTTACGTATCCGAGCAACGCGAGACAGATAACACCGAGCATCGCCATGAAATCGTCAAAAACCTTCTACAAAGACTCCCAGAGAGTGAGCGCACAGTCGTAACGCTCCATTATCTCGGCGAAATGACAGCGAAGGAGATCGGCAAATTTTTAGGTGTGTCGGTGAACACAATCAACAGTCGGCTCCGCCGGGCGAAAAAGCGTCTACAGGAACGAGAAGAGCTCTTGGTTCAGGAGATGCTCGGTAGCGTCCAACTGCCTGTTAGCCTGATAGAGAACATCGGACGACAGGTTGCCAATATAAAACTGATGCCCTCACCACCGGTTGCGAAGCCTTTGCTGCCGTGGACGGCTTTAGGGACAGCGGCTGTTTTAATTGTGTTAGGACTCGGTGTCGGCAACCAATACCTCGTTCGCTATCAGAAACCGTATAACTTTGAAGCACAATCTGAGCACCTAATCGAAATCGTTGATACACCTATTATCCTTGACCTTAACGCGAAATTCGCACTGCGCAACCAGTTCGGAAAGACTGTTATTCCGAGTAGGGACAACCGTACAAGCACGTCTGTTGACGCTGGAATCCCAAGCCTCCCACAATCCGAAAAACGGTTCTTCGGGTTAACACTCGCTGAAATTGAAGCGAAAATTCCGGAACTTGAGAACGAAATCCGAACCAATCTCACCAAGGCTGCGGAACTCTACGCCCAGCTGCGACGCACAGATGGCACAGCAGGAATGTCACCCCGGATTGCCGCATGGCGCGACGAAACTTGGCAAGAGGTGAAGCGATTGTTCCAAGATGTCGCGGACACCGGAAAAATTCTGAGATATAGATCCTATTTGCGGGTGACAGGTGTCGAGAAAGACCCCATACTCCCCGGCGGATGGATTTATGCGCTAATGGAACCGCTCCCGCTGCGGGTTACACCCGGCAGAACATTCAATGCATCTGATCAGGAAGACAGTGCTAAGCGCGCTCACAATGAAAACTGAACTAAGGAGGAAAACAGTGTCCCCTTTAAACCTGAAATCATATCGTTTCCCAATTCTCTGTATTGTGTTTTTCGTAGGTCTCACAACAGCACTTGCACAGGAAACACTGTTGCAAGATACAGCAGAAGATGAACTTGACCTGAAAACACTTTTAGCGGCTATCAAACAGCATGACGCACTCCTGAAATCCGGTGAAGGAGAAGTCGTTTATACGCTTGGGGTTCCCCCATTCGTCGATACTGACACCCGTGTTGTTGCTGGTACCATCGTTTTCAATATAGAGAAAACGCGTTTCGATTCGGAGAAAACACCTTTCCATCCAGGGGGAAGTACGACTATCCTTACGCCGATCGGATCGTGGGAAATCGTTCCTCATAGAAACAGAAAACTTGACTATTCCTTTAGCACAGAAGAACCCAAACGCATCAATCCTTATCACGATGTGGATCCGAGACGATGGCTCACATTGAGAAACAAAGATTTAGCAACCTACCTTGAAAGTAAAAATTTCCAGATCGTAGGGCGCGAAGGTTTCAACGATGTTCTCTGCTATGTTTTGGAAGAAAAAGACGTGGATAGATCCGAAAAAATTTGGATCGCACCCGATCGAGGGTTCCGATACCTAAAACGTGAGAGCCAATTCCTTACTCCTGTAGATGCTCTGGACAGCGATGTTCCGATGGAGGCTCCCACTGTTATGCGCACCATAATCTCTTATCAGCAATACGGAGAGGTGTGGTTCCCTAAAGCAGTTTTTCATGAATACGCTTGGGTCGATTTTAAGCCAGAGGATCCTATAATTTCCGGGCAAAAACTGGAACTAAAGAATTTCAAAATCAATCACGAGATTCCACCAGAAACGTTTACCGTTGATATTCCTGACGATGCGATGATTACGGTGAATCATGAAAAACAGAAATTGTCCAAGATGGAGTTCCTCAAACGCTACGGACAGCATCTCTCTGGGCAACACTAAGGAGCGTTATCATGTTTAAATCGAAACGCTTTTGGGGTGGTGTCTTGCTCTGTGGTGTGGTGATACTTCTCGGTATCCTTATGCATAACGCGAACCAGCCGCAAGAAACGATCACCATCTATAAAACCGTCACACCAGAACAGCGCGTCAAGTCTCAACCTTCTGGTAGATCGACAGTTCAACCGAGTGATGATGGAGATGAAACAGAGGTCGCTTCTAATCCTGTTGATTCCGATGTCCCGACAGCTGCCGAAGATTTTAGTTTAGCGGATACACGATTTACCGAAACAGAGACACAGACCGAAGAAAACACATTATCTGCTGATGCTGAAGCCGAAAATGTCACTGAACCTGAACCGGAACGGTTCTTCGGATTAACGCTCGCTGAAATCGAAGAGAAAATCCCGGTACTTGAGAACGAAATCCGAACCAATCTCACCAAGGCTGTGGAACTCTATGCCGAACTGAGAAGTACGGATGGATTGGCAAGTAAGTCCCCTGAGGTTGCTGCCTGGCGCCACGAAACTTGGCAAGAGGTGAAACAACTGTTCCAAGACCTCGCTTATACCGGAAAGATTCTGAGATATAGATCTTTTTTGAAGGTAACAGGTGTTGAGGGTGACCCGATACTCCCGGGCGGATGGATCTATGAACTAATGGAACCGCTCCCGATGCGGGTTACACCCGGCGGAACATCTCAGTAAACCTTCTTAAGGGAGAATCAGTAGAGCCGTCATAGAGACACAGAACTTCATCGTGAATCACGAGGTTCCAGTTGAAGTATTCACCGTTGACATCCCTGATAATGTTACGATTCAAGTAGGAGCCGAAGGCGAGAAATTGTCCAGAGAAGAATTTCGTCGGTGGTATGAAGAAGTACACTATAAGGGTGTAAAACTTATCGAAGATTGATAACCGATCCAACAAGATTGATCTAAACTTTTTCATTGGCGAGGTTTGCGAACCTCGCCATTTATATTTAATACATAGCAGTTCGGAGAAAAATGTGATAAAATATAAAGAGATGTAGGCATCCACATGATAGGCGTGCTTTACAATGCACCGGTTGAATATATATCACTTATCGTCCAATCCACGAATAACTTAAAAATGCGAAAACTTTCTTTAGCTGCCTTCCTTATCCTACTGCTCAACAGCGCGTATCTGTTCAGCTTCGGCGAACCGACGCTCTTTTATATTTCTAACGTCTTGATCCACGTTGGACTCGGCATCGTCCTGATACTCCCCTTCTGCGTCTATGTCTATAAGCATTTAGGGTATCGCTTGCAAGCCCCTATGCAGAAGCAAACCACCTCAACGCTCGGACAATTGGGAGGTATCGGAATAGTTGTTGGTATCATCAGCGGTATCTATCTGATGATTGTCGGTGCGACAACCCCCTATCGGTGGCTCCTCATCACACACATTGTCAGTGTAAGCACGGGTTGCCTTCTGTTCTGCATTTATCTACTGAGAAGTGCTGAACTTCTTACGCCACTGTTGCGAAAAATAATAGTAAGCGTATTGGCTATCGTCGTTATTTTTCCTATCGGTGCGAAACTCACACAACACTATCTTCCGAACGAAACGTATCTCGTTGAAAACCCTGCACTACCGCCGACGAGCATGTACGAGGAAGGCGGCGGCACAACTGGGCATTTTTTTCCGGCATCCGTCGAAACGGAAACAGGGGCACTCATCCCGACCGATTTCTTTCTCACATCGGAGACCTGTGCCACGAGCGGTTGTCATCCAGATATCTATCGGCAGTGGAACGAATCGGCGCACCACTTCTCCTCGTTCAATAACCAGTGGTACCGCAAGTCAATTGCCTATATGCAGGAGGTTAACGGTATCCAACCGTCGAAGTGGTGTGGCGGGTGCCACGACCCCGCAATCCTACTCAACGGCGTGATGGATAAACCTATCCGCGAGAATCTCCATACGCCTGCCGCACAAGCCGGACTCGCCTGTACAGCGTGCCACTCTATCGAACGTGTCAAGGATACGATGGGCAACAGCGGTTACGTCATCAAATATCCGCCACTTCACGACCTCGCTGCCAGCGATAACCCGATCATTCGGAGTCTGCACAACTACCTCATCCGACTCGACCCGGAACCGCACAAAAAGAGTTTCCTCAAACCGTTCCACCGTCAAAACACTGCCGAATTCTGTTCAACCTGCCATAAAGTACACCTTGATGAGCCTGTCAACAATTTCCGTTGGGTACGCGGTTTTAACGACTATGACCAGTGGCAGAAAAGTGGTGTCTCACACCAAGGCGCGCTCTCCTTCTATTATCCCGAAACGGCGAAGAAGTGCGTCGATTGTCACATGCCGCTTGTCGATTCCACAGACGCCGCAAATATCAATGGCAAGGTTCACAGCCACCGGTTCCCCGCTGCGAATACGGCGCTTCCTTTCGTCAACCAACACCCAGACCAACTCAAGGCAGTCACGGATTTTTTGCAGGATGATGCCGTAACGTTAGACCTATTCACAAACGGAGCACCGATTCCAAGCGACGGCGTTGAAATCGCACGAGACGCAAATACACGGATTGATGTCGTCGTACGCACACGCAACGTCGGACACCGGTTCCCCGCTGGCACGATTGATGCGTTTGATATCTGGCTGGAAGTGAAAGTCACAGATGAGAATGGGAGGATCGTCTTCTGGAACGGCAGGATTGACGCACCTGATGGCAACGGACCGGTTGATCCGGGTGCACATTTCTATCGCAGTTATATGCTCGATGCACACGGGAACTTGATTAATAAACGGAACGCTTGGGCGATGCGAACTGTGCTTTATTCAAACACAATACCACCCGGTGCTGCGGATACCGCGCGCTACCGACTCGAAATCCCTCCGGATTGTGGGGATGTGCTTACAGTGGAGGCGAAACTCAACTATCGCAAATTCAACTGGTGGCATACGCAATGGGCTTATGCCGGGGTCCGGGACCCGGAAGACACCGATTTCCAAGTAGACAAAGGCTACGATGATGGTAAGTGGGTCTGGACGGGTGATACTTCGGATGTCGCCGGAAAGATTAAGGCGATCCCGAACCTCCCTATCATCACGATGGCGTCCGCCACAGCAACCTTAAAGGTCGTAGGGACAGTCCCTATGCCGTCATCATCGCAGACTGATAACGCGCGCGAACGGTGGAACGACTACGGCATCGGGCTCCTCCTACAAGGCGACCTGAAAGCCGCTGAGACTGCATTTCTGAAAGTGACTGAAATTGAACCGGAATACCTTGACGGATGGGTGAATGTCGCAAGAGTTAGAATTGAAGAAGGTGATATGCAAGGTGCAGAAACGATGCTTGAAAAGGCATTTGAAATCCAGAGGACACTGCCACCGGAAAACCTGCATCGTGCGAAGGTGCACTACTTTTATGCCCTCGTTCAGGAAACACGCGGTAATTACGACACAGCGATTGAGCATCTCCAGCGTGCCGCTGCGCAATTCCCACGCGATACGCGTGTCCGAAACAGGCTTGGACAGATGTACTTCCTCAAACGTGACTACGAAACCGCACTCACTGAATTTCAGAAGACGCTCACCGTTGACCCCGAAGATTTGGATGCACACTACAATATGATGCGTTGTTACCGCGCCCTGAAGAACCCCTCACTCGCCGCGAAATCGCAGAAACTCTACTTACGTTTCAAAGCAGACGAATCCGTTGATGCGATTACCGGCATCCCCCGCCGTGCCGATCCGCACGTCAACCGGGAACGCCAACGGATTCATGAACACACGAATAGTTATGAACCACCATCCAACCCGTGAGCACCAGCAATCCGCCTTCAGGCCTCTCCAAATCCGTTTGACAACGCGCCTACAACATGCTATACTAATCTCCGAAATCCAAAAGCCTAAAAAACTTGGATAGGGGGACATTCATGCTTAATATCAACCCGCAATATCTTGTTAACCATAAAGGTGAAAAAACTGCCGCCGTCTTGTCGATGCAGGAGTACCGCCTTCTCATGCAGCACCTTGAAGATTTAGAGGACATTTTAGACATGGACACCGCAGCGAAAGGCGAGACTAACTTTCGGGACTACCGTGAGATTCAAGCCGAGTTGAAAAAAGAAGGCAAACTTTGACGGGATTAGTCGTTTTGGACTTGCAAAAAGTTGTTAAAAACGCTATAAACCCTTGTAAATAAAGGGTTTATGTGATACAATATAGGTAAGAAAATAGGGGGTTGGTAGCCCCCTATCTAAACCCAAAAAAGCGGGTTGCTTTTTCTGGTTTACGCTTATTTGATTATTGTATCAGAAACTATCAGAAAAAGGCAACCCCTAAAATCATAGAGGCGCATTTTCTGATGGATTTGGTCAAAATCATGGAGACATTCCCGACGCAAGAGGCGTGTATCGCATATTTGGAGCGTATCAGATGGCAAGGATCCCCCGAATGTCCGCAGTGTGAGTCTACACACGTCGGACACCACAATGAA
>JAJEET010000069.1 GCA_022820835.1 Candidatus Poribacteria bacterium
TGAATGTCTGCCAACTTGATACGTTAATTATACCACACTTTTTAGTAAATGTCAAGTTTATTTTGGCTTTCAAACCCTAAGCCGCTACTACATCCCCGCCTTCAAAGGCGAGGTTTTGTAGCGGAAGATTGGATAAAAGGACTATTCACAGTGCTTCTGGCAATATGAAGCATCTGTCGAGTTGTGGTAGGGGTCATTCTGGGGGACCTGGCAACAAAACCTTGTTCCATTGGATCATTGAGATACCAATAAGTGTTAATACCTGCCCCACGATAGAATATCGCCATAAGTCCCTTTTTTATCCTTTCTCCTTTTTTTCAATGTAGATACGCATTAAGTTTACCTCTTGTTGGGCGCAAAAGTCAAGTAAAAAATCAACCGAGTATCAAGTCGTTTCAATCAGGAAATTCCGCATCTTCCAGAATCTTCAGTATTGAGTCCTGACATAGCTGTGGTTTTTGTCATAGAGGTGCTTTAATTTTTTTTGTACGCAAAATCTGCGGTTGTGATTTTTGTTTTAAAGGCACTTTAATTTTTTTTGTACGCAAAATTTCTTTTTGTGCGCGAAAATCTGCGTCATACTTTTTCTGCGATGGGTTAGGGTCTGTCGGTTACGGTTCGGGTTGCGATCGCAGGTGTTGGGTTATCAGGGACTTTAATTTGCGGCAGTGCGTCTGTCCTTAAAATCAGGATTTACGCAATTTTGACAATATGACACTCCGTTAGTGGGTAAACTCTGAAAAAACAGAGACGTTCTCAGTGCACAGGAAACCAACGGTTTCCTATGGTTACAAAAGAGCAACCTGCGTAAGTGCTTAAAATGTTACACCTGTGTAACATTGGGTATGGATAGGTTATTGCGATAAACTTAGTCGTTGTAAGGGTTCAGAGGCGATTGTGTTATGGGTTCGTATTTGAACAAAAAGGCGAAAAGTGTAACATTTGGGATTTGCGTTTGCGGTGGTTCTGCGTCGTTAGGCAAAAGGGTTTTCATTTTACCCGAGTCTACGTTTTGTCCTCCTTTGTGTGGGTAAAGGGTTATTTTTGTCTTTTTTCTTGATTAGTATGTATATGATAACATGTATAATGTAGAGATGCAAATTTATTTTTTATTAATCCGCACCTTGGACATCCTAAAATTGTCCAAACTTTAGTATGTCCATAATGTGAGACAATATAATTGCCAGTGGACAAAATTCGGGTTCATCCGTGTGATTGGGAGGCTACGGCCCAGCACAATCCATAGGTGTCAATTTAGCGATTTTTCAAGATATTTTGTAAGAATATCTCTACAAATGCCGCCCCTACGGGGCTTAGGTTTTTTGTGCACGCGCTGCTATAAACATTGCGTCGCTACGCGACTGAAGAGGTTTTAAAGTCTTCAAGGTTTCCGCATAGGATCCGGTTCGGTTAGGAAACCGAACCTACCGGGCCTGGGATTGAGGCGGTTATTTTTTTTTAAATTGACACTTATGGCTACGGCCCAGAACAATCCTATATCCCTGGCTTTTTACTCTCCATAAAACGCCCTATTCAACATCGTATCTTCCTCACTCACCTGAAAATCCGCATCCTCTATTTCGGAGAGGTTGACGTAGAGTTGGTTCTTATCCAGCAGCTCAGCGAGTAGGTGCTTCTGTTTCTTTACGTCGTCAATGGCAATGAAGTCTTTTACGGCTGCTTCCGGGATTTGTTCGTTGACGTACCAGTTCAGGAACGAGTTTTCGGCGATGTCTTTCCATAGGGCGACGAGTTCCTCAGAGGATTGCGCGGCTTGGATTTTGTCTATATAGGCTTGGTTGTATGGCATGAGTTCGCAATAGATGAAATCGCCACCGCCCTGCCAGTTGATGGTCTCAGAGATACCGCCTTGCTCACCCGCTATTACCTTTTTTAAGCGTTCAACAGGAAGCGTTTCGGCATAGTCCATTTGCTCGATGCCGATGTATTGCCTGCCCATTTTGTGAGCGACCGCAGCGGTTGTGCCTGAACCTAAATGGAAGTCTAAAACAATATCACCTGCTTTCGTTGTATACTCAATAATGCGTTGCATCAGTAGTTCATTCTTCGGATATGAGAATGCTTTTCTTCCAAAAATCTCTACGATTTCATCTGTGCCTTTTCTGTTGACCATACTTTTCAGCAGTTCGTCCATCACTTGATTTAGAAAATCTGAGGATACGTAAGCCGTTTTTCCTATATCTTCTGACTTAAAAACCCGCATAGCCGGACGTTTTATGTTGAGAAAATTGTAGTCACCCGGAAAGACTATTTTCCCTTTTTTTAGATATTCGTCTACTGAGTCTTTAGTGATACCCCAGCAGCGATTGGGATTTACTGGAAATCCTTCCCCATTCCTTGGATTTACCAACGTGAAATTTGAATTAGGGCGTTCATGAATTGTTCGTTGAGTGGTAAGGTCGCTTAGCCTCCATTCATCGTTAGGAAAGTCTGGGGTTTTGTGATACTTTCGTGAAACGTCCCGCTGGAAGAGGTTATCTTTTTTCGACGCGCCTCTTGTGTACATGAGCATCCAGTCAAAATCCTGAGATAGTTTGTAAGGGACATCACTTTTTCCACTTCGGGTTTTCCTTGGGACAGTCGCAATAAAGTTATCTCTACCGAATATATCGTCAGCGACAAGTTTCAAATAGTGCATTTCCTGATCGTCAATGTGAATCAGGATGATCCCGTCATCCTTCAAAAATTCTCTGGCTACTTCCAACCGGTTTTTCATGAATGTCAGCCAGCTGGAATGGTTGAAGTTATCGTTGTAACCGAAACTGTCACTTCCGGTGTTATACGGTGGATCGATGTAAATGAGTTTGACCTGTCCGCGGAATTGCTGTTTGAGGGTGTGGAGTGCGATTAGGTTGTTGCCTTTGATGATGAGGTTTTCGCGAATCGTGCCGTTCTCGTCGCGTTGGATGTCCGTTACTTCTTGTTCTCCGTCAACGGTGTGGCGTTTATAGTTGGTGAGGACTTTTGGATCGAACATGCGGTTGATTTCGTCTTGAGCGAGGGTTTCGTTGAAGAAGATCTCTTTGCGTTTTTCTTCTTCTTTTGTTTGTCCGCCTTCAAGGACGCAATCTTTGTAGGGCCAGACGAGTGAAACTTCGCCGCGTTCGCGGAGGAATTTGCCTCTAATGTTCAAGCCGATTTTGTTGCGGAATCGGGTGTAGGAATTGGCGAGGAAATTTTTATCGGTGATGTAGTTGATGAAGGTGTTGTGGTTGAAAACCCAATGCCCGTCAATTTCGTCAAAGAACGTTGTTTTTATCGCTTCGTCGGTAAGCAATAATTTGATGAGGTTGTGGTCGAGTCGCCATGCGTGATCTCTGACAGCGGCGGGGATGAGTTCGCCTGTGTCGTCAAGGAAGTCTGGATAGGTTTTGAGAAGTGCGGTCAGTTTTTCGTTGAAATTTTCTTTTGGCATAGGGGGTGATAACCTTCATTTTATTTTGGATAGCAGCAGTTCAAGGATAGGATTTTTCTCTCAATATTAGGACTTACGCAATTTTGACGATATGACGTTCCATTAGCGAGTAAACTCTGAAAAACAGAGACGTTCTCCGGGCACAGGCTAACAGCCTATGCTACAAAAGAGCATCATGCGTAAATCGTAAATATAACTTATGTTAAGTTTACCATGCGTCAAGCGAAAAGTCAAGGGAAATGTTAGGTCTTTGTAGCGTGATTTAGCAGGAAATGAAGGTCGCGAGTGAAACTCGCTCCTACAAGAAGATGTATAATACAAGAAGATGTGTAAGAAGATAAGGATAAAATACGAAAAACAACATTGACAACAAACTCAATATATGATATAATTGTGCAATCGCAAAAGACTGAAATTTATGGAATCAGAATGTGAAACCTTGACTTTCATGTTCCTTCTCGGCAGGAGAAAAATTTTATGAAATCCTATAGAGAAATCGTTGAGGAAGCTAAAACAGAAATACCAGAAGTAACTGTTGCCGATGTTAAGACCGAACAGGAAGAAGATAGCGATTTTGTACTGCTTGATGTGCGTGATGAAGACGAATATCGGGCCGGTTATATCCCGAACGCTGTCCACGTTACACGCGGAATGCTTGAATTTTCCGTTGAAAACTACATTCCAGACCGGAACCAAAAGATCGTGGTCTATTGTGCTGCGGGACTCCGATCCCTTCTCGCTGCGAAATCGCTCCGTGAAATGGGATACACCGATACCGTATCCCTTGCAGGTGGATACCGCGATTGGTCGGCTGCAGGCTACCCGACCGAACAAGATAAACCGATGAGCCATGAGCAACTTGATCGTTATAGCCGACATTTTATGCTGACTGAAGTCGGCGAGCAGGGCCAAGCAAAACTGCTTGATGCCAAAGTCTTGATGGTCGGTGCTGGTGGCTTAGGTTCACCGGCAGGTGTCTACCTCGGTGCTGCGGGTGTCGGACACCTCGGTATTATCGATTCTGATGTCGTCGAATTAAGCAATCTACAACGTCAGATACTCCACCGTACAGAGGCGGTCGGTACGCCAAAAGTTCAATCCGCGACGACAACGATTAAGTCGCTAAATCCAGACATCGAGATCACGCCGTATAACCTCCGACTGACAGCCGACAACGTTGAGGAAATCTTCTCGGAATACGATCTGATTGTTGATGGTTGTGATAACTTTGCTACCCGTTACCTCGTCAACGATGCCGCTGTGCTACTGAATAAACCGGTTGTTCACGGTAGTATCTTCCAGTTTGAGGGACAGGTCACGCTCTTTAAACCGCATGAGGGACCTTGCTACCGATGCATGTATCCGACCCCACCGCCACCCGGTATGGTGCCGAGCTGAAGTGAAGCCGGTGTCCTGGGCGTGCTCCCAGGCGTAATTGGTGTTATGATGGCGACTGAAGCGATTAAATATATTATCGGTATCGGTGAACCGCTTATCGGTAGGCTCATCCTCTATGATGCACTCAGCATGACATATCGGGAAATGAAAATTAATAGAGATGAGAATTGCCCACTCTGTGGTGATAATCCTGTTATTACCGAATTGATTGATGATTACGATGCTGCGGCTGAGAATCCAGACACGTTCGCACCTGCTGCTGACTAATAATGATTTGCTTCTTAAAGGCATCTATCCACCGACCGGATGCCTTTAAGATCGGTAATAATCAACGCGGGATATACGGAAAAATTGAAAAACTACTGTTCCTTCTCGCTCGTCACCAGAGCAGAATGCTTGCTCTCCTGCCTCATACTTTTCATTTCCACCACGGCGTTATCTACCGCTGAAACAACAATTCGCTTCACGGAACAGACACAACAAGCCGGTATCCATTTTAAACACGCTAACGGTGCATCTAAAGAGAAGTATCTGCCGGAAACGATGGGATCCGGTGGACTCTTCTTCGACTACAATAATGATGGACACCTTGACATCTATCTCGTTAACGGCGGTAGCATTCGCAGCGCGCGTCAAGACACCGATAGAGACCCTAAGCACATAAATGTTCTTTACCGTAACAAAGGGGATGGAACATTTGTCGATGCTACCTTAGAGGCACTGTTACAACAAAATTCGGGGTACGGCATGGGATGCCTCTCCGCAGATTACGACAATGATGGAGATGCCGATCTCTATCTCACGAACTTCGGTAGAAACCAACTCTATCGGAACAACGGTGACGGTACTTTCACAGATGTCACGTCCTACGCGGGTGTCGGCGACGGCAGCTGGAGCGTCAGTGCAACTTTCGGCGACTATAATTTGGATGGATACCTTGATCTGTATGTTGCGAACTACTTGGATTATCTACCGGAAACGGCTCACGCCTGTTTTTTAGAAGGTGTGCATATCTACTGTGGTCCACACGAATATCCGGGAGCACGTGATACACTCTATCGGAACAACGGTGACGGAACTTTCACGGATGTCACCGCCCACGCAAAACTGCATAACACAGGTAAAGGATTAGGCACTCTTTTTGCAGACTATAACGATGACGGTTACCCAGACATATTTGTCGCTAACGATGCCGTTCCTGATTTCCTCTACCGCAACAACAGAGACGGGAGCTTCACTGATGTCGCTGTTACAGCAGGTATCGCATACAATTCAGAGGGACGCGCAACCGCCAGTATGGGGATCGCCAACGGAGATTATGATAACGATGGACGCACGGACATCTTCATAACGAATTTTTCTTTAGAAATTAACAGTCTCTTTCACAATGATGGCGACGGTTTCTACACGATGACGACCTTTGAGACTGGACTTGCCGATCCGAGTTTTGCGCAACTCGGTTTCGGAACCCAGTTCCTTGATGTGGACAACGATGGAATACTTGAACTCTTTGTTGCTAATGGACATGTATGGGATAACGTCTCAGAAATTACGCCATCCCTCTCTTACAAACAACGTTGCCAAATTTTCGGTAGGAATAGCACCGGAAAATTTAGGGATCTCTCCGAGACAGCGGGCTTGTTTTTTGAACGTGCTATAGTCGCTCGGGGCGTAGCTATAGGTGATTATAATAACGACGGCGCAACGGATGTCCTTGTTACCACCTGCGCTGAATACGCTGTCCTTTTACGCAACGATTCCCAGATAACGCCTACAAAAAACAATTGGGTGAAAATCCGACTCGTCGGGATCGAAAGCAATCGCGACGGCATTGGTGCAAAAGTATGGGTGCATACAGACCATGTTACACAGTTTAGAGAAGTCACCTGTGGCGGAAGTTATGCATCTGACAGCGATCATAATCTGCTTTTCGGTATTGGCAGGCAAGAGACAATCCGATCTATTAGAGTCCAGTGGCTGAGTGGACACCTCCAAACGATAGATTTCTCAAAAACCGAGAGTCCGATAAATGAGGTCATCCATATCACCGAGGATCGTGTAAATTAAACCCATCATTTCTAATCTATGACTTTATCTAAAAATTTCTGATTTAGGTTGACATTGCGTTATACCCGCGCGTATAATAATAATATTGTAAAGTTTAGCAACAATAGAGGTACAATCAGAAAACTTCTATTTTTCATTTTTTATTATTGAGGAGCAATCGAATTGGCTCAACAGAAAGCAACTAACATTACGTGGCATGAAACGACTGTCACGGTAGAAGATAGAGAAAAATTACTGAACCAGAAAGGTTGTGTGATTTGGTTCACGGGACTCTCCGGCTCAGGTAAATCAACGTTAGCGAATGCCGTTGAACATGTATTACATCAACAGCGGCACCACACTTATGTCTTAGATGGTGATAATGTTCGGCACGGACTGAACAAGAACTTGGGATTCTCACCGGCGGATCGTGAGGAGAACATCCGACGCATTGGTGAAGTCGCGAAACTCTTCGCGGACGCGGGTAGTATTGTTATGACCGCTTTCATCTCACCTTACCGCGCTGACAGGGATCAGGCAAGGGCACTCATTGCTGAAGGTAGATTCGTTGAAGTTTTCGTTGACTGTCCTCTTGAGGTTTGCGAAGAACGGGATACCAAAGGCTTATACAAAAAAGCACGCGCTGGAGAGATTAAGGAGTTTACAGGCATCAGTGCGCCTTATGAACCGCCTTTGAACCCAGAGGTCACAGTAAATAGTGCGGAACTCTCTATTGAAGCGTGTGCAGCGGCTGTCGTTTCAGCACTTGTGAAAGCAGGTCTTGTCCCGACCGAAAATTAGGACACAAGAAAGCACCCTTTTTAGATGGCAAAGGACAAAAATGAAATTAATTCAGTTTCACCTCCCCAATTTAGGTAAACGGGTCGGAATCGTCACTCGCGATGAGGAAGTGATTGACGTAACAAGCGAGGAATCCGCCGGTGTTTTAGAAGTATTAGCACTTGCACATAAAGAGCAGATGAGCCTTGGTGTTATACTGGCAGATATTCAAGAAAAGGTGGCAACACCTGCTCCGATGCAACTTCCATCATTTGCAGAGTTAGAAAACACATCGGCTGAACCTGATGGACTTACGCTGAAGAAATTGGATGTCGCGCCGGATGAAAATGTGCCACACCTTTTAGCGCCTATTGATCCGCCTGAAGTCTGGGGATGCGGTGTAACCTACAAACGGAGTGCTGATATGCGCGATGACGACTCCGAACAAGATATCTATAGCCGCGTCTATCACGCCGATCGCCCTGAGATATTTTTCAAAGCGACCCCTTCACGCTGTGTCGGTCCCAACGGCTTTATCGGTATCCGAAGCGACTCTGTATTGACGGCAACGGAACCTGAATTAGCTTATGTTCTCGGTGGCGAGGGTGAAATCGTCGGATACACGCTATGCAACGATGTTTCTGCGTGGGATATTGAACGTGATAACCCGCTCTATCTCCCCCAATCCAAAGTATTTTACGGATGTTGCGCGCTCGGTCCTATGTTTGTTACACCTTCTGAAGTGGACGATCCATATAATTTGGACATGCAATGCACCGTCCTCCGTGGTGAAGATATTATCTATCAAGGTGAGGTAAATACTTCTCAAATCAATTGGAAGTTTGAACGACTCACCGAGTTCCTGATGCGTGATAACCCGATCCCGTTTGGTACCGTTGTCTCGACCGGCACCGGTATCATCGTACCGAACGACCTGCCGCTTGCTGCAGGCGATAGTGTTGAGATAAAAATTGATGGGTTTGGCACGCTGTCAAACCCCGTTAAGCAGCTTTAGGAGGCATTAATGAATACCAGCGAACCGTTTATCGGCAGACGCAAAACGGAATTGGATACACCGGCACTGCTGATTGATCTGGACAAAATGGAAGCGAATATAGCGGCGATGGCGAATTATTTCAGCACAGTAAACGCTGAGTTGAGACCGCACCTTAAGACGCATAAAACGCCAATTATCGCACATAAACAGATTGCAGCGGGTGCTATCGGTGTTACATGTGCGAAACTCGGTGAAGCAGAAGCCGTTATCCATGCTGGCATCCGAGATGTGCTGATCGCCAATCAAATCGTCGGTGCGCAAAAGATCGCTCGGCTCATCAACCTTGCCAAGCATTCGGAGATTATGGTCGCAGTGGACAATTCGGAGAACGTGCGAGCCATCTCCGAGGCAGCAACCGCTAAAGACGCGACCGTTAGAATGTTAGTAGAAGTAAATATCGGAATGGACAGATGCGGTGTGGAACCCGGTAAACCGGCTTTAGAATTGGCAGAACTGATACGCCAGAGTCCTAACTTGATTTTTGAAGGGTTAATGGGATACGAGGGACATACCGTTGCAAAACCGAAGCGATCCGAACGCGATACTGCCGCACGTCAAGCGATGCAACGACTTGTAGATACCAAGGACTCTCTTGAAAAACATGGTGTGGCGGTCGCCATCATGAGCGGTGGTGGCACCGGAACCTTCGACATCACCGGAAGCATACCGGAGATGACAGAGATACAGGCGGGTTCTTATGTACTTATGGATTCCACCTACCGAAATGTAGAAGGTATCGGCGAGAATTTCGGTTGTGCTTTGTCGGTTCTGGCAACTGTCGTGAGTCGTCCACATCCGAACCGAATGATCGTTGATACAGGATTGAAAGTACTCGCGAAAGAGTTCGGTATTCCACAACCTGTCGGATTAACCGGCGTGGAGATGAGCGGACTCTCTGAAGAACATGGCAAAATAGTGGTGTCTGATGAAAATGTCTCCCTCAAACCTGGAGATAAACTCGAAATTCTACCAACCCACTGTTGTACGACAGTGAACCTCCATGACAGGTATTACGGCATCCGTAATGGGATCGTTGAATCTGTATGGGAGATTTCAGCGAGAGGAAAGGCGCAATGATTACAACAACAACGAATACTATCGAAGGCCGGCAGATTCGAGAATACCTCGGACTGGTTACAGGTGAAGCGATTATGGGTGCGAATGTTTTCCGGGATTTCATGGCAGGGATTACGGATCTCATCGGTGGCAGATCCGATGCTTATGAAAGCAAGCTCGCCGATGCTCGTGAGACAGCACTCCAAGAGATGCAAGACATCGCAGAACAAAAAGGCGCGAACGCCGTCGTCGGAATTGACATTGACTATGAGGTGCTCGGTGCTAATAACGGTATGTTGATGGTAACCGCAACGGGAACAGCGGTTAAAATTGAGTAGAATCGCTTTGTGAATGTTGGTTTCTTAGATGTTTTGATTTGTAGACATACAACACGTGCACCCACAACAAAACACAGAATTACATCGGAGGACATTCAATGCAAAGGTCAATATGGATTAACAAATTACAACGCATTTGGAACCCTTTTTATCTTTTGGGGCTACTTGTTACTGGTTTGTTGCTCTTAAATCAGTCATCTTCAGAAGCCTATATAGCGAAACGTTATTCTGTGAAGCAAATCGCTAAGGAGAGCACCAATATCCTCTTCGGAACAGTTTCAGAGGTTAACACCAAACGCCGGACTGCGAAGATTCGGGTCGAAAAATATCTCAAAGGTAACGCTGAGTTTAGCGAGATAAGGATCCGGCTTGATGTCTATAAAGGGGAGAAGGATCATCGGGCTGAGGCGATGCGTCTTCTGAAACAGGACGATCCGGTTATCGTCTTTTATCTGAAAGAAGGTGGACGTATTGACAGCCTTGTACACGCAAGTGGGAAATGGTTTCAAACCCAAACGACAAGACAGGGTGGGAATTGGGGATGGTGGCTGTTTACACACACGGAAAAATACCTCAACAGAGACGATGTCTCAAGACGAGATTCTACTGTCGATTTTCAGAGAGAATTGGGTGCTATGTTTGGAACAGTTGATGGAAACACAGTGCACACCCGCGAGGAGACTGGATCTAGATCAGATGCTGTTCGACTCTATTATCTCAGAACAGATAGTTACAAAGAAGAATATCCTACTCTCTCCGGCATTAAGTCAATAGGAGACCTCTCAGTTGGTTATAGCGGAACAACGAATCTCGATCTACCTGGGCTTAGCAATACAGACATCTTATGGCTCGGCTTCCGCACCGTTTCACGAGACGGTAAATACTGGCTCAACAAGAGCCAAGAGACACGGATTAAAACGTTCGTAAAGAACGGGGGCGTTGTCATCGTTTCCGGACAGGATAGTGATGAGGGTCGTCCATGTCCTACAGGCTGGTTGCCTGAACCGATCAAGGGTATAGAAAGCGCGGCGCGAAGCGATTTCCAAGCCACTCCTAATGCTGGTGAACTCTTTAATGTACCCAACCGCATCCGATCAGGGAATCTCTCACTTGATGATTCATGGACCGGCACAAATCAGAACTATCAAGTATTAGCGACGACCAACGATGGAAAAGAGGTTGCCATCGCCAAACGCAATTACGGGAAAGGGGTGTATCTCATTACCAGCCTCCGTAATGACACCAAAGTGCGAGTCTCTAAGAACCGTCAGATGCTTGAGAACCTTGTCTATTTTGCAGTTGATTTTCTCGAAGAATCCAACCGACTCTTGGTGCTCAAAACAGACGCGTACACATCAGAATCACGCACTATCGCTGGGCTTGACGCTGTAGTCGGGTCCGACTTTGTTTGTCAGGAGACAACCAACCACAACCTACCGACGCTCGGTAATACCGATATTCTATGGCTCGGTTTCCGCACCCTCTCACGAGATGGAAAATACCGGCTCAACAACGATCAAGAGGCACGGATTAAAGCGTTCGTGAAGAACGGCGGTGTTGCTATCGTTTCTGGTCAAGATAGCGATGAGGGACGGCCATGCCGGACAGGCTGGTTGCCTGAACCGCTTAACGGTGTGGAGAGCACACAGCGAAATGATTTTCAACCGACTTCCGCCGCTGGCGATCTTTTTACCGCACCTCATCGCGTTCGTTCAGGGCAACTTGCCCTTGATGACTCGTGGAGTGGATGGAATCAAAAATATCAAGTGCTCGCGACGACCAACGACGGCAAAGAGATTGTCGTCGCTAAACTGAGATATGGCAAAGGCATGTACCTCATCACCAATCTCCGCAATAGTCAGCGTGAGGAAGTTTCTCGAAACCGTCGGATGCTGGAAAACCTGGTGCATTTCGCTGTGGAATTCTTAGCGGACGCTAAATAAAACGCGTGGGGTAGTTAAAATGAAAAAAGAACGTTTAAAGCAGACGATTGACAGAAGTAGATATAAGAGATGGAGGTGCGGATTTTCCACCAAGGTCCTACTCATGCTGTGCTTTATGTTTCTTTTCTTCGGCACTGCAAGTTCTGCACATGCAGTTATCCCACAACTCTTGGGACCCCTGACAGCGTTGTTGAGCATCGTTCCGCAGATTCTCGCTTTTGTTGGCGTTGCACTCATAACGGCTCTCGTTTTCGCTCGGGATACGACTAAAATGCTTTTCTACAAGTTCTGCGGTTTCGTGAGTGCACACAAAATTACGGTTCCTGTTGTTGGCGCGATTGTCCTCTTCGGCACCGTATTTGGTGCCTACCAACTGCTTCGAGGACCGAATGCTGCGCTTGAAGTAAACGCGCAGAATACTGGGAGAAATGTAAAAGGCGTTAGCGCATGGCCAACTTTCCGGGGTAACAAGAACAGGACGGGACACTTAGACACGTTGCCCGGTCCAACAAACGGAACGCCAGCGTGGGTCTTCAAAGACGACGTAGCGATGGCGGTTGATTTCAACTCATCACCTGCCGTTGTCGGAAATCGGCTCTATATCGGTTCTTCGCACGGCTCAATTTTTTCACTCGGCGGTGCAACGTACTGCATCGATACCGAGTCAAGAGAGGTTATCTGGCGATATGCTTCGCCGATCCCGATCTTCTCCTCACCGGCAGTGGCTGGCGGTAGGGTCTACATCGGTGAAGGCTACCATCAAGATAGCAATTGCGCGCTCCGATGCCTTGACGCTAAAACCGGTGAACCGATTTGGCATTTTCAGACGACGAGCCATGTCGAGTCAACACCTTTTATTAGTCAAGGGAAACTCTATTTTACTGCCGGTGCTGATGGTGTCTATTGCATTGATGCCTTAGAAGGACAGGAGATTTGGCACTATGAAGATGTCCATGCAGATATGGCACCCGTTGAACATAACGGCAAAGTCTATTTTGGTACAGGTTACGGTGACTACCGAATCTACGCCGTTGATGCGCAAACAGGTAATGAAATCTGGTCGAAGCAGATGCCATATCCCGTTTGGGGCAGTCCGAGTGCTTATGAAAGCCTCGTGTTCTTTGGGCTCGGACGCGGTAATTTTTCGGACAGTGCTGCTACACCTGCTGGTAAAGTCGTCGCGCTCAATGTGGAGACCGGCGACATCGTATGGGAACACGAGGCGAAGGATGCTGTGCTGACAGCAATCGCTATACAGAATGGCTCTGTCATTTTCGGTTCACGAGATGGATCTGTCTATTGCCTACGGGCAACCGACGGAGAGCACCACTGGCAAACTGAACTCGGTGCGCCAGTTGTTTCTTCACCAGCCGTAACACCGGATATAGTTTATGCCGCAACGAAAAATGGATATGTTTACGCACTTTCCACTAACGATGGAAAGGTGGAATGGGAATTCAACTTAAGGACTGTCACCCGAAATGTAGAACTCTATTCATCACCGGCGGTTGCCAACGGGTTCGTGTATATCGGTTCAAGTGACCGGTATATTTTCTGCTTGGGTGACGACGACACCAGTAAAACTATTGGCGACCGCTAATTTGGAGAAAAGAAATGAAGAATTACGCATTGATTGCAGCAGCACTCCTCGTTTTGCTTGCCAGCACTATAGCGGAGGCACAATGGCGGAGTAAAACGCACGACGAGTATAAGGCACTCACAGGCGTTGAAGTTAAAATTGACGGTGACCTTGGTGAATGGGATGGAGTCCTTGACACCGTTAAAGGCACCGATGGAAAACCTTTCTGTGGTGTTGAATTTGAAGGTGTCGGTGGCAAAGTTGCTGAGTTTGAGGAACACGGCGGCGGAAAATGGGACGGTGCTGACGATCACGAAACCTGTTTCATGATCGTTTGGGACAAAGAAGCCGTGTACATCGCCCTCAGCGTGACAGATGATGAGCATGAACACGCAGCCGGCCAGGCATGGAATGGTGACGGCGCACAACTCGCTTTTGAAATGAGTGGTAAACGCGATCCCGGCCTGACGCTTTTCCTTTACAATGCCGGCTTAGATGATGGAGCCAAAAACGTTATCTTGGGTAATGAACAGACGAACGGCAGCCCGGGACTCGTTAATGGCGAAGATGTTGTCATTGTCCGAAATGAAGGAAAAAAAGAGACTTACTATGAATTCAGATTCACAGCCGAAGAATTACAGGTAAAAGGCGATACATTCAGCGATGGATATGAATTCGGTCTCGGTATCTGTGTCAACGATGGCGACAAAGCCGCCGGACAAAATGGACAAAAGGGGTGGAGCGGCTGGTACACCCATTCTGTTGTGCACGGGAAAAACGCTGAAAAAACTGGACTCGTCGTCCTGAGTAACGATACTCTCGCTGTTGAAGCGACGAATAAATTAACAACGACATGGGGAAAACTCAAATCTCCCCGATAATTAACAGTTTTTCACATACTCACAACGGTAGCACATTCTGTGTGCTACCAGAACCTCTAACATTACAAAAATAACATAGGGCTTCCTCAAACGCGTTTATCTGACGAGATATGAAACTCGTTGGCATAAGGAACTGGGTAGGTCCTAAAAAATAAAAAAGGAATAGACAATGAAAAAGATTGTTTTTAGTTTCACGACCCTGTTTGCGATTGCTGCTTTCCTGTTTACAATCGGTATCGCAGATGCACAGTGGCGGAATGAGACACATGATGTCTACAACGCACCTACAGGCGTTGCCGTTCAGATCGATGGTGATCTGAGCGAATGGAGCGAGGTCATGGATACAGTCACAGGGACCGATGGCACCCCGTTCTGTGGTGTCCTATTTGAAGCCAATGGTGGCGATATCAAGGCTTTTGAGGAATACGGCGGCGGGACGTGGAGCGATGCCGCGGACCACGAAACCTGTTTTATGTTTGTATGGGATGCGGACGCGCTTTATCTCGCGCTCAGCGTCACTGATGACACGCATGAGCACGCAGCTGCTGCTGCATGGAACGGCGATGGCGCGCAACTCGCTGTTGAAGCGACTGGGGAACGCGCAGCAGGACTGCCGCTCTTCCTCTATAACATCGGTTTGGATGGTGCTGGCGAAAATGTCATCCTACAGAACGAAAGGACAAACGGGAGTCCCGGACTTACTGCCGATGATGCAGCCATTGTCCGAGACGAAGGCGCGAAAAAGACCTACTACGAATTTCGGTTCCCAGCAACTGAACTGCAAATCGCAGGCGATACGTTCAGCGAAGGCGACGAAGTCGGTGTCGGGATCTGCGTCAACGACGGTGACACAGGCGAGGGACAGGCAGGACAGAAGGGTTGGGACGGATGGTACCCGCACGCTGTTGTCTACGGCAAGAACTCCGAAAAGACCGGACTTGTTATACTCAGTAGTACAGCGGTAACCGCTGTTGAACCCGCTGATAAGTTGACAACAACTTGGGGTGCGTTGAAATCCCGTCAATAAAACGACGATGTCTCTTTTGTATCTCTTTTGCAGGCGGGGTGTGTAACCCCGCCTTTTTTTACTGTCTCTACATTAACTTTTAATGATCGTGATCGTGATGGTCGGATTTGTGGTAGTGCAACCGTAGCAGATCCACCCCAAAATCGTCTGCAATGTGTCGCCATACAGAGTGGATGTGGTTGGCATTGTTCTGCGTATTGTCATATTCCACAAAGAAAAACGGTCCGTGTAGTCTATAGTAGTGCGGTGTTTTCGGTGTTTCGCCACCTGCCCATGCGAAGTGGATATCGTTGACGCTTCCTTCACGCAGTTTACGGAGTTCGATTTCGGCGATTTCGTCAGGGAGTCGGTCGATGTATTCACGGACGAGTTCCATCAGGATTTCGCGTTGGTGCGTTTCCATCGACTCCGCCGCTATCCCTTCGACACTCTCAAATTCGACTTTAGGGACATCGCGCGTCAGGATATCCGATGGTGCCTCCGCATTGATAATTGTCTGTTGCTTCTGCGTGGCGTTCAGACTCGTCAGAAGTTTGCGAGCGACATCCTCTTCACCTGAAAGTACCCGCAATCCGGTTTTCTCTCCCTGCGGTACCTCTGCTGGGTTTGAACCGAAAAAGAACGGGTTCGGCGAAATTAGTTCTCGATTGACGACAGTAAAATTGAGTGAGACGTGGTGTCCTTCGGCGCGCCACCCCCACGCTCCGTTACCCGTTGGATCGCCGAATACAGTGAAAAAGTAAAAATTCGGATCGCGGACAAGTCTCGCTTCACCAGCCTCTTTCTCAATTTCACCGAGTGTTGTCTCCAAATTGATAATTGATTGAGCTTTTTGGTAGCCTTTAGTACTCAATCCACTTGCCATGAGTGCGAACGCCGCTTCTTGCTGCTTCTCGTTCAGTTCTTTGAGGGAGACCCCCTTCCGATCCCACATTTCGATCGGGATGTAGTGCCATCGAAACCGTTCATTTCCGTCAAAAGGGAGTGCTGCTTGCTCGCGTAAAGTGGGGGTCAATGTATCAAGAAAGTTTCCTGCTGCTTGTGCCATCCGCTCGGCTGTCGCTGAAGCCGGGATAACCAAAGGCTTCAGATCGGCATCGATATGTGTGTTAGCCACAAAAATTACCTCCATTAGCGTAGGATTGCGCTCCGTAGACCGCGTCCTACAAACCGTGTAATCAATTCGCCTGATGAATCTCCATTTTAAACCAACTCTGCATCAAAATCAAGTATTTTAACCTAACGTGAGTTTGATAAAAGTGGGATGTTGGGTTTTGCTACTGCTATTTATGCGGAAAGTGCTTTGAAAAACGGTATATTTGTCCAAATTATACGGTTTTTAGTGTGTATTTACCGCTCAACCCAACCTACAGATTTATTTTCAAGTTCACGTTAACCGATGTCTCCTCCTGATAACCAACAATCAGTTGTTGGCAATTGATACCAAATGTAAAAAATAAAGCTGCATTATAGAGATTTTGAAACGCTATGGGGCATCGGCATGTAAGACGGGCAATAATGCACTTCGCATTTGGGCGAGTACGCCGCAGAATTGCCCTACTACAAGCGAGTTTTTTGTTAATGACAGGCGTTTATTTAGAAATGGTATGACAACAATAAACCGTTCCCCAAAAATTCTTGACAATTACCAAAAAATTTTGTAAACTTATTTTATTCGTCTCCGTTTAAGAGGATGTTAGTATGCTATTGTCCACCTCCCACCTTAAGTGAGGCAACTTTCAAATCGATAATCAGAAACCGGGACTTATGGATAAATTGATTGACGATGAAATGTTAGTCGCTCAGTTTCAAGCCGGTCGCCAAAATGCCTTCGATGAGTTAATGAGACGTTACAAATCCAAGATTTTCTCGTATCTCCTACGTTCTGTCAGGAATTATGAGGATGCGGAGGACATCACAATCGAAGTCTTCTTCAAGGCGTACCGAGCATTAGAGAATTGGCAACCGAAAGCCAAGTTTTCTACATGGCTGTACAAGATTGCTTCCAATCTTGCTATTGATTATCATCGCGCGAAAGCGCGTAATCCTGTCTTTGCGTTAGATGACGCAGAAATCCCTGAAACGCACCTCGTCGCTACGGATATACACAGCGATCCGGTGAAACAATTAGAAGAGAAAGAGCGTGGTTTGATTATTCGTGAAGCGGTTGATCAACTCTCCCCGAAACAGAAAGCGGTTTTTATGTTAAGTCGGTATGAAGGTCTACAACTCAAAGAGGTGGCTGAGGCACTCGACATGGCGGAAGGCACCGTGAAAATTCACCTCCATCGTGCAGTGAAACGACTGCAAACACTCCTACGTCCGTTATGGGAGAATAATGATATTTGAAAGGAGATGCGGTTATGTCTAAATGTATAAAGTATGAAGGGCAGGCTATTGACTATGCCTCTAAACTTCTGTCACCCGCGGAAGAAGCGTCCTTCAAAGAACATCTTAAAACCTGTCAAGACTGCGCCGAAGTCGTTGAATCCTACACGACAGTTCTTGAATTGACAGACGAAGCACATGAAGAACTCGTTGTTCCTAAAGACGCACTCCGGGACATTGAGATGAATGTGTACAAACGGCTCGCGGCTTCACAAGAACAGACGTGGTTCTCACGGCTCCGTTCCTACTTTACGAGTGCTGGGTCACCCTTTGGTTGGTACAGGACCGCCGCTGTCAGCAGCGTCGCTGTTGCCTTGATCACTGCTGCTGTCTTCATCGGAAAACCGACGCAACCAGAACAGGTGTTAGAGGTAACCGAAATGCAGTCTGCTGAGGCACGCATTGAAGCGTATCGCGAGCAAGGCATCCAATGGAATTTAGAGGAAGCACTTATCACGCACCATCTCCGAAACGATGCATGGGAAACCGAGAGTCAACTCTATCGAATGAAAGAACAGGCACAAGGTACCAATTGGACGAAAGTCGCTGACAAACACCTTCAGAATCTTCAATCTGGAATCCTGAGTACAACTAACTGAAAGCGTAGCGTACTGCGTACTGATAACTATAGTGCCCTCAAAAAATAATAAGACACACTTTGAGAAACGGGCGAGGCAACCTCGCCCCTACGAACTGTCTTCTGTTAAAGGAAAAGTGTCTGATTAATTGCTGGTTTTAGTATAATTCCCTGAAAGCGCAGCGTACTGAGTGCTGACAACTTCTAATACCTTTTCTAAAAGATTATATTGCATTGACAGATCGCTTCAAAGACCGCACAAGACTGCACAGGCTAACAGCCTATGCTACAAAAGAGTTCGTTTATTGAAGTATTCTCAATCGGAAATGGTATAA
>JAJEET010000050.1 GCA_022820835.1 Candidatus Poribacteria bacterium
ATTTAAAGGGAGTGTCAGTGCTCTCGAAGCTGCGTGTGCGATTGAGCAGGGACTGCGTCGCGTGTTTCCGGATGCCGTTATTGACAAAATCCCGATGGCAGATGGGGGCGAAGGGACTGTGCAATCGCTCGTTGATGCCACCGGCGGACACCTCCGAACGCAACGCGTCCTCGCGCCACTGGGAAACGCGGTGGACGCACAGTTTGGCATCCTTGCAGACGGCGAGACGGCTGTCATTGAGATGGCATCCGCCTCCGGTCTCACACTCGTCGCCCCGCACGAACGGAACCCGCTCCGGACGACAACTTACGGCACCGGGCAGCTGATTTATGCTGCTTTGGAAGCCGGATGTAGACGCTTAATCATCGGTATCGGCGGCAGCGCGACGAACGATGGTGGTGCCGGAATGGCAGAAGCACTCGGTATCCGATTATTGGATAACGAAGGCGGACAGATTTCGCGCGGGGGTGAAGGGCTCGATCAATTGGCATCAATAGATATGTCGGACTTGCATCCTGCTATTGCAGAAACCGAAACTGTTGTCGCCTGTGATGTCAACAACCCGTTGACGGGACCTGATGGCGCATCACACGTCTACGGTCCGCAGAAGGGTGCTACGCCTGAAATGATTGAGACGTTGGACGCGCATCTCGCACATTTTGATGGAGTTTTGACGCGGACACTCGGCAAATCCTTTAATGATATTCCGGGTGCCGGGGCCGCCGGTGGATTGGGTGCGGGTCTGATGGCGTTTCTTAACGCTGAGTTGCAACTCGGTGTTGATATTATGGTTGATGCCGTTAACCTCAGAGAACGCGTGAAGGGTGCTGCTATCGTTTTTACAGGTGAAGGACAACTCGATTTTCAGACTGCTTTCGGAAAGACACCTATCGGTGTTGCGAAAGTTGCAAAGACGCATAATATCCCTGTGGTTGCGATCGCAGGCGGTATCGGTGAGGGTGCCGAAGCCGTCTACGAGGCTGGCATTGATGCGATGCTGGGTATCGTACAAGAGCCGATGGAATTAGCGGATGCGGTTGCGGACGCATCGCGGTTAATCGCTGACACGGCGGAGCAGGCTGCGCGATTAATCGCTATCGGTCATAGTGGGTTGGCAAGTTAAGAAAGGTTGAAAGAATGGAAGCGTGAAAGAAAAGAGGGTTACCCCTCTAATCTTCCAGTCTTCTCTAATGCGTTACGGCACGACAGAGCATGCCTACTATTGTAACAATATCGGCGTGTCTTTCATGAAATCGTCTGTCTCGTTTTGCCACACTTTCATATCTGCAGCAAGTGAACGGATGCGGTCGGCATGCTCTGGTAGTTCAGCGAGGTTGTTTGTCTCCCACGGATCCTGCTCCAGATCAAAGAGTTGGAGGTAATCTGTGCCTCTACCGGTCTCTTCGGAAACATAGTAACGGATGAGTTTCCAACGTCCATCGCTGACGGTACGGTGAATATCTTTATATGCAGCGAATACTGTCTCTCGTACTTGATTGACACACCCTTCCATCAGTGGGACTAAACTCACCCCTTCGGTCGTATCCGGGCACTCGACGCTGGTTAGGTCACAGACAGTCGGAAAAACATCGTAGAGATAGGTGAGTGTGTCAACTGTTGTGCCTTGAGGGATCCCCGGTCCAGCGAATATGGATGGCACACGGATACTGTGGGCATAGAGGTTCTGTTTACCGAACAGCCCGTGCTGTCCGACAGCGAGTCCGTGGTCAGCGGTGTAGATGACGATGGTGTTGTCAAGATGTCCATTCGCTTCCAATGTGTTTAGCAAGCGTCCCATTTCGGCATCTTGGCTGCTAATCATGCCGTAGTAATCGGCAATATGTTGCTGAACGATTTCAGGTGTTCGTGGGAACGGAGCGAGTACTTCGTCTCGGATACGCATTTCGCCATTGTCAAAGGGATGTTCTGGATAGAAGTTCTCTGGAATAGGCACATCCTCAGGCTTATACATCGTCGCGTATTCACCTGGCGGTGTCCGAGGATCATGTGGTGAAGTAAAGGAGAGATAAACGAAAAATGGGTCGGTTTGGTCGTAGTTTTCTATAAATTGCACGGCGGAATCCGTAAACAGTTCCGTAGAAAACTTATCGCCAATGTACCTATCATCTTTCGGATAAGCACCGGTCGGATCGAAATCAAAAATTGGCACTTTATATTGATCGCCCATGCCACCGAAGAAAATTGTCCCACCGTCATCAAAACTATCCGCAAACGTTTGTCGGTCGTTGTGCCATTTACCAGAAAAAAATGTGTGATAACCTGCTTGACGCATTGCCTGGGGCCAGATAGCGTAATCTCGGTTAATCTGGTTTGCACCGCTTCGGAATAGACTTGCGCTTGTAAGAACAGCGGCGCGACTCGGAACACAGACTGCTCCCGAAAGCGAACCCATGATGTGTGTCTGGCGGAAGGTTGTTCCGCGTGCCATGAGTGAATCCATAGTGGGGGTCTTAACGGTTGGGTCGCCCATACCGCCGATGGCATCCCATCGGTGATCGTCGGCAATTATAAAAAGAACATTCGGTTGTGAAGACATATTTAATTATTCCTTGCGGAGTAACGCCGTGCATTTAAGCCATGACGTGCGTTCCGTAAATCCGCCCTCCATTTCATTACGGGCTACGGGTTTTGAAGCTACCTTAAGAGGCAGCCTTTGTTAGACGAAAACCGATTAACCGTCTGCTGGCTGCTGACGATTTCCGATTCCTATGCCAAAAGAAACACCAAAATTACCAAACAGAGTTGAGACCTAATCAGAAACCACCGCGCAATGAAATGGAGCGGTGACCAGGAGGCCATAGGTTAAAAAATGAAAATTGCGACTATTGAACAATTTTATCCGCGTCGTCGAACGCGCCTTGTTAAAATCACGACGGATACCGGTATCGTCGGATGGGGTGAAACGACGCTCGAAGGTAAAGCGAGAAGCACCTGTATGGCTGTTACGGAACTTGCTGACTATTTTATCGGTAAAGACCCGTTGCGGATTGAACACCACTGGCAGCACGTTTACCGATCGGCGTTCTTCCGCAGCGGGAATATCTTGATGTCTGCGCTGTCCGGTATTGATCAGGCGTTGTGGGACATTGCCGGTAAATACTATAATGTGCCTACCTATCAACTCTTAGGCGGTGCTGTGCGGGACCGTATCCGCGTCTATGCGCACTGGGGTATCGGCAGTTTGACAGACGAAGGAAAAGCCGCCGCGAAAGAACGCCTCGAATTTTTACAGCAACAAGGTGGTTATACAGCGTTTAAAAGCGGTCCCGGTGGTAAGTGGCGTGGACACGAACCGCCTTCGGTGATTGATGCCTTCGTCGAACGCGCCTATCTGATGCGCGAGTGGGTGGGTCCCGATGTTGAACTCGCGTTCGATTTCCACGGTAAGATGACACCCGCACTCGCTATTGAGATTTGTCATGAACTGAAAGGGATGCGTCCGATGTTCGTTGAGGAACCTATTCCGCAAGAGAATGTAGACGCACTCAAATTAGTGTCCGACCATGTGCCGTTTCCGATTGCGACAGGTGAACGGCTGCTGACGCGTTGGGGGTTTCGCGAGGTTTTTGAAAAGCAGGCTGTCGCTTACTTACAACCCGATACCTCCCACGCTGGTGGCATCACTGAGCTAAAAAAGATTGCGAACATGGCAGAGGTATATTATATGCACATCGCACCGCATTGTGCTATCGGTCCTGTCGCTTTTTCTGCCTCCCTTCATGTGGATGCCGTTGTGCCGAATTTCCTGATCCAAGAACAAATTGATGCCGGGTTAGGTGACGGTTTGTTCGTTGAAGATTGGCAAGTTACAGATGGACACATTGAATTACCAACGAAACCCGGACTCGGCTTTGAAATTGATGCCAAAGAAGCGGAACAGACGCTTGACACCTATCCCGAAGAGCTCGGCGGCGAATTCTATTATGATACCGATGGCAGTGTGGCGGACTGGTAAAGATTGGCAGTTAGCAGTCAGCCATCAGCAGTCAGTAGGTGGGGTTTTCAACCTCACCAGCAAAGAGCAATAGAACGTTTTTTCTTAATTCGCCCTGCGTTTTAGACCACCGGTTTGCGGTGTGCGACGTAAGGTGGTTCGAGCATCAATTTCTGATCTTCGTCTGACATCAGGTTGCGGAGTTCCTCATCGTATCTGCCTTGTCCCCATGACGCGTGCCCTGGTGAATACTTAAACAGGATTGAGCGGCGTTCGTGCGAGGCTGTCCATGGGAGCGTGCCGTGCGTCAACGCCTCTGTAAAGATAACAGCATCTCCTGCCTTCTGATGCACGGGTGCCATACAGGTTTTGTTGTCTACCACCGGTCGAAATTGCGGTGGGCACGGGTAGTTGCTCTTATGGCTGCCGGGGATACAACAGAAACCGCCCTGTTCGGGTAGCATATCGGTGAGTGCCCACGAGACGACGGTTAACCCGTTATACATCCGGTCGTTTCGGAAAACGTAGTACTGCGACGGGTCATAAGGTGTACCGCCGCCGTGGAGCGTTCCACCTGGGTTGCCATCAATCATCAAGATACCGTAGACGTGATCAAGCCGGAACTTAGGACCGACGATCTCCGCTAAGCACGGCATGATGCGGGGATGGTTGAGCAGTTTACGGAATGCGTCGTTCTCCCAACTCAAGAATCCGCCGAACCGCTGCGAATGGATATTATCATTCACTGGATCCGGATAATCTTGCGCATCAATAAGTGCGTTCAGTTCAGTGAGTTCATCTGTGCCCAAGACGTTTTCAATGTTCACATATCCCCAGAGATCAAACAGATATTTTTCTTCCGGGCTCATTGAGACACCTCCGTTATGGACTTTAAAGGACGCACAAACTAACAGTTTATGCTATTACTGATGTGCCGAGCGAGAAGTCGGTTCAAGTCGTGTAACAACGATCTTTGATCTGTCAATCAGTTCACCGACGCGTGGTGAGATTTCGTCCACCCAGCGCTCATCTTCGTAGACCGCTGCGTAAAGTTGCTCACGCTGTTCTTCGCTCTCGAACCGTCGGATCCAGACGTAGAGATCGTCCTCTTCTTCGCCGATGAAGCTGCCAATTACGACCATCCCTTTAGAAATCTGGAACGGGATGACCGTTTCTTCCATGTATTCCACCCAGTTTTCACGTTGACCGGGTTGTGTTCTGTACTGTCTTAATTCAAAAAAAGCCATAAAAATCTCCTTTTTAGCGGTTGTCAGTTATCAATTTTCAGTTAATTGGTTTGCTTATAGCACCATGGACACTTAGAATTTTATGCGTTTTCGCTCGCTTCCGGTTTCTTGAACAGCGTCTCCAAAGTATTCAACAATCCACTCGTCAAGAATGCAGTCATAATTACGCTACTAAGGATAATAATACGTTTGGTAAGCGTCCAGTTGTCCAATTGACTTAGCAAAAAGAACATAACGAAAACGAGAAAAAAGTGTGGTTTCGTGAAGTTGTTGCTAATTGTTCCTAACAACGTATGTGAAGATGAAAACTTTCCACACTGCTCGCACGATGTGTAGAAAAGCCTACCTACTTTAGGGCTTTTACGGGATATCACTAACAAGATATCTATTAATCCACTCAGACCGACACAACCACATACTACGCCAACCGTCTGGAGAGTAGTCCATTCAAACAGATTGGTTAATGCTATATAAGCTACTAAAATGACCAAAAGATCGAGTTGCTTAAAAGAATCTTGAAATCGTTCCAAAAATTTATCTTTCATTTTCATCCTCGCTTCTATGTTATCATGGATTGTGCCTGTGATACTTAGAGACGGTTATAGCCGTAGCCTTTACCCGTAATTTCAAAGAGTGCTGCGGCTGCAAGGAAATGGATATCTGCGTCCTGATCTTCGAGAAGCGTTTCGAGGAGTGCGACTGCGTTTGGATTTTTCGCGTCGCCGAGGGCCCTGATGACATCGAGGCGGAATCCACGTGTAATTTGGGCTTCATGGAGTTCGGTTAGTTTGGCGACCAACGCCGTTACCGCTTCGTCGGATCCAATGTCACCCAATGCCCGAGAGGCATCACGCCGGATTTCGACGTGATTATCGTCGTTGTTCATGACTTCGATGAGTGCGTCAGTCGTTGAGGGATCCGCTAATTCCCTGAGACCTTGCGTTGCGGCTCGACGAACATCCTTGTTGTCTTCAGTCTCGCCTTTCATCATCTGCACAAGTTCAGGTATGAGTTCTGAGATCCCCGCTTCACCAACGGCGAGTGCTGTGGCTTTGCGAGTATCCACAACTGGATCGGTTAACCGCTCTTTGAGATCGGATGTATCAAGTGCTACACCTGCCGTTTTACAGCGTCCGAGTGCCACCATTGCGGCATTTCTCACGGGGTTGCTTTCCCATTTATCCGCGGCGCGTTCCGCCATTTTCGGTGCAACGAAAGCAGGTAGGTCGAGTTTCTTGGCGGCAATAACGAAAATTCGCCAACTCCAGTTCCGCCTCCGATCGTTGAGTCCGAGGTTTCGTCTGTTCCCTTCGTCTTCAAGTGCGACGATGTATTCAGTATCGTCAACGAGTTGTCTGCCGAGTGCTTCAGCGGCGCGGGTTCCGCCGATGGTGCCGAGTGCGCGTGCGGCTTTTGTGCGTGTGGAAGCGTTTGCTAACACTGCCGTGTTGGCATTTAACGGTATCCGTTTATCCTCAAGGATAGCGATGAGTCTCGGAATCGCCGCTTCACTTTCGAGTTTACCGAGTGCGATGATAGCATTATTAGCGATGTTTCCGACTCTGATGTCGAGTGCCCGAATGAGTACATCCGCAACCGATTTATCGCCGATGTTGCCGAGGGCGGTTACCGCTGCAGCGCGGACGTTATCTGGTTCCAACGGATTTTCGGCGATCTCACTGAGTTTTTCGACAGCTTTTGAATCTCTGAGGGCACCTAAAGCGGCAGCGGCTTGCAATCGGATCTCAGCGTTCTCATCGGAGAGTGCTGTTAGCAGAGGGCCCATAGCGCGTTCGTCTTTGAGCACGTTGAGTGAAACGGTTGCGGCTGCTCGGATGGATTTCATTTCATTGCCGTTTTCGAGTACGGCGATAAGCGGTTCAACCATCCGCCGTTCTTTGAAACCGCCGAGCGAGTTTGCTGCCCGTTTTCGGACAACATAACTCGGATGTTTCAGTTCTTCAAGCATTGCGTCGGCAGCGACTGCATTCGCGGAGGCTCCGAGGATGTGGACGAATGCCCAGCGGACCCACACATCATCTGCGGACTTAAGCGCATCAAGGACAAATTCTGACGTTGCCGTATTATTATTTGTGATTAAGGCTGTGATGATCTCGTTCTGCACGGAGAGGACTTCGTATCCGTCATCAAAGCTTCCGACACCTTTCCTCAAAATATCGACGAGTGCTTTGTCTGCGGCTTGAAGTTCTCGGAGTGCGATTGCCGCTCGGACGCGCGTCGTCTCATACTTATCGCTTCGGAGTGCATCTAAGAGCGGATCGACGACCCGTTGCCCTTTTATCTTTCCGAGCGCAATAGCGGATTCCTGTCGGACGACACCCTGTTTATCCTTTTTCAGCGATGTGATAAGCGCTGTGGTTGCATCATCGCCTTTAATTTCACCGAGTGCCCACGCTGCGCTTTGACGAACAGTCGCGCGTGCGTCGTCTTCGAGTGCTTGGATGAGTGGTTGCACAACGGTGTCGCCTTTGATGATCCCGAGCGCGTGTGCAACTTCACTTCGGACGAGGCTCGGTATCGGTTTCAATTCACCCCATGTCCGATAGTTAACGCGCGGGTAATCGGGGGTCCACTGGATTTGGAAAGATTCGACTTGGGTTCGGAGTGCATCAAGCGTTTTATATTGCCGTTTCATGTGCCGTTGGTATTCCGAAATTTCGTCGTATTGTGTGGAGAGTACCCAAAGCAGGGTAGGTGTGGTTTCTGGTGCTTTAATGCGGCTTAGAACTTTGACAGCGTTAGCACGTATGGTTGGACTGGTTTCATCGCTGAACATGAGCAGAAGCATTGATTGTGTTGCGTCATCGGGTTTAAGTTGCCAGAGAGCGTCGAGAGCGGCGAGTCGCAACGTTTCTCGCATCTGCTTACCCATTGCCATGATAATCAATTTTTCAATAGCATCTTCCGTTGATACACCGATTTTTCCGAGTGCTGTTGCAGCGTTAGTTGCAGTGGTATCATCATAGGTGAGAGCCTCTGTGAGTGCGGGAACTGCCCTGCGTGTACGCATATTGCCGAGAGCTATCGCAGCCAACGCTTTCACCTCTTTATGGGGATCGTTGTTTAACGCCTGAATAAGAGGTTCTATAGCACGCCTATCTCCGATTCGTCCGAGGGTATCAGCGACTCTTATTCGGGTCTCATCTGTGCTGTTTTTGAGTGCGTCAAGCATCACTGGGACAGCGGTCCCACGCATTTCGACGAGTGCTGCCAAGGCTTGTGCTTGCAATTCTTCGTTCGCTAATTCTTTTATCAAGGGTTGGACGGCTTCATCAGGTTTCAGGAGTCCGAGTGTCTGGATTGCGGCGGCTTGGGTCGCGATCCGGTACTTTTTCATCCATAGTTCGTCAATATAGGCACTTGCGATGTATTGGTAATCTGCCGTGAAACCGGTATCCTCGTCGGGAATGAGGTTTCTCGCATTGGTTTCTAATACTTCGAGAAGTGGTGCCGTTGCGGGATCTCCGATACGGTTGAGTGCGTTGATGGCTGTATCTTTAACGTAACTGTTCTGATCAGAGAGCAATCGGATGAGGTCAGGCACAGCGGTTGCTGTTTGGATACGTCCGAGGAGTTTTGCGGCGTGCATTCGGACTTGTGCGTTGTTGTTTTTCAGTGCAAGTTGGAGTGCCGGTACAATATCGGTGTTTTCAGCGATGCCGGAGTTTGCCAGTTGTTCGAGTGCGGTGATTGCCCTATATGCGACCTCTGGTGCGTTCTCTGTTTTTGTGAGTACCTCTTTGAAGGCATCGATGAATTCGGGGTTCTGCATCGCTCCGAGGTATCGGACGGCTTCTTTCTGTATGGCAGGATCTTTGTGGTGTGTTGCCTCCCAGAGCAGTTCAGCGACCCCTTCTCCGTGTCCGAGTCCATTCATGAGTTGTGCGACGGCTGCGCGTGCGTTGGGGTGATAGCACTTCTCAGCGGCTAAAATAGCATGGACGACTGCAGCGTCTGGGGATTTGACAAGTTCTGTTAGCAGTTCTGAACGGTTTTCGACTGCCTCGGCGAGCGACACGGCAAAGAGTCCAGAGATAGAATTCTGTATACGGATGAGCCGTTCCTGTTGGTCGAGATCATCGGAATCCGGGTCTTCCAACGACAAGATAGTCCGGAGGTCGGCAGTGACTGTTTCGAGGTAAGCGTTCGCTTGTACGATTGCTTCGTGCCATCCGGCTGTCTCTGTCTGAGTGCGGAGTTGTAGAAAGGCGCGTAGGTGTTGCGCTTCCTGATTCCCTGTATCTGTTCTTTGGACGGCTGTCTGTGCAGCGGCGTAATTACCACTAACGATAGCAGCGCGCGCCTCAATAATATCTCTGTTCTCTTTCTCACCACACGCGAGCAGCAATGTAATCACCGCGATAAGTGGTAGAGAGATCCCAATTTTCAGCATATTACAAGTCCGATTCATAACTATTCTCCGTGACGACTGACAACTATTTTCGTCAAGTCTGCGATGGCATAAATGTTCCGTCCGATTTGGTTCAACAACGCCAATCGGTTTGAGCGTAGTGTCGGTTCCTTCGCCATAACCAGAACCTCATCAAAGAATGTGTCAATTGTCGGTTGCAGAGTGGCGAGGTGTGTTAGGAGTTGGGCGTAGTCGCGTTCCTGTATACTCTGTTTAAGGTTCGGGGCAACTTCGGTGATGCGTTCGTACAACTGCTTTTCAGCGTCGTCTTGTAACAGCGTGATGTCCACTGTCTCCGGTGCGTCCGGCGTTAAAATTCTCAATACCCGATTGAGGGCATTATACACTTCCTCAAAGTTTGGTGTCAAGCGAAATTCGGCAAGTGTGTTGGCGCGTTTGAGAATGTCAATAATATTGACATCGCCGACTGCTAAGACGGCGTCGGTAAGGTCAGGCGTGTATTGCTGTGCGTGTAAGATGACGCGTAGACGGTCTTTGATGAAGTTGAGAACACCGGTTTTTGTATCATCGGCTAGCGGGATACTATAGAGCGAAATCGCTTTTTTGACGACAGTATCGAGAGAGAGCGTTAGTTTCCGGTCTTGGAGGATACGGATTGTGCCGAGGGCGTGCCGTCGTAGCGAGTATGGGTCTTGGGACCCGGTTGGACGTTCATCTATACCGAAATATCCAACAATTGTATCAAGTTTATCGGCGATTGCGAGAATCGCGCCGATTTCTGTTTCGGGGAGCGGTGTATCTGCCCCGAGCGGCTGGTAGTGCTCAGCGATAGCGGTCGCTACGGGGGTAGGTTCACCAGAATTTTGTGCGTAGTATCTACCGGTGATCCCCTGGAGTGACGGGAATTCGATGACCATTTGTGTCGTCAAATCCGCCTTAGAGAGCCACGCTGCGCGTTCAGCGTGTTCAATGGTCATTTTCGATACTTGTAGTTCTGTCCCGATGAGATTCGTTAGTGCCTTGAGCCGTTCCGCTTTCTCCAAAAGCGAGCCGAGTTTGGCGTGAAAGACGACTGCATTTAAACGCTCAACTTTATCGGCGAGGCTGGTTTTCTGGTCTTCTTTATAGAAGAATTCGGCATCGTTGAGTCTGGCGTGGAGGACGCGCTCGTTTCCGTGCTGAACACCGTCGAAGTTGCCATCGGTTCCGTTTGAGATCGTGATGAATTTTGGTGCCAGTTCCGAATCGTTTTTCCACATCGGGAAATAGCGTTGATGCTTTTTCATCGCCGTGATGAGCACCTCAGGCGGTATCTCCAAGTGCGATTCACTGAAGTTGCCGATGATGGGTTGCGGGTTCTCTACGAGATAGTTGACCGTATCAAGCAGTTCCTCGTCGATTTTCGTGAAATAGTTTTCCGCTTTTAAGATGGACCTCACCTGCTTTCCGATTGCTTCTCGTCGTTCGTTAGGGCAGACAATCACATCGACGGCGCGTAACGCCTCAGTGTAGGCATTTAAATTCGCCGATGTTAGTGTTATCGGGTCGGTATGCAGGGAGCGGTGTCCGTAAGTTATTCGTCCGGCGTGTGCGTCTCCATAAGCACAGTCAACGACTTCATCCCCTAAGAGTGCGACAAGCCAGCGGATAGGACGCGCGAAACGTGCAAATGCCTGAGGGGTTTCCGATCTGGTTTCCCAACGCATGGTTTTCGGGAAACGGAGTGCCTCAATCCATTCAGGTAGAAGCGTTTGTAGGACTTCTCGGGTCGGTTCGCCGGTTTCGAGTTTCGAGACGGCGACGTATTCGCCGCGTTCGGTTTCGACGATACGGAGTGCTGTAAGTTCGACACCTTGTGTCTTAGCGAAGCCGATTGCTGCTTGTGTCGGTTCGCCGTTCTCGTCGTAGGCGACGCTTTTCGGCGGTCCCACGACTTCTGTTTCTTCGCTCTCTTGAAATGTTTTCAGGTCTTTGACGCTGAGTGTGATACGGCGCGGTGTACCGAAGGTCCCAATCTCACCGAACGGGATTCTGTGCTCTGTCAAGGATTCGGTTGCGATTTCTTGGAGCTGCGTAAGTGCAGGCGGGACATAACTGGCAGGTATCTCTTCTGTGCCGATTTCAAATAGGAGATCCGCGGTCGCTTGCTGCGGTTGTGCCTGTATTTCGTCTTCCGTAGGTATTGCGACTTCTGTGTCGGTTGCTGTGCTGAAACGTCCGATGAGGGGGTGTTCCATCTCTTCGCGCTGTTCAACATAGGCGCGTGCGATCCGCTGTGCAAGTCGTCGTACACGTTCAATGTAGCTGACGCGCTCCGTGACGCTGATAACGCCGCGTGCGTCGAGCATATTGAAGGTATGTGAGCATTTGAGGACGTGGTCGGTCGCCGGTAGCACTAATCCTGCATCTAAACAGGCGTGGGTCTCTTTTTCGTAAGTGCTGAACTGGTCGAAGAGCATCTCTACGTTTGCGTGTTGGAAGTTGTAGGTCGAGTACTCCACTTCGCTCTGATGGTGGACATCGCGGTAGTTGAGGTGTTCGTTCCAGCGGATGTCAAAAAAACTATCGACATCTTGTAAGTAGAGTGCGATGCGTTCGAGTCCGTAGGTAATTTCAGCACAGATTGGGTCGAGATCAATACTGCCCATCTGTTGGAAGTAGGTGAATTGGGTGACTTCTGCGCCGTTCCACCAGACTTCCCAACCGAGTCCGGATGCCCCGAGCGTCGGTGATTCCCAGTCGTCTTCAACGAATCGGATGTCGTTCTGACGGGGTGGGATACCGAGATGATAGAGGCTCTCAAGATAAAGTGGAAGCACATTTTCGGGCGCGGGTTTCAGGATCACTTGATATTGGTAGTATGCCCCGAGGCGGAATGGATTCTCTGCGTATCTGCCATCGGTAGGGCGGCGTACGGGTTCAACATAAGCCACTTGCCACGGTTCTGGTCCGAGACATCGGAGGAAGGTTGCAGGGTTGAATGTCCCCGCGCCGACTTCTATATCGCATGGTTGTTGGATGATGCAGCCCTGGTCTGCCCAAAATTTTTCTAACGCTAAAATTATTTCTTGGAAAGTCATATCTGTTTTTGTAATTTTTCTCCATTTGAATTGATTGATGCGTATCTATTGTAGCATAATAGATTTCTTTAAGCAAAGGATTTTCAAGACGTAAATTTTCATTTTAGAAGCGACCAATCCGGTTCATCTTCTGGATCTCCAAGGGGGCCATGGGCGTTACGAACGATGCGGCGTTGTCGGTCATACCAATCCGTGTAACTCGTCGCAGGTTGGAGTGTGTCGTTGTGGGCAGCCATCAGGTTTGTGAGGGTGGTCTCCATCTCGTCTGCTAACGCTTTGGATTCGGGATTATCAATCAGATTGTTCATCTGTAGTCGGTCTGCTACTATATCGTATAGCATCCGCTTGCCGTTGAACCAACGTGCGTAACTGTGCGTTTTTGTGCGAGCACCGCGCCATTCATTACCATCAACAAGATAATCGTATGTGGATCCGAAGTTCATCGTCAGAACGGCATCCTGTTCAAAAGCATCGGTTTCACCGCGCCAAGACGCAGAGAGGTCGTAACCTTCCACTGTTCGCGGTGACTGGATGCCGCATAACCCACAGAGCGATGGAAACAGATCAACGGGTGATGTGAGTGTGTCGCAGGTACGGTTGTCCTCAAAAACACCCGGCAGCCGCATGATGAGCGGTACTTTGATGGATTCTTCGTAAGGTTCGCGTTTTGCCCAGAAGTTGATACCTTGTGCGCCACCTTGCGTCCCGTGGTCAGAACCGAAAACAAGCAGCGTATTTTCGACGCGTCCCGTTCTTTCAAGATACGCCATGAGTTTACCGAGCATATCGTCCATTGCCAGCACCATGGCGAGGTAGTGTCGGTAGATATTTAACGACTGTTCGCGAACGGAATCTGGAACGTTTTCTGGTAATTGGAGTTCAGCAGGCAGCCGATCGTAGTATTCCTGCGGGGCAAACTCATAAGGTGTAGCGTGCGCCTGATGCGGTGAGATAAACAGACAGAACGGGGTATCGTCTTCTATATCGTCCATAAACTGGAAAGCGTATCGGTTCAGTGCGTCGGTTTCGTAACCCTCCCATCTTTCGTTCCGCCAATCTTGGTCGAGATTCACGGTGCCGTTGAAATAGTCGGTGTGGAAGTTATAACCGCGCCAGTGTTGGAATCCGAGCCGATCGCGTCCTTCGGGGACGTAGTCGCGCCCGCCGATTTCAGGGAACGAACCGGTGTGGAGATGCCATTTACCGACCCATGCTGTCCGGTAGTCGTTTCGGTTGAAAACGTCACCGAGTCCGATTTCGTCGTGTCGGGTTTTGACGAAGTTGATGAGGTGCCCCGTCGTCTGGGGGTGTCGTCCCGTGAGTAGCATAGAGCGGTACGGGGTACAGACGGGTGCGGTGGCGATTGCGTTTGAGAAGATGGTGCCTTCTTGAGCAAGTCGATCTATGTTCGGCGTTTCGATCTGTGTATCGCCGTATACAGGGAGTGAACACGCACGAATCTGATCCGCGAGAAGATAGACGATGTTTGGTTTGTCTGTCATATTTGTTGCCTTTAAAACTGTAGACCTAAACTGACGCGGTGTGCCTGTTGTAAGTGTCCGAAGTCGGCGTAAGCGTAATCGAGCGCGAGCAATCTCTTGCCGAGCGTTAGATGGATACCCAAACCGAGGGTGAGTCCCTCTTCATCGTCCCGCCAGTCTTCGCCCAATCGGAATTTGTAGCCGCCGCGAATCGCCGCCATTTTCTTAAACCAGTACTCCATACCGATGTTCAACCGTTCACTGTTGTCGTTTGGATGGTTCGCATCGAGTGCGAGCGTGAGCAGATTATCGCCAGTGTCAATGATATCATAGGCGATACCGAGTCGAAAATTGGAGGGCAGCGGGAATTCGATGGTTTCTAACGCTGCTGTCCGTGCCGGATTCGTTGTATCTGGAAACGGACGGTAGTCTGATGTTCTCGGATCACCGGCTATTTCGGATCCGCTTTCCAGATCGGGACCGCTGAAACGCATCTCTGGTCCGAAGTTCGAGAAACACATCCCGATACGTAGACTCCGCCAACCGGTGTGGTATAACGTTCCGACATCAATGGCGACACCATTAGCACTCTCTCGATGAATCTGTTGGTGGATGTACTTGGCGTTGACACCGATAGAGAGTTTAACGCCGGATTCCTGTTCATAGAGTTGCCTTGCATACGCCACTGAAACTGCTGTGTCATAAGCCGAGTACCAGAGGCCTGTACCATCTGGTTTTGCGAGCGTGGTGATCTCGGTGTCAGGGACATTGAGGAATGTGACGCTTGCGCCCAAGGTGCCGACGTTTTTTATCGGGGTGGCGAAGGCGAGATAGTTGTAGCGGATATCGGCAAGCCAGAATATTTGTGTGTCCGAAAAGCTGGTTTTTTCGAGTTGGCTGATGCCTGCTGGGTTCCAGTAGATGCTGGTGACATCGTTAGCAAGCCCGCCAAACGCGCCACCAAGGCTGTCTACTCGCGCCCCAGGACCGATTTTTAGAAACTGGGCACCCGCCGTGCCGACGTTAGTTGTCGCGTGACTGGGGACAACCCACAGGGCAAGAAGTGAAAATAAAAGGATATAAGTTATATGTCGCATGTGGTTCTCCGATTATCGAATAATAGCAAATCTGCCGATTTTGTTGCCTACGACTGTGTCGTTCTCGTCGCGGGCTTCAACATGATAGATATAGATGCCGCTTGCGAGTGCCTGATTATAACGGTTAAGGAGTTCAAAAGATGCTGTGCCACCCTTGTCGCCTTGTAACGAACGGTCGTCTGGGGCGACATCTGGATGGTAAGATGCATCACTTTCGTGTTCGATTGTCCGGACTAATTCGCCTGCTAATGTATAAATCCGAATGGTACAGTGCGGTGGTAGATGGGTAAAGAAGATTTTGTCCGTTCCTTCCGAGAGGACTGCCCTATTCGTGACGAAATAAGGGTTCGGCACGACCCGGATTTTTCCGAGATCCGCTTCAATGTTTTCAGCGTCCAGCGTTTCTTCCTTCGTTGTCAACAGGAATTCGTCGCCATCTCGTGGGGCGCTGATACCCCCCATCTCAACAGTGAAGACATCGCCAGCCGAGATCTCTTGATTCGGGTCTCTGATATAGACGTATCCGCCTCGAATGTAAATTCGGAAGAAGTCGGGTGTGTCCGCTCGGACGTATTCATCGCGCCACCCCGAACCTGTCAGAATCGCATATCCCTCGGCCCGCTGGTCACTGAACTGAATTTCTTCACCCGTGTCTTCGTCTACCACCTTGACGTGTGTATCGTCAGTAAACGTGATGGAATATCTATGCGGACGGTAATACGTTGACCACCAGACATTGGGCCATGTGTTCTCACCGAAGCCGGGCGATTGAATGTCCACCGCCCAATCTGTCACTGTGCCTGCTGTCAGTTTAACGGCAAGAATCGGGTTTTCGTCTGGAGTACCGTAAGATACATTGGCACCTGTTATCTTCAGAACGATGCCGTCAAACATCGGCGAAAGGGCTTCAACGGCTTCTTCATGCTCCGGGTCATACCAGCCGAAAAATTGTTGCTCGACGACGGTTTCGTTTGTCGTCGTGTTGACAATTTCATAAGACGGTGGTTGATACCCGGGACCTGTGATATATGCCGCCGAATCTATCTGCTTGGCACCGGACCAGACGATTTTATATTCGTGTCCAGTAACTTTATCGGGTGCGAGTACCATTGGTTCAAGGGTAACACTACCGCTCCCCTGTTGGACTATATCGGTGACCTCAGCGGCTCTATATCCGGCAGGCTGTGCGCGTGGAACGACACTAACCATCGTCTCAATCTGGCTACTCTCCATCGCAACCAACCCCGCTTTTGGGTTACCTGTGTCGTAAGAAGTAACAGCGTAGGTGTATTCGAGTCCGTTAGTCAAACCTGAGTCGGTGTAAAAATTCTTGATGCCTGCGTCTTCACCGAGTGCCTGTGAAGGTGTGGAGACAACGCGGAAGATGTCACCGGCGACAGGCGGTCCTGAGGGACCATCGGAAATCTGCACGTAGAGTCCACCGAAGTAGATATTGGCACCGGAACGATAGGTTCCGTCTGGGTAGGGGGCACCGGTATCAGGGTCAAGGACAACGTACCCGCCGCCATTTGCTGGAAACGCAGCATTGTAGGGCATAACTTCCCATAGGGTTGTGTTGACGACTTCAAAGGCTGTGCTGGAGTTGAATTTGATCATATAGATAGCACTTTTAAAGAAACTCTCGAAGAAAGGTTCAGCGCCCATGCTTTCAATGACCGCATCTGACTGCTTACCGACGTGTGACACTGTAAAGAAATTACCGGTCGCGCTCGGTTTATCAAACTCCATCAGCATTGTCCAGTCTTCAACGGGGTTACCGGTGGATTCGTCGTAAGCGACATCGCGCCTATAGACCCGATACCCTTCAAATATTTTTTCTGGATCGGTTACGTCAACATATTCTTCAATACGCTTACCGACACCGTTATCAACCCAACGTCCTTCGCTTTCCCAGACGAGGGTTACCTGTCCATCAGCAGGGTAAACCGTTACCAGCGGAGAGGGCGGTGGTGCGGGGGCAACGTAGCCATCGTCATATAACTTTTGTGCCCAATCCGCAGATGCTTGCAAACCGGCAAGTCCTTCACCGATCGCGACGGCGATGATGACGTTGAACGACTCACCAGGGGCAAATGATTCGACGGGTCCGTAGGATTGGATGAAGCGTTGGTCATCGTAGTTTGCGGGAAGCGGTTCAACACCAGGTACGCTGATAAGGGCGTACTTCTCTGCGTCCGTTGTTGGGTCTGTGGATATGGTAATCCGTTTGTGTGCTGTGAACGGGATTTTTGCGGCGGCACCCTCTAAATTATCGCCTATATACGCATCCAATACCCGTAGACCGATGTATCCGGGTGCGGAGGCGTTGGAAAATCCGTAGGAGAGATAACGGTTTGGATGGTCTACAGGGTTAAGCGCGTCCGGTGTCTGGTCAAGTGCAACGAAGTCATCGGCAGAGTAACTTGCTGTGCCTGTTTCGTTACTGGAGACATCTACATCATATCGGAACGCCATAAATACGTCTTCAAGCGTGTCGTTGCCAACATTTTTGACGTTGTATTCAAGGATGAAAAAGTCGTAGAGCGGTGCGTAACTCCATTGGAACCCGTTGACCTCAAGTTCTAATCCGAGAATCGTGCCTTTATTTGCGTCCGGATTCGTATCAGAGCATTTGAAGAAAATGGATTGACTTGTCGGTGTCCCTTTTGTCGTCGTTCCGGGTTTCTCTGAAACGACTTCCGGGACATCGTCAGTGGGCCAAATTTCGCTTTGTCTGCCATCGGCTTCGGAAACGGCGATCTCACCACCTTTCTTGGCACCGATCCATATATCTCCTTCAAAGATATAGGAATCGTTTGTTCCGGCGGGCCACCATCCTGAAGGGTTGGCAGTCGGGTTGCTCGGATACCCGACGACTGCAGTATTAAAAATAGCGGACGATAGATTTCCGACATCAAGTGCTTTCCAATCCACGTCAGCACTGACCGGTAGTATGGCGATTGCTAAAATTGTGGATAGGAATAGTGTATATCGTAATAATTTCATAATTTCCCTCGTAATATATACCAATTTTGATGGTAAATTGCTACTAAATGGAGATATATCGAAAAATAATTTCGATGAAACCCTTTACGCTCTATCAAGTCGCTTGTAGGATATAGGGCTGAACCAAAATGTCTGCTGGAATTCCGAGCTCCATGTGCAACTTCCGAATCATATCCAGAGATAAACCGCGTTGTCGGTTTAACACCTCTGATACATACAGATGCGAACCGAGATACGGTTCAAGATCCTGTTCGGAT
>JAJEET010000136.1 GCA_022820835.1 Candidatus Poribacteria bacterium
CGCTCAGCCTCAAGTTGTTCGGGAGACATAAGCGCTAAAACCGCTAACATTATCTCGCCACGCTTCTTTGAATTCGCGAGAAGGGCATCTCCATGGGCTAATTCTCTTTTAGCCAGTGCGATGTCCCTTTCTTTGTGGTCCTTTCTCCGAAGGTCCCATTCGTGATACCGATTCGCACGTTCCATGGACGCAGCGGTATATTCTTTATGGATTTCCTTGGCGAGATCCAGGGGCAGACCTTTGAGAGGCCCTGTATGCACAATTTCCACCGTGTCGTCGGATATAGAAACATCGCTATGATCGTGCGCGTGCACAGCGGGTGTCTGGGTCTCCGTCTCAGAGAAGACCTTTATCGACGCAGGGGTGGATTGGGCGGTACCGTTTCGTTTGGTTTCTGCCGCTTTTAGGCCTCGACCTTCGGTGATCGCAGCTGTCAGGTCTTGCTTCAACTGTGCCTCTCTAGCTTTGTAGTCTTTCCTCATGAAGTGGAAAGACAAAAGATTAGTCGCCACACTTACGATGACAAAAAGGACGAAAAACTGAACTGGAGTTATACTCGGCTGAGTAAAAAAACTAAATAGACGGGGGTTGGTTAAAAAACGATAACGCCGACTCATGAGTTTATCTCCTATAGGATGTTATCCGCTTGTGTCTCGCATCTATCCGCGTCCGGACAGACGGGCTTTTGACACTGCGGTGGTTGTGATTCAAATTGTCAAGAAATACGATTTTTCGACATTCAAATACAGTTTCTATCCAAACAGTAGCGTTTGGGTGAACTTCGCACCAATTGCGAACTTCCTTAATGGGTTGTCAACACCGACTGAACAGGAGTCAATCTGTGTCGGCATTGGGTTGAAAAGTTATCTCTCCTTCTTAGCCATAGCGGAGACGGGATCCGTGGGATTGTCCTTCGCGGCTTTCTTCCACTGTCCCTTCACACGTTCCACTGTCTTCTCAACGGTAGCGTGAGAGATGCCGAGTGCCTCTGTAATTTCCGAGAACGGTTGTCTATCAAAGTAGCGTTCCATAATTTTTCTGTCCCTATCTTCTGGGAGACAGTTTATTAACGCTTCTAAGTTGCGTGCGATGGGGATCAACCACTTGCGGATGCGTTCCCATTTTTTCTCAACGGTTTCAGAAGTTGAGGTTCTCACTTCTGCTATCTCTTTGGGCTTTAGTTCATCAAGGAGAAGGTCTACGATTTCTCAGTCTTGGTCTTAGAGGAGACAGAAGAGTTGGACTTCCAGAACCTCCTTTGTTTCATCTACGTACATCTCAATAGCAGTAGCAAGTATCATGCCAATGTGAGAAACCCCACTGTGACAGGATCTTACCTTTTTCCAATTGAAAAGATTCTTTCCAATTGGAAATATTGTTTCCACAGAATTGGAAAGAATCTTTCCAAAGCACACCTTCTCAATTGAAAGCGCGCTTTGACAAAAACCCTACTCATTATATGTGCGTAACTTGGTGTGCAAGGTGGGCTGGCTAATCCCCAACACCGCCGCCGCTTTGATTTATTCCCATTCTCCCGCGCCAGAGTTGTCAAGATGGTGGACTTTTCTATCTCTTTCAAAGTTGCACCGATTGGGAAAGGCAGCATCAAATGTCCTAAATCAGTAGAATTCTGTGAAGCGAGGTCTAATGGAGGAGCGTGAGATTTCCGAACCGTTTCCGGTAAATGCTGTGGTGAGATAAGACCGCCTTTGGCTAAAAGCGCCGCGCGATTGATAACACCTTCCAACGCCCGGATATTCCCGGGCCAGGCGTAGTCGTGAAATAACGAGAGGATTTCTGGGTTTATGTCCGCTAGCTTTTGATTCGAGTCTTTGAGTGCTTCCGTAATCTCCGAGAACGGTTGTCTATCAAAGTAGCGTTCCATAATTTTTCTCTCCCTCTTCTCTGGGAGACAGTTTATCAACGCTTCCAAGTTGCGTGCGATAGGGAACCACCACTTGCGGGTGCGTTCCCATTTTTTTTCAACGGCTTCAGGGGTCGAGGTTCTCACTTCCGCTATCTCTTTGGGTTTTAGTTCATCGAGTAGCAGGTCTACGATTTCTCGGTCCTGATCTTGGAGGAGAAGAAGAATTTGCGCTATCTGCTCCCTGTCTGCTTCGGCTTGTTCAGTATCGGTTGCTGTCAGTCTTGTCCCTTCGTTGATAGATGGCCCGTTGATCGGTGGGCCTGGTAAGCGGCGCGCTCGGCTGCGTGCGTTTCTTATTTTGTCAATCATCAGATTTTTCGCGGCTGTTACCAACCACTCGAACAACTTCTCCGGCTCTCCAATCTGCTTCCTTTTGTTGAAGGCTTTTAAGAAGGTTGCGCTGGTGATTTCATCGGGGTCTACGACGGTAATCGGATGCTTCCATCGCCTTTTATCAATTATGTCAAAGACGGTTTTGTAATGCGCGTTGACGAGTAAGCCAAGTAGTTTACGCGCTTCTTCCTCATCGTCCGTTTCTACAAATCGCCGATTTAAACTAACGTTGTTCACCTTCCTGACTACAGACCCCATTTCTTCGGGGAAAAGTTATGACTGGTTATATACAATCACGAAAATTTGGGGTGAATTCCGACACAATATATGTTTTTTTTCAAAAAATGTGTGTATCTATGCAAAATTTGCTGTTTTAAGGGTGGAAAAATAAAAAATAGTTTGAATGGTAACACGGGGAGGAAATCCGCGTAACAAGACTGCACAACCTAACAGGTTATGCTACAATGGAACAAGACTGCACAACCTAACAGGTTATGCTACAATAGGACAAGACGACACAATCTGATAGGTTATGGGACGGTGGCGGTTTTGGCTTGCAAGCTTCGCGGAAAACTGCTATTATGCACGTAAATAAGAACAGGTAAGTCTTATGAACCGAAAGAAGGTGCGCCGAGGACACTAATGAATTCTAAATTAAAGTATGTGATTGGCTTTTTAATTTTTATTGCACTTTGTTTCATTTTCCAGTGGCGTGCAGGACAGGTTAGCAATGCTGAAACGCTTGTGTGGTACAGTATAATTCCGCCGTTGCTTGCTGTCACGTTAGCGATTGTGACGGCTCGGCTGTTTCCGAGTCTCTGTATCGCTGTCGGTGTCGGGCTTCTGCTCTCGTGGTATCAACAAGGTGCTACACCGAATAATTTCTTGACGGAAGTCGTTTGGTTCGTCCGTGCTGTGAGTGTCGGCAATGATGGTATAGACCTCTTCAATTTCTGGGTGGTGCTGTTCGTTTGTTTAATCATGGCGACGATTTCTGTGGTGGTCGCGTCTGGCGGTATCAACGGCGTGGTTGTCTGGCTTTCTCGGTTTGCAAAGGGTCCGCGTTCGGCGCAGTTTATCACGGGTTTGATGGGGATTGTTATCTTTATTGGTGACTATTCCAATGCGATGCTCGTCGGACCGACGATGCGTCCGTTGACGGATCACTATCGTGTCAGCCGTGAGAAGTTGGCGTTCCTTGTCGATTCGACAAGTGCACCGATCGCAGGTCTCGCTTTTGTGAGTACTTGGATCGGTTATGAGGTTGGACTTTTTGAGGATATATCGGAGACGCTTGGACTCGGACGTGACGGGTATTCGATGTTCTTTGATGCGCTGAGTTTTCGGTTTTACTGCGTACTTGCGATTATTTTTGTTATTGTCAACGCCGTGAGTGGTAAAGATTACGGACCGATGCATGACGCGGATACGCGGGCGCGGGAGACTGGAGACGTTGCTGCCTCAGATGCACAGGCACTCGGACACGCCGCATCCTTTACCAGTTCACCGAGTGCAGTTGTCCAACCTTTATCGGCGGTCTTGCCGCTCTTCGCACTTTTTGGATTGCTGTTGGGTGGGTTCTGGATAGATGGCAACGGTACGGGGTCTATTCTTTCGCTGACTGCTTGGCGGAACGCGCTTTCGGAGGCGAACAATGTTATGGTGCTTGCAAGTGCAGCGGCGAGTGCGTTTATCATCTCGATTATTTGTGCCCGCTGGCTCTCGAAACTGCGATTCTCAGAGATTATGCCGGTTATCTGGCGCGGCGTAAAAGGGAGTTTCACGCCGTTGGGCATCTTACTATTAGCATGGGGGTTAAAAGCGAGTTGCGATCGGCTGCTGACGGGTGATTTTCTGGCGACGATGCTCAGTGATGTCGTCTCACCGCTCTGGTTTCCGATATTCGTGTTTATCTGTGCATCCGTCACCTCTTTTGCAACCGGCACGAGTTGGGGAACGATGGCGATCCTGATTCCGACGGCGATTCCGGTGGCGTTTTCGCTGGATGGCGATAGTTATGGACTCACGACGATCATCTGTCTCGGTGCGGTGCTGGATGGTGCGATCTTCGGGGACCACTGCTCGCCGCTTTCGGATACAACGATTCTCAGTTCTATTGCCAGTAGTTGTGACGCGCTGCACCACGTGAGAACGCAATTACCGTATAGTCTTACTGTTGCGAGTATCGCGCTGTTTTGTGGGTATCTTCCGGCTGCGCTTGGTCTTTCCTCAGCAATCGGGATTGCGAGTGGGACGGCTGTGATAATCTTGCTATTTTTTGGCGTAGCTCGCAAGCCAAAACTTGCTATATAAACGTATGGGATTACTGTCTTCCGTAAGGTCCAAGAAAGGAGGAGTGTATGAAGGTAGCCGTTGAAGGACAGGTTGCAGTTGTCACAGGCGGTGCGCAAGGTATTGGTCGTGCTATCGTAGATACGCTGATTGACAACGGTGCTTATGTGGCGATTATCGATATTGACACACAGGCAGGCGTTACGACCGCCGAAGAAATTGGACGAAGTGGTGGGAGCTGCCTATTTATAGAGGGTGATGTGTCGGACGCTGCACAGATGGCGGAGGCTGCGTCTGAGATTGCAGGGCACTTCGGCAAAATTGAGATTCTGGTGAACAATGCCGGAATAAACACCAAGAGCGATAGAGTACCGATTCACGAGTATACCTTAGCGGATTGGCACCGTATTTTGCAGGTGGATCTGACGGGTGTTTTCACGACGAGCCGTGCTGTTATCCCGTATATCCTTAAAACGCATAGCAGGTCTGGTGCTGAGGATGCGACTGGAAGGATTGTTAATATCAGTTCTATCGCGGGCTTAGTGCCGTTGCGGTTGCAAAGTGCTTTTGTCGCTGCGAAAGCTGGGGTTGCAAATTTGACACGTTCCATGGCGTTGGAACTCGGACCGGAAGGGATTCTTGTAAATGCGGTTGCTCCGGGGTCGACGTTGACGCGCGGCACACAAGCACTCTTTTACGGAGAAGATGGCGCGTATACAGAAAACGCCGCGAGTCTGCTATCGCACATTCCGCTTGGGAGACCGGGAAAAACGACGGAAATCGCCGCAGCGGTGCTATTCCTTGTTTCGCCGGATGCGAGTTATATTAACGGTAGTGTGCTGGCGGTAGATGGCGGCTGGACAGCGGGGTATACGCGGGATTGGTAGATGTAAAGGCATATAGTTGGTATCGGGCGAGGTCACCTCGCCCCTACGGATAAGGGAGATAAAAATGGCAAAAATTACTGTGTTTAAAGGGTATCAAGGCGAACCTCCGATTCCGAAACCTGGGCATCAGGTTCAGGCGAATGTTGTCACGGTTCAGGATGGCGTACCTGTAAAGTATCCGGGCTGCGAGGGTATCGGGGTGCGTGTTGTGCATCCAGCGAACCCGAAAGCACCTGCGCAAAATTTGGGACTCGTCGTGTTTTTTGTACCGCCGCATGTCGTTCTTGAACCGGGGAGCCACCATACCGAGGAGTGCTACCTGATTCTTAAAGGGAAGGGGGTCATGACGCTTGCGGATGAGAAGGTGCCTGTTGAAGCGGGGACGTTCATCCATCTACCGCCGTGGTGTGAGCATGGCATTGAGAACACAGGCGATGAATCTATGGAGGTGCTCATCTGTACGTCTCCGCCGAACCCCTAAATCAGTTCGGAAAAGGTTATTCTTTTTCGTCAAATGCCTGATTTGCTGGTGACTCGTGTCTGCTTTCAGGCGTTTTCGCTTTTTAATTCAACTTTTCCGCCACATTTTCGTTAAATAAAGTATCTTAAGTGTTTACGAGACCACACGTTTAACTTGTGGGGGATTGATTTATGCGCGATTCAATGGGGGGGTTCGATAGTGGCAGGTCATCTCGACGGCGGTCGAGTTCTTATAGTAATGGCGGACGTCTACGAAAGTTAGACCATGAACCGCTGTCGACAACGGAAGAGGTGCCTGAACTTTTAAAAGAGCAGGCAGAGGCACGACTGGAAGCCGGTGAAGAGATCAAGATTTCAGTTTCGACGGATCTGCGTTTTGATGGTACCTACGGCAAGGATTGGCTGTTAATTACGAATAAGCGGATCATCGCTTTTAATCAGGATGGTGTTCTCGGACACAACATGCGAGAAGTGCTGCTCTCAGTTGTCGAAGATGTTGAAATCCTTGAGATGTACGGGAATAATATACTGAAGGTGAGTACTACGGACAACGCTTTTGAACTGTCGCGCTATTCAAAACGGTTGGCTCCGAAGTTTGGTCGTGCTGTTTCAGAGTTGGAACGATTGATTCCAAGAACCGAGGCGAATTCAGATGGTAGGCCTCGCGGTAGACGTGGACGCGGTAGACGTGGGCGGGGTCCAGGTGGCATGTTCGCTGGTGGAGATAAAAGTCGGTGTGAGAAGTGCGGTCAGCCTATACCGAGTTGGTCCGGTGTCTGTGTCAATTGCGTTCAAAAAGGGAGGCTTATCGTTCGGCTTCTGAAGTACGCTGTTCCTCTTTTGTACGTCATTGTGCCTGCGTTTCTGATGATGATGGTCATCCGATTTGTTGCAGTCTACCCGCCGATTCTTAGTAAGGAATTGATTGACACGATTCTGAAGCCGGTTGAGACCGCTGTTGATTCGGGGCAACCGCTTCAGGAAACGACGTGGGGTCACCTTCAAGCGACCGTTAATTTTTTGGGCGGTTGGTTTGACAACATACCGGCTGCTGGTACCTTTGGGCATCTTATAGCACTTATTCTACTCATGGCAGGCGTTAGGGTTTTTACGATGATTTTTTCATCTATACGCGGTTATATGATGGCATGGGCGGGGCAGAATATCACGAGACGGCTCCAAAATGAGACCTATGAACACCTGAACGCGCTCTCCATTGATTTTTTCCATGATCGGGATACTGGGAATTTGATGTCAAGGATCACGCATGATGTATCAAGGCTTCGTGATTTTATCGCGAATGGGTTACAAGATATTGTTGGTGATTCTCTCGCGCTCATTTTTATGTGTGTGATTATGTTTTCTTTTAGCTGGCAGCTTGCGCTTTGGACGCTGATACCGATTCCGTGTCTAATCTTTTTTACGATTTTCTTTGGAAAAATGATGAGCAAGGTGTACCATGTCTTATGGAAACGGTATGCGAACATTAGTACGATTCTTGCAAGTACGATTCCGGGTGTCCGCGTTGTTAAGGCGTTTGCCAGAGAGAGGTATGAGATAAGCCGATTTAACGAGTCGACGTATCAGGTATTTACGGGTGAGATGAACGCTGCGCGGCTTGGGAGTCTTTACCGTCCGATTATGGAATTCATCACCTATTCCGGGTCTATCCTAATTTGGCTTGTGGGCGGATGGCAAATTTTTCAAGGCGATTTAACCATTGGTACCCTGTTTATGTTCCAAGGATACATGATGCAGTTCTTTGGTCCAGTGCGTACGCTCTGTCAGATGAACGAGCGGTTTATCCGGGCGGGGACCTCCGCTGAACGTGTATTTGAAATTATGGATACACCACCGAGCGTTGCAGATAAGGACGATGCGGTGGCACTTAGAGATATTCGGGGTGCCGTTGAATTTAGAGATGTCTATTTCTCTTATGATAATGAGAAAAATGCGCTTGACGGTGTTAGTTTTACAGTGGAACCGGGTGAAATGATAGGATTGGTCGGACACAGCGGTGCCGGGAAAAGCACACTCATCAATCTGATTACGCGCTTCTATGACCCGAATGATGGGAAAATCGTCATTGATGGCTACGACAGTCGTGATATCCAGGTTAAGGCACTGCGTCAACAGATCGGTGTGGTCTTGCAGGATCCGTTCCTGTTCCAAGGTACAATAGCGGAGAATATTGGTTACTCGAAACCCGGAGCATCTCGGAAGGAGATTATTGCTGCTGCGAGAGCGGCGAACGCCCACGATTTTATTGTCAAGTTCCCGGACGGTTACGACACGATGGTCGGCGAAAGAGGGGCACGGGTTTCCGGTGGCGAACGGCAGCGGATCTCTATTGCGCGCGCAATTTTGAAAAACCCGCGCATCCTTATTTTAGATGAAGCGACTTCCTCTGTTGATACCGAAACGGAATCCAAAATCCAAGAGGCATTGGAACGACTCATCCAAGGGCGAACCGTGTTTGCCATTGCGCATAGGCTGTCAACCCTTAAGTACGCCAATCGGCTTGTGGTGCTGAAAGAGGGTGAGGTAGACGAAATCGGAACGCATGAGGAACTTATTGCCAAAGACGGGACCTATGCGAATTTGTGTGCGAAACAGACTGAATTGTCGAGGATTCGGGCGTGGTAATTTGCGTTTGAAGGAAGGGCATATTCATGAAGGAAGCGATTAAGGTTGAAGATGAATTAGAGTTTCTGGATGCGAGCCTTATCAGGATTGAGCGGAACGCGTTTGAAGAGTTGGTCGTCCAACTTCCAGATGGAACGACTCAGACCAGAGTTCAACCGGTCTACGCTTTTCCAGTAAGCGAAACCAGCCGATATATTTCTCTCATGGATGAAGAATCTAATGAGATCGGTATTATCGAGGATATAAAGCATCTACCACATGAGTCCCGTAAAGTGCTCGTTGAAGAGTTGCAGAAACGCTACTTTATGCCGAAGATTACCAAAATCAATGCGATTGAGGGGCAGTTCGGGATTACGCAGTGGGTGGTTGAAACTTCACAGGGAGATGTGCAGTTCGGTTTACGCACGCGATATGATATTGACTCGCTTGAGAATGGGCGCGTTCTGATCAAGGATGCAGATGGCAATCGTTATGAAATTGAGAACTATAACAAGTTGGATCCGAAGAGTATAGCTTTACTTGAGACCCAGTTATAAATTTTTAACTATTGGGTTTCTGTTCTACCTGACCGACCGCAAGGAAAGTTTAAAAAATGACAGAAAATGTAAAAATTGAACGTATTGAATGGGCACGTTTAACCGGTGAGCGTCCACGCAAAGCCGGTTGCAATTCGCGTCTTGGTGAACACGGTCTCCATGTCCGTCCTCCGATCGCTCGTTTAACGACGACGGATGGGGTGAGTGGTTTCGGCTTTTCATCAATTTCACGTGAGAAGGCGGAGGCTATCGTCGGGTTTCAGCTCAGCGATGCATTTGATCTGGAAAGTGGTGTCGCCGAAGAGTTCAGGATGCTGGAGTACCCACTCTGGGATTTGGTCGGACAGTTAGCGCAAAAACCTGTCTATTCTCTGCTTTCTGGCGAAAATGGTGCGTTTCGCGCGCCGTGTTACGACACCTCGCTTTATATTGATGACTTGCATCTTGATGACAATGCTGAAGCGGCGGCACTCATCGCTTCGGAGGCGTTAGAGGGGAAGGCACGCGGGCATAACGCTTACAAAATCAAAGTTGGACGTGGTGCTATGCACATGCCACTTGAGAAAGGGACACAACGCGATATTGATGTTATCTGTGCGGTCCGTGAGGCTGTTGGTGCCGATGCTACGATTTTGATAGATGCGAATAACGGCTATAATCTGAACCTTACGAAGCAGGTATTGGGTGGAGCTGCCGATGCTAAGGTGTATTGGATGGAGGAGGCGTTCCACGAGGATGCTCGTGTCTATAGTCTGCTGAAAGAGTGGTTAAATGCTGAGGGGTTGGCAACCCGTATTGCAGATGGTGAAGGTGGCGCGTCGCCGCATCTTGTGAATTGGGCGAAAGATGGACTCATTGACATCGTTCAATACGATATTTTTCATCCGGGATTTTCACGTTGGCTTGAGTTGGGACCTGAGTTGGATGCCTTTGATGTGGGTACAGCACCACATCACTATGGTGGTTACTACGGCAATTTTGTCACTTGTCATCTCGCGGCGAAGGTAGAGCGGTTTGAGTTCACCGAGTGGGATCATGCGACGACTCCCGGTATAGATGATTCCGGTTATACTATCTCCAATGGTTATGTGAATGTGCCGCAAGCCCCCGGTTTCGGGTTGAACATAGAGGAAGTACCTTACCAAAAGGCACGCGAAGAGAACGGGTTTGATGTTCGTGTATAATGGCGTGCTTAGAAAGCACACAAAGTTGACGATCCGAGCGGAGGAGAAAATTATGGGATATTTATCGGATGCTGATAAAACATTTTTCAAAGAAAACGGCTATTTGGTTGTGCGGGGTGCGCTGGGCCAAGAAGCGATCGATGCTGCACTTGACAGGCTCTGGGAGGCACTTGACGAAGATAGGAACGACCCGGAGTCTTGGATTCGTAAAGGTTATCGTACGGTCCCTGTCGGCGGTGAAGATGTAATTGCTGGCACGACATACAATAACCGAGTTTTCGCGATGGCAGAAGAACTGGTCGGCAAGGATAAATTGAATCCGAGTGGTGGTGCGGGGCCGCATATCAATTTCCCGGATCCAGATAGAGAATGGCGCGAACCTGGTGGTGGACATCTTGACGGTTACCACACGCCTACGAACGGTGTGCCGAAAGGTGTTGTCGGTGCGTTCACGCTCGGTGCGACGGTTTATCTTGACACGGTTGAAAAGCAGGGCGGCGGATTTACGGTTTGGCCCGGGAGCCATCGCATTTGGGCGGAATATTTCAGACACCACGATTTGGATAGCCTCCCTGGTGGCGTTGCTCCATTTGATTTAGGACCGAGTTATGAATTCACAGGCAACGGCGGCGATGTCTGTTTCTGGCATCATCAGATGAGCCATACTGCTGGTTCAAACTGTGGGCGCAACGTCAGAATTGCACTTATCAGCAGGTACCGACGGAAAGACCTTGACGCGATTAGGTTTGAAACCCCTGACGATATGTGGAAGTATTGGGACGGGATTTCGTGAATTGGCAATCTTAGGAAATTTGGCATGGATCTCTATTTGAAACCTTCCGAGATATCAGAAATTATAGGTGTGGAAGAAGGTACCATCAGTGGAACATTGGAACGGCGGGATGCAGAAATTCAACCGTTTTTACGGGTTGTTTCTGCGCCGTCTGAGGACCTTGGAGGTTCCACGACACCGCAAATTCAACTACGGATTGACGGTCTTGCTCCGCTGATAAAAAGACTCTCCTATAATATGCCAACGGATGATATTATTGAGAATCTGAGTTGTCAAGTTATTGATATTACATATCTGCGGGAAACTTGTGCAAAATTGGAGGCGGATAAACAAAAACTTGCTGCCGAAAATGCGGAACTTCGAGAGGAGATTGAAGCTTTCAAGGTCGAGAGAGTGAAGTGGTCTTCACAAATTGAGGATTTGAGGCGTAAACTGGTAGAAGAACAGTCTAAGGGTTGGATGGATCGTCTGTTGAAACGAAAAAGTTGAGAAAATTGAGTCGAGTATGTCCACAGGTTACTAAAAAATCGCTATGACGAAAAGAAGACGGAATCAACTGCTTGCCATTGGTCTCTTTATTATCGGTATTATTTTTCTTTATATAGGCGGTATCTCCGCGTTGCCTTCGTTTGTTACACAGAATGCTGTCCTGCTGAAAGGTATCTCCTTCGTGCTGCTAAGTGTTGCTGCGATCCTCGGTGGGACTGGTTTTGAGAACAAACATCGGATAGCCGTTGTATCCGGGGTTGGTTTAATTTTTGGACTCGGATTTCTTTATCTCCCGATGCCTGCGATTCTGCGCGGTTCAGCGTTCCATCTTCTGTTTGCGGGTGCGATTGCGTTTGGCATGACGACAACAAGGAAGCGAGTTGCGACGCTTGGTTCGGCAGTCTTAGTGTGTCTCGGCATTATTTTCCTCTATCAACCATTTTTTCCGTCGCTTGGCGGTACGGCTTTACACCTACTCCTTCCTGGCATAATTGTTTTTTCCAGTGTCTTTTCGGAAAAAACCTTATGTGAACGCCTTTCTGTTGGCTTAATTGCGCTGAGTTTGATTGCGCTTTGCCAACCGTTTTTCATATTGTTTTATGAAACCGGTTTCCAGTTGTTGCTCGCTGGTTTAACAGGTTTTATTGTCGCGGCACATCGTTAGCAATGTCAAACATATCTCCTAATTCCAAGACGAAAAAAGTTGTGATAGTAGGTGCCGGTATTGTCGGTGCCACGCTCGGTTATCATTTATCGCGGCGTGCTGGTATGGCTGTAACACTTTTGGAACGCGACACTCCCGGTAGCGGAGCGTCTGGTCACTCTTTTGCGTGGGTGAACGGGTTCGGAAAAGATCCTCGCGCGTACCACACGCTCAATCGGTGCTCGTTGGATATGTGGTACCGGTTGGCACATCAACTGGATGTGGATGTTGGTATCCGTTACGGTGGTGAAATGCGGTGGGAAAATGATCCACATCGCGCGACGCAGCTCCGCCAACGTGTCCGACAAATTCAGACGTGGGGGTATCCGTGTCGCCTAATCACGCGTGCGGAGATGTTGGCACTTGAACCGCGTCTACATCCCGGTGATGTCCTTGCAGCGTCTCTCTCCGAGGCGGATATCCATGTAGAGACCGATACTTTTATTACTGTCTGTCTCCAACGGGTGTGCGAAGCGGGTGCGGTTGTGCATTCGCAGACAGCCGTTACGGGATTTGTTGTTCGCGATGGTAGCGTCGTGGCAGTCAAAACCGCTGATGCCGAGTTTCCGTGCGATGTTGTTGTCTTAGCAAGCGGTGTCCAGACGACCGAACTCGCATCTTTGGCACAGGTACACATTCCGCAACAACGGAGTCCTGGCATCGTTATTGAGACTACGCCGTGTGCTGAGGTTTTACACAACGTAGCGGTTATTCATGCCCCGGCTATAGATGAGAACCATCAACATCTTCACCTCCGGCAACTCTCTGATGGCAGCCTCAGAATCGGGCAAGGGACGCAAGAGGGGATAAATCGGGACGACTCGCAACAGCAAGCGGATGCGCTCCTTGACCGTGCCAGAACCTATCTGCCAGCGATAGCGGACGCGAGGGCGATTCCGACACCCGTCGGTTATCGTCCGATGCCGCTTGATGGGTTTCCTGTCCTCGGATTTACTGAAACGGTGCCGAATCTATATGTTGCGCTCATGCACAGTGGTGTGACGTTGGCACCTTTGGTGGGCGAGATGGCGACGTTAGAGATCGTGGACGGTATTCGAGTGGATCGGTTCGCGCCCTATCGTCCAGATCGGTTTGGATAGGTTGTTGGTTTGAACTCATGTTCCAAGGAACGAGTGGAGATCTGCGTATAGTCGAGGTACTTGTATATCAGACCAGGGTGAAAAAATAGATGTAATATTTTTTGTAGGTTGTGGTATACTCTTCTTATTCTTGTTGGTAGAGAATACGTCCCTTGCTGCAAGGTGAGGTTTCTACCGCTGTCAAATCATCGGTAAATTGCAGAGGTGCCCAGTAGCGAAGGTTTTGATACGACTGCAATGCCATGATTTAGACAGAACCCTCTGAGATTAACACAATAAAGGAGATAAAGATGTTAGGTGCAAGACGATTTTCATCGCTTCAACTTTTTATGAGAATTACTATTTCTGTTTCCATCTTGGTTTTTGCATCGGTTCTCCTTAGCTTTGGCGGGGAAATCCTCGATGATTTTGAGGATGGTGATACAGAAGGCTGGGAGCGCTCCCCACAGAATGAAGATAGCAAGGTTTTCTGGGGGATAGAAAAAGGGAACACTTTCGTCACCTTTGATCCAAAGGGCCTCGTGTGGAGCGAGGCGATCTCACAGTTCAATTTTACCGGCGAAGGGTTAAACGTTGGTGACCCAAGCAAATGGACAGACTATGACGTGGAGGTTGATTTGCGGCACAAAGAGATCGCCAACTTCCCAGGCGGTGTCCGTGGGCGCGTTGACCTTAAGACAGGTTCCCATTATGTTGTCTGGTTATATCCCGGGTCGGCAAAAATGAATCTGTTTAGCAATCCGGGTTGGGACATTAATACCGGGCTGCAAAACCACGGTGAAGCTCCTTATAAGCCAGAGGTGGATAAATGGCACACGGTCAGATTGAGTTTTTCAGGTACCACTATCAAGGTCTTCTATGATGGCGAGATGATGATTGAAGCAAAGGATAATCAGTACAAAAGCGGAACGGTAGCACTCGGTAATCAGGACAAAATTGTGGATTACGATAACGTCCGCATCACAGGTCCGGACATTCCAAACTTAAATGCGAGTGCTGTTGAAGCACAGGATAAATTGACGATAACTTGGGGGCAGATAAAGTCGTCGTTTTAACGTCTATTTGAAAGAGAGCGGACTTGCCCGAAAGAAGGGGGATAGATAGACGGTATCTACTGATTATAGTGACCTGTAAAAATAATAGGACACATTTTGAAAGATGGGCGAGGGTGCCTCGCCCTTACGAACTGTTTTTTCTTAAAGGAAAAGTGTCTACTTAATTGTAGGTTTCGCTATAGTTTTCCATTTTCTTACCAAATTTTCGGACTCCCGGGCCCGGTAGGTTCGGTTTGCTACCGAACCGGATCTTTAAAAAGAGACCTAAAGCTCAATAATTCCTTAAAACTAAATCGTCCTGCCTATTGAGTCTGTTATCCTTGCTTTTTTTTTTCAACTTAGTGTATACTTAGAGTTATATCTTGGTACTGTTATTAACGACTTGTGCTAGTTGTTTTCACGGTGCCTTTGTGAACCGATGTTTTGAACGTTACTTGATTAAACTCAAAGATCTCTTTCTCGTATAAGCAAAACGATATAAAACAAAATTATCTAGCACAAGTCGTGTTATTAGATTTATTTTAAGAATATTATTAAAGGAATATAGGAAATTGAGATTATTAGGCTCACATTTAGATAATTGTCCTCCAGAAGATGCTGAACCCGCGTCTGGAATAGTATATTATCTTGTTCGGAATAATCCGCCTCAAGAAGAAGATTTTATCCCTGGAATAGAAAAACACCCAAGTGTTTATAAACGCAGACCAAAGGATCAGATATGCCAAGCGCATGGATTTTCAGTATTTACAG
>JAJEET010000122.1 GCA_022820835.1 Candidatus Poribacteria bacterium
TATCTCATCAGAATACCTCCTGCGTTGTGTAAAAATATCTTTTCTCAGGAGGTATTCTATCATAACTCACCTGATTTTCCCGCATTTCTTTTACCAAACACCTCACACAAGAACATTCATAAAAAAATGGGGGTAAGTGACGACATAGACTTTGACCCAGACGGATACCTCCACTTTGACGATGCAGCCGTAGCAAAACCGGCTGCGAAAACGATTCAGCTTGTTTGCTGACAATGGAGCGGTTTGGAGAAGGGGGCGTTGAACGGATGGATGGTATTACGTGCGTCTGTCTTGATCCAAAGACGTATGCCTATTAGATTGTTGATGGCTGTATTTATGATGTTGACCGAGATGGGAAAACTAAATTTCAGTCTTCCTCAATAGACCAGGTGCAGTTGATGTTACTGTCCTTGTAAAATTGCTTGAGTGCAGGCTTATCAAACCAGAGCTGCATCTCTTTGCTAACGATATGACCGACGCTGCTCACCTTGAGGTAAAGACCACCGGCTGTCCATTCGGGCAGGATGTTGTATTGTCCGGTTTGTGCGGCGTAGATACTGAGCAGTGCCAGCGGCTCCATCGCATCGAGATTTGCGGTTCTATGGGTATCCTGCAGCAGTTCAGCCACGCTTTTCCCTTCATGTCCTTCTTGTAGTTCGGGTTTATCCATGACTTTACTGTGGAGAATAAAATCATCTTCGAGTGTAAAAAGTCCGCTATCGGGGTGTTGTCTGCTTTGCAGTAGGTTGTCGGCTATCCGATCCGCCATCGCCAAAAATTCTGTCTTCGGTTCTACTCGGTACAGATCCACCAACGCGAAGATATAAGCGGGTTCCAAGGCGGTTGTGTCAAAATTCAACGACGGTGCGGAATTTTTATCAGCACCGATGTCTCCGATGCCGAAGGCTTTAAACACGATGCGTAGATAGTCTCTGAACTCGCTTCTGCCTTCAGAAACGCGATACCCACGGGCACAGACGGACGTAAAGAGCGGCGTAATGTTTTGCGGTAGGAATGTGCCACCTTCTTTTGCACCAAAGTATAACTTCGCATCTCTGAAAGGGCCCTGTATCCGAAAATCCGTGAGATCCGTCCCGTCAATAACGATGCTTTTCAGCGTGTTGTTTTTTCGGTCGTAGGAGGCATTCAGGAAACCGATGATGTGTTGTTCAACTGCTTCCTTGATATGCGCTATTTCGCCGATACGTCCGTACTTTTCGGCGTTTTCTACGATTGTGAGCATTCCCATCATCTGCGTAATGGTATGGTTCAATTGGTTGCCGACATAGACCCTCGGTTCGGTCGCCTGCGGATACTTTCTGCCGAAGATGTTAAGCCCGCGTTTGCCACTTTGCGGATGCAGCAGATTGGGCCAGATACCGGTCTCTGGGTCGCGTTGCTTTACAATCAAATTTAAGAGGCGTTCTGCCCAAATACGCGGTGCCTCTTCCTGCTTTTGGTAGCCTAAGTTATATGCGGCGTAAGCCAAATCCAATGCCACGCTGATAAACGAGAGATCGCCACTGATTTGGGGTGCTTTGTATCCGTGCCAAGGTCTGTTCCAAGTATTGGCATGGTCAACCTGCTTTCTGAAATCACCGTGTCGATTGTAGTGTAAGGCATCCCAATCCTTGATATTCGCTTCCCAGATACCTTTCATCAGCATCTCGCCGCGGTCGGGATCCACGGCTCTCAGCAATTCCCAATACGGATATACGTCCTCTATTTCGTGGACAACACCCTTCATGCCGTATCTGTTCCCAGTTACCAGGTCCACATAGCCGTGTCCGCCCCAATGTAGAACACCACTCTCTGGATACCAGTAGTTGTTGAACATATATTCGGCGGCTTCTCCTGCGGCCCGGACATACTTGCTGTCCCCTGTGAACTGGCTTAAAGAGGCGAGCAACCGCATTAGGTTCTGCTGATTCTGAAAGAAACTCCAGACCGTCGGTTTCGGCTCGGTGCCTGTGCGGTGAGAGGTCATAGATCTAGGTGCCTTCAAGTGGTCGATATGAAGACAGTCGGCAAAGAGCGGCATATCTTTGCCACTGTATCTGTCTCTGCCGTATTCTATGGCTGTCCGTGCAAAGCGACTCGCAGCTTTTAAGAAGCGGTTATTCTCTATTTCGTCGGGGTTCAATTGATCTCTACCAATCCATTGATCCAATCGATTAACGGTCATATAATCTCCATGATACTGTTTTACTTGTTCCGTTCATGGTTAATACTTGGATTATGTTATCACGACTATTTCCTTTTTACAATCTTTTCTTATGTATGCTATAATTTGAAGAAATCGTGTCATTGGTGGTTGTTGTCAGAAGGGATTTGAGCCGCTCATGCGGTCAAACGATTTCGTAGCATTGCTCAAGATAAAAAAGGAGAAATCAAATGAACGCGAAAACGGGTTTGATATTAACTTTAGCGATCTTGGTTTTGCAGGCGAATCCGCTTATGAGCCAAGTTGTTGAAGGCGGATTGGTTAGTTACTGGAGTTTTGATGCTGCAGATGTTCGAGGCAATATTGTTAAAGACCTTGTGGGAAGTAATGATGGAACGATTGTAGGTGCCCCTAAGCAGGTCAAAGGCAAAATCGGCGAAGCGTTTGAATTCGGCGGTCAGCCTGATGCTATTAATGTTTCCTCACCTGCTAATGGAAGTCTGGATTTTGGCGATGATATAGATTTCTCAATGATGGCATGGATCAAAGTTGATAAACCACCAGAATTGGACGGCGCACAGTCTACAATTGTTAGCAAAGGAGATGGCGGTAACAATGCCAGGATCCTCTGGAAAATTATGACGACGCAATTGAGTGTGACGATTGCGAACGAAGCCGGTCCAGGTCCAAAAGTGGTCTTTAATTCAGACAAAGAAGTGGTTGATGGAAAATGGCATCATGTCCTCTTTGTGGCAGATAGATCGGATACGACTCGCATCTATATTGATGGTGAATTGGACGCTGAGGGAGGAGCGTCTGAAGGCACAGATATTACCACAGAATCTCCGTTGTTCATCGGTGCATCTGTCCGGATCGGCGAAGCCACCCGTAGATATTTTGAAGGACTTATAGACGAGGTGGGCATCTATGATCGTGCGCTGACAGATGATGAAGTCGAACGGAACTTCAATTCACAAGGGCTTGCAGTCAGCCCTGAGAAGAAACTTGCTATCGCCTGGGGAGAGATAAAGGTTTTGAGGTAAGGTTCAACCTAACCTTGCTTTAATTCAATTTTTGGTCTTTTTGTCCATGCGATAACGGCGGACCCGAAGACTGCGAAGCCGAAGAGTGTAAACGGCATCTGCCACAAAAGGAAACTCATGTGCGTATGGATGTAGGAATGCGATTTGAAGATGACGAACCACGATAAGGGTGCTAAGATTGAGAACCATGTTGCGCAGATTAAGGCGATATAATGGTGTCGTCGTTCTGCATGACTACGCCACAACAGCAGTGCAGACATCGCGATAAAGAGAACGATCAGATAATAGTAGCGGATTTTCAAGAGGAAGTTAGAGACGAACTCGTTTGTGACGGATAGATAGTTGTTGAAGTCAAAGAAAATACCGTTCATGTAAGTCATGACCACACTTAGCGTACCCGCGTTCAGACTGGCAGCATATACCGGTGGAAAGTCTTCCGCTTCTCCATAAGTGCGTTTACCGAAAGACCAGATCACATGTTCAACGCCGTCCATGAACCCATCCTTGGCGGCACCGATCTGGAAGCATAACATGATGAGACTCAGAAAAATTGCGATGCCTGAGCCAAGCCCAGCTGCAAGTGTCCATTTTACAAATTGGTGGCGGCTCCACTTATCAAGGATAACATAATAGATGAACGGCACCAGCATCATGACCAGTGTAGTTGTGATATACTCGAAACCGTTGATGAAACACTTAATGGAAACCGCAATGAAGATAACAATTCCGAACCTGATGAGTTGTCGGTCCAATGTTTCTCTGTAGTGTTTAAGGAAGTACATGACGACAATCATTGGTAAGTAAAATGCCCATGAACTCCACCAGAGATTCTTTCCAAAGACTGTCAACCATTGGGAAAGCACCGCCGAAGTTATGACGAATATCGCGACCCACCCCCCGAATGCTTCATAGAACCAGCCTATGATGAAAGCCAGCGCGATTGCGGAAAGTAAAGCTGTTAGCACATAGAATAACCTTAATTTGGTTTGCTGCGAAAATGGAATCAGCCTGTCAAGTAGACTAAAAATCATGCCTTGACCGCCAGGTTGTGAGTTGTAGGTTGAAAATTTTTCAAAGGAGAGCTCGTAAAGATAAGCTGTATATTGGGGACCCAGTGCTGTTGAAGGTATCCATTCCGCATCCGTACTTTTCGCTGTTCCCCAACCATTCAGACCCCCCGCTGAGAAGATACCGTCTTGGCGAGATTTGACCATTCTACCCATGATATGCGCTTCGGTGTCTTTCTGATGTTTCTCAAACCAATTCTGTTCGGCAACTCGCCATGTGTTAGAGAAAAACCCGAAAAATAGGAGCAAGATGGATAGTGCCCAAATAACTATCTTCCTTGCAAGTTGTGATTGACTGAGGTGTTTAAACTGCATATTGATAGCCTCCGATAAACCCTGCTCATCTACCAGGACGATTTAGTTTTCAGTTCCAGTATTGGTTTTGGTTTACATAAGTAAACGTTTTCTTATCGAAGATCGCGAGCACAGCTCGCTCCTACCGAAGAGACTATACATAGATATAAAGTGAATGTGTAAAACTAAATACCCCTGGCTCATCTACTCTTTTTTCTTTACAAAAAGCAGGAAAACTGCTATACTATTTGCATGTTTCAATGCTCTATGGACTGGTTTAAACAAGGGCAGACCAGTTGACGGGAACTAAGTGGTTACGCGTCTGCCTTTTGCTTAACAAAGGATATTCATGAAAATGATACTTGCCCTCTCAATCCTATTCTGTGCAATCGCGCTGCCGTCTCTCGGTGAGTTATCTGATGCCGATCTGAACAGGATCCGTCTGATTGTCAAAGAGGAGGTCAACGCGGAAATAGAGAGTTTTGAGAAGGATATAAAAGAATACATCAATACCAAGAATGAAAGCGTTGAGAAAAGACTTTCACTCGTTACAAACCTTATAGTCGGGTTGATGGCACTCATAGGGATTCCTTTGGTGGTATTGACGGTTATGATAGGCTGGCGGAGCATAAAAGACAACGCGCAAGAAACAAAAAATATTAAGGAACTCACCCGTGAAGAGGTACAAGAACTTTTTCAGGAACTCACCCCTAAAGATCGAGGGATAATTGAAGCACTTATACGCGAGCAAGACGGAAAAATTGCAAACCTCACCCAAGAAATCGAGAGCCTGAAACAACAGATTACCAACTCGTAATTTATTTTTTTTCCTGACAATGTTCGGTAAAACTGTTAGAATTCTAACAGAAGGATTCGCCAATGGTATCCTGTGCGACACAAAATTGTTTGTGCTATCCCTTACCGTTCGCGGATTTGGTCCCGGAACGGTAAGGGACAAAAACAGGTTTGTTATGAGCGTTTTTCGCCGGGTTTGCGGCGATGTTTTGATGCGTAACTATCGCCTTCAGCATCATACGAGACGAAGACTTCTCCATCTTCTACGACCAGTCGCGGTACAGTCCGGTGACGACCATCGCGTTCGGGACCTCGCATCACAGCGAATTGTTCCTCGGTCATATCTTCGACCATATCGCCCCACCGGTCTTGTGGATCAATCACGCCGCCGCCCCAGTTGACATTTTTCGATTGATACTTAATCAGGACGCCACGTCTGGGTATCGGATTCTTCCATGCTAAAGCCCCGTGTGTGCAACCGCCGTCCATAAAGAAGAGTACATCGCCTGCTTTCATGACGGGTTGTACGACTAAACCCATGGTATCGTCGCACGTCCGAATGCCGCGTGGCATGGAGTATTGCGTCTTATGGGAACCGGGTACACATGCGAAACCGCCGAGTCCAGGTTCGACATCGCGCAATTGCCAGGTAATCGTGACAGTTTCGGCATAACTGCGTCCGTTTTTGAAATCATAACCGCGCGATGGACTCATCGGTTCATTGCCGTCGTGGAGTGAGTGCCCTGATGTGCCTTCAACTGCGCAGAATACGGTCGCGCCACCCGTCCGATAACCGCTACCGCCCATCCAGTTGAGTCGCTGCACCACAGTAGGATGCGCAATCATGCGGCGGAAGGGTTCGTTATAAGGGTCGGGTAGGCTTAACAGACCCGATAGGAGCGGACGACCTGTACCGGCTTGGCTGACCGATCCGCCCGCCAGTTCATTGCCGACAACGATGCGATCTTGGAATTTATCCACCGCTTCATTTGCTTCTGCCAACCACTGCTCATCCATCACACCGCGCACCACGAGGTACCCGTTTAAATCCCAAAAGTAGAACTCTTTCTCATCGATGCCTGAATTCGGATCGCGCATATAAATTGATGGATGAACGATGGACGAATCTTCTTCTACCCATGTCTCTTCACCGTCTGTATTTATCACTGGTGGTGGACTTGAACCCTTGTACCCAGGGACATACAGGACAGCCTTTTGCGCTGGCGTTGCTTCTTCTGCCCATCCCGGTAAGGACTCGGTTTCTGAGTGGGGGCCAACTGGATTGGATTGGATTGCTGCCCGCGCCGCATACCAGTAGCTCAACAACCTTTTCGGTTCGTCTTTCCATGGACGCACACCTTGGAGTGTCGGCTCCGCGATCAAGAATAGATCGCCTGCCTTGAGTTCTGGTTGCACCACGACATCCATATCATCAACGCCGGTTGCCAAGTCGTTCGGTGTTTCGACATTGCTCTTATGGCTCGCCTGAACAACGACGAGTCCACCGTCGCCTTCTTCGATGTCGTTCAACACCCAGACCGCTTTCACGCCTTGACAGCTTCTCCGATCCTTTTGTATGCGGTATGCCAAGGAAGGATTTCTCGGTTCATCGCCGCCGCTGAGTGTTAGACCGGTTTCGCCTTCTCGCTGCCCCAACAATCGGGGTGCCTGATCGAGTCGGAAACCGTGTCCGATGATCTGGTTCAGATACCACACCAATTTCGGATGTATCAGTAAATCGCGGAACAATTCGCGGTGTGGACTGTCGCCGCCTAACAGCGTCTCGGTTTCACCAAATGCGTTTAATGCCTCGTTGAGTGCTGCTACCTCTTCCTGACTGAGAACACCCGGAATGTGTAGGTAGCCCGCCACATCAAAAGCGTAATTCTCTTCGTTTGTCATAAGTTCGTTAGCCATCTGTTCCTCCTGTTATTGGTGGATGGTTAGTAAGGTGTTGCCGCTCTGTAATTCAAAAGCAGCAAATTTAACAACAGATTCGGCGTTCTGGAATACTACATTATACCATTTCTGAACAGCGTTGCCGCATTACCGAATGTTATGAAATGCGGTGGAATACCAGAACACAAACTAACAATTTACGCCACATAAGAGGCAAATGTAATCAGAAATGGTATTATACGCTGGATTCTTAGGTGCGCGCAATGCATAAATCGTTTCTCAGCAGTAGCATTATCACACAACGCCTCCATTTTGTCAACAACCTATTTCTACTTTCGCAGGGTCATTTATAGTAAAGTTTAGAGTTAATAGGGCACTGCTACAAACGGAACAGGCTAACAGCCTATTCTACAAAAGATTGTCCAAGCTATAGTATAATTTAAAGATCAATAGGCTATGAATCGTCTGTCCGGTCTAAAGTTATGGGAAATTTTTGGACGCTAAAAAAACAAATTACGAATTTGCAACCGACCACCCTATAATACCTGTCACATATCACAAGTCAATATTGTTGATTGGAGGATCCGCATGAAAAACGACGATGCGAAATGGGTTGAACGTATCTTAGCAGGCGATGAAAGTGCCTTCACCGCCCTCGTGAGAAAATACGAGAAACAGATACACGCATTCCTATGGCGACGGGTAAGAGATTACCAAATCGCTGAAGAAATTACGCAGGACGCTTTCCTTAAAGCCTACCAAAAACTCGGAACGCTGAGAGACCCGAACCGGTTTTCAGGGTGGCTTTATATGATTGCTACCCGCTGTTCCCTGGCATGGCTTGCGGAGAAAAGAATCCCGATGCAATCTTTGGAGGCGATGGATACAGCAGAGATAGAGGCACTGTTCTACACGCAATATATGGCGGAACAGACTGAAAATTCGGCAACAGACAAGCAACGCGAAATCGTTGAATACCTTCTGCAAAAACTGACGGCGCGTGAACGGACAGTGGTGGCACTTCACTATCTCAGTGAGATGAGTTGCGAAGAAATCGGCGACTTTCTGGAGATGTCGCCGAACACGGTTAAGAGCCGGCTCCACCGCGCTCGGAAACGATTGCAGAAAGAGACCCCTATCGTTCGCGAGGCATTGGGCAGTTCCCAAGTATCAGATGATCTCATGGAGGATGTTATGAATTGGATTCAGATGAATGAACCCGGTGTGGCGGCACCCGTCGGGACACTAACGAAGACTTCGGATGGGTCGCTCTACGCAGTGATGGGGTATGAGAACATTTACAAATTGCCTGCGCGTGAAAATGAATGGCAACTTGTCAACACCGATTTTTTGCGTCAAGAGACCGCAGGCGATGTTCCTATTGCTGAACACGATGGCACGCTTTATATAATTCCATCCGATACGTTGTTCGCATCAACCGATGACGGCAAAACTTGGAATGCTATCGGTCCTTGTCCGAACGGACACGTGAGGGAATTGCGGATTACGGAAGATGCTTTTTACGTTACCCTTAATAACGGTATTTTCCGATCTGATGACGCTGGAAATTCATGGAAAAATATGAATGAGGGTTTAGACAGCCGCTTCACACAGAAATCGGGAATTTATACACTACAATTGAGCGGAGGCACCCTGTTTGCCGGAACCTCTCTCGGAATCTACCGCTTCAATACAGGAACGTGGGAACACCTACAGTTGCCGGTGGACAATACTGTGGTCGTGTGTTCCTTGGCGGTATCTGAAGACACTATCTATGTCGCCGTAGAAGTAAATATATTTGAAGGGGATGGAACGCCAAGTGAAAATTACCATAATTTGTGTGATATGCGTAAGGATTCGTGGTGGGTGTTCCGATCTATCGATGCAGGCGACTCTTGGACAGATGTAACGCCCGCGGATGCCCGGAATCTGATAATGAAAACGTTGCCGCCGATTCAACTGGTCGCCTCTGGAAAAACCGTCTTACTGATAGGTGGAGAGGAGGGCGTTGTGGCTCGCTCAACAGATTGTGGAGACACTTGGCGTTCCACAGAATCCTCCGGAATTACACCCATGAATTTTAGTGTGAACGCTGCTGTCGCTTTAGACGAAAACACCTTTTATACAGGGGGCATCACTGGCATCCATCGCTCAAGGGATGGCGGTGAAACCTGGCACCGATTCAATACAAGGTTTGAGTGCCGCGTGGATAATTTAATCAGTTTAGAAGAGACGCGTTCAAATTTAGAAGCAGCTAAGACTTTGTACGCGACGGTTGCGGGAGGTGTCGTCAAATCAACAGACGCAGGGAGCTCGTGGACTGCTGTTGACATCCTACGACCAAGGTATACGCTTGAGATACCAAGGTTCAATGCAAAACTCAAAGATAGGGAAGACACGCCGCTGATTGTACAGATTTCCGAAATTGACGGTGTTCTGTATGCGAAAGGAATTCGACGTAATTGTGAGACGGCTTACTATCATTTAATGCTGGATAAAAATTGTTTAGAGCCTGTTGAGGGTTATATTTTTGAAGAGGGAAAGACACCGCCTCCGCGAGATTCAGGAAGTCTCATGTGGACGGTGTTTGAGGGAGTGACATTCCCTTTTGATTCTTATCGGTTACCGAGACAAGAGGGCCAAATGACTTTTACCCGCTCTACAGATGATCCAGACGTTGATTCTGAGTCTTTATCAACGCAGATAATACGCGAGAATCCGAGATTTGGTGCAGAATGCTTTCTAAAACTGTTGGGTCAAGAACAAGGCGATCGGCAACTCACTTACGCATTGATGTTGGAAGGTTTATACGGCAACTTCGCGGTGAGTGGCGAAACGTACTACATGGAGTACAACTACAAACTCTTCCGATGGAATCCGGGTGACCTGAGATGGTCGGATACATGTGTCGAAGAAACTTGTGAGCTCACACGTGAAAACATGGCACAACGTTTTAAGATTGCGACTTCAGGAGAGACCGTCTATGTCGGTAAGCGGGATGGACAACTCGTACAATCGCTTGATGGTGGTGATAGTTGGAACGACAGGACATCAAATCTGCCGCTAACTGTTGAATGCTTCAATCAAATTGTCTTTGCTGACGCGACGGTTCATGTCGCAACCGACAAAGGCGTTTTCAGTTCAAAAGATGGCGTTGTTTGGAATACAATCACCGATAACACGGGAGAAAGCATCATCATTAAGGCGTTAGCAACAGCGGAGGATACTGTTTATGGCGCGAATGACGACGGCATCTATCACTTCAAAAAGGAAACAGCGACTTGGGAACAAATTGTACCTGAAATTCCAGATGCTATAACGTCTCTCGTTGTTGATAGAGATGCCTTTTACGTTGGTACTGAGCATCGTGGCGTGCTCCGTTTTGAACGTTAATCCGTAATTTCAATGTATTTAACCCCCTAAATCCCCCTTATCAGGGGGACTTTAAAAAGAAATGCGTAAGTCCTAACCGTAAAAAATAGGAGGGATTTAACATGTTATTGACATTGATCCAAAAGGAGATGATGCATCATCTCCTCAGCGTCCGGTTCGTTGCACTCCTCGTGATGTGTCTTCTGCTCGTGCCGCTGACCTTGCACATCAATTACCGCAATTACCTCCAAAATCAGGTCAATTATCAGGCAGCTATCGAACTCTCGGCTGCAGAAATCGATGATGCGCTTCATTGGCTTCGGGATCCGCCCGCTCCAGATACAGAATTCTCTAAACTTTTTCTTGAACCGACACCTTTAAGTGTGTTTGCAAAAGGTTTAGGGGAATCCCTTCCGAGTTACCTTGGGATGACCCGCAACGGTGTAAAACACGGGTCAACATCGCTTGGGGAGGGCTCGCTCTCCTCGGCTTTAGGGAATCTTGATTTTCTATTTGTCGTCAGCACCGTCTTCAGTCTACTTGCACTCTTGTTCACGTTTGATGCCGTTGCGGGGGAAAGAGAAGCCGGGACGCTGCGGGTAACTTTGGCAAATGCACTCCCACGAGATATGTTTTTGTGGAGCAAGCTAATGGGTGGCTATATCGTGTTTGTTGTCCCGTTTTTGGTGTCGTTCCTGTTAGGTTTGCTCTTGCTTGTTTCGCAAGGGTTTCCTTTAGGTGAATCTGACATCTTCGGACGCGTGCTCAGTTTGACCGTCGTCTCGTTGCTCTACATCGGCGTATTTTTTGCAATAGGGACCTTAATTTCCACCTATTTAGACAATTCCAAGACGGCACTCATCGTCGCTTTCACCGTCTGGGTGCTTGCGGTGTTGATTGCCCCCCGCGTTGGGTTTCTCACGGCTAAATTTATTGCACCGACACGCGCGATTCAGAGCGTCTATATGGAAAAAACGGCGATTCATAATAACCTCACTACAGAAAAGGACCAGGTGATTCTAAAAAAAATGCGCACTTTAGGGGAGCTTAACCTCAGCAGGGAT
>JAJEET010000088.1 GCA_022820835.1 Candidatus Poribacteria bacterium
GAGTTTCTTACCTGACGGACTCTTGACTGGAACAAACATAGTTTGTAGTCTCCCTTTCGGGTTATATGTTTCCCCTTCCCGATCACATATCCAAGTGGTATCAGACGAGGGGAGTATCCGATACATAGTTAGGCTACCACATCACAGATATGCGATATTTTACGGTAGTCAGCGGTTTACCTCGTGGAGTGAACGTTTGGTATACGCTTCGCACAAGCCCCGTCCTTTAGGGCGGGGGTACTGACTCAATTCGCGACTATATAGCGAAATCGGCAAAGTTTTCAACATGGATTCTTGCGATTGCTAATTATCTTTGTATCGCGTGTCGGAAAGTTCACAATAAACTTTCTCTGGTCACAATTTGACTTTACCTGCTAAATTTGTTATCATTTTAATTCCGACAAAGAAAAAGATAAATAGAGAAAGGAACGTTACTATGGACAGTTTCGCTGTAGGTTTAGGTGTAGGCATCGCTATAGGTTTTGGTGGAGGTTTCAGCGCAGGACTTGCAACAGGGATCGCAAGCGGACGCGGTAAACTTCAGAAACAGTTGGACAAAGCAATAGCCGACAAAGAAATCTCTATTCACGATGAGAAGGGTGAACCGTTGACGATCGAAGCACTTCTCACATTCCTCAACGAAAACTATAAGAAAGCCTGACATCAAAGGAAAAGCAATGCCAATGCTAACACAAGCACATCATGAGCACTTCGATGAATACGGCTACATGGTCATCGAAGATGCCGTTCCGATTGAACTTTGCGAGGCGGTCGTTGACGCGATTTTTGCTTACTTGGAGATGGATCCTTCAAATCCGAATGACTGGTACCGCGCCCCGCATAAACCCGGGGCAGGCATGGTAGAGATGTATTTTCACCAAGCCATGTGGAACGTCTATCAGCATCCACCCATCCATCAGATTTATAGTGAAGTCTACGGCACAGAACGGATCTGGGTCCATATTGATAGGGTCAACATGAAACCGCCGAAACATCCCGATTTTCCGGAATGGGATCACCTTGGGATGTATCACTGGGATGCGGACACTTCAAAACTACCCGTTAGGTTCAGCACACAAGGCGTTCTGTTTCTCAGAGACACCGCCGACAACCAGGGGTCTTTCGTTTGCTGGCCCGGCGCGCATAAGTCGCTGATTAATGAAGAAAACCCGTGGGTACCAGAACTCACGCCGGAAATATATAGGGAAAAATTCATACAGGTCCCGGCGAAAGCAGGTTCACTGCTGATTTGGCACGTCGCACTTCCGCACGGGAACGGTCGCAACACGTCTGATAAGCCGCGGTTAGCGCAATACATGAACTATTATCGCGCACCGAATCCGATGAACGAAGATCGGCGACAAGAGCGCATTACACTCTGGCAGGAGCGCAGAGCATTAGGACATGGCCCCTATCCCGGTGATCCAAGGGGATGGGAAGCGAAAAACTACGGATCACCGGAACTCACACCTCTGGGACGGAAACTGTTGGGACTCGATCTGTGGGATTAATACGTCTTAAGCATCGCCCAACTTGTGGCTAATTTTCCTTGGGGGTCTATACCGAGCGCTGTTTGCAAACCGTTATCCATGATTACCTCAATCTGGTCTTTCGTCAAATCCACGTTGAAGATAGCGACTTCATCGAAGGAACCGATCATAAAGGTGTGGTTCGCCAAAGGTGCACCGATATTGACCGCTTGCGTATCAACGTTGGTATCCATCGCAAATTCGGTTCCCTCTTTTACCTGAAGCTTTCCGTCTACATAGAGGTCGTGGTCTTTGACTGCATCTGATCCCTCGGGAAAAACCACTGCACAATGATGCCATTCACCATCGCAGACGTTATCTGTACCGAAATTGTTGCCGCTGTTGACTTCAACCCGTAAGTTACATTCATCGCCTCGGACGTGTGCACGGATGTAGTATTTTTGGCTCGGAGAATTCACACCCCACTTGACCCAGGAATGGTCGCGGACGGTTGTCGTTTTAAACCAGAACACAGTCGTTCGCGGCTCTGTTCCACCGATACCGTTATAACCTGTGACAATAAGGTTATCATTAACGCCATCGTATTCTAAACCGTCTCCAATGACACCTTTGACGTACTTTGCCCCCGTAATGTCGCCATCCCGACCATTCCCAGAAATGTCTCTGGCAACATTACCGTTCCCCTTGTTGAAGAGATAGGCGACCTCAACGGTCTTCAAGTCAAGCGGTGCAGCATAGCTGCTATTTATCCATACCAACCCAAAAACGACAACCATTAACCAGACAAACAAAAATTTACTTTGATTTTCAACTCTCATCTCTATTTTCCTCCTTATACCATTTCTCATTGAAAATGTCTCTTTTTTCTAGCACAATCAGAAAATATTTCGGTAATTCTATATTTCCCCAGGTCCGGTAGGTGCTGTTCGTAGGGGCGAGGTCCCCTCGTCCGTCTTTCAAGGTGTGTCTCATTATTTTTAGAGGCCACTATAATCTTCATGCAACCGCACCATAAGTCCTGTAGGTTGGGTTGAACGGAAACCTCCTAAAAATCGCACACAGCACAGCACTTTCAAGAAAACAGAGAAACCTGAAATCACCAAAAACCGAGTGAAACCCAACGCATTATGAGACCCACACCGCATCGGACGTTGGGTTTCGCTAAACTTACCTACCTCAACGGGTGATTCAAGAACAGAAGGCTGTGTATAGCGAAAAAGCACCTATGGTTTACCGCTCAACCTAACCTACAAGAATCCATCTCTTTTATCAAACTCACGTTTAATACGGGTTTTTCTCGAAAGTGTGGATCCCATGCTTATAGACAAGTAGGAATTCACGGTGTCTCTCAAGTACCATGTTATATTTAGAGAACGCTTGACAGATACCGCGGACCGCGATGCCGTTGCGAAGCGTAATCGCGACCGCATCGCCGACAGCGACACGCATATCTACGAACTGACGCTCCGCTATTTTCTTCACGGCTCTCAACCCTAAATCTTTGACCTCTTCACAGATTTGCAGATACGGTGAAAAGCGTCTGGCGTTTTCCACCGAGAATGCCAGCAGGACTTCCAATTTCGGCAGCGGCAACGCACCAGCGAGCAAAAGATTGTACTGGGTGACTCTTCGGACCCGCACATCACGGATACCGTCATACGTTATCAATCTTACAAGGGATTGATCGGTTTGGAAGGTTCGCGTCAAAAGGTATCGCTCTGAATACGGGTTATGGATGCTCGGTTTTTCTGGCATGCGTACGTTTTCCATCGGTTGTTCCTACTTCATTTGTGGATTTGCGCATCTGCGATTTCTGGGATCATTATAGCAAGATAGACAAAATAATTAAAGAAAAAATTTGACAAGGAGAAAAATGTATGGTATAATTAACAGTGTTAAGTTAAATAACTGTGTAAATAAAAGGTGAAGCAATGGGTATTAAAGAACGGAGAGCCAGGGAAAAAGAACAGTTACGACAGCAAATCCTTTCTGCGGCACGGGAACTGTTTGTCAATGAAGGTTATGAAAACGTCTCTATGCGGAAAATTGCGAGCAAAATCGAATACTCACCGACAACGATCTATCTCTATTTTAAGGACAAGGCAGATCTTTTAGATTCCGTTTGCCAAGAAACGCTCCTGAACCTGTTAAACACACTTGAACAACTCAAAAGAGATATAAACGATCCGGTTGAGAGACTCAAAAAAAGTGGGCGCGCATACATTGCATTCGGTCTAAAATATCCGCAAGATTATAAACTCACGTTTGTTGTCCGTCCACAGTTCCAAGAGGGTTTACGGCTGCAAGAAGGGTCAATTGGCAAAAAGGTGTTTGATTACTTGCATGAAATAGTCTCCGAATGCATCCAACAAAAGATATTCCGAGAAGTGGATGTCGAAACCACCGGCCAGGTGATGTGGTCAGCAGTTCACGGGGTCACCTTGCTTCTGATTGATTTTCCCGACTTCCCGTGGACCGAAGAAGACACATTGATTGACACGGTAATTCACACAACGATTCAGGGACTAAAGGCATAAACTCAAAACTGTTTGGCGAAAGCCAAATATATTTTTTTCTATTACTTAACACTGTTAACTTATTTATCTATGTTAACGGGAGGATAAAATGGAAAAGCGAAACCTACTTTACAAACGCTTTTTTTCTGCAACCAGACGAAACCTGTTTTTCATACTATTTTTTAGCGTGTGCCTATTGAGCTGCGCAGCTCGATCTAACGAGGGAGTTGTTCCAACAATGATACCTGCCACTACAGAATTCACCTTCAAGCAATACGAAATCGAAACCGGCACTGCGAAACACCAAACCGTTTTAACCGGTTTCCTCCTCGGTGGTGATTACGCTGAACTGGCTGTCGTGAACGTTGACGAAAATGGCAATCGGCACTTGCACATTTGGACATTCAGTGAAGGGACTTGGGTACCTGAACTTAACGCAACACTGCGTTCTGAAGTATTGTTCGTTGATGTCGCAAATATCGGTGGACGCGATCGTTTAATCACTTATGATCAGAATCGTCTGAATTGGTTTGATCCTGAATCGACGACAGAACGTGTCTTGGTTGAAGTCCCTACGAATTACAAGGCAGCGAAAGATGGCGGAATCCCTTACGTTGACATCCATCGAGATGTAAACCGAGACGGTCTTGATGACTTCATAGTACCAGACATTGATGGTTTCTGGATAACCACGCAATTGCAAGATGGATCCTTCACCGACCCGATAAAACTCGGACCGCCTGACCCCTTTCTCGATGAGACCCCTATGGACGATACGCGCAGCTACCGCGAGATAGGGATAACGCCTTTAACGGTGCTCTGGTACATGAGTCGGGTACACCAGATGGACTACGACCAAGATGGACGCAGCGATCTCGTCTTTTGGAACACAGACCATTTCGATGTTTATCGCCAAGATGCTAACGGAATGTTTTCCAAGGTGCCAGAGACTTTCACGGTTGATATTCCATTCGACACTGACGGTGCCTACGCAATCGCCTTTGGGTTCAGCGGCGAGAATATGTTCTCGCTCATCTTCGGCTTCAGAAAGAACACAAAGCGGAGGGTGCTGCACACGTTTCAAGATATGAACGGCGACGGCGTTTCCGACCTCGTGATCCACGCATTAGAGGGACGGAGCCTTGGAAAACAGCGCAGTCTATATGAGGTGCATTTCGGTACGCCAACACCTGATGGAATCGTGTTCGCACAGGATGTCGGCATGACAATCCGACCGCGAGGCACCGCTGGCGGATTGCAACCTTGGGGCTATTCGGCACAGGGGTTCCAAGATCTCGATGGAGACGGCAAGACCGACATTCTGTTCAAAGATGTAAAAACTGGACTTACGGGGATGGGCCGGGCAATGCTCGGCAAGTCGATTGCAATAGACCTCGAGTGCTATCGTATGGAAGATGGTACTTATCCAGATAAACCGACCACCCGGCGTAAAATCAGACCGGACTTAGATATCTTTGAGAAAGATAGAGTCTTCTTTCCAGTCGTCCTCCTTGGCGATCTGAACGGCGACGGACGCTCAGATCTGCTGGTTGGAAAGCACTGGGAAGAGCTACACCTCTTTCCCGGCATACCGGGACCGGCGCTGTTCGCGCGGAAACCGCAAAAAGTGGCAATCGCTATGCCTAACGATGAACGAAACGCTCGGTTGGTGGACCTCAACAAGGACAACAAACAGGACCTCCTCATACATTATCCATCTACAACGAATCCACATCGGGTGACACTACTGAGTGCCCAATAAATAATACCATTTCTCATTGAAAATGTCTCTTTTTTGTAGCACAAACTGTTAGTTTGTGTCCTGAAAATAACGACCCTAATAACTGCCTAATGAGACAATAATTTATAGAAATGGTATAAAAAGGAGAAAATAATGACACGCATAATGTTTTGGCTAATCTGTATTTTTGTAGGCGCAACTTTTAGCTTCTCAGTTCAGGCACAAGAGACGAATCTTACCAAAGACTTCGGGATCGGACTTCAAGGGGCGACACCCGAATTTGGTGGGGTCAGTTTTCGCTATACCGGGTTTGCGCCTGTATATCTTCAAACCGTTGGTCGTTTTATTCTCACGGATGAGAACAGCGACCACATGTTAGGGGCGGGCATTTCGTATGCCATATTCGAGCATCAAAGCAGATGGAACCTATCTCGACTCTATTTTACCTTAGAAGGTGCTTGGCGGTACGAAAGAGGGATGGACATCATCGCTCTGGATCCCAAAATTAGCACGCAGGGCGAAAAAACAAGAGAATACACAACCACTACGTTAGGCGGTGGAATCGCCTTTGGTGGCGAGCTTGTATTTTCGCTTGGCGGGATCCCGCTCGGTTTGAATGTAGAAGTCGGTCAAGGCTTTGGCAGAGAAGAAACCGACTCCGAATCTAAGGGGCTCGCTGGCGTGTACGTCGGAATGGGCATACATGCCTATTTCTAATGTAAACTTGATATGAGCACTTGCAAGCTCGAAGGCTGAAAGATCGGAAGGCGGAAAGCCCTTTTCTATCCTTCCAATCTTCCGCCCCATCGGATCTATAGTAAAACCAACAATTAATCAGACACTTTTCCTTTAACAAGAAGACTGTTCGTAGGGGCGAGGTCCCCTCGTCCGTCTTTCAAGGTATGTCTCATTATTTTTAGAGGTCACTATAAATAACCCTGCAGTCTCCTTCTGTCGCTATTGCACAATCTCAAAAGATGTGTTATCATGAATGCCCAGCAGACGCAATACAATTGGACTTTTTATACCATTTCTAATTGAAAATATCTCTTTTTTGTACCACAAACTTTTAGTTTGTGTCCTGAAAATAACTATCATAATAACCGCCTAATGAGACAATAATTTATAGAAATGGTATTAGGCAATCACGCAAAACGACTTCGGAGGGAACTTCGTGAACACAACGCGAAAAATTGTCGCAATCGGCGGCGGCGAACTTAAAGCACTGGAAACCGCCGACATCGACCAACGCATCATCGAATTGACAGGCAAAACACAACCAAAAGCACTCTTTATTCCGACTGCCAGCGGCGACCCTGACGGATACGTGGAGACCTTCGAGGCGTGTTACGGTCAGCATTTCGGATGTCAGACGCGCGTCCTCAAGTTAACTCAAAATCCACCTACATTTGAAAAGATGTCAGCACTGGTATTGGATTCGGATTTAATTTATGTCGGTGGTGGAAACACCTACCGAATGATGAAAATATGGCGGCGGTTAGGCTTGGATGCCGTGTTAGCGGAAGCTGCGTCCCGTGGTATTGTGCTGTCGGGGCTTAGCGCAGGTGCGATCTGCTGGTTCAAATATGGTCACAGCGATTCTCGGTCTTTCTCGAGCAACGTCGCGTGGGATTATATCCGTGTCAGCGGATTAGGATTCATCAACGCTGTATACTGTCCGCACTATCACCATGAGAAGCGGGAAGACTCTTTTGCGCAGATGATTGCAAAGCGCGGTGGTATCGGTATCGCGTGTGACAACAACGCGGCGATTGAGATCGTCGGAGACCATTACCGCGTACTTACCTCTGCTCCGAATGCCAAGGCATATAAACTCTTCAAGCGTAACGGGCGCGCCATTGTTACAGAATTACCTAAAAATAATGAATACACCCCTTTAAGCGACCTGCTGAAACGGAAATGAAAAAAATAAAGGGGACATTGGAAATTTCTGATCAAAAACTCAGATTTTTTTTTCAATTTATGACAGCTTTGCAACATATCGCCCGTAAAATCGCGTCACTACCAATTGTAAGCCTAAATAACGTGAACTTGAAAATAAATCTGTAGGTTGGGTTGAGCGGTAAATACACACTAAAAACCGTATAATTTGGACAAATATGCCGCTTTTCAAGGCACTTTCTGCATAAATAGCGGTAGCGAAACCCAACATCCTACTTTTATCAAACTCACGTTAAATAGGTTAGAAATTATACAGACAGACGCTAAAAGGTTTTAGGTTAGTTTATCGGAGGTCTCTGATGCAAAAAGATGACGTTGAACTGATTCACAGCATATTGTCAGGCGACGAGCAGGCTTTCAGTATTTTAGTCAAAAAATACCAAAAAAGCGTCCACGCTTTAGCATGGCGGAAAGTCGGAGATTTCCATATCGCTGAGGAAATCACCCAAGACACTTTCCTGCAAGCACACAAAAAACTCGCTGCGTTGAAAAATCCAAGTCAGTTTGCCGGATGGCTCTATGTAATTGCGGATCGGCTTTGCAGAGCGTGGTTTCGGAAGCAGCAACTGAAAATGCAATCATTGGAAACGACTGATGCGGAAACACTTGAAGAAACCGATTACTCGAACTATGTCCGCGAACAACGTGAAGAGACAGCCGTTGAGCATCGCCGTCGAATCGTGCAAAAGCTTATGGAAAAACTGCCGGAAAGTGAACGGACGGTGATGGTCCTTTACTACCTCGGAGAAATGAGTGGAAAAGAAATTAGCAAGTTTCTGGGGGTGTCTCCGAACACGGTGAGAAGCCGGCTCCAACGTGCGCGAGAACGATTAAAAAACGAAGAACACATAATTCAAGAGACCCTGGGCAGCGTCCCCTTAAGTCCAAATCTCATCGAAAACATTATGCGGAACGTTGGGACAATCAAACAGACATCCCCTTCAGGCGGTAAACCGTTTCTACCGTTAGCGGCTCTGGGTTCATCGGCTATTTTGATTATTTTGTTGATGGGCGCGGGCAATCAATTCATTGCCCGGTCTCAACCACCCTATAGTTTCGATGCGCAATCAGAAAGCACTATTGAAATCGTTGACGCACCGGTTATCCGTCATATCATATCGAAACCCGATGTGCAAAACCGAGTTGGCAGCGATAGTATTCCCGGTAGAAACAGCAACAAAGGTCTACCAACAGGAACTAAATCTATGAAAAATAATACAGCACAAGAAGCCACGCAATGGCATCTACCAGAAGATGCGAAAGCACGCCTCGGTAAAGGTAAGATAAACGAAATACAGTATTCTTCCGATGGCGCAATTCTCGTTGTTGCGACAGGTATCGGTATCTGGCTCTACGACACAACAACATATCAAGAGATCGGACTTCTTACGGCACATACGAGTGCAGTCGAGTGCCTTGCCTTCAGCCCGGATGGAAACCTCCTCGCAAGTGCAGACGACGCGGGTACCCTTCTATTGTGGCATAGAGGCACAGGCGCGCAAAAAGTGCTCACTAGGGGTTTGAAGAAATGGATCTCAAATCTGGTTTTCAGTCCGGATGGAAAAACAATTGCCAGTGTCAGTGCCGGTACGATCCGATTTTGGGATACTATCACCGGAGAAGAGAAGGACGCGCCCACAGGACTCCCAAGATATATCAATAATTTATCATTTAGTCCGGATGGGAAAACAATTGTGAGTGTAACCTCGGGGGATGGCGAAGTCTGTATATCCGACAGGATCACCGGTAAACTGAAGAAAACGTTCACTGTGGAGATGACCGATAATGTATTTAGCACAGCTTTCAGTCCGGATGGAAAAATAGTCGCTATTGGCAATAGCGATGGTAACATCTACCTCTCAGATTTAAACACAGGTAAACTTATGCGAAAACTCACTGGACATTCGGAGGATGTTCAAAAGGTAGTGTTTAGTCCGGATGGGAAAACCCTCGCAAGTTCATCATATCTGGATGAAACAGTACGGATCTGGGATGTGCACACTGGCGAACACAGACGAACACTCACCGAACACACGGGGGATATTGAGGGGTTAGCCTTCAGTCCGGATGGACAAACGCTTGCAAGTAGTGGAAGTGGCGATGGCACCATCCGTTTCTGGGATGTCCGCACAGGCGATCAAAAACATGCAGTCACTGGACATGCAGATTACGTTTATAGTGTTGCGTTCAATCCTGATGGAAAATTTTTTGCAAGTGGGTATAGCGATAGCAGTATTCGATTCTGGGATGCGGAAACCGGACTACACTTGAAAACATTCAAAGGACCCAGACTCAATTATGATGCATCATGTCTGGTATTCAGTCTGGATGGGAAAACGCTTGCTTGTACAGATGGCCTAGACATCCGTCTACAGGATTCACATACCGGCGAAGAAAAAATGCTGCTTAGCGGGCATGAGTGGGGTATGCATAGCATGGCACTCAGTCCGGATGGAGATATACTCGCGAGTGGGAGTGAGGACACGACGATCCGTCTGTGGGATATGCACACGGGTGAACATAAGAAAACACTCAACGGACATAAGCACAGAGTCTATAGCGTTGCGTTTAGTCCGGATGGGAAAACCCTCGCAAGTGGCAGTGATGATAATACGATCCGATTGTGGCATGTTGACACTGGCGAGACCGAGAGAATACTTACCGGACATGCCGGTGAGTTTGAAGGTGTCGATAACGGTCACTCCAGTGTTGAAGGTGTCAAGAGCGTTGCGTTTAGTCCCGATGGGAAAACCCTCGCAAGTGGCGGTGGTGATAATGTTATTCATCTATGGGATATTAGGACAGGGAAAAGAAAGATAACACTCATCGGACATACAAATGGGGTGTTTAGTCTAGCGTTCAGTCCGGATGGGAAAACCCTCGCGAGTGGGAGCGTAGACAGCGACATCCGGCTATGGGATCCGGGCACAGGTGAGCACAAGAAAACACTCACCGGTCATGGTAATTGGGTCAGAAGTATCGCGTTTAGCCCAGATGGGAAAACCCTTGTGAGCGGTAGTGATGATGGCTCGGTGCTTCTTTGGAACATTGATCCTTAAATTGACACCAAAAATCACCCAGGTAATGCGCCTTGGTAATTGACACCGGTGAACATCCCAAGTACCATCCACATCCCGACGATGCCGAATTCACCGATAACCAGTCCCATAAACAACGGTCGGAATCTTCGATAGTATCCGATGCCGCCAGATTTCAGTGCCAAATACTTCAAAAACCAACCGACAAACATACAAGACCAGAGGAAATAGGACGAGTAGACCGCACCCATCACATACCCGATCGGGTGAAGTTGCCACCACATAAATTGGCGTTGCATAATCAGTAGGAAACCGGTGATACCGGTCCCTAAGAGCATGCTGTAGGCTTCACCCAACTTCGGGTCTTTCGGATACTGAATCAAAGAAACGATATGATTGAAATATCTCGGGGCACCGATGAAGGGTCCCCGTTGCAGATTTAATCCACCTTTATCATAAATCAGGGGTAGCGATGCAGCGTAGGAGACACCGATCGCAACCACAATAGCAAGTACCATCGCGGTGAGGACGCTTCTCCGCTTCAGTTGAAACGGGTCTGCCGCTTTGAACCCGTGTAGAACGCTCGGCATCAAAATACCACCCCAATCGCGCATCATCACACGCTGAAATCCTAATAGCGACAAACTGCTTGCGTTTATGATCCTTGAACCGGCGATGATCTCAAAGTATTCTACAGGATACATCGGTGCCTGAATCAGTAACATCCCCCCGTTGACGACCATCCACGACAACGCCGTAGAAGTAATCAAAAAGAGTGCAATAATACTACAAGCAACCCATAGCGACATCCCAGCATAAACACAGAGTCCTGCGAGTAGAACGAAACTGAAAATCGTTCCGAGAACTGCCCACCGATACGGCAACACCTCATCTGAATCGTCTATCGTTGTGGACTTCGTAGATTCCAGAAAGGTTCGCCGCAGAAGGTCTCCGATATGTCTGCGACTGTTAATCAGGAAGGCGAGTACCATAACGCAATAGGCAGCCATCGTCTGACCCCTCACAGAGATCCACGGACTGATAGGGATCGCAAATGCGTTGATGATGATGTATTGCAACTTGAAGAATAGGAAGAAAAACCAGCAGCTAAACGACACCTCCATCGCCAGAAAATAGGTGATACCGATGACGGAGAAATAGAGGAAGAACCGAAACTGGGGCCACCACCCCATCACAATCCACGGACGCTCCGTGAACGGCTTATAGAGATCGTAACGATTTGGGATAGACGGCAATGCCGGGACATACTCGTGCAGTCCGTTAAGCAGATGAAATACGGCGGCGATACCGAACCCTATCCATACGAGCCGACTCGTGAAAAGACTGACCGTCCGACCGTTCACTGAAGATTGCTGTACCATCTCTACAGGCACCGTAACGAGCGGAAAGATGAACCGTTCGCGTTCAACCCACTGTTTTCGGACGACAATCGAGACGCAGATTGTCAAGGCATAGAGCAGCAGGATAAAAACCGTCCAGACGATGAGCGGCTTCACCCAGAGCGCCCACGGCACAAGCGATTCGCCTTCATAGAAATCGGTAACGGCATGCGTATCCCACACAATCAGCCATTCGGGGAAGTGTGGATGCAGCGTTTCCGCCCACTCGTTCTCAGCAGTCGCAAAATAGACCGGTGCCGCCAGATACGGAAGCAGGTACCCGATCATCCCTTTCGATGGGATCGCTGAACTGACCCCCATCATTATCCAGATTACCATTAATTCCGCCGGACGCAACACCGCGCGCGGTAATATCTGCTTGACAAGCGGATTGACAACCAAAGTCAGAACAATCAGCGTAAAGACTGCCCCTAAAGGAAAGTGATTTCCAGAAATATCTGTCCCTTGTAGGTAGTAGTCGTTATACGGCGTAATCGCTGTTTGGACAATAACGAGTGCCAAACCGATCAGGATTGTTCTGACGCGCATCTATTTTCTACCTCGCTTTAGCGACGATTTTTTGTAGGGGCTGGGTTACCCAGCCCCTACAGCAATTAGAAGACCGACAAAGCACTAATGCGAAGCAGTTCGCGGTATCATCTGCGGGTGTGCATAGACAGTGGCATCGAAACTCTTTTGCATCAGTTCCCATTTGACGGCTTGGTAATCCGGATTTTCGGAAAGGTCGTTGTGTTCCCACGGATCGTTGTCGAGATCGTAGAGTTCGCAAATCCCTTTTTGATGGTAGACGACAAGCTTCCACCGTCGGTCGCGATACATCGTTGCGTGCGTCTGGTCTGGAAATGCGATTGCCCCGAAAAATTCGCTACGTACCGCCTCGCGGTGCTCAGCAGCCGAGACCTCACCCTGTAAAAGCGGCGCAAGCGATTTACCCTGCACGTAATACGGAATCTCCATACCCAGCGCATCGTATAAGGTCGGAACAATATCAAGCAGCTCAACGAGTGCATCGCTTTGAACATCTTCCCTGAAGTGTCCGGGCCACGAAATCATGAGCGGCACACGTACCGAACCTTCGTAGAAACGACACCCTTTGTAGACGAGTCCGTGGTCCCCGAGTGTCTCTCCATGGTCGGATGTGAAGATAATAATTGTGTCCTCACGGAGTCCTTCGGCATCCAGAGAGTCGAGGATACGTCCGAACTCGTGATCGAGCAGTTCAATCATGGCGTAATAAGACGCTTGCATCTTTTTGTCGTCCCATTCCGCGGGTGTTTTCGGCTGCGATTGGAAGTCGATACCTGCATCCATCAATTTCGACTGGAAGGCGAGGTCGCTCTCTTGAAAGTGCGGACCGGGGAGCGTCTCTGGATCATACCGCCGGTAATACTCCCAAGGCGCATCAAACGGCGGGTGTGGGTCAAACGGGTTGATACTTAGCAGCCACGGCTGATTTTCGCGGCGGTTTTTCTGAATAAACTCAGTGGTTTTTTCGGTACACCAATACGTCTGATGGAGATGCGGCGGGACGTTGTCAATGTCCCGCGTCGGCGCATGCACACGTCCCCTCCCGTCCGGATACTTCTGCGAGGCTGCCTTGCCTGCTATCAACGCCGCCGGATCGACCCCTTGCGAGCGTTGCCAATCGGCGAATTCGTGTCCAAGTGCGTTCGGTTTACCGTGATCGTGGCTATATTGGAAGTAGCGATAGCCATCATCTACGCGTTGTTCTTGTTCATCAAAAGCACTCGCCAGATGGAGTTTACCAATCAATCCACAATCGTAGCCGTCTCGCGCGAGGACGTGCGTAATCAACCGGTCTTCGTAATGTTCAGGAAAAACCGGGTTGCCGTTCCCAGTGACGCTCACCGCTGATGGGTACATACCGGTCATGAAACTCGCACGCGAAGGTGTACAGATAGGGGACTGACAATAAGCGTGTGTAAATGTAACCGATTCTCGGACAAACGCATCAAGCCTCGGCGTGTGGATATGTGGATTCCCTAACGCGCCGATGGTATCGAAACGTTGCTGGTCTGTACAGTACCATAAAATATTTGGACGTTTTTCCATTTCGCTCACGATTCCTTTCCCGGTTGCTACCGGTTGATGGCTAAGGTGTTATTAACGTGAACTTGAAAATAAATCTGTAGGTTGGGTTGAGCGGAAAATATACACTAAAAACCGTATAATACCATTTCTAATTGAAAATGTCCCTTTTTTGTACCACAAACTTCCTAGTTTGTGTCCTGAAAACAACGACCATAAGAACCACCTAATGAGACAATAATTTATAGAAACAGTATAAGTTAGACAAATATGCCGCTTTTCAAGGCACTTTCCGCATAAATAGCGGTAGCGAAACCCAACATCCCACTTTTATCAAACTCACGTTATTAGGTTTGGCGGTAGGTAAGAAGAATGTCATTATCTATTCTATCAAATGTTCCGTTTTAGATTAACAAAAATCTGCGGATTGGCTATCAGAGGGAATGGTTATAAGTTATAAGTTATAGGTTATAAGTTAAGAAGGTTCTTGGAACAGTTCTGTTCTCTGTAAAGGTTGCCACAGAGAACCTCTTTAACTGTTAACCAAAAGGTTTTTCGCAGAAAAACCGTACTTATAACTTATAACTACTGGTAACTTATAACTACTGACAACTGAAAGATTTTTCGCAGAAAAATCGTACTGAAAACTGATAATTAACCAAATAAACACAAAAAAATTTGACTTAATCTCAGATTTAATCATATAATTAAAGCGTGAGGAAAATAATTATTCTCCTCCATAGAAAACGAAAACACCGCAAACACGCGCTTGCACAGCGTTTCGAGGCGTAGGGAACCTCGAAAAGAGTTGTGCGTTCGGCGCGTGTTTCGGTTTTAAGGACTCAATTTTATGAGTTTATTTTGTTTTTTAATGTCCGATTATGATAAATTACTTTTTGAATAAATCAACTAATTTTTGAATAAATCAAAATAAATCAAATTTTTCTTGACAATATAACGTTAATCTCGTATAATTATAGATAATTGCCATTACGGATGCTAATGGCAAGAGAGTGCGGGGACTATACACCTGCTAAAAAGGTTAGTTTATGATGTGAGAATGGGTTATTCCTTGAATCTATTCGCTGAATAGAAGCCTTGCGGACACGCGAGGCTTAATGCTAGCTATTTGAAACGCCATGCGAATGTGTGTTTGCAGATGTTTTTGTTTTCTATAGAGGAGGATACTGTTCTCTTCAACCGAATTGACCTGACGCAAAGGCGGTGGCCCCCCTATCCACCGCTTTGTGCTTTTTAACGGCTTCTCGTCTTAATCAGCCGTCGTCAGCCTAATCCTCCTGCGAAAAATCTTTCGATTTTCAGTGTTCAGTTAAGAGACGCTCTGATGAAACAGAACAAACACAAATTTATGCTAAAGGTTTTGGACCTAGCAGAACCGAAGCATTCCCGATCGCTTTTTGCTAACCATGGACATCTTGAAAGATATTATTCAGCTCTGTCACAAACGGCGCGAAAAGCCGCTCTGGCAGCGGAAAACAGTGATCGCACCGGCTTTATATAAGGAACTTCCCTATCATTTTAATGTCTACTGCGCGCATAGATACCCCGTGAAACTCTGTGAACTTGAACACGCAGATGTTTCATTTATGCCAATAGGACGCGCACCAATCTACGAAAACGGTCCAACAGATTGTGACGGCGAACGCTTCTTGAAACGCCAAGGGATAGAGGATTGGGAGATTAGACAATGGCACGGGTCGTATGGAATTCAAGTGTATACAGGTATCCCATCGGCGAAGGATACCGCCAACTGGCACGATCTTAACTTTACATACAACGCAGTCTGTGCAGCACCTGAAGCCGTCTCTATCTGTATTGAAACCTTAACGAACATCGTCGCAAACCCATTACTGACAATTACAAAGTCCGGAGGACTGCGGTTCTCATGCCGAATCCCGGATTACCTCCACCCCAATACCGAAGAAGCAAAACGGTATATCTATAAGCAGACCCCAACAGCAAAAAACGCATATCAAAAAGAGGTGTATCTCGAAATCTGCGGCGACAAGGGATACAACCGTTGGGACGGACGCTACGAACTTCTGATCGGCAACCTCTTAGACCCACCTGTCATTTCCAAAGAACTTCTCTTTAGACCTATTGAGGCACTCCGAGATACGCTTCACCAACCCGTGACGTTTGGTGAAAATGGATCCCAACCTGTTATATTAAATAATCCTCTGGTGCCAACATCCTTGGGGTCACATAATTTAGACCTTGCGAAACTGGCACTTATAAAACGCGGGTTCTCGTATATAAAGCAAGAGAACGGTTCCTACAACTGGAAACCGCCTGACAGCGTAGCCGACGATGGGCACGTGGCCCTATCGGAACGGGATGGTCGTGTACGGATACGGGCATCTACGTCAGACCTTGGAATCCCGATGGACGATACCCTAATCACAGAGATATGGGACGATACCGGTATTCTGACGCAGCCACTGACTGCAGATCTGTTTCTCGCTGATAACGTGCAGGCTGTGCGGGAGGGCAAACTCAGTCCATTAGCGGTAAAACGTCCAGCCACAGCACTCCAGAAGTCGAGAGCCGCGAAGAAAGATTACGAACCTTATGAAAATAACACCGTTCAGATACAACGCGTTTTCGATGCAAGCACGCGCGTTCAGGCACTTATTGCTGAGAGAGGCGCCGGGAAAAGGCAGGGTGTAGGGAGATACATCCGCAACGGCGGCGCAATAAGCCTAAATGGCGCAATAAGCCTAAATGCAAAATTCTGGGCAACACAAGAAGTCAAGCAGAAAATAAAAAAAAGTGACGCGCCAGCGATAGCGCATTATAGAAGTCGGAGATATTTCTGGAACAAAGTGAAAAACATCTCTGTTGAAAAGCGGATGGCGAACCCCTTTCAACACGGAAACGTCTGTGAAGACCCAGAACGGTGCGACGCGCTTGCGCAGAAGGGCGGAGTACCGAGCGAGAGTATTTGTCCAACCTGTCCTGTCTATAAGGAATGCCAGCAGCGCGGCTATCTATCGCAACCCGCTGCACTCCAACGCGCGACCGTACAAATAGCCGAACAACCGCAAATCTTCTTGAATCCCCTACATAGCGAAACCGTAGAAAACCTGCTCGGACAGGACGATGAAACACAACGGCTCTGTATTTGCGACAATGTGAAAAGCCACGAACTGTTTGCTGAATGCAGACTACCAAAGTATATATTGGAGGCGTGGAGCGTTAGGTGGCAAGGGTACGCCTTGGGACACTTTGCGAAAGCTTTACTAAATGCCGTAAAAACTCAGGACGACGCAGATGGGAATGCCGTCAGACGGATTCGGGCTACGATGCACACATTTGAAAAGCAGGCTGACGAACTGATGAGACAGATGTGCAAAATAAACGTCAAAGGCACGGTCTCGGCGCGCGAATCTCTCGACGATGCAACCGGAGAGAGACTCGCCCGTTTTAGAATCGAATTTGATGGCGGCTGTTCGGCTTACATACCCGTAAACAAAAACGCTAAAGAGAGACTGACAGCAAAAGGACTCCCTGTTTTTGAACTCGATTCTTTTCAGGTGGACGAAACCCGAAACATCCCGATGTCGATGGCGCAAGCGATCACCTTGGGCATTTTGGACGTTTCAACCGCCGAGAGCATTCAAGCGTTCCCAGATGTCTGTTCGGATCCAAATTGGACGTTTTGGCATCGGTTGCAGCATTTTTTTACGTACTATACGCGCGATGCCGATGCACCGATGCTCTGGTATAAGAATGTACTCAGGTTCTGGGTGCCACCCGTGTTGCATCCGCGCGTTAAACGGCTCCTGCTCATGTCATGGCGTACCACCGAACGAGATGTCCGCCAAGCGTTTTTAGGTACAGATGTTGACATTACCCACCTCAAACCGACAGCGTGGGTTACGGGGAACAAGGTCTTTCAGATGCGTACAGACACGGACCCCTGCGAAACGCTTTTAGAACACTATCACAATTGGAATGTTATCGGTGTCTCTAAAACCGGGCAACGCATCTTCTCTGGTATCCGAGCAGAAATTGAACGGAACCCAAGCGTTAAGCATCTGATCATCACGTATCAGCCGATTGTCGAACAGTTGAAAGATATTTCGGAAATAGAGAACGTCTGTGTCGTATCATATTTCAAAGAGCTGGACAGGTTCGCATCCGATTTTGAAGAAGCGCACGTTATTTGGATTGTCGGTACGCCGCATTCGGAACCGGGTACCATTTGGCGGCGCGCACAGATTTTGTATGGGAACGACGAAAAACCGCTCTCTTATGAGATAGATACGGAGCCGTATCGCTATAAAGATGAACGCCTTCAGCATGTTTATGAACAGCATGTTGTTGGGCATCTTTCAGAAATTGTTGGGCTTACCGGACTGAATCGCTTGCCGGGGAAAACCGTCGTGTTGGTTACAAACGTTCCATTGCCAGATATTACCGACAGACCTGAAACGCGCCTCTTCGATTGGGAAGATTTTGAGGTCGCAGGTGGATTAGACAAACTCCCAGAGGCGATTGCCGTACGCGAGCGTTTTGAAATAGAGCGCACCACCCTAACCGCGGACACCAGTAGAACCGAAGTCGAACGCATCCTCGGTTGTTCACCACGGCAAGCGCACCGAGTCTTAAACAAACTCAGGGGCGGGAACGTTCCACGTGTGCTTTTCCGAGAACAAATTTTCTCTCTACTGGCGAACGGCGAGAGAAAGGCATCGGAACTCGTTGATGCCATCGAAGGGCATCCGACATCCGTCAGAAACGAACTCACACGTCTCCTTGATGCCGGTGAAATTGTGAAAGTACGATGGGGGGTCTACACACTGCCATCATCTCAGCCCCATGCCCGGTAGGTTCGGTTTCCCAACCGAACCGTATTCTTGTAGGAGCGAGCTGTGCTCGCGATTTCCTCACGCCAGAGGCGTGATATGTCTATAGAAATAAAGTGCAGAGTGGTCCCGCACTCCAGCGGAGTGCTATGTAAAGATGTCCGCTTTGGACATAAATGCCCTTTTCAGGGAGTTATACCGAATATATATAAACATGCCGCCCTTACAGGGCTTTGTATCCTTGCACGGACACAATGCTATAAACATAACGTCCTTACAGGACTGAAAAGCTTTATGAAATCCTCATTCGCGTAGCGACGACATGTTTTTGCTTGGGTGTTCTTCAGGGTTTGATGAAGAAAAAAAACGGAATTAGCATTGTAGGTTGGGTTGAAAGGCGGACCCCAAAAAAACCTCGGATAAACGATCCCCTTCCCCGGTCCTCGAAGCCCTTGAAACTACGAAAAACCGCTTGAAACCCAACGTCTTCCGACCTTTCAGATCGGGTTGTCGGGTCCGGTAGGTTCGGTTTCCCAACCGAACCGAATTCTACAAAGAAACCTTGAAACCTTCAAAAACCTCTTCAGTCGCGTAGCGACGCAATGTTTATAGCAGCATTTTCAAGCAAAAATCTAAGCCCCGTAGGGGCGGTATGTTTATATCAGTGTTACAAAATACACTGCCACCATCAACCTCTTTTACAGATTGAGGGTGAATGTTTCTACAAATGTTGCTTCAGCGTTTCGATTTCTTCTGTGAGATTTTCAATCTGCTTTTCGAGTGTGCGATCTTTTCTGCTACGCCATACGATGATGGCTGTTGGGATACCGATGATGGCGACGACAATAGTGAATAGGAACTTCGTCCAACCAGAATCAGAACTGATTCGCTTGTCTATTTCCGTGAATTGGACGTTGACGGTCTTGATCTCTTGAGAAATATGGTTTTTCAAGAGATCTGTCTGCTGGGTCATGTGTGCTTTCATTCGATCTTCAGACGCTTGGATTTTCGCGTCAACTTTTTCAATGTCCTGGACGGTTAATTCACCGAGTACCGGCATAGCGATAACAGAGAACAGTATCGAGAGAAGCAAAATCGTTTTCATGAGGTGTTCCAGTTCCAATCTGTTTTATTCCCCTGCTAAGGTGGGAGGGTGGCAGAAACGAAGTGAAACTCCGAGTCTTAGCAGTGCCACCCTAAACTGGTCTAAGTAGTATATCAGATCGTCGAAAATTAGGCAAGTCGATTTTTTACGTTAGGCAGTGCCATTCGGTTTTACATATTTACCTTACCTCTGTGAATACCCCTCCGCTGTAGAAGCACGCTGTGCTTGCGATCTTGCTTCTAAACTTATACCATTTCCGATTGAGAATACTTCAATAAACGAACTCTTTTGTAGCATAGGCTGTTAGCCTGTGCAGTCTTGTGCGGTCTTTGAAGCGATCTGTCAATGCAATATAATCTTTTAGAAAAGGTATTATCTCTGTGAATACACCTCCGTTGTATGAGCGAGCTGTGCTCGCGATTTCCTCACGCCAGAGGCGTGATATTGCTTCGCAGTGAGAATAGAAATAGCGTATAGATATTCTTGCACTCCAGCGGAGTGCTATGTAAAGCTGTCCGCTTTGGACATAAATGCCCTTTTCAGGGAGTTATACCGAATATATATAAACATGCCGCCCTTACAGGGCTTGTATCCTTGCACGGACGCGGTGCTATAAACATAACGTCCTTACAGGACTGAAAAGCCTTATGAAATCCTCATTCGCGTAGCGACGACATTTTTTTGCTTGGGTGTTCTTCAGGGTTTGATGAATTAAAAGAAACCTTGAAACCTTCAAACCCCTCTTCAGTCGCGTAGCGACGCAATGTTTATAGCAGCGCATAACCCAAAAACCTAAGCCCCGTAGGGGCGGCATGTTTATAGAATCAGCCCCAGGCCCGGTAGTTTCGGTTTGCAACCGAACCCGATTCTACCCGATTCTAAAAAAAAATACACTTTTTAGTAACCCAAAAACAGATATAAACGTTATCTCTTACCAAAGGGAAACTTGAAATGGAACGCGTCCCCCGCGTGTTCCGGTTTTTTTGCATCGTTTTTCTTGACAAATTATGCAAAAAATGTTTTAATTTACATCAACTATCATATATAGTCAAAAAAATATGATTTTTTCTTGACAAATATGAGAATTTGAATTATAATTAATAAAAGTGCTATAAAAAATATCATATTTAGTCAGAAAAAGTAAATTTTTACTTGACAAGTATGATAAATTGAATTATAATTAACCATAGCACCGTGATAAATATCATATATAGTCAAAAAAATCTAATTTTCACTTGACAAGTATGATAAATTGAATTATAATTAACCGTAATACTTTTGGGAATATCATATTGAGTCGAAATAAATTAATTTGGATTCAATAAAATATAAACCAAAGTATTATATATCAAACTAATGCGAACCCGTTCTAACCGAATCTGGATGCATTAGATCATTTGTGGGTATCCTCTAATAATGTGAAGAGGTTTCACGCGAAATTTATGAAATCAAAACTGTGGGGGAATTTCGCATGGCGAGACGAGTCAGTACAAAACAGCTTTTAACTGCCTGCCAGATGTCGTTTGAAGGAAAAAGCAATCGCGAAATCGCCACCACCCTCGGTTTCACCGAGACGACTGTATCGAATTGGCGTAAATTAGAGGTCTGGCAAGAATTCGAGGCGGAACTCATTAAAGCGTATAAAGAGCAAGTGCTAAACCTCGAAGGCACAGCCCCCTCGTAATTTCGGTGTTTATGACTCAAAAACGCGGGCATCCTGACAATACATAAAGTCCCGCATACAAAAAGGTTAGTTTATTTGTTTTTTAGAATGGGTTTACTTCCCTGAATCCATTCGATTGTTGAATGGAAGTCACGCTGAAAAGCGTGAACTTAACACTATTTTTTCTATTTACATTTTGGAGGAAAATAAAGTATGTCAAATCGATTGACATTTTCCTTAGCAAGTTTAATTCTAATATTCGCCCTTGCATTTGCTGCAACGCCTGTGCTTGCACAGGTTACAGTTTTTGAGGTTGTGGAGTACAGTGGTGATGAGGCAGCTGCGGCCGCTCCTGCTTCCCCACAAGTTCTACACGACCAGCAGCGAGACGACTTCCGCTTGCAAATCACTTTTGATGGTGGGGTACAGGGTAGTGGTGCGGCCGGTGTCTTTCAAGATGGTGACTTTGCTTACCAGAGTCGCGACGATGGTGTCTGGAGTAACCCGGTAGCTATAGCAGCTACTAGTGTTACAGGGCGTTATGAGTCCACAACGGCTGGAACTGTGAATCTCTCCGATACGGTCTTCGTGATAACGCTACCGAGTCAAGATGCGACCGTCGCTGCTGGTCTTACGCTAACTGACGTAAGGCTGACAATACCACGCGACAAGATTCTGGGTAAAGCAGATGGAAATTATGTTGCCCCTTATAGCTCACCAGATTTTGAACTGCCACCTCTATCTAATAATGGGACTGATACGGTTGAGGCTACGGCCGTAAGTTTTGGGACTCCCACGGCAGTAACTGGGACTGTGAGTTCATATGATGTAACTCTCGAACTCACTGGTTTTACTACAACTGCTGGACTACCCACTGGTCTAGTTATAGATGGCAGTGGTCTACTTGCAAGTGCTGTCCTTGGTGTTATGCCCACAGGTGGCGCAACTGTTACCCTTGCGCCGGTCGTGGCGCCAGCGACTGCTAATCCGGTGGTCTCGGCAACTTCGACGACTTACACTTTCAGGGTTGTGGTGCCCCTCGGTGACGTTGTAACGCTAACGCTGCCTGCTAATTATGTAGGTATGGCGGCAAGTGTAATAGTGCCGGTTTCACTCCCTGCACCCACTAATGTTACGGCTATGGCAGATACTGCCAGAGGCACCATAGAGGTAGAATGGGATTGGGCAGGAACAGCTGCTGATCTTGAAGCGTATGAAATTACATGGAATTATGGTGCATCTCGGATGGCGACTTCGAGTACCACCAGTTATACCATCCCGACAGATGAGCTTATTCTTGGTACTCCAACTACCGTGATGGTTAGAGCACTCTCAACAGCCACAGCCGCAGCCGCTGGTACCGAAAATTCTCCGTCAGTGGCTTCTACACCGGCATCGGTCACACCGAGCGATAGCGGACGCCCAGATGTGGGAGTTGTAGCACCTGAGGATCCCTTGAGTGGCCTGACTGGTGCTAATGCGAATAGAAATGGTAACTTGGTCTTCACGCTTGAATTTACTGAATTGATTGACCTAGACCAGTCATTCGCTGGCACATTCGATAGGTCCGGTCCCAGTAACATCCGATTCTATCAGGGCGTTACGCCGACTTTCGTAAGTGGGCCTGAGACGGGGACAGTGGCGGGTGTAACAGCCGGTCAGATGGTCTATAAGTATGAGATTGAGGTTTCACCGCGCGATCCCGCTGAAGACACAACGCTCCTTGTAAACGCAGGGACAGTAATGGATCTAAACGGACTAGATAACCCATTCGATAGGGAAGCAACCTATGAAATACCCGATCCACCGCCAGGAGACACCACTAAACCGACGGTAATGATCGGATTAGCTTCGGATATGTACGTTGATTGTAGTGTGGGCAGCCAGCTGAGCTTCACAATCGGTAATGAAGCAAGCGGCACAGCACTTGCTGCAGGTAATGGTCGTACTGTTCAAGCATCCGAAGTTTCAACCACTACTCCAGGTTGGACAATCGCATCGAACGGCGGAAACGTATGGGTCGTTCCAGATTCCAACGATAGGAATGCCGCGATTGGTGTAACAGAGGTAACCGTTACAGTCGCAGCAAATGCTGTTAGGGATACGGCGACTCCAAATGCTAATGGAAACGTTTCAACATCTGAGACCTTTACTATCGGTCCCGTGTTGACGATCCCCGCTAACAGTTATATCGTTGTGATTCACTCCGACCATGCCAACAGAACGCACCTTAGAGGCTATGATAATGCTACCGGGATGCCTGTCGGGCGACCACTCGTAGTTGGTAGTACGACTGTTATAGGTACTAACACCAATATCCAATATTGGGACTGCATGCCGGATCTAACGATTTTCTTCGGTCTAAACGCCCCCGCAATTGGCGGCGGTGCAATCGTTGTGAAAGTATCACCGGAACACGGTCAAACGGCGACGACACGGGATGCGAACGGGAATCCGCTTGCGGTGCCTAGAGGTTCCGTCGGTCTCAGCGAGATCATGTGGGGTTCAGATGAAGGGATACCGCATGGTGGAATTGCGCCACAAGATGCAATAGCAGGGCGACGCGGACAGTCTAATCTGGATCAAACCCGTGAGCAGTGGATTGAACTCCATAACCGCAATAACCATGATGTGATAGTCACGCTGGTCGCACGTCCAACGAATACTGCACTCACGAACGAAGGTAATGCTGAAATTGATCGCGTGAGCAACTATAATATCAGCACCGCCAGTAGAAATGTGTGGGCGGTCCCGGGTCAGAGCGGTAACTCTGAGTTTGGTATCAATTTCGTTTCCATGCAGCGCGGTAAACACGACGGTAGCGGTGGTAACGCTGGTCAGGCGCCAACCACAGGTCAAGGTTACGTACATGGCGACTGGAACGGTAGCGGTAGTACCCGGTGGACCGCATCTACACATGTTTATCAGACAGCACGGGCAGGTTTGTGGCAGACATTAGCGCCAGAAAACCAGAACTACAATTACGTTGGTACGCCAGGGGGTCCGAACAAATTAACTCCCGATACACTGCCGAACCCGACACCTGTATCAAAAGCAGTTATCTTCAACGAGGTCGCTAACCTTAGAGACCAAACGTTAGAATGGATCGAGCTGAAGAACAACACTAACGGTAATATCAACCTCAGAAACTATCATATCTCTTTCGTGGACGGTGTGGATAGCGAGAAACCGCTCTACACGTTCCCGAACAACGATGATGTGCAGGTCCCTGCTGGTGGTATCTTGCTCTTACTGGCTTCGGATCCGAGATATAACGATGACCATCCAGTCGCTGTTGGCTATAACGTTCACGGTGGCAACGATCAGGCACTCGGTATTGCTAAAGACGCTGACGTACCGCGTTATGTGGTTATGAGCCGGGTGAGCGATGGCAACAGAGGTTACGAGTCAGGCGGTCTACCGGACAACGGTAATTTTGTGTTGATGCTCCGTCGACCCGACGGGCATGATCAGCATGATACCGCGCGTAACAAGATGGGTGGCGGTGGCAACATGGTTGACCTTGTTGGGTATCACCCCAACCTGGTAAAGGATAGCGGAGGTCCTCCGCTTTACACGCGTCTCTGGCCGTTGACGCTCTTCAACAGTCCGAATAGAACCCGTAATAAGATGGAAGAGGAGACTGTCCACTACCGTCGAAATGTCGGAGCAAACCCGGATTCAGGCGACAACAACATACCTGAACAGATCGCTCTAAACAATGCTGTTTATACCGGTGTTGGTTATAAACGGTTTGCAAGCCGGCATAATCCCGCACACTATGGTACGCCTGGCTACGATCACAGTGCTTTGGTAAAGCAGTTGGCGGGTGATGTTGGTGGCGGCGGTGTCGTAACCATCAGTGAGATTATGTTGGATCAAGGTGATGGTCCCTATCCGCAGTGGATTGAACTCTATAACAGTTCTGATTCCCCTGTGAACCTACATGCGGATGATCATGGCTGGAGACTCGTCATTGAGAACTATGATGACGGTGAGATCGACATAAAACGCTTGTCCGGGACACTTAATTTCCGGGACAGCGATGTCCAGACGATTCTGCCAAAACAGACGGTGGTCGTCACTTCGTCACGTGCGAGACGTTCAGGAAGTGCGTTCTTTGATACGAGCGTTATCTTCCCACCCACTCGCGTCTTCTCAGTTTATGACGATGCCCGCGGTGTATTGAATGTGAACCGCACCACGGATCCGATCCTCAGTACACAAGGTTTCTACATTGAGCTGATTGATGGCAAAGGTAACGTCTCAGATAGCATAGGTAACCTCGTGCCAAATCCAGGTCGTCGTGTCGCGACTCAGAATACGATTAAATGGCCCTTATCCGATATCACAGGCGAAATGATGGAAGACGCACCGCGTAGTTCCATACTCCGTCGCTATCGTGAACCTAAGGGCGGCGATTCCAAAGACTGGGAAGCGTATACTGCCGATGAACTTGTGGATATGGGTATCACGGCAGAAGGATGGGTCCTTGCCTCTATGACGAACTTCCGTCACGTTCGCCAGACATGGTATGGTCATCAGACGGATGTCGGTTCACCGGGTATCACTGGTGGACGTGTCCTACCTGTTAGCTTGTCGAAGTTCCGTCCAGAACGGAATCCTGACGATGGCACTGTCGTTATCCGCTGGATCACCGAATCTGAGTTGAACAACGCAGGATTCAACATCCTCCGTAGCGAAACCCGGGACGGTGAATTCACGCAGATAAACACGAAATTGATCGCAGGTCACGGTACAACGAGTGAGCGTAATACTTACGAGTTCACCGATACATCTGCGAAACCCAATGTCGTTTACTATTACCAGATTCAGGATGTCTCCATAGATGGCGAGGTCCAACCCTTACGGATAACGCACCTTCGTGGTAACGTGTCCGCGGCTGGTAAACTCACAACGACATGGGGTGAACTAAAAGCGTTGCAATAATAGCAACAACTC
>JAJEET010000075.1 GCA_022820835.1 Candidatus Poribacteria bacterium
CACGAGAAACTCCTCTTATTTACGCAGCAGACGTGTCTGAAAAACTTAGACTTTCTCACGACGCAATGACAGACTTTCTCACGCATAGACGACAGGAACACAACCACAGACCAGTAAAATATAAAAATGGGGGTAAGTGACATGGCATCTGGGGTGTCTTTTGAACTTTAAATTTAATTTGGCAATTGTCCAAAGATGTGGTATGCTTATAACAGAGCCGATGAGTAGAGGGTCTGTTCCAGTTATGGTAAACCTTACAATTAACGAGACACTTATAGAAGACGGGGTTCCAAACCCCGCCTGCAACAAGTAGGTTTGTTGTTCTTTAAAGTGTCTATTTATTTTTTTGAGTTACCATAGTTTTTTTATGCTGGAATAAACCGGGATCCGCAAAGATGTGCCGCGTCGATACCTTAGAACCGGCATTCGGAGGTTGGTGGCATCTGTTGCGATTTAACGGGTGCGAACCTATGGGACATTTGGCTTATGGCAACGATTTTTTATAGCCTTTCCGGCGAGGGACGTGGGCACGCAACGCGGGTACGCGCCGTCGTTGAAGAACTCCGGAAACAGCATCGTGTCGTGATCTACGCACCCGGACACGCTTATGAACTGTTATTGCCGGTCTATGAAGGGACGGACGTGGATATTCGGCATATTCCGGGCCTCGTGTTCCACTACAAGGAGTGTCCGACAACAGGCAGACGACAACTTGACCCTTTCAAAACCGGGATAGAAGGCTTAAACTACATCGTAGGCTACTCGGAACTATCACGACGGATACAAGACGACATCGAATCCGAAAAACCGGACTTAGTCATTACCGATTTTGAACCTGCGTTGCCGAGAGTGGCACGGCAGGTCGGCATCCCGTTCATCAGCCTCGATCACCAACACTTTCTGCTCGTCTCAGACTTAAGTAAACTGCCTGCGGATTTACAACGGCACGCTTTTTTTATGGCACAAGTTGTGCGTGGCTATTATCACGGACAGGTGCAGACCGTCGTTTCGTCGTTTTATTTTCCGCCGCTAAAACCGAACACACAGGATGTTTCGCAGATCGGTGTCCTGCTGCGTGACGAGATCCTCCAAGCGACCCCCGAACACGGTGACCACATCGTTGCCTATTTGAGAAGGTTCGGTTCACCAGAGGTATTCCGGTCCCTTGAAGCCTGTGGTTGTGAGGTTCGGATCTACGGACTCGGCGCGCAACGCTCGAACGGACAGTTGAAATTTTGCGAAATTGACATGCACAGGTTCGTTGAAGATTTAGCGACAAGCCGCGCCTTGATTAGCACCGCCGGCAATCAACTTATCGGAGAAGCACTTTACCTTGAGAAACCGGTACTTGCCATGCCGGAATACTGCAACCACGAACAGCGTATCAACGGGCATTTCCTTCAAGACTCTGGCGCAGGAATGACTGTCGGTATGGAACAGATGCAACCGCTATATACACGTTATTTTATGGAGCACTGTGAGGAGTTCCGATCACGCATCGATCGTAAAAATATTCACGGAAATACCACCGCTTTAAACATTATCAACCGATATTTACCAGGGACTACTTAGAAGGAATCAATACTTATGAGCCGTGTGTTATCATTTTTGCCAGCACTCTGGCGGACACACCGTCGTCAAACGACACTCCCCCGATTTTTGACATACACCGTGACCTTTTCATGCAATGCACGTTGCATTATGTGCGACTCTTGGCGCAAACCTTCACCTAACGATCTTAGCCTCCAAGAAATTGAAGACATATTCGATCAACTTCCGCAGATGGATGCAGTACGTTTGACAGGCGGCGAACCGTTCGTCCGGCGTGATATGCTTGAAATAGCACATCTAACACAAGAAAAACTGCGTCCCCTGATACTTCATGTCACTACGAATGGATTTCTGACCGATCGGATCGTCAAATTCTGCGAGGAACGGAAACAGGACGTGCCTTTGCGTATGCTCATTTCAGTGGACGGCATGAAGGATAAGCACAACGCCGTCCGCGGACACGATAAGGCTTGGGATTTCATCGTCAAAACTCTTGAGACCCTCGCGCCACGCCAGAAGGAATTGCGGATGAATCTCGCCGTGAATCAGACAATCGTTGATGCAGAAGGTATCGAACACTATAAACGCCTGCGCGATTTCCTAAAACCGTTGGGGATTCGGAATAACGTCGTTATGGCGTATGATGCCAGTGCAACCTATGATATAAAAGAGGAAGTAGAAGTCGCACCCACCGAGATCGGAGAGTTCGCAACGTTTGGCGAATTTACACAAGCGCACCTGAAAGAGCTCTTTGATGAGATTGAAAAAGATTTACCGACGTATCGGTTCTTAGATAGGATTGCGAAGAAATACTACCTCCTCGGTATCCGAAATCGGCTGCTCGGCGATGGCGGCGCGCCGAACCCGAAATGCGTCGCGCTGAACGCACATCTCCGTATTTTCCCTGACGGACGTGTGCCGACCTGCCAGTTCAATACAACAAGTGTCGGAAATCTTCGCGATCAGAAATTTGAAGAACTTTGGGCAAACGCTAACATAGAAAAACAACGCGATTGGGTCTATAAATGCCCGGGGTGTTGGGCGGAGTGTGAAGTATTGCCGAGTGCAATTTACACGGCGGACTTGTTAAAACAGACACTGTTGCCTATTAAACAGGTATAGAGGCTGCTTCCTATAAACAGATACAGACACTTTTTCTATTGTCCGAGTCTCCGTTTTACTGCCCGGAAATCCGGTGAGTCACGCCGAAGTCCTGATTTCGCAGGCAAGTTCCTGATATGAGACCGGACGTTTGTGATCCGTTCGTTGTGCACCGGATGCGTAGAGACCAATTTCTCTAAGGTAGAGGGTTCTCTTTTCTGCAGGTTTTGTAAAGTTTCAAAGAACCCAATAGCACCTTCTGTCGAGATACCGGCATCGTAGATATTCTGTACACCATAGAAATCCGACTCCCGCTCGTTATCGCGACTGTACCGAAAGAGTAGCCCCGCGGCGAGGATTTCCGCAATTAATTTTTCAGCCTCGCTGGATTCCTCATCTAAAATTATCCGTTTTATAATCTCAATCCCGTAGACTTTCGTGAGCCGCTTCATGGAGTGCCGACCAACAATATGCCCAATTTCGTGTCCCAACACGAACGCCAATTCCGATTCTGTTTTTGCCATCCGAATGAGATCAAGGTGGATATATATAAACCCACCCGGCACTGCGTAGGCGTTGACCCCTTTCTTATCCACGACTTTGAACGTATAAGGGATATTGCTCCGTTTACTGTGGCGCACCAGTGACTGTCCAAGCGTGTTGATATAGTTTGTTACAACCGGGTCCGTGTAAAGTTTCACCTTTTTCTCATGTTGTGCGACGTAGGCTTTACCGAATTGCAGCTCCTCAGCATCTGTGAAGATGTTGATGTCGCTTAACGCCTTGACGAGTGGTGTGCTGCACCCGGTAGGGAAAGTTAGCATCAGCGCAAGCACCACTGCAGTGAGATATAGCGAAGTCAATTTTGAGAATTGATTATAGACGGGTTTCATATTTTTAATCAGATTCTGGGATCGGTAAAACGTCGCGATAGACGGGTTCCATCTTTTCGGAGTATGTATCCCCCCGAACCCATATTGCAGGGCGGATATTTTTCCTATGCGGTATACGTTCTGCATCTGCACTGATATAATGTGCCACATTACAACGTCGAAAGCGGCGACTGTGGTTATCCGTGCTTTTATGGAGGAGTCGGTTGTCGAAAAAAATCACACTTCCGGGTGGCACTTCAACAGCAACGCCATCTTCGTCCTTAGCATCGCGTGCAATCTTAAACTCCGCTTGTTGTGAACCTTCAAGGTCCTCATGCTTAAGAATGCCATATTTGTGGCTACCGGGGATAACGTAGAGACATCCATTCTCTTTGTCAGCGGCATCAATCGCTGTCCACGTGCCGACCGTCATTTCAGTTTTATACTGATGGTTAAAATACCACTTATCTTGATGCCATGGAAACCCTAACCCAATTTTCGGTGATTTCCAGATATACAGATTGTTGAGACCCAGTATGTTCGGACCGAGTAGGTCAACGATAGGATCCGTGAGGCGCGCATCACGAACACGTGCGAGGAATTCAGGGATGTAGCAACTCACATGATGAATTTTGTGCATCGCACGGATACCGGATGCCTCAACTTTTCCATCTCTTACTAAGGCGTTTTCATTGATATTCGCTTTCGGGAAAGATCGTTTCCCTACTGCAATATCATCAGCGATGTGTCGTAAGATGTCGTTTTCTGCTTCCGTGAAAACGTCGTAACGGACAAAATACCCGTTTTCATCCCAAGAAGATTGTTCTTCAGGTGTGATGGCAAATTGTCGTTCTGGTTGTGCTGTATTTGTGTTCATTAATTCTCCTGTTCTTCTGGGATCGGCAAAGCATCACGATAGACGGGTTCCATCTTTTCTGAGTATGTATCTCCGCGAACCCACATCACCGGTTTGATATGATTTATGTTCTTATACGGCAGACGTTCTGAATCCGCACTGATATAATGCGCAACACTACATCTGCGAAACCGTCCACTGTGGTTATCGGTGCTTTTATGGAGGAGTCGGTTGTCGAAAAAAATTACACTTCCGGGTGGTACTTCAACAGCGACACCGTCTTCGTCCTTCGCACCGCGCGCGCTCTTAAATTCGTTCTGTTGCGATCCCTCAAGCTCCTCATGCTCAAGTACGCCTTCCTTGTGGCTACCGGGGATAACGTATAGACACCCATTCTCTACATCTGACGCATCAATGGCACTCCACGTGCCGACGGTCTTCTCTGTCTTATACTGCCTGTTGAAATACCATCTATCCTGATGCCACGGAAAACCGAGACCGATTTGTGGCGGTTTCCAGATATACAGATTGTTGAGACCGAGGATATTTGGACCAATTAAGTCAGCGACGGGATCGGTGAGACGCGGATCACGTGTACGTTCGAGGAACTCAGGTGAATAATTGTTTATATGATGAATACAGTGCATCGCGTAGGTACCCGATGCTTCAGTTTTTCCGTCTCTGACCAGTGCGTTTTGATGGATATTTTTCGCACGGAAAGGACGTTTACCGGTGGCGATGTCATCCGCAATTTGTGCCAAAAAGTCGTTCTCGTCTTTCGTAAAAACGTTGTAACGGATAAAGTAGCCGTTTACTTCCCAAGAGATCCGTTCCTCTGCGGTCAGTCTGAATTTCCGTTTTTTGGGAGTTGTGTTTGTGTCCATTAGTTCTCCTACTCATAAGTTCAAAAAGGCAAAAATTTTCCCATAAAATTCGCCATCTAATCATCTTCTAAAATCGGTATAACGTCCCATTGCACTTCATCACCCATACCTGGGTAAGTTTTACCACGAATCCACATCGGAGGTCGTTTTTTATTTACAGCCTCAGGACGTGTCCATTCTGCTTTCGCACTGATATAATGTGCGATGTTAGCACGTCTGAAACGTTCGCTGTGATTATCTGTGCTTTTATGCAGAACTTGGCTATTGAACCAGATGACCGCGCCCGCAGGGATTTCTACCGCAACGCCATCTTCATCACGAGCCCCTTCTGCCTGTTTAAACTCTCCTTGTTGTGAGCCTTCAAGTTCCTTATGGTCACGAACGCCCTGCTTATGGCTGCCGGGAATAACGTGTAGACACCCGTTTCCTTTATCTGCTGCATCAATAGCAGACCATGTTGCGACTGTCGTTCCGGTTTTATACTGATGGTTAAAATACCATTTATCTTGATGCCACGGGAACCCTAAACCGATTTTTGGCGGCTTCCAAATATAGAGGTTGTTGAGACCGAGAAGATCAGGGCCTAGGATGTCAACAGCGGGGTCGGTGAGACGCGGATCGCGCGTACGTGCAAGGAATTCTGGGCAATTACAACTCACATATTGGATATTGTGCATTGCGTAGATGCCTTGTGCTTCGAGTTTACCGTCTCTGACTAAAGCGTTCTCAAAGATATGATAGTCAGGGAAAGATCGTTTTCCGAGGGCAATGTCATCTGCGATTTGCGCTATTAGATCGTTTTCTTCTTTTGTAAATACGTCGTAACGGACAAAGTATCCGTTTTCTTCCCACGCGGATCGTTCTTCAGAGGTCAGTCTAAATTTTCGTTCCTCAGGTGTTGTATTTCTGTCCATTTATTCACCTTATTTTATTTTTTTCAGGTTCTGTAATAGGTAAAGGGTCACGGTAGACCCCCTCAGATAGTGTTTCGCATATTTTACCGCGAACCCACATCAGCGGACGCATATAATTCTTATGTGGAACGCGTTCTGCCTTGGCACTGATATAATGTGCGATGTTACTGCGTCGAAAACCATCCGTATTATTATCAGTGCTCTTATGGAGGATTCGGTTGTCGAAGAAGATGACACTTCCGGGAGGGATTTCGACAGCGACACCGTCTTCGTCCCGCGCACCAACTGCCTGTCTAAATTCCTGTTGTTGTGAGCCTTCAAGCGTAACATGCTCAAGAATACCGGTTTTATGGCTACCCGGAATCACGTATAAACAGCCATTCTCTACAGTTGCAGGATCAATAGCTGTCCACGTGCCGACGGTCGTTTCGGTTATAAACTGAGGGCGAGTGTACCATCTATCTTGATGCCACGGAAAACCGAGACCGATTTTCGGAGGTTTCCAAATATAGAGGCTATTGAGACCAAGAATATCGGGACCGAGGAGGTCAACAACGGGATCGGTGAGACGCGGATCACGTGAACGTTCAAGGAACTCAGCGGAATAACAACTCATTTGGTGGATACTGTGCATCGCATAGATACCAGACGCTTCAACTTTTCCGTCTCTCACCAACGCGTTTTGAAAGATACGATGGTCCGGGAAGGGTATTTTTCCGAGCGCAATGGCATCAGCAACTTGTGTTAAAAGGGCGTTCTCTGCTTCGGTAAAAACGCCGTGACGAACAAAGTATCCGTTCTCGTTCCACTGTTCGAGTTCATCGGCAGTTAGTTTAAATTTTGGTTCCTCGGGTGTTGTACGTCTTTTCACTGATTTTGTCCTTACCGGGGGTCTCTGCTTGCTCTTCCAAAAATTGGTTAGGCGTTGTATAACCAAGTGGCACATAAGATAAATTAGGCAAATCGGTGTGTTGTTCGGCGTGCTCAATAGTCATTGAGACTAAATTTCCGGAAGCGTCAACATCAATGTAAATATTTTCGCTAATTTCCTTCGTTTCAACAACATCATGTGTTGAAAACTCAATCAACGCTGTATCTGTGTCATGAAAATATTTCACCGTCATTGCGGCCCTCCCTCAAAATTTCTGTCAAAGAAAGCATTATGAACTGTTTCTCCATCTTCAAGCAGAATGACTCTAAGAAATTTGCCCTCTTCTTTGATCTTTTTCCATTTTCTTATTCTGCCATCTGACTGGATTTTTGTATGCGTAGGGTTCTTAATAGTAGCTTCGATCCATTCAATCTTGATTCTGGCACGATCTGGCTTTTTGCGCGAATGAAGAAAATATTGAGTTGACTTCAAGGCTCTACAATGGTCTCCGTACCACAGAATCTCTAAGGACGTGTCTGTAGCTGCCGTTGGGCAACTACAGACATTTAATATGCTACATCGAAAAAGTGCCGACAAAGACGTTGTTCGCAATCCCGCTTTGCTGCCACGTCACCGGAAGATGCCCGTCTTTATAGCGATAGACCTCGGACTTACCAACGATGGCATTCTGAATCGCTGTTAGCGGTTTGTACCAAATCTGATGCGGTTGTGTACAGTTTGCACACGGATAGCGGTTGGCACAGAGTGCAAGGACCTTACCGACTGTTACATCGTATTTGGTGCCTTTTTTTGTGAATTTAATAGAAGCCGTTTCGGTTGCAACGACCTCGCCTAAAACGTCAGCACGTTTCGTTGTGAGCAGGTCTTTAAGCGCGGCGCGCTGTTCTGATGTGGTCTTCACGTCTACATACAACACGCTCTTACGTGTTTCGGTATCGGTTGCCAAATTACTTTTCGCACTGATAACAGCGACGACGGTTAAACCGTCTAACGAAACACCTTTCCAATTCCCTTCGTGGATGTTCCAGACGGCTGTCGCTTCTCTGCCACCTTCGACATATTCGGCACCGAAATGGCACGCACCGACATATACACTCGCGGATCGGGCTTCAATGTACTCGCCTTGGATGGTTGCGGTTTCAGTCGCAAAGGCGAATCCCGCTACGAACATCAGCACGAGTGTCGTTAAAACAAAAATACTTCTCATTAACTCTTCCTCCTAACACTATGCTATTGGGTAGTGTAGTTACAAATAGGTTTCGCGTTACTGGTCGCGGATAAGATACTACACGGTTTAATGTTATTATACCGTGATTAGTGTAAAAATGTCAACTTTTTTCAAATCAATTCGCAGGGTCATTCAATTGTAGGTTTTTTGTGTTTTATTTTTCTGAAGCGTTAATATTTTTAGATAAGCAAAAGTCGCGTGACTTTTCACGCGACTTCTGTTATACTTCACCCTAAAATCCAACAAGTTTTTGAGGTGAAAC
>JAJEET010000093.1 GCA_022820835.1 Candidatus Poribacteria bacterium
AGTTGGTAGCATTCGAAGCGGGTGACCCAACCTTCTGGGAGGGAGCTCTCGAAAATGAAACCGATGACCGGGGCGAAGTCGTAACAAGGTAGCCGTAGGGGAACCTGCGGCTGGATCACCTCCTTTCTAAGGAGCTACAACCTAAGTATTCTCACACAGTACTTAAGTTCAACGCTCTGAACCTTATATGACACGCACACACTATTTAACTTTCTTTGAACATTATTTTACAAAATGAAGCGAACCGCCTGCTATCTCAATCCTATCTCCTTGAATCCCATAACTTCTTTTTCCTAAATTAATTTGACAAACCTGCTTTTCAGATGTATAATTAACATTACGTTTGATACGAGAAATGGAGTTGCTCTTTCGTGGGCACCCCTCCAAAACTCCCCTCGTGGGCTTATAGCTCAGACGGTTAGAGCGCACGCCTGATAAGCGTGAGGTCCCTGGTTCGATTCCAGGTAAGCCCACTCTCCCTTCTTTCACATCCAAACGTTAATGCGGAACTCCGTCGGCATCGAAATTTTACCTGACTATTATCAATTGGCAAAGGAAAATATCAAACCGACACCTCACCTTGAAAACCAATATCAGATGCCCTTCAGTTCAACCCAACCGACATCTCAGTAATTCGATTCCAAGAAAAACAAAAAACATACCATCAACGCGCACGTTTCTTGGCAGCTAAGAGTCGAGTCATTGACGCTTCTGTTGGCTGTGGCGTGGTTGTGTCCTCTCTGATGCGTTCAGTTGAAGGCACAGTCTCCGTTGTCGTGCCTGCAACTTGTGTCTCCACAGATTTTTTTCGGCGCAACCGTCCGAGCAACTCAGCGATACGCCGATTCGCTATGCTGTAACGCCGGAGAATCATCTCGAATACAAAGAGGAGCGCAGCAGCAACTAACAACGCTTGCGCAAGTGATACCCGTTTTTCAATTGGAACGCCTGCCGGCGCTGCGATCTGCGTTGATGTCGGTTCATAGACACCTCCAGTGCCAGCAGCAAGCGTCTTCAGCAGATCGGTGTTGACCTCAAATTCAGCATATTCTATCGGGTAAGGGAGCGACAACACTTCGGTGCGTATCTGTTCATCGCCTTCACGTTGTGCGGTAACAATATAAGACCCACTGTCCTGTATCTGAAAGGTACCGCTGTAACGTGTTGATGTCACCTGCTGCATTTTAACCTCATTGCTCGTCTCCCCCGGACCGGCGACACGAACCTTATAGGACGCTTGCGACGGATCCCGAGCATCAATACGCACCTCTACGACTCCCCGTTGAAGCGATAACACAAGATCAAAGTCTGCACCTGCTTCCGCCGCCGGTAGCACCCAGTTAACAACCTGTCCCCAAAATTTACCAAAATTCTCCCATAGAATCCATTCTTTCGACCATGTGGGTTTAACGTCCGATGTCCATGCAACCGATTTCCCTAACCCGAAATTCCAACCCGCGAGAACCGGTTCATCTTTATGTGAACGGATGAAAACCTGTGCGATTTCTTTTTTTGTTGTCGCTGTATAACCGTCAAGCTGTGGTGGTGCGCCGAGACCGTCCACGATTGACGCCCTCGGATCCATAATAACTGGTCGGAACGATTCTTGAACGATGTAATTCTGTGTCTCGCGGACGGCTTCCGTCAAAACCGTCGGCAATTGCTGGAGATTCTCCACAAAGATGGCACGTCCACCACCGGTCTCCGTCAGCTGCGTGAGATGTTCTCGGTTCGCATCGCCTATCGCAATCGCTGTGATGCTGATACGTGCCTCGGCAATTTGTTCTGCTAACTCCAGAAAATCGGATGGCGCGTCATCAGATTTACCGTCCGACAAAAGGATGATGTGTTTCCGTTTCGCCTCGCTTGCTGTAAGCATCTCGTAGGCTTGCTCGGTAGCCGCTCCCATCTGTGTGGTACCACCTGTTGGACGGAGCTTACTCACAGCGGAAATCAGCGCAGTGTGGTCAGAGGTCAGGTCGGAGATGAGATGGACATCGGTATTAAAACCGAGAATACCAGCCGTATCCTGCTCATCAAGGTTGCGGATACCCGTGCGTACCCCTTCAATAGCGAGTTGAATCTTCTGTCGTCCCCGGACATAATTTGCCATACTTCCGGACGTGTCTAACACAAAAAGAACCGCAACGGTGTCTTTCTGTTCGCGCGGTGTCATCTCCACTGGAAGCACATGTTCCAATGCGGAACCGGTATAGCCGCCCGGTCCGTAGGCGTGCTCGCCACCAATAACAACGAACCCGTGTCCGAGGTCACGGACATAGTTTTCGATGTTTTGCAACTGATCCGATGAAAGCGTATCTGCGGAAACGTTGCTCAGAATCAGGACATCGCTGCGTTGGAGTTCAATGAGTTCAGTCGGCATCTCCGTCGGCGATCTAACTTCAAGGTCAAATCCGTTCTCTTCAAGGACGATTTTCAGGTTTTCAGCCTGCCTCTGATCGGATTCCAAATACAAGATATGCGGTCTGCCCTGGACTTTCACAACGCCATACCCTCGGTTATTCTCAGGGATTTCATCGGTCGGCTCGAGTCTCAGTTCGTATCTATGGTTTCTTTCGCTTGTAACAGGCGGCACGTCTAAAGTCATAACACGTGTTCCGCTTGGCAACGTCCATTCAAATTCCTTGATCGGCGCGCCTTCATGATAGAGCGTGGCGTTTAGTTTTGGGATGCTGCCATCGGTTTTTATAAGGGCATCTATCTCAAAACGTTGCCCCTTACGGACCTGATTGGGGACCTGTAGCTGCACGACCCGAACAGCATCGTTGAGCGTGTCAATCGGGATCGTTAAGATTTCGACATTGCTCGCCGAGAGCAACGGCAGGTAATCCGCAAGGGATATACCGCCAGCGTTATGGATTCCGTCGCTAAACAACACAATCCGACGATGGTAATCGTCTGGTAGCATTGCGATGGCACGCTTAAGCGCAGTAATCATATCGGTACCATCTCGCCGCACCGTCTGCTCAATAATCGTTTCCAGCACGCCCACCAAAGATTGATCCTGCTTCTGTCGAATCTCTATGAGGGTTGAAGGTTCCCTCGCGAAACCGATGATACCGAACCTATCGGCAGGTTTCAGTTTAGCAACAGCAGCATTTATCTGCTGAAGTACTCCTTCGTGTTGGAATGGAGAGACGCTCTCGGATGTGTCAATGAGGAACACGACTGCAAGTCGCTGCTCCTTATCTGTACGATGGAGATTTGCCAAAGCGAAGATCGCACACAGAAGCGCAGCACCCCTAAGGAAGAAGGTAACACTTTTTCGCCACTCCGTCGTTCCGAGGTGCGTCCGGCGCTGCGCGAGAATTAGCACCGGAACAACAATGAGTAAAAGTAAAAAGAGAGGCGTTTGAAAAGCAAACATAATATTTAGCCATCAGCAATTGGCAGTCAGCAATCAGTAGTCCTTACAGTAGAGCCAGTAATCTTTCGTAACATATATGCCGAAGACTAACTATCAATCCAGTGGAAGATAACAGGTTGACAATTGTCTACTATTGACTACGGAGTTCCTCAAAATATGCCTCTGCTGCCTGCGTCTCTGCAGCGTGTGACATATTGTAACGTTCGCACAGTGCGATATATTCGTCGATCAGTGTGCTTCGCTTTTCGGATGGCATCTCGCCACCGGCGACGAGCATCGCTTTGTAAGCAGGGATCGCGGCTTTTTCGACACGCGCCCGAATTTCCGATGTCTCGGCAAGTGCTAACGCTTGCTGGAAGTAGTCGAAAATGGTCTGCGAACTCTCGGCATCTAAACCGACATCCTCCGGTGTTGGGAAGCAACGCGGATGGAGACCTTTCGCCTCTACGTTATCGTGAAGGAAGGTAACGTATTCTAAGATTGGCGGAGCCGCGGCTTCGTAGTGGAGGTTCACAAATTCATTTAAGAGCGCATCCGAGTCAAGGTGCGGATCCCAAATAAGATGCGAAATGAGATAATTCCGTAGGTCGGAGAATTCGCCTGTTAATCCGTTACCGTTTGCCTGCATGAAAACACCCTTGGCGTTGTTGCACAGGAAATAACGGACATTCGGTGCAATACTCCGTAAGTTCGGGAAGGGCAAATCATAAGAGCGGAAATTGGTGTTGTAATTCCAGATCCAGATGTCATCACATATTTTTCCCCAAGCGTTGGTATCTTCACAAAAAGCCCGATTCTGCTCACACTCTGGGTTGTCAATAGCGTGAAGGGTGCAACACTCAATACTACAGAGTTGGATTTGCACATTGCGCCTCGGCGTTACCGTCTTAGGGGGTTTGCGGGTATACCAATACGCCAGTGTTCCAACTTTGACGTGCGGGTGTGCTTTCTCAATACGTTCGGCGACAGCGTTAACGAAGGTTAACTGCGATCCCATCGGCGTACCTTCCGACGCGTTAAGGGTTTCGCACGTCTCACATCGACAGTATGCTGCTGTATCCGCTTGACTCACACTGATATTGGCGGCTTCCGGACGATCTGTGAGCTGCTGGATCGCGGCTTCCGCAGCGACCTCAATAACTTCGGGGTTTGTCACGCAGAGCTGCGGGCCTCCGCCGTGGGTATTTGTATCCCGTTTTCCGTCCACGAGTGCGTAATACTCCGGATGGCTTTCACCATACGTACCGTAAGGCACTAACGCATGGAACGAATGATTGATGAGCTGCTGTTGGGTCTTTCCGCCGAGGCTCTCCGCATCCGTGACGGTGTTGACTTTCCGTTTCGCCGCGAATGCCGGGTTCTCTGAGTTCTCCCGATAATAGCTCCAACGGAACGAAAAAGGCGGCGAATAGGCGTAGCTTCCACAGGGGATTTTCAACGCGGACGCATCGGGAACGTGCGTATGGTCAACCGTTAAAAACCGGATGCCAACGAGTTCTTCAAAGAACTGATAAACGGCATAGAGAACACCGCGAGGCATACCGCCTTGGATGCGGATATGTTCACTCTCAACAGCGATTTGGATGTCCTCATCCCCTAACGTCGGTCCCCCTGAAATAACGATTCGTCCAGTCCTATCAACATCGGCATTTCTCTGTACGGCAACAAGTGGTAACGTCAATCCGGTTGCTTGGTTAAACCACTTTTGGAACTCCTCCGCAGCGTATTGTTCAGAAGCAGTCTCATCAGAGATAGTAATACGCCAATTCTGAATCGCTGAGATTGCTAAATCGCCGCCAGTCGGGTGAAAGGTGAGTGTTTTCTGAGCTGACATAATCCCTCCTAATTATGCGTTCGCTGTGTCTTGCTCTATTACCTCTACATCTGCTTGATACTTCCGCTCGTTGAACAAGAAAATAAAAGCGATCGCAGCGATAACCGTTATGACAATCGGCACCATAAAGATTTTTGCCCACGCATGTCCACCCGCTGGATCGGCGAAATACTCATGCACGCGACCACTGACGATATGACCGACGAGCATGCCGAACCCGTTCGTGACAAATAGGAGCAGTGCTTGGGAGCTCGCCCGAATATCCTTCGGACTCAATCGTTCCACAGCAATCATACCACCGACAAAGAAGAACGAGTAGCAGATTCCGTGCAGTGTTTGTGCACCGACGACCAACCATACCGGCTCTCCAATCGCGAAGATAGTGTATCGCACGGGCCACGCGAGGATACCGAGAAAAATAGTGAACCGCATACCGAACCGCCGTAGACACGGAAATAAGAGAAGCATAAGCACAACTTCAGCAACCTGTCCGAGACTCGTCGCTAAGTTAGCACTACTCCCCGCTAAACCAACACCATGTTCTGCCTCAGTCAGAAATAGGTACGTCAAGTTGTAATAGAAAGGAAGTTCAATAGCGACAACGAAAGAGATAATCAGGAGCACGGCGAAATTGCGATTTGAGATAAGAGAAAAGGCTTCAAGAAAGGCGTACGGATTCTTCGCCTCTTTGCTCGGTGGTGTATTCGGTAATGTCAGGCAGTAGGCAGCCATAATGAATGAAAGCACCGCACCGAAGAGGAGACAATCGTCAACCTGTGGAAGCGTCGGCTCTCGTCCCTCCCAATATCGGAGATATAGGCTCAATATCCAATTGATCGCAATCCAACCGAGTGTCCCGAAGACCCGAATATTCCCGAATTTATCGGATTGTCCCATGTGGTGGAAAGCGATGGCGTTGGTCAGTGCGATCGTCGGCATATAGAGGACGGCGTGGAGGAAAATGGATACCCACATCATCGGGAAGGAGGTCTGTTTCCAGGCAACGAGGAGGCAGACACCGCCGAGTAGGTGCGAGATCGCTGCGAACACCTGCGCCGGCATTAAACGATCTGCAATCCAGCCCGCGATGATCGGTGAAATGATGGAGCCGATAGCCGTCGTGCCAAAGACATAACTAATCTGTGTGCCGCTGAATCCGAGATTTTGCATGTGTCCAGCGATAAGCACTGCCCATGCACCCCATATCGCAAACTGTAGGAACATCATCCCGGAAAGCCGTACGAAGATACCAAAACCTGTTTGTCTCTGTTCCATAGCAGATCTCCTTTTTCGTGACGGATGCTCAGTTTACATCGCGTTTTCCACTTTCGCGTCTCCTAAGTTCTTTCAAAAATTGCAGAAACTTATGTCAGTTTAGTATCCTATACTAACTTGTAGCAGAAGTCAAGGAAAAGTTGCAGAATTCGCTCTGTTGACGACTGTCAGAAAATTTGATAGCTTTTTTTGGAAGCCGAGTAGTTCTCGTTAAATCGGAAGTTGAACGGTTCTATCACCAACAGAAAAAATTCCCAAGAAAAAACAATTTGTGATATACTGATTGCCAAGCATCTATCGGTTATCAATTAAGAGATTCTGATACCCATCAGAATTGCTTGCAGCAACTTTGAAGCCGGAAATTGAGACCCCCAAAAAAGGAACAACATGATAGGAAATAATACAGACATACCGCGCCCTGAGTACCCGCGTCCAGATTTTCAACGCGGGACATCAGAAGGCATTGATTGGATATGCCTCAACGGCACATGGGAATTCGCATTTGATCCTGAAGACATCGGCGAACAGCATCAGTGGTTCGCACCCGAAAAACCCGACGATTCACCTTGGACCCTGCAGATACAGGTGCCCTACCCTTGGGAAAGCCTCGCAGCATGGGGAAATGAAGAGCAGGCAAGCAACGAAAACTACTTGAGCAAAAACGCCTACCTCAACCCTGAAGAGGTCACCTGCGGCGGTTTAGACCGCGAAGGCAATTACCGCGGCGAACCGAGACACACAATCGGATGGTATCGTAGAACCGTATCTATCCCTGAAAATTGGGGAGACAGACGCGTTATTTTGAAGTTTGGTGCTGTTGATTGGGAAGCAACGGTCTGGGTAAACGGAAAACACGTAGGCACACATGAAAGCGGGTACCTGCCCTTTGAATTAGACATCACAAATGCACTTATCCCCGGAGAACAGACGTGTATCGTCGTTCGCGCTTACGATGCACAGGACCACGGCGAACAACTTGCCGGCAAACAGATCGGTTGGTATGTCCGTACCAGCGGTATCTGGCAGACAGTCTATCTCGAACCGAGAAACACAACGCACATCGCACAGTGCCATATCACACCCGACATTGATAACGCTTCCGCTACGTTTGCCGTCCAAATAGATGGTGACGTAGAAAACAGGGGCGCAATCCTGCGGTGGACTTGCGACGAACTCAGTGGGTCGGTCCAGGTTTCCAGCAGTGAAACGCAGTGGACTGTCAACATCCCACCTGAACAACTCCGTCTATGGGATGTGGATACACCAAACCTCTACGATGTCACACTTGAACTCGTAACAGAAGACACGGTTATTGACAGGATTTTCACCTACTTCGGGATGCGGAAAGTTTCGATTGAAAAAGCACTCGGCGGAGACTATCAATATATCTACCTCAACAACCGTCCCATCTACCTACTCGGCGCGCTCAACCAGTCATTTAACCCAGAAGGCGTGTATACGTTCCTAACAGATGAGGCAATTCGTCGGGATGTTGAACGCGCAAAGGAATTCGGCTTCAATTTCCTCCGTCTCCATATCAAAGTGGATGAGCCACGTCTCTATTATTGGGCAGACAAGTTAGGGTTGCTTTTCATGTGCGACATCCCAAACTTCGGCACCTATACAGAAACGGCAAAAGCACGTTTTGAGCAGACGCTTCGTGGCAACATTGCGCGCGATTACAACCACCCTTCGATTATCTCTTGGTGCAACTTCAATGAAACATGGGGGCTCGGCGGTAACGAATACAAAGAGATGACAGATCGGCAAGAATGGGTGCGCGAGATGTATCACCTCGCAAAATCTTTAGATACGACCCGATTGATTGAAGACAACTCGCCGTGCCTTTACGATCACGTAGAAACGGACATCAATTCGTGGCACTTCTATATCAATGATTACGACCGCGCCAAAGAACATATCGCGAACGTTGTGGCTGAGACGTACCCGGGCTCAGGGTTCAATTATGCTGGCGACAACGTGCAAAGCGACGCACCGTTAATTAACAGCGAATACGGCGGTATCTCCGCAGGCGCAGGCGACAAAGATGTTTCATGGTGTTTTAAATACCTAACGAACGAACTACGACTTCATCCAAAAATCTGTGGTTACATCTACACCGAGTTACAGGACATCGAGTGGGAACACAACGGGTTCATGAACTACGACCGATCGGTGAAAGCGTTCGGATACGACTATCTCGACATCAATACGCTTGACTTCATCGCAATTGATTATCCACCGGGAACAACAGTCGCACCGGGTGACCAGATAAAAGCAGACATCTACACCAGCCACTTCTCACACAAAACATACACAGAAACGACGCTCCACTGGCAATTGGACACGATGTCAGCGACTGGAGCGGTCACACGCGCAAATGTCTCTGGTAGTGTTGATATTCCGTTCCCACAATACCAGGTACAACACGTCCACCAACTCGAACTACAAATTCCTGATGTTCATCCCGCTGTCGGCACTCTTCATGTCTGGGTAACAGATCAAACAGGAGCCGTTGTCGCTCGTAATTTTATCAACTTCGAGCATTTTGTAGGGCTTCCACAACCGGTTGAATCGGACGCTTCAGGAACCATACGCCTCAACTATGCGCCTGAAAACGTATCCGGCTCCTCGTGGGACGAACCGACAATCAGCGATCATCTCTTCTCCGCAGTCGGGAGCGGTTATGTCGAATACGAAATTCCGTTACCAGAAGGTCTCAGCATAACAGATGTTGCAGAGATGGAACTCGTTTTTGAAGCGTCCAGCGCGTACGGGGGCGCTCGTCAGACGGAACCGGAAAAACACCCATCCGACGTAACAATTTCCGTCAACGGTGTTGAAATTGAGACTGTCCGGATTCCTGACTGTCCTGCGGATACGCGGGGCGCGCTCTCTTATATCAATGGACAACCAGGCATCTACGGCTATCTTCACAATGTCAAAGTTGACCCATCAACAATATTGGGTGGTAAAACAGACACATTAACAATCCGTTATGAAGTGAAAGCGGATGCTGAAGCGCAAGGCGGGTTCGCGCTCTACGGCGCACGCGTCGGTAGATACCCGACTGCGCCGCATCTGCTTATTCGTCGAAAATAGTTATCGGTTATCGGTTTTCAGTTTTCGGTTAAAGAGGTTTCTGATAACGATAATGTAACGAAGGCTGGCACTTGCTGCCAACTTCAACTGAGAAAGGAAGAATAGGTTGGAAGTTTATCGGAGGACACTCGCGTCACAGGAGACGTAACCGACAACCGACGACTCACAACTCCCACTGCGAGGCAAACTATTATGGCAAGACCCGAATTTGTATTCACACGTCACCCGAACTTAGAAGTTTCTTGGCCGTTTGTGCACGAACAGATGGTACGCCGATTAGAAGAACTCGGTATAACGCTTGTTCTTAACACCAGCAGTCGAGACCCGATTCACGAACAAGTTGACCTCAGCGAAACTGTCGGCATATCGCACTTCGGTGGAAACCTAACCGAAGCATGTATCGCAGCTGCCCCAAAACTGAAAGTACTCGGCGCAATGACCGATAATTCTGGACATGGGATTCCGTATAAGACGCTACAAGAACGTGGTATCCCAGTTATTGAATCGACGCGCGCTTGGTCGCAATCTGTGGCTGAGTGTGCCTTTGGACTCGCCCTGTCGTCACTGCGACGGACGGCACAATGGCACTTGAAGATGGCAAACGGTGAGAAACTTTGGGATTGGGAGAACCCGATATGGGGGAGCAATAAACTTCCGGTTGCACATCAATTCTGTGACGACCCGGACTTCGTGAACGGCGACCTCGGAACTAAACGGATAGGGGTCATCGGGCTCGGTCAAATTGGCGGGAAAATCGCAAAATGGTGTCGAGTTTTCGGGGCAACAGTGACAGGTTATGATCCGTTTGTTCCTGATGCACTGCTTCAGGAATGGGATGTGCAGCGTGTTGATATGGATACGCTCGCTGATAGCTCTGACATCGTGTTCGTGGCAGTTCCACCGACACCATCGGCACGGCACCTGTTGAATCGTGAACGGATTTACGATCTGCGGAAAGGGAGTTTGGTCGTCATCATCACGCGGGCACACGCCGTTGATATGGAAGCATTAAGAGAACGGATTGTGAACGATGAACTCGCAGGTGCATTCGATGTCTACGATAGCGAACCTGTACACGTTGATGACGAATTGCGGAATCGCGATAACGTCGTCCACACACCGCATATCGCCGGTAGAACGAAAGATGCCAACTTACGCGTCGCAGACATGACGGTAGACGATTTTGAACGCATCTTGAAGGGTGAAGCACCCATTGGCGCGTTGACACCGAAAGCAGTTGAGGTCCGTACCTCACCGAACCCAAACCTATAATGGTGAACAGTCGTCAGTTATCAGTTCGGTTTTTCTGCGAAAAACCCTTCAACTCGTGCCTTAACATTTACAACGTAGCCGAGTTGATGGTTAAAGAAAGCGGCTTGTGGAACTGTCATAATCCTCCTTCAACCGATAACTGATAACTGATAACTGACATCCCTAAAAAAATGGCACCCAAAACACTATATCAAAATCTTATCCGACCAGACATTGCGGACATGGCACCTTACACACCTATCGTGCCGTTTGATGTGCTCAGCCAACGTCTGAATATAGCTCCTGAGGCTATCATTAAACTTGATGCTAACGAAAACCCGTACGGTCCCTCACCGCGCGTGTATCAGGCATTAGCAGATGAAACCTATTACCACATATATCCAGATCCTAACAGTACATCACTTCGCGATGCCTTGAGCAAGTACGTAGGTGTTGATGCAACGCATATCGTCGCGGGACACGGCGCGGACGAGTTGATAGATCTCATAATTCGGCTATTCATTGTTCCAGGTGACACCGTCATCAATTGTCCACCGACCTTCGGGATGTACCGCTTCGACACAGAACTTAACAGCGGCAATATAATTGACATCGAACGGAACGAGGATTTCTCGATAGATACCGAATCCATAATCTCGCTGACAAATAACGATGACAACATCAAACTTATCTTTCTTACAAGCCCTAACAATCCGGACGGTGGTATACTTGACGACGCATGTCTTCGGAAACTGTTGGACCTGCCATTAATTGTCGTGTTGGATGAAGCCTATATTGAATTCGCTGGTGGGAGTCGTGCGAACTGGGTCTCGGAATATGAGAATCTGATTGTGCTTCGGACGTTCAGCAAGTGGGCAGGACTGGCAGGTTTAAGGGTCGGATATGGAATTTTTCCGCATTGGATTCTCTCACACCTGTTGAAGATTAAGCAGCCCTACAATGTAAATGTCGCCGGAACAACCGCAGCGTTGGCTTCTCTGTCGGATGTACATCACCTAAAAGAGAATATACAGAAAATTGTGGCAGAACGCGAAAGACTTTACGACGCTTTAGATGCGTTTAACTTTTTGAAACCGTATCCGAGCGAAGCGAATTTTATTCTTTCTCGTGTTACTAAAAAAAATGCCGCAGAATTGAAAGCAGCGTTAGCCAATCGCGGGATTCTCATCCGATACTTTGATACCCCAGGACTGCGGGACCATGTCCGCATTAGTGTTGGGACACCGAGGCAAACATCTGTGCTTTTAGAAGCACTCTCAACGATAGAATAGCAGTTAGAAGAAATGTTTAGACGGGGAGTTCAAACGGCTCTAAAACTGTCTCTACCGGATGTGTGTTTGGAAACCATCTAACAATTTTTTGTAAGACTTCGTCCAGCAGGACATCCGGACAAGACGCACCAGCTGTGAGAACAATATCGGTAGGATTTTTCTCGTCTGTCGCGTTTCGCTGAAAAAGCCAATCTTCTGTGATTTGTACCTGTTTGGTTGCTAATTCAAGATGCCGAATGCGTTTCGGACTCAGGAGTTCGTTTGCGTCACGAATGAAATACGTTGGAAGGTGCTGCTGACAGAGAGCAACAAGATGGCTTGTATTTGAAGAATTATAGCCACCGACGACAACTGCTACATCGCCACCATCGGCGATAAGAGCGAGCGTCGCGTCCTGATTTTCTTTCGTCGCGTAACAGAGCGTATCTCGCGTATCCGCAAAGTGCGCGGACAGTCGCGCCTCGCCGTATGTCTCTTCAATAGTGTCGCGCAGCAAATTTGAAATATCCTCTGTCTCTGTCGCGAGCATCGTTGTCTGGTTGACAACTCCGATTCGTTTCAGGTGGACATCCGGATCAAACCCGTCCGAAAACCGATCTTTGAACTTTTCAAAGAAGAACCCGGCATCCGCTTCACCGGAGATGACCTTTGCTAAATCCTGTGCTTCTGCAATATCACGAACAACGACAACAGGCGCCCCGGCTTGGGCATGTGAAAAGGTCGCACGGGTCTCTTCGTGGTAGTGCTTTCCGTGGATAACAACAGTATACGCCTGCTTGCCGATCTCCTCACTCCGCCGCCAAACCTTTTCAACAAACGGGCAAGTCGTGTTGTAAGAGGTAAGGATAACCCCTCGTTTCTTAAGGGCCTGCTCCACCTCAAGTGTTGTACCGAAAGCGGGTACGATAACAACATCATCTGGAGTTAGAACATCAAACGGGATCAGTGATGTCCCCGCAGTATCCATTAAAAAACGGACCCCGCGCTGTCTCAGATTCTCGTTAACCCGTGGGTTGTGAATCATCTCAGACAACAAGAAAATACGTTTGTCTGGATTTTCCGACAATGCCTGATAGGCTATTTCGATTGCGTTCTCAACACCATAACAGAAACCGAAGTGACGCGCAATTTTGAATCGGACAGGACCAAAATCCAATACGCTTGGAGTGAGGTCTCGCTTCCTGGTATCTGTATCTTGGCGCGCTTGTTTAACGACAGAAATTATCGGGCTGTGATAAAAGTGAGGAAGTTTAAATGTTCGAGGCATTCGCGTTTTGTATCCGGCGTTATACGCTAATAAACCTTTTAGGCACTCAGAACTTTTCGACCTTTCGCGCGGCGGCGCGCAATCGTCTGTCTACCATGCCGCGTGGACATCCGTTTGCGGAAACCCATCTTATTTTTTCGTTTCCGTCGATGCGGTTGATATGTGCGTTTCATTATGTGCTCCTTCCGTGTCAATGTGAATCAGGTACAAGGCAGGGGCAGTTATCCTAGATTCTGCCTTTGCAAAATAGATATTCTGTTCACCAGAACCGGTGTCATTCTCAAGTAACCTGTTAAATAATACGCTATTTTTAGAGGTTTGTCAAATTTTTTGGCACCGTTGCGTCTTGTATTTTCGACGATTCAAAAAAAAGGTTTCATAAAATTTTATCTTCAACTAAAATGTCTATGTCCCAAATTTATAAATGCGTGGCATAAACGATACATTTTTGAAACTTGCGGAAAATATTATCTCATTAAGGTATTGACAATTCTATAAGAAAATGATATGATTTTATTTAAAATCTTTCATTGATTAGGACAGTTTGAAATTCTTCAACTTTAGATTCATCGCACTACATAAAACTATTTATAAAGCCTGCCTGAAAACCAGCACCAGTACTGAAGGCATATCCACAATTTAGGTTAGGACCTCGCTCATGCAGCACTCCCCAAACAAAATCTGGACAGAAATACTCGAAGAACTCAAGGATACAGCACAACAGGATGTCTATCTGCATCAAGCGGTCCCCCTATCGGTGACCGCTGAAGCACTGAAGATAGCTGTTCCTTCAGCGTACACACGCTCGCGAATTGAAGAGCGGTTTCGTGCTGATATTCAACGAGTATTAGCAACACTGATCGGTGCACAGTGTGTCCTGACCCTCATCATAGACGAATCCGTGTCTCGCGGCACACACAGCAGTAGTGATCCTTATGAAATAGGTGGCAGCAATTTTCCAGAACAATCACTCAGTCAGAACGAAACACCGGTTGGCACGCCTCCGAACACCCTACTCTCCAGAAATCAAACAGGATTGAATCCAAACTATCGGTTTGATACCTTCGTTGTTGATACGCCTAACCGGATTTGTCACGCTACAGCTTTAGCCGTTTCAGAAAATCCTGGGCGCGATTATAACCCGCTCTTTATCTACGGTGGCGTCGGATTGGGAAAAACCCACCTCCTACACGCAATTGGCAATAGACTCTCAGCAACACAACTCGATAAGAAGGTCCTATACGTTACCTCAGAAACTTTTATGAATGAGTACGTCGAGTCTATCGTTAACCGTGGGTCAGCACAAGGGTTCCGCACAAAATATCGAACTGCAGATATGCTCTTGATTGACGATATACAGTTCCTACAAAGCAAGGAGGGGACGCAAGAAGAATTCTTTAACACTTTTAACGAACTCCACATGAACTCAAACCAAATTGTCATGACCAGCGACCGGACACCGAACAACCTCGAAAACCTTGAAGTCCGTCTCCGATCTCGGTTTCAATCGGGTATGGTAGCCGAAATCGGTATGCCGCAGTATGAGATGCGTATCGCAATCCTACGACAAAAATGTCGAGACCAAGGCTTCGATAATGTCCCTGACGATGTACTCAGCTACGTTGCTGAAATTGTTGAAACCAACATCCGAGAATTGGAAGGCACCCTCGTCCGAGTCGTCACTCAAGCAACAATACTCAGAGAAAACCTAACACTCGATTTTGCCAGACAGGTACTCAGCGATGTCGTCGTCCCATCACCTATGCGAGACAGAAGGGTCGCTACATCCAAAGGCATACAAACCGTCGTTGCTGAATACTTTGGTATTGAGATAGCAGACCTTATTTCTATGAAACGAACAAAAGAATTGGTACAACCCCGTCAAATCGCTATGTACATGTGCCGAGAATTGACACAGATGTCGTACTCAAATATCGCACAAGCATTTAATAGAGAAAATCATACCACTGTCATCCATGCTTGCAAACAGATAGAATCCATGATGGAAAAAAGCGATGAAGAACGTCAAACAATTGTACTTTTACTCGATCAATTCCGATAGTCGAATCTTACATTTTCCTCAGCGAAATGTCCAAATTTTTGAACCTATATTCGTCCAAAAACCTGTTGATAACCTGTTGATAAACCTGTTAATATTATGTTGATAACTTGTTGACAACTTGTGGATAACTCATTAACACTACCGACCTGTTGATAACCTGTTGATAACTCGTTAACTTATCAACAATTTATCAACAGGGTACTTGTCAATGGTGACAAGGGATCAGGTGAGTTATCCACTTATCAACAGCCCCTACTACTACTACTAAGAATTATATAATATTTATATAGTAATTAGTAGATATAGTAGGAGTGTTGACAAATGGAAAAATAAGTATCGAAAAATTGGCACTCACGTTTTAATAAATTGAAACTTTCGAGAGTATTGTTTGGTAGACAAATTTTAAAAGTTAGCACCGCCGGCGAAAAATTGAATTCTGTTTTCGTGTCGGTTAATTGCACATAAAAAAATATTTTCGTTTGCCCAAAATTGTTATATCTACTTTTACGTAGATACTCTCATCTTTCACATTCAAAACAGATGTTATTAAAACATATTATCCTGCGCAATTTTCGTAATTATATTGATTGTGAAGTGGACTTCCCCCAATCTGTTAACCTGATTGTCGGCGGGAACGCTCAAGGAAAAACCAGTCTGCTTGAAGCAATCTATTTTCTATGTACCGCCGAATCGCATCGTGCGACTCATGATGCCGAATTGATTCGGCATCATGAGTCAGGTTTTTACCTAAAAGGGACACTCAGAAACGGCAGTAACGATGTCGTGTTGCTTGAAGCGACGAAGCAGACGCGTGGACAATTTAAATTAAAAAAGAATGGTATTCTGCAAACAAAACGATCCGAATGGATCGGACAGTTTAACGCCGTGTTCTTCTCACCAGAATCATTGACATTAGTCAAAGGAGGACCATCAGAACGACGACGATTTTTAAACCTTTTGATCTCACAGATTAACAGCGAATATTTAAGAAATTTGCAAAAGTACAACCTTGTCCTCAAACAACGAAATGAATTGCTAAAACAGATTCGTGCAACGTCTGCAAGTATCACACAGTTAGACGCTTGGAACAAATTGCTAATCATGCATGGAACTGCGGTTATCGTAAAGCGGTTGGAAATTTTCTGTCAACTGAGAGGTTATGCGATCGAAAACTACCTAAAACTCGCCGGTGCCCAAGAAAACCTCGCATTAACATATCGTTCGGCAGTCATGCCAGACGATATGTTAATGCACAACTCACAGACTGCCACCGTAAGTCCAGTAACAGATCCGTCGGGTATGGACAAAGTCGCCAAGCACTTTAACATATCACTGAATGCGTCCCGCGAAGCAGATTTACATAGAGGCACAACTTCAGTTGGCCCCCATCGAGACGATTTTCTGATTGAATTGGAGAGTGAAACGAGAACAGGTGCAGCTGAGAACTATAACGAACACAATGAGGGTGATTCACAAGAAACCAAAACGTTCCGTGAGGGAGCACGATCTTACGGATCGCAAGGGCAACAACGGACAATTGCTTTAGCACTGAAGTTAGCAGAATTAGAATTAATCCGAGACTCAACTGGCATGGATCCGATAGTCTTGCTGGATGACGTTACTTCAGAGTTGGATGACAGGCGAACAAAGTATCTATTAGAGGTACTCCAAAACTTAAGTGCACAAACCTTCATTACGACTACGGATGCTGCTCCTCTTGTTCACTATCTCAAGGAGCCGAATGTTCTAACGGTAGAAAACGCTAACGTAAGTTGTACCGTGGCGAACTCACAAAGCATCTGAGCAGCAGCGGCAAACTTAAGAGGAGTCAACACAAAATGCATAAGAACAAAATGCATAAGACGCAAAACCTACGCGATCTTCTCACAGAACTTGCGCGTACCCGTGACTTTGAGCCGAAAATGCTCGAACAGAAGGTTTTTTCTCTTTGGCGAAAACATCTGGGGACACCGCTCGGTACAAAAACGATGCCGGTATCAATTTCAGGGGGCACCTTGAAAATTTACACAGAATATCCCCCGTACAAAAATGAAATATCACTCCTGAAAGATAAAATCATAGCAGATTTGAACGCCGAATTAAGACAGCCCATTCTCACAGATATCCGGATAGACGTGCGCCAATCCGTAACATCAAAATCACTTCACACATCAGTCTCAGAAATCGGAGCGGAACCATTGAAAGCAACACCAAATACATCTCCCGAGAGTCCCCCCCATGAGCCAACACCCCAAACATTAGAACAAATTGACCAGACAGTCGCTGATGTAACGGATACCGACCTAAAAGCCTCTCTGCACCAATTATTCATCTCTCAAAGCAGAGATAAGTCTTGACAAAATTGTGAAAATAAGGTATTCTATTTATAGAGCAAAGTACCACAGCAATCCAGCGTGTACCTTACACCTAAAATAATCAAGTGTATCCCAATATACTATTAAACTAACACTGTTTTGCTAAAGTGGCGATTTAGATTATTTATCAATGAGTAAAAAATTAAAGTAAATGACCCTGTACGCATGCAATTATGCAAACCAACCCAAAGCGAGGTGCCAAAGACAAAAATGGCTAAAAACGAACGAACATACACAGCGAGCGACATACAAATCCTTGAAGGACTCGAAGCCGTTAGAAAACGTCCGAGCATGTATATCGGGAGTACCGGTTCAGCTGGATTACATCATCTCGTTACAGAGTTAGTAGATAATTGTATTGACGAAATTGGCGCAGGCTATGGCACACAAATTAATGTCCAACTCCATCACGACGGGAGTGTTACAGTTGCTGATGACGGTCGTGGTATTCCAGTTGGTATGCATGCGACTGCTGGAATTTCAGCACTTGAAGTGGTGATGACGACACTGCACGCCGGCGGTAAATTCGACGGGCGCGAACAAGTAGGGTACCAAACAGCAGGCGGTTTACATGGTGTCGGTGCCTCTTGTGTTAACGCGCTCTCCGAATGGCTCCGCGTTGAAGTCCAACAAAATGGAACGATCTACGAGCAGCGTTACGCGCGTGGTATCCCACAGACATCCGTAGAGGAAACTGGTAAAAGCAATAAGACCGGCACACGCACAACTTTCATGCCAGATATTGAGATATTTGATACCATCAACTTCATACACGAAACCCTTCGTGATCGGCTTCGGGAACTCGCTTTCTTGAATAAAGGTGTTCGTATCAATTTCCAAGACGAACGAGATGAAGAAAATTCGGAACCGATAACTTTCCAATACGAGGGTGGAATCGCCTCTTTCGTTACCTACTACAATCAGAACAAAGATGTACTCCACCCGAAACCTATTTATATTGAGGGCATCCAGTCAGACGTTGTCGTCGAGATCGCTTTCCAATTCAACACAGGTTACTCGGAAAATATAAGTTCCTACGCGAATAATATCCGAACTTCGGAGGGAGGATTTCACGAGAGCGGATTCAAAAGCGCACTTACACGGGCATTCAAAAACTACGCCAATGCCAACGACCTACTAAAAAACGTTAAGATAGACATCACTGGTGAAGACATCCGAGAAGGGATTACTGCAGTTATCAGCGTTAAAGTTCCTGATCCACAATTTGAAGGGCAGACGAAATCTAAACTCGGAAACACTGAGGTCGAGGGTATAGTCCAGACGTTTGTCGGTTCACGCCTTAAAGAACTTCTTGAAGAAAATCCAAGCGTTTCCAAACGTATTATTCAAAAAGCGGTTGATGCTGCACGTGCGCGCGAAGCCGCACGAAGCGCACGTGAAGTTATTCGCCGTAAAAGCGTTCTTGATTCCGCTTCAATGCCAGGAAAACTCGCTGACTGTGCCGAGCGAGACCCTTCAAAAACAGAGATATTCCTTGTTGAGGGCGATTCCGCTGGCGGCACTGCTAAACAAGGACGAGACCGAGAAAACCAGGCTGTCCTTCCGTTAAAAGGTAAAGGCATCAACGTGGACAAGACGCGACTCGACAAGATACTTAAAAACGCGCAGGTCATTGACATCGTGACAGCCTTGGGAACTGGTATCGGCGCAGAAGAATTCAGCCTCGAAAAACTCCGATACTACAAAGTTATCATTATGGCGGATGCTGATGTCGATGGCGCACATATAAGAACGCTGCTTTTAACTTTCTTTTTTCGGCAGATGCCCGAACTAATCGCCTCCGGACATCTTTATATTGCGCAACCGCCGCTTTATCAAGTCAAAAGAGGTAGAAACTCACAATATCTCCAAGATGATGAGGAGATGGAAGATTATCTTCTTACGCTTGCACTTGATACTGTCCAGATAATAAATGCTCGCCGCGAGACTCCGTATACTATATCTGAATACCGGACAATTTCAAATACTGTCCGAAAAGTTCAGATGCTTACTGATCAAATCCAACGGGGCGGAAATCTGACCCTTTCGGAGCTTTTCAGCGAATCCCAGGTCTCCGAATCAACAGAGGATGAAACCAACGGCAGTAATAATCATGATAACGTAGACCAGCTGCTTAACATGCTGGAGAATTCTACATCTCATGAAAACGGCACGGAAGCCTTAGAACCAGAAGAAACCAACGAAGAAGAAACCAACGAAGAATCGCTTTCCGCTGACGGTGTACAGGCAACGCTATTTGGCAATCCATCAGAAAGCACCGAATCGACGGTTTCCGATCCGATGCCACGCGTTTCGCGATCCTGGTATCAGGAATTACGGCAGGAGCTTCAGAAACTCTCCGAACTTAACATTGAAGAAACAGACTTCTTGTCGCAGGAGCTGGAAACCACGGAAAATACAGAAACGACAGCCCCCCCGAATCAGAAGTTATTTAGCATACAATCTGAAAATGGGGAAACGTATCATACGAACAACATCGTTTCACTTGTACGGCATCTTCTTGAAATAGAACACCGCGGGCTTACAATTACGCGGTTTAAAGGGTTAGCAGAGATGAATGCTGAACAGTTGCGTGAAACGACTATGCGCCAAGAGGACCGTGTCTTACTGAGAGTAACACTTGAAGATGCAGTTGAGGCAGATCGTATCTTTACGCTGCTCATGGGTGACACTGTCGAACCTCGTCGCGAATTCATTGAACGCTACGGCACGCAAGTCAATTTCGATATGTACGGTGCCTAATAGTTAACAGTTTTCAGTACGGTTTTTCTGCGAAAAACCTTTCAGTCGTCAGAAAGAGACTTGTGGAACTATCACAACCCTCTCTTAACTGATAACCGATAACCGAAAGGAATCGTAACCCGATTCCGTACTGATAACCATTCCCTCTGATAACTGACAACTGAGTCCTGTTAACTGACAACGATTAAGACTGATAACTACTCACATGGAAAATATCGATAACTACTCACATGGAAAATATCTTAGAAACCAACATAGAAAATGAACTCAAAACGTCGTATCTCGCCTACGCGATGAGCGTCAACACCAATCGTGCGATCCCTGATGTCCGCGACGGGCTCAAACCGGGTACCCGTCGGATCATCTACGCGATGGGAGAGATAAACCTAACTTCAACCCGTCCCTACGATAAATGTGCAGCCGTTGTCGGTGAAGTGATGAAAAACTTCCATCCACACGGTGATGGTCCGATATACGGTACACTTGTCGGCTTAGCACAACCGTTTAGCATACGTTATCAGCTCATCGACGGTCAAGGGAACTTCGGTAGTATTGACGATGACCCGCCCGGTGCAATGCGCTACACAGAATGCCGTTTGACTGCTATAGCCGGGGAAATGCTCACAGATATTGACAAGCAGGTTGTTGACTTCCAGCCGAATTACAAGGAATCGCTGGAGGAACCGACGGTACTTCCAGGTTTGCTTCCTAACTTGCTTGTCAACGGTACGACAGGGATCGGTGTCGGTTACCTCACGCGAATACCTCCTCACAACCTGAATGAAGTTGTTGACGCGCTGCTTTACAAACTCTCGGAGCCAGATGCTGATTCTGAAAAGTTGATGGAACACATCATCGGCCCCGACTTTCCGACAGCAGGAATTATCGTTGGCACCAGTGGTATAAAAGAGATGTATACCACTGGCAGAGGGAGCATTACCGTCCGTGCCAAAGCAATCATAGAGAGAATCTCTACAAGCAAAAACGGTTCTGAACAAGAACAGATTATCATAACTGAGATTCCGTATCAAATAAAGAAAAATCAACTATTAGAGCGGATGCATCAGTTGGTACTTGATAAAACGATCACTGGTATTCGGGATATCCGAGACGAGTCCGACAAAGAGATCCGTATTGTCATAATGCTAAAACGCGGTGAGATCGCTCAGGTTATCTTGAACCAGTTGTACAAACATACACAGATGCAGACGAATTTTAGTGCAAACCTTCTCTGCCTTGTAGAAGGGCTTCCGAAAGTGCTAACACTTCAGGAAATTCTGTACTACTATCTTGAGCATCGACGCGATGTGATTCGCCGGCGCACACAATTTGAACTTACACGTGCTGAACGCAGAAACCATATTCTTGAGGGGTATCTCTTAGCTCTTCAAAACCTTGAAGCAATTATTGAACTTGTTCAAACTGCTGATTCTCCGCAATCAGCAGAAGAAGAACTTCGTGAAACGTATCAACTCAGTGAGTTGCAGGCGAGGGAAATCCTCACGATGACGCTTCGTCAGTTAACTGGCCTTGAACGGCAACGTATTCACGATGAATACACGGACATCTTAGACCGTATCGCTGAACTCCGTGCTATCCTTGCCAATGAAACTTTGGTAACCGATATTATCCGGACGGAACTCGAAACACTAAAAGAAAAATATGGGGATGAACGTCAAACCGAAATTACCGATGAAGTTAAAGAATTTAAAGTAGAGGACCTCATTGCCGACGAAGATATGGTTGTCACGCTCTCGCACAGCGGCTATATCAAACGGTTACCGATGGACACCTATCGGAAACAGCATCGCGGCGGTGTCGGTATTAAAGGTGCAGCACCGAAAGACGGCGACTTTTTGGAGCACATCTTCGTTGCGACCGCTCATCAGAACATCTTATTTTTTACAGACCTCGGCAAATGCTACACGTTGAAAGTCCATCAAATACCTGAAGCAAGTCGTCAATCAGCAGGACGCGCCGTCGTTAATTTGCTCAAATTAGTAGCAAACGAGAACATCACCGCTTATGTTCCTGTCCGTCCTAAAACTGGTAAACCAGGACCGGAAACTGATGGCGAAGCGGATGCTGGCGAATACGTGGAAGACGAATTTGTTTTCATGGCGACGCAGAACGGGATCGTCAAAAAGACAGAACTTTCCAGGTTTGAAAACACGTTATCAAGCGGAATCATCGCTGTGAGACTTGACGATGGTGATAAACTGATTGGAGCACAAGTAACATCAGGAGTATCAGATATCGTCTTGGTTACACACAACGGAACTGCCATACGGTTCAGTGAAGAAGATGTTAGACCACTCGGACGTAATACGCGCGGTGTCCGCGGGATAGAACTCGGTGATGAAGACTTTCTTGCACAAATGGTGATCGTTGACAATGAGGCAGCTGATGCCCAAGAGGATACCGAAGAATCTACCAGTGGTAAGGATGACACGCTCCTGATTGTTACGGAGAACGGGTACGGTAAACGTACATCTATTTCTGCGTATCGCTCACAGAAACGCGGAGGTAAAGGTATCATTGCTATCGGTAAATCTGCCCGAAACGGGGCAGTTGTCGCTGCAAAACGTGTTGCAGACTCTGATGAACTCGTTCTTATCAGTTCAAACGGGTATGTTACCCGAATGGCTGTCAGCGATATTCGACGTATCGGACGAAACACGCAAGGCGTACGTATCATGGCACTCCAATCCGATGAAAAACTTGTTGATGCCGCTAAAATTGAACTTTCGGCTTCCTTGGTTGATGACGATCAAGACACTTAACGGAGAAAAACGATGAAATATCTTAGTATTTTTATAATCTTCGCGTTTATTATAGTAAGCGGTGTTTACTCCGAAACTGATATACCAACAGATGAAACGCCGGAATTAGTACCGCTCACAGATGGTAATACACAGTTAGATGCAAATATAACGCGCACAGCGGAAGTCTATACCGATCTGATGTGGGCAGCTTATTGCAGCACTCGTGAGCGCATCACTCGTGAACCCAGAACTGCTAAAAGCAAAGACGCTTACGACACTTTAATCGAAAAGTTAGAATTTAATAATGAATTTTCCGAAGTACTACCAAAAAGCGAACTCAGTTTTATCTACGCGCAGCGCGCCGAACTTAGATTGAAAGAATGGCAATATCCGGCTGGAGCAGAAGAGGATGCCAGAACATCTCTCGACTTGAATCCTGAAAGCGTCAACGCAGCATGGATCCTTGGAAAAACACTGGCGGACCGATATATTTCTTCTAATACAACACGGAATAAAAACAAAGAAGAAGAAATGTTTACTGCCTTAAAGCGTGTTATCAAATTGGACCCTGATCACCATGACGCACATATCTACCTCGGCAGCATAGCGGGCGATCTTGGCCGCCCAGAACTCGCGATCACGTCTTTTAAAGCACTCACCCGAATTATGCCATTTAGGCCCCAGTACCATAACGAACTTGGTAAACTATATGAAAGGCAAAACCAGCCTGACGAAGCTTTGAACTCCTACGAAAGAGTTTTAACCATCTCCCCAGACAGTATTAATGCACACTATAGTGTCGGTATCGCGTATCAGATAAAAAACAATTTTGAAAAAGCAGAATACCATATCAAGCGTGCAGTTGAATTATTAGAAGAGCGCGTCAAAACTTCGCGTATAGCACGCATGCGGAGTCGGGACCGTATTGTATTAGCGCAACGTCTCCAAGAAGCTCGCTATCAACTCGGACAAGTTTACCTCAGATTCAATGCACCGCAGAAAGCTGTATCGAACTTTGAAGACATTTTGAGTGATGATGGCAAATATATCCCGGCACTCATAGGTATCGGAATAGCCTACCACATGCTTGACGATGTCCAACGAGCGGAAAATTACCTCCGTAAAGCAATAGAATCCTCGCCTACAGAAGAACCTGATGCATACAACGCGTTAGGGTATCTCTACGCGGAACAGGGCATTAAATTGGAAGAAGCGGAGACACTCGTTCGCCGCGCCCTCAAGAGTGTCCCGACATCGGGCGCATATTTAGATAGTTTAGGGCTTATCTACTTTAAACAAGGGAAACTTGATGCCGCCATAGAAAATTTAGAACAGGCAGCCCGGTACCTACCTGATGAACTTGAAATTCTCGAACATCTCGCTGATGCCTACCTTAAAAAAGGTTTAGAACAAAAGGCGTTACAAACTTTGGAGCACGCTGTGCAGCTCGAACCGGATAACACTGAACTTCGCCAGAAACTTGGTACCATCAGGTTAAGCAAGTAAATTTCACATCCATGAGAAATTTTACGGTTCCCTTTTCCATCTTCATGCTACTGCTATCAGGATGGTTACCGTGTCAAAGTTCGGAAGGCTATCTTTGTGGAACGCCGCATTTGTCTTTCATAAAAGAAGGACTCCGCGGGTCAACACAAAACTCGCCAGACGAGAACATGCTAAGACCTTTAGTGCCAAGTGCACCGACACTACTAATTGGAACAGAGCGTACATTTTTTGCTCCTGACTTTAGGAGTTTACAGCAATACACCGTCTCTGCTGTCCTTCGCGGGGTCGGTCGTTTCTGTTACGTTTATGTTGAAGCATCGGAATGGAACACGCGGGTTACAGCCGAAACAGTTCAGTCAATAGCGCATGCTTTTGATGCTTCGACACCGGCGAATCCGAAACGCGGCATCTATCAAACATTAACACAGCCTTTTGGTGCGCCACCTGATATTGACGGAAATGGTAAAGTTATTTTACTTTTACTCAATATTCGAGATGCGAATCACGTTGACCAATATACAGCAGGTTTTTTCAACCCAGCGGATCAAAGTCACGGTGTGCTGAGGAATCCCGGGTTTCGTGGTTTTCCGATTCGTAGTAACGAAGCGGATATGTTGTATATAGACACACAACCGCTTAACCCAAATAGCGAAATGGTCCAGAATGTTATCGCGCACGAACTTCTACATCTTATCCACTGGGGACACGATCCCCACGAAACCACTTGGGTCGATGAGGGCTGTGCAGGATACGCTTCATTTCTCTGCGGATATTCCGTTTTAGAGCATGTCGCAGCGTTTGAAAGAAACCCTTCTATTTCGCTCATAGCATGGCCTGAAATTGATGTAGATGCCCTTCCACACTACGGTGCAACCTTTTTATGGATGCTGTACTTACATGAGCGACACGGAGGATTGGAAACATTGACTGAGATCGTCCAAAATCGAGGAACGTCGCTCACCGGTATTGCGGATGCACTGGCATCAAACGGAAACCAGACACAGAAAATTTCAGATATTTTTAATAACTGGAAAATCGCAAACTATCTATCAGATTATCGCGCGATAAAACTCTCACTGCAACCGCAACGGTGGCATCGTTCCTATCCAAGTGGTACACAAGATGGGCAGCTGAGCAACTTTTCGGCGGACTATATCGGATTTGAAGATGCCAATGGATTGACACTCGGTTTTACAAGTCGTTCTCGCGAAAGCAGCTCCTTACACGCAATTGAATTTCATAACACCGGTGAGGTCCATAAACATGAGATTGTGCTGTCCACCGACGGATCGGGTTCTATTGTTTTACCGGATACTGTTACAAAAGCGATTCTTATTCCGAGCCTACAATCGCAAGCAATTAATGCACACACACAGAATTCACAGTATCAATATAATGCAACACGCGGGGCACATATCACTTTCATTACGGCTGCACTTCCGAATCCGGTGCATTCACAGTACTGGGACATCATTGCCGTGCCGAGCGAACCTATCGTCGGCTTAGTTCCGTCTGTAACATTGATGCACACTGAGAACAACATTGAACGCATCCATCAAGAATCGCAAGCAATGTACCAAGTGACACAGGACTCACAAAACAACGGGATGTACCGACTTTCATTTCGTCTTGATCCAGAAATAATACCGGAATCCGTCACATATCAAATCTCATTGGATTCGAGAATTGTTGACACAAGACCGCTAATTGATGACTGAAAGGGGCGCAGCCCCAGACTGGCAACTAACGACTAAAAAATTAATAAAGAAAGGGGAAAAGATGCAACCTACACTCTATGCAGGAACTATTGGACAAAGCGTCTGGCACAGTACCGACAACGGAGATACATGGCGCAGAGTCAGTAACGGACTCTTCCCTGAAGCCGACGTTCGTGCCATCGCCGCAAACCCGAATAACGCGAATATTGTTTATGCGGGGACCGAAGAAGGTATCTTCCGAACAGACAACGCTGCTAAATCGTGGCATCGCCTTCCAAGTCCAATGGATGAACGAGAGGTATGGGCAATAGCAATTGATCCGAAGGCATCAGATACCATCTACGCTGGAACGTGCCCTTCTGCCCTCTTTAAATCAACCGATGGTGGCGATAGTTGGAAGCAGCTTGATGTTGATCTGGCAGAGGAATGCGAAGGCATCCCGATTACTCCGCGCGTCACGACTTTTGTGATTGATCCGGAAGATTCGCAAACGCTCTATGCTGGCATTGAGATTGATGGTATGCGTCTAAGCACCGATGGTGGCGAGACATGGACAGAGCGGAGCGATGGACTCAGCAGTTTGGATATTCACGGTCTTTGTGTTGTTCCGGGGGCACCGAAAACCATCATTGCAGCCACGAATAACGATGTCTGTATAACGACAGACATGGGACAGCAATGGACACCGTTGAACGTTAAGGCGCATTATCCGTGGCCCTATTGTCGTGCGGCGTTTTTCCTTAACGGCGATAACGGTAGAGTGTTCATCGGGGCAGGGAACGGCCCCCCAGGCGATCAAGGTGGGATATTCTCTACCAGCGACATCGGAAAAACATGGGATCGCTCCGATATTGGCAGAACTGCAAACAGCACAATATGGACATTTGCCCACAATCCGAAGGTTAACGACCTAATAATCGCTTGTAGTGTGAGCGGGCAGCTCTATCGCAGCACAGATGCTGGCAGCTCGTGGACGAAACTTGCACACGAATTCGGAGAAGTCAGAGCATTGGCTGTTGCATAAAACAGAACCTACCCAATCTAATTTGCAGGCGGGGTTACAAACCCCATCTGATGCACGTAATGCGTAAAAAATATTGTGTAAGTCCTATAGATGTTGACTTATTTATGCAATTTGTGGTATGCTGTAGACAATTCGGCTTCCAAAACACGGGACCTAATGTCGAAATCCTCGGATTTCGCCTATGCTGAATGGTAATTTGTAGAACTGTTGTAGGAAGCTAAGGCTTTTTTGTTCCAAGGCACATGATATTTGTTCCGTCACGGGTGACGGATAGACTCTTTAGAGCATTTAAAGTAAGACTTGCCCAAATTTTTCAATAGTAGAAAATTTGGTTTTCAAGTTACCCTGAAACTTATAGGAGGCACACTTCAGTGATACGTTTTTTTGCGATACTTTTCATTCCGCTCCTCTGCCTAACAATTGTGGGTTGTATCGGCGGAGGCGTGGTTAACATCACCACGCCGCCAGAAATTGACAAAGCAAAAACTGTTGTTGTTACCCCATTTTATACCGATGCAAATGCAGCAGTAGAAGTAAACAAATTGGGTAGTAGAATCAGCGTTAATCTTGCAGAGCGTTTTAAACTTATAATAAAAGACGCAGAGTGGATTTACGATATCTCAAACAAGATTAAGCCTGTTGACGATAAACTCTCAGAACTCGGGCTTACTCTCGGGCAGGTTTATGAAGATCCAGCTTTGGCAGCAAAACTCGGACAGGCACTCAACGCAGACTTGGTAATCATCGGGATGGTTGAAAAGCCGAATTTAAATCGGCAGGATTACAACCAACATCTTATGAAACAAGGCAGCCAGAGCGGAATTTCTGGGACATCCACCTATATTCGGACCCGCCTTACTGCTACCGGTCGCACCCGAGTCAAAGTTATTAACGCAAACTCCGGTGAACTTGTGTATAACAATCGAATCCAGTCATACCTAAAATATTGGTACGCTTATCAGACACAAATGAGCGAAATGCAGATTTATAAGACCGATGAAGAGAGATACGCCGATTTGGGGAAACACCTCCCGCTTAGGATCGCCTATGTTCTCCACCCAACTGGATTACGATTAGAAGAAGAAGAGAAGATTCTACTTAAACCGGATATTGAATTGAAGGGTACTGGGGGTATCGTCGAATTTAATTAGGACATACAAGTACGGTTTGGAACTCAACCGGCACATAGGAGTGATAGGCGCGGTTGTTTACCGCGCCTATTTTTCTGTCTTTGAGAAATGTTCAAAGTAATCTTCGAGTTGATGCGTGTATGTTTCGCCGTACGCCAGCAAATCGCGAGAGACATCGTAAAGATCAGCAGGAGCAAGTTCTTGATACGGGTTGATAATGCTTTCATAGCAGTCTAAAGCCTTCATAAAAAAATCAAGTGTCTCTTTATTAATAGCACTGTTCTGATGTAAAGTCTGAAAACTGTAATGCTTTTGCTGATGCGGGGTCTGACCCTTAAATTCAATGATAATATTATTGATGTCTACGGCACGCTGGATAATCATAAGAAAGCAACTTTTAACGTAAGAGTGCGTAATCCTGTCACCGTTGATGTATGATTCCTGACTCTCCGGCAGCCCATTACGCAATTGCTCAAAACATTCGTTCATAGATTCCAACTTCGCTTTCACAGGATTGAATTTTCGGGACGCTGTCTTCTTTGCAGTCTTCACATTTCTCTTTACCATTAGGTATACCTCTCTTCGGTTAATTTGTGTTTCTTTACGAATTTCTATTCTTTAGACGTTCATAAGCCTAAAAAGTTGTAATCCGCTTCCTTTTTTCTATCTTTTCCCGACAGGATAAGGTTCTGACAGAGATCAGAAATGTCAAAGAGCGACAGGGAGCTTAAGGCAAAAATCAAAACTGACGATTTTTTGAAGAAAAATGAGGTCTATTTGCAACAAATAAAATGGTTTTACACAACCAAAAGTTCGACAGACCAGCAATCTATGAATTGGATATAGTAATAGTACCCTGAATGTGTTAAAATTTGGAAGACTTCGATGTAACATTCAGAGGTAAAGAAGCGAGGAAAACAGGTGAGAGCGATTATTCAAATAGGTGACGGCGGACCAACGGTGCTGCAGGTAAGCGAAGTCCCGGCTCCGATACCGACAGCGACACAACTTTTAGTGGATGTCCATGCCACTGCGTTGAATCGTGCCGACCTTATCCAACGGCGAGGCGGCTATCCACCGCCACCGGGTGAATCTGAAATACTCGGTTTAGAAATTGCCGGTACTGTCGCAGCAGTAGGACGTGCAGTGGAAGGTGTATCTAAAGGCGATCGCGTCTTCGGGCTCGTCGGGGGCGGCGGATATGCAGAACAGGCGGTCATCGACTATCGTATGGCGATGCCTATACCCGATGGATGGAGTTTTGAAGAAGCCGCCGCGGTTCCTGAAGTCTTCTTTACTGCAAACGAGAATATTTTTACGCTCGGAGAATTAGAAGAAGGAGAGACAATTCTAATTCACGCTGGAGGCAGCGGTGTCGGCAGTGCCGGTATACAAATTTCTCATCACGCGGGTGCTAACATCTTCGTCACTGCTGGCGCATCGGAAAAGATTCGTAAATGCAAAACACTCGGCGCAATAGACGGTATCAACTACAAAACAACCGACTTCGTTGCTGAAATTAAGCATTTAACTGATGGTGCAGGCGTTGATGTTGTCTTGGATTTTATCGGCGCGCCCTACCTCGAACGCAATCTTTCCATACTCAAAACAAAAGGTAGGCTGTTGCAAGTCGGATTAATCGGTGGCGCGACCACAGAAATTGATCTCGGCACGCTGATGCGCAACCGGCTTAAGATTATCGGATCGGTTATGCGACCACAATCTATTGACGAAAAAATTGCGATCACCCAACGTTTTATTAATCGGTGGTTGCCAGAATTAGAACGTGGTGTCCTCCAACCTGTCATTGACAGCGTTTTCCCGTTAGCAGAAGTCCGACAGGCACACACGTATATGGAAGAGAACCACAATTTCGGTAAAATTATCCTGAAAGTGAAATAACAGAGAAAAATGGTTCTCGACTTGCCTGGCAGTGAGCATTAAAAACGCAAGGCGAAACGAAGTGGAGCCGATCCTTTTCAAACAGACTTTCGAGCCTCCAATGATTCAGGAACTCCGCAAGGTAAATTTAAAAAATGCAATTATTTCCAAAGCTGCAACGGCAGATTAGTCTCTGCGTAAGTATTTCCGCATTCTTTATTTTCATAACGGTTTTTGGCGCGTCCGCACGCGTTACGCAAGTCACATCAGCCGACGGTATCACGGTTCAGTTCGCCTTATCTGACCTTACTGTTTCTGAAGTTACCCGAGACAACATCCGTTACCACGAAGTGCGTTACGCCGATTCCCGTTTCACAAGTGAACCCGGCAATCCGAAGGTTCCGGTCACACGGTTTCTGCTCGGTATACCGGCGACGGCTGACATCGAAAGCGTTGACGTTTCGGCTGCGCCGTCTGAGACGCGCAACGGTGTACGTTTGGTGCCTATCCCGATTTATGATGTACATCGACTCGACTCACAACACGCGGCATCACGGCGTTGGGAAGAGAGTGGAAGTGCTTACCAATCAAATGGTGAAAATACGTCGTATCCGGGGTTGCCGCTTGCTCGAATTGTACGCGAAGGCTATATTCGGAGTCAGCGCGTCATTGCTTTGGCATTATATCCCGTGCAGTATTTCCCAAAAACTCGGCAGTTACGTTTATATTCACGCTTCACAGTGAACATCCGTTTTTCTAATAGCAGTCAGCAGTCAGCAATCAGCAATCAGTCAGGAACATTTAGCAGTAGTGAAGCCATACAAAACCATCACACCCCGATAGCAGAATCAGAAGTTTTTGAGCAGGCACTCTCGCGCCAGCTCCTCAATGCTGAGCAAGCAGCTCATTTCCGGGCGGTCCGACCTCTGGTCCCCGCAGCACCATCCCTCTTATCCACTATAGGCAATACCACACGCTATAAACTATTCGTTGAAGAGACCGGTGTCTATGCTATGACGGCAGATTCCCTCGCGCGCAATTGGGGGGTAGAACTCATAGGGAGTGACCCGGCGAGGCTTCGGATCACGCACGGAAACACTAATGTACCAATTTATGTCAGCGGTGCAGCGGACAAAAGATTTGACCCAAGAGACGCTATCTTTTTCCTCGGGCATAAACCAGAAAATCCATATAGCCGTTGGAACATCTATTGGCTAACGGTTGACAACAGCCAACGTATCGCGGATCGCGTACCGCAGGTTACTGCCAGTCCGACGGACCCAACGGCGACACAAGTTCCGACTTTCCGATCTAAAGTTCATTTTGAAGAGGATTACCTAACAAATAACCTTGAATTCGCCCGTACCGATGGCGATAAACACGACTGGTTTGCCTCACTCGATTTCTGGTACTGGGATGGCATTAAAAACGGCGGTGATGGTGCTGAGATGCGTCTTGAGTTTCCACTGTATGATGTCGCAAAAAGTTTTGATCCGTCACATATCTCTGTCGATTTGCAAGGTGGAACACCGGTCGAACACAAAATTTTGGTTGCCATCAACGGTGTCAGAATTGATGTCGCTGAGTGGGATAATCAAGATTCGATCACCGTTGAGCAAACTTTGCGTACATGGGACACTTTTAAGAACAGTAGCGAAAACGGTGAACAGAACATTTTGTCTCTTGCTCGTGTAGATTATAATATTGATGAAGACACCACTCGGTATCCATACCACGTCTATCTCAACCGTTTTTCTGTTGAATATACGCGTCTTTTCCGCGCTGTCGCCGACGAGTTGTGGTTCAAATCACCTACTGAAGATGATACTTCACGCACACAAACTCCTGGTGGACGTAAACTCCAATACAAAATAGAGGCGTTCCGTGATCCAGGTGTCCACATCTTTGAAACAGACGGCACATACCTTACCGCTCGGATGCAGGGCGTTACCGTGGAATCGGATCCCGCACGTCCAGATTTATATAATGCGTTATTCCAAACACTTGATACCCGAAGTGCACAATTTATTGCGGTTTCTGACACCGCGTTACGGCAACCACAGCGTGTTGAAGTTGTTGCACCATCGGATTTGACAACTGCAACACACGGTGTTGATTATTTGGTTGTGACACATCCAAAATTTTTGTCTGCAGCGGAACGGTTAGCAGCGTGGCGTGCCACGTCTGGTGGCGGCGGGTACCGAACAAAGGTTGTCACAACTGATGATATTTATAACTCTTACGGGAATGGAGCTGTCAGTCCGAAAGCCATCAAAAGTTTTCTGACGCACGCATATCAATCGTGGGCACCACCGGCACTAAGTTACGTTGTCCTCTTCGGCGATGGCACCTTTGATTTTCGGGGCGTTGATGCGGAAATCCATACTGAACCGCCTGAACTTGATGGTTATATCCCTACGCACTACATCCGAACGGATTCCTTCGGACGTACAGCCTCAGATCACTGGTATGCGACCGTCTCTGGACACGACGAATTCACAGATTTCTATATCGGTCGGTTGAGTGTCGAAACTGTGAGTGAAGCAGAAGGCATTGTCAGTAAAATCTTAGTTTACGAACAGGCACCACCGAACGGCGACTGGCGGAGAAGGATTATTTCCGTTGCTGATGACGAAATTAGTAATTCTGGAGATTTTATATTTAAGAAAAGTCTTGACGAGATCGCGAAAGACCACACACGATTGGGATACGAGACCATCGAAATTTTCCTTGAGGATATTACGGATGAGGTCGAGGCGAAACCCGATGATTTTGATGTCCATCCGCAACGCCTTGCGAAAGATATGATTATTGAAGCGCTTGGAGAGGGTGCCGTACTCGCACAGTATGCCGGACACGGCGGGAACACTGTCTGGGCACACGAAATCATTTTTGACAATGTATCTGTTGATCAAGTGGAGGAAACGGACAAGGTTCCTTTTATGTTAGTCTTGAGTTGTTACAACGGGTATTTTGATAAACCGGGTGAACCGAGCATGGCAGAGAAGTTGTTGCGCAAGGAGAGAGGCGGTATCATCGGGATGTTGAGTGCTACACGCCTCACTTACGCCAGTGGGAACGACGCACTCAACCGTATCATCTTTGACATGCTCTTTAAACGGAACGTCCGACAACTCGGTCCTTTGAGCTTCGACTCAAAAACCGAACTTTTGATCACAGAAGGGACTGGACAGATTGATGTCATGTTAGAGTACACGCTGTTTGGGGACCCAGCTTTACAGATGGCCATCGCTAATGGCGAGATTCAGCCTACTATTGAAACGAAGACAATTGCACCAGGAGATACGCTCCGAATGGCACCCGGACACATTCTGGATGCTAATTACGACGCATTAAGTCAGGCAAAGCAATTTGCTAAAAATACCGATTTTGATGGAACGCTCACTGTCAAGGCTGTATTTCCCGGCAAGACAGTTGTTTCTCAAGGGGTCGCTGGACCGGTTGAATACTACACAGGTGATGTTGTCTTGACGAAGACGCTTTCTGTTAACGGTGGTGCGTATCCAGCTGTGACTTTCACCGTTCCACAAAACATTGCCAGTGGCGACGCACATGTTGAGTATTACGCGCAGAGCAATGCAACTGTCGCTGTTGGTGGAGACGGTTTTACCGTCAACGTTCCTAAAATCCTTGATATCCGTCCCGAATTGGTCGGTGATGACAAATTTCGTATCTCTGTTCAGGTTTCCGATGAGAATGATCAGTCACTCTTGGTGGTTTTGGAGTGGCGAAATTTAGCGACTCGCCAGCGGGAAACTGTACGCCTCGTTCAAAGCAGTGAGGACGGGTGGTGGACAACGCCTGAACCGTTAGATGCCCCTACAGACGGTTCCGTTATCCGATACGAGATTCAGATCACGGACTCCGACGGCAATATCACGCAAAGCGATAGGCTGGAATATTACCCTTACGTCTATCCGAATCTCTCCGTTGTACAGGTACAGAGGGCTGATATGATTCAGTACAACTACAATGCTGAGCAAAAGCAGTGGTTCCTGACGACGGATGTTCAAGCGGAAGGTGCTGATATAAAAACACCAGTCGAAGTCAGTTTTTTTTACGGTAATCCGGATGTTAACGAGGACATGCTTGTTGATAGCAATGCCACGCTTCTCGGAAGCACGCGGATACAACCCGGCGACTGGTTGCAACGCACGCCGTTAGTGAATTTGGGAGACGCGTCTGATCGGAAGCAGGTTTATGAACCCGATCCATTGAACACATTGCCGATTGCAACAGCAACTTTGAATCTAACGGATCCTTTGCGTCCGGGTATACACGACATATTTGTTTATATTGATGCAGCAGAAACGGAAGCGGATCTTCCTGGTGAAATTGTTGAAAATGAAGAAGAGGATAATATCGCCTACCGACGTATCTCTGTTGAGATGGGTGCGGTTGATGTTGCGGCTTCAGGTCAAATTATCAGCTTGGATGGGAATTGTATCGTTACGGTGCCACCCAGTGCGTTTCAGAATACGGCAGTCCTTGCAGTCCGCTCTTTAGATGCGCAGCAGTTTGCTGCTATAGGATCGGTTGAAAGTAGGGGATGGGTAACCCAGCCCCTACCTACGCAACCGATTAACGACAGCGGTCGGTTTCCTAAACGCGCACCGCTGCCCGGCATTTCCGCATACGGATATGAATTGGCTATCAGCCATCAGGCATCTGCAGACGGAAGTGTTTCTACTTCTACAAGCGAGTCGTTAGTATCTGTTCCATTGGCGATTGATTTGAATTTCGATTATGGGACCCTGAGAACGCAGCTTGCCGAGGAGGTATTAGGAAGTTCGGAGGAGGTAACGGGCGGTTTAGATGGCACACTTGACACTGCAGTTGCCGCGCGCGCGCGTGAGATGGGAGTTTACATGTTTAGTTCAACACTTGGGTATTGGACGCGACTCCCTTCTCAGCACCTGACCGACGCTGCCGGAACATTAAAACAGCGTATACATGTAACAAACATGAATGCGGAGAATGTCGGTGGTGGGCAACTCCGAAATGCCCGAATACAACCTGAAAGCGCAATCGTTGGCAAATACATTTTATTTTTTACAGGACCGCGGACGTACCGTGTTTTCCACGCACCTTTTGTAGATCGTGCTGACGATCCAGAGAGTCTTGATGAATTAAAAATGATTTCGCCAGCAGAGCAGCTCGCGAGTTTCAGTATAGACTATCCGAACTGGACACACGGATTTTCCCTTGATATGGAACAGGATTTTGATAATTCATTCATATTCGGCGATGTCTGGACATTCAACGTAATCGCACGCAACCAAACACTGGCAGTTGAAGAGCCTTTGCAACAAGAGTTGAGCTTGTCCGCCGTGGCATTCAGAGATACCAATCGAGGTTCTGGCACTATCAGTTATATTGACTTACCACTGGACACAACTATGCCTGAAGACCAATGGATCGTCTTTTTCCTTTCAGACACCGAATTTCAGATTGAAGGTGAGAGAAACGGGGTCTTACGTTCTACATCTGATAGTACGCCACTCCGAGGGACTGTTGGACAACCGTTTTTCTATGAACCCTACGGTTTACGCCTTCAACTAACGCAAGGCAAAGATCCGTTTTCACCCGGAGATAGATTCCGTTTTGAAACCCGACCTATCGGAACTATTCGGGCGACTACCGATAGGCTTGGACCCATCACGCTCATTTACAGTGACGACACAGTTCCGCCAGATATCCAGCTCACCATCGGTAACCAGCAGCACTTTGTTCCGGGAGACGCAACAGATCCTGAGCCGCTTATCGGTGCAACATTAACTGATCCAAGTGGACTCGATTATCTCACCCGGCCACTGTTGTTAGAACTTGGGAGGGTGTCTGGTGAATATGAACGTATTGCACCAGAAGCATATCAACTAACACACCACCCCGGCTCGAATCAACTCGTTTTAACGTATCCATCACCGGAACTTGAGCCGCGTGAGTACGAACTTCGGCTGACCGCAAGCGATGTACACGGGAACACAGACACAAAGCGCATTACATTCCGCGTTCATGACAACTTGCAGCTACTATCGTTTCTGAACTATCCGAACCCGTTCCCGCGTAAAACAACGCTCACGTGTGAATTAACAGCACCAGCGGATTCAATCGTCGTAAAGATTTATACGTTAAGCGGACGAATGATTCGGGAACTCTCTATACCGGCGACGCCTGGATTCTTGATGGTGGAGTGGGATGGCAGAGATGCGGATGGTGTTGAGGTAGCAAACGGCGTTTACTACGCTAAACTACAGATTAAACGTGAAGGTGAAAAAGATATTACTGAAATACTCAAAATGATGAAGTTGCGATAACGGCTATCGGCTGTCAGTAATCTGAAGGTTTCTATGAAGAAAGATATCATCTCCTTTATTTTTTCTATAATTATGCTGTGTGTGACTATTCCGTCTGTGGATGCGAAATATACGGCGGATTTCCTGACGCTTGGTGTCGGTGCACGCGCTCTCGCTATGGGCGGCGCGGGTACTGCGTTGAGTGATAACGCTTACGCGGCTTACTGGAATCCTGCTGGGTTGGGGCAATTGACCCGATATGAGGTCAGTTTCATGCATTCCACACTCAACGGACAGGATGCTTATGATTTTGTGAGTTACATCCATCCCCTGAAAAATCGCGGGGCACTCGGTGTCAGTTGGCTACGTGTTGGTGTTAACGATATTCCGATCACCAGCCTGCCAGTTGTGAGTCGTCCGGTTGGAGCAACGAACCGTCCACAAGTAATTGGAACTTTCAACAATACAAACAACGCGTTCCTTCTATCGTCTGGTTGGACAATTCCTTCCTTTAGCAGTGTTGATTTCCATCTCGGTGGTACGCTTAAACTTCTCTATATGAGCGGCTATCGGACGACAAACGCCATCGGCGGCGGTGCTGACATCGGTTTCGTTGCAACGACACCTGCCGAGAAACCGCATCGACTAACACTCGGATTGCAAGCAAGTGACGCTTTTCGGACAAAAATTTATTGGAACACGCCGCCGCCATCAGCAGACATGACATCGCACACCGAGACGATAACGCCGAATCTGAAAATCGGCATCGCGACAACGCATGCACTCGCCATCTTCCAAAGCACACTTATCTTGGCGTTGGATACTTATATCAAGGATGGCGTTGAATTGCACGGTGGTGCTGAGTGGACGCTCTTCGATCTGCTTTCGCTGCGTATCGGCTTTGATGAGCGCAAAGGAATTGAAAGCATTCGCCGTTTGACGGCAGGTGTCGGGTTGAACCTACAGTTCGTCACAGGTGCTGGAGCCGGATTAGACTACGCGTTTGCGAATCACCCAGCATTGGGTGGTAGCCACCGCATGTCTCTCAGGATTAGGTTTTAATAGTTATAAGTAGTAGGTTATAAGTGGTAGGTTAAGAGTGTTATTGTGGCAGTAATAGAAAATGTACCAGACACAAGTTCTTAACTTATAACTTATAACTGTTAACTTATAACTATTTAACGGCTTCGTTCCAATCCCACACAAGGATAGTTCCATCTTGTCCTGTGCTGACAAGTGTCTGGCCATCGGGTGAAAATACCAACGTTTCTACGGATTGTGTATGTCCATTAAGTGTGGTGATTTTTTCACCCGTTGTCAGATCCCATAACTCTATCCTGCCGTTTATAAGTCCCGCAACGAGAACAGTATCATCAGGTGAAAACACTAACGACTTGGTTTCACCATAAGGGGCTCCTTTAAGGCGAGGCTGCTTACTGCTACCCAACAAACGGATTTTTTGTCCGCTTCCGACAGCGAGCAATACTCCAGTTGAGGAGAACGCCAACGCTCTAATCGGATTCTGATATGTCAGGGTAAAATTATTGTGTACCTTCTCATCATCCAACTTCTGTCCCGCGAGGAGGGGAGCTAGCGCAGTACCCGTCTCGGCATCCCATATCTGAACCTTGCCGCCCATGGTGCCGCTGACAAGTTTTTTTCCATCTGGTGAAAACACCAAAACCGTGACTTCTTCCAGCATCTGAGTCATCAGGCGCCGATGGATCATCGCGTCATCGTTGCGCAATTCGCCATGGTTTTCATGGTTTTGTTCCAAGAGTGAGATAGTAAGCACATCCCCTGTTTCCGTCTGCCATACATGAATTTTGCCCGAACCGTGGAAGGCTACCCTTTTCCCATCAGGCGAAAAAGTCGTATTTCCTGCGTCATTAATGCCGCCAACTGTTTCTGTTAAGGTCGCTAATTCACGTCCGGTACGGACATCCGTCAGACGTACCAGATGATCCGGTTCCCGCGCGTTTATAACCTTACCGGCACCTATATTGAAGAATGTGGCGGATTTGGCACCCACGCTAGCGAGTTTCGTTCCATCCGGTGAAAACGCCGAAGCCAATAAGAAATCCCGAGGGCCTACTATTTGTCCTCCGGTTTTTTGCGATGTCTTCAGGTCCCAAAAGGTAATTATTCCGTTAAACGCCACGCTTGCCAGCGTGGTATCGTTCTCAAAAAAGGAAATCGCTTTAACCCAATCCGTGTGTTCTGTGAGATGGATCGGTAGCGACACTCTGGTAGTTGTGTTCCAGAACCGAATTGTGCCGTCTATACTTCCACTTGCGAGGGTGCGTCCGTCTGGTGAAAATGCTAATGCCGCGATACCCCTTCTATGCTTAGCGAATGTCGCGAGGTGCTCTCCAGTCGCGGTATCCCATAGCTGCACGGTTTTATCAGCACTGCCACTTGCAAGCATTTTTCCATCCGGTGAGAATGCTAAAGCGTTTGTCCAGCCCGTGTGTTTTTGGAGGATAGCCAATTCTTCGTTAGTGTCAGTGTCCCATAATCGGACCGTTTTATCTTTACTGCCACTTGCGAGTCGTGTGCCATCGGGTGAAAATGCTAAAGCCAACACAGAGTTGACGGTGCCGTCTATAAATCGCACCCGAACCTCACCTGGTGGTGGGAGTTTCTCATCTGCTGCAAGTGGTAACCGTTCCTGAATCTTTAACCGTTCCTGAATTCCGGCAAGTGGTAATTGTTCCCGAATTCCGTTGGTATGTCCGCTGAGGGTTGCTAATTTTTCTCCGGTCCTTGTGTTCCCCAGATCAATCTTTCCGTCCTGCCTGCCAACTACGAATTTATTCGCTGTAAGCGCGTAAGATAGAGACGAACCTGTTATCCGCGTTGCCATCTCCTTAATCTTTTTCGCATTCCGCTCACCAGTTTCAACATCTAACCTGTCAATGGTGTCTTTCCAGCTATTCAAACTGATAACTGTTTTGCTATCTTCAGAGAAATGCAACGCCGCCCCCGAAAAAATTGTCCCAATACTCTCAATATGTGAACTTTTCTGACCGGTGGCAATCTCCCACAACTGAAATTTGGGGCCCCCGCTGGCGATGAGCCGCCCATCCAGTGAAAAAGCAAGAGCCTGACATATACCAGAGAACATAGTAATCTCTTTTCCTGTCTCTACATCGTAGAGCCAGATGCCGGCATTACTGCCAACAGCGATTTGTGTTCCATCTGGTGAAAATTGAAGCACATTAATTCCGCCCTTTCCGAATCGCGCTTTCGCTTCTTTCGGGAGATGCCATTTTGTATAATCGTCAACAAGTTCATCAGCGCGTGCTTCTGCGACGAGTGCTGGCGCATCACTGGGTTGTTGGTTAGGAGTATTGCCTCGCTCCTGCACATTGGTCCTGCCGATCTTAGTCCGTGTATCCGATTTTGATGCAACATTCAGCACGACAGGTGCATCAATGAGTTCGACCGTCATCTCCGATGTAGCATCAAGGCTATAGGGCTGCTGAAACCGTATTGCGTATTGTTGATTGCCAATCCCCAACATTAGCAACACCACTGCCACCGTGGAAGCTGCGACTGCCCACGGCGTGAGGGGTTTAGCACCGGATGGTGCGGCGGGTTTACTGCGGGCGACTTCTCGCATAACGTTCTCTATGAGGTTCGGCGTGATTTTAAAGTTTTCTAAAGCCTCTCGGATCATAGGTTCTTCCTTTTTCAAGTGCTGTTGTGCGCGTCGGAGGCGGCTCTTAATCGTGTTTGCGGATACGCCTAAAAATGTGCCAATCTCTGTGCAGGACATCTCGGCGAAATAGTGAAGCGTGATGACGGTGCGTTCACTTTCTTGTAGTTTTTCGAGCAACTTTTTGACGACATCTCGCTGTGCTTCTGTGGTTGTGCGCTCGTTTTCTGCGGCGACGTATCCAGAATACGCCGATTGTTGTAGCTGTTCGTCGTCTGTTTCCTCAAGTTGCTCAAGGGGTTGCGTCCACAACCGTTTTTTCCGGAGCCACGAACTACAACAATTCGCTGCGATGACATAGAGCCAACTTGCGAAGCGCTGCGGCTTCTTGAGTGTTGCAAGTTTCTTATATGCTTTCAGAAAAGTGTCCTGCGTGATTTCCTCAGCGATATGGAAATCTCCGATTTTCCGC
>JAJEET010000097.1 GCA_022820835.1 Candidatus Poribacteria bacterium
TTTGTTGGATACACAGGATATTTGAAAGTCAATTTCATGGTATATCAGGTATCAGGCGTTTATCCGCTGAATAGTGGGAGGCAAGCACATTGCCAAGTGACAATGCTATTCATGCTTGCCAACCTGATAGTGTCATTATACCACAATTTCAGACCAAAGTCAAATATGTTTCAACGCTTCGGTCTGATTCATAAGGGTGGTTTTTTCCTCCCAAAGCTAAAGCATTGGGATTCCAAAACCGATAATTCCCTTGAGGAAAGGATACTTTTCGTTTGACACAAATTGTTAGGACGTGGTATCATATACAACAGAATGAAGTGTAGAATAGTGGACTCCAGTTCACGACTCTATCAAAGCGTATTATATACCTAAAACGGAGGGCGTTACTCGCAAGACGCTCAAGAAGTAAGGAGGTAAGCGTTGATACCATACCAGAACAGTGGGTTTCAACGCTGTGAAATTTGATGAAACAGAGAAAGCGAATACTATCTATTTTCGGGGTCTTGCTGTTGCTCTCTATCGCGCCTTTCGCACTCGCACAAAAAGCGTGGGAGACGGTCAGCGAATCGAAGTGGCAGGCAAGTTTTTCCGATGTCTTTTTTGTTGATGCCCAACACGGGTGGATCGTCGGGAGCAGCGCAACAATCCTGCATACCAATGACGGCGGCGCAACATGGAATCAGCAACCGCTGCCGCTTGAGGTCGAACTAAAAAAGGTCCGTTTTATTGACCCGCAAGTCGGTTGGGCAGTCGGCGATAACGGCACGGTACTGAAGACAACAGATGGCGGACAAACATGGATGAAAAAGAATACCGGTACCGGTACAGCACTCTTGGCTGTCACCTTTGCCGACAAAGATAACGGATGGGCAAGCGGAGACGGCGGACTCATCATCCGTACGAAAAATGGCGGTACAACATGGATACGGCAAGCCATTGAGACCAACAACACGATTGAAGGCATCCACTTTGTCAGCCCTGAAATCGGTTGGGCAGCAGGGGGCGGCGGAACCATCCTTCATACCATGGACGGCGGAAATACATGGGGATTCCAGACCAGTGCGACCGTCAATACGCTTGATGCCATTTCCATGCTAAACGGGAAAGTAGGATGGTCGGTCGGTGCTGGCGGTGCTATCGTCGCTACTGTTGATGGGCAAGATTGGGTCGTTCAAGAGAGCAGAGTCCCGAACTCTAACGGAATGCCTGAGCCGATTTGGGATGTCCACTTTGCTGATGAAAATATCGGGATTGCCGCCGCCGAATTCGGTGTCATCCTTCGCACAAAAGACGGTGGTACAACCTGGGCACCTCTTGAAACGCGCCCTGTCGCCGCACGCCTTCAAGGCATTCACATGCTCAGCGCAACCGAAGCATGGATCGTCGGCGATAAAGCAACCATCCTCCATACCACAGATGGCGGCGATACATGGAATATCGTCTCAAGCACAAGCGAACTTCGTGCCGTCCATTTCCATAACGACAGGCTCGGTTGGGCAGTCGGTCTCGCAGGAAGCGTCTTACACACAAATGACGGCGGTGAAACTTGGAACACACAAAATAGTGGAAACGTCTTTGAACTCTTCGGTGTCGGATTCGTCGATGAAAACAGAGGCTATATTGTCGGAAGCAACGCCGCATTGGCTGAAACAAAGGATGGCGGCATGACCTGGATCGGTGTTAGCGATGCACGTGATGAAGGCCACGGCACAGCCAAACGGATTCAATTCAATGACCCGATGACGAGTTGGAAGAGTGCTATGGGATCCTACGCCATGAGTTTCGGCACGCCGACACACGCATGGGCAGTCGGAGAAACCGGTAGAATCATGCATACCAGCGATGCTGGCGAAACGTGGATCGGTCAAGATTGCGATCCAATGATGACTGGCGCAGGTTTCAATAACCTCTACGGCGTTTACTTCATCAACGATAAAGTCGGTTGGGTCGTCGGCGATGCCGGAACCATCGCAAAAACTGCCGACGGCGGACTCAGCTGGACACCCACACTACAAGGTCCACGCTGGAACGATATACATGCCGTAGACGCACAAAACGCTTGGGTCGCTGGTGAACTCGGGACTATTATGGTCACCACGGACGGCGGGAATACATGGATCGATCAGAATGTGCCAACCGATGTGAACCTCAATGCAATTCTTTTCCGAGATGCCAAAGAAGGTTGGGCAGTCGGCGACAATGGCGTTATCCTTTATACAACCGATGGCGGTGTCACATGGCTACTCCAGCAGTCTCCGACCTCAAACAATCTTCGTGACCTCGTTGAAACACCGAGCGGCCAACTCTGGGCAATCGGCGACGCTACAACTATTATTCGGTATTAAATACGACTTATGCATCCTTCCTTGCAGGCGAGGTTTAGAACCTCGCCTTTACAATCGGATTTACACTACCCCGTTGCAGGCGAGGTTTGGAACCTCGCCTATTTTTTACGAACGAACAAAAATAAAAAAACTTGATAAATTCACGGAATTCGTGTAGCATTTGTAACATTGGCGAAAAAGTCTTAGTTGGAAAGATTGATGAAAGTTGAACAACTCCACGGTCCTAAGGTAAAACCCTTTCAGGTCCTTGAGTTAGAATACCTTTTACAGGAAGATTCACCAGAACTCTTCTCAACCTTCGGTTTACAAAAAGGCGGACAGGTCATTGTCACGCAGGCACCAGCAAGACTTGATATTATGGGAGGCGTTGCGGATTACTGCGGCGCGAATGTCTTTGAGATGACGCTTGACCGCAGCGCAATCGCTGCGTGCCAAGCCAGAGCGGACAAAAACCTTTGCGCGATTACACTCCGTGCCGGTAGCCAATTCAAGCCAAATTTTCATCTTTCGCTTGATAACTTTTATACCGATGGCACCCTCAAAACCTATAGAGAGGTCCATGAACACTTCAATCAAGAACTGAGTACCGCATGGGCAAGCTACATACTCGGCGCATTTTATGTACTCCTCAAGGAATCGAAAATCGAGCAGTTCCCTCACGGTGCCACTATAGTGATCAAAAGCGATATTCCGATAGGCGGTGGAATCGCCTCGTCTGCCGCTGTTGAAGTCGCAACGTTGATGGCGCTCAATCAACTCTATAACTTAGAACTCGGTGCAATGGAGATGGCGCGCCTTGCACAAATCGTCGAAAATCGGATCGCTGGGGCACCCTGTGGAATCATGGACCAGGTGACTGCCGTCGCCGGCACTTCAACAAAAATTCTCTCGATTCTTTGTCAACCGGACAAGATCCTCGAATTTGTTCCGTGTCCATCAAACGTCAGTTTCATCGGTATCCATACAAAAGTTCAAAGGAGTACCTCAAGCACCGCTTACATCGACACACGCATCGGTGCTTTCATAGGATTGACAATCCTGAAGGACGCTTTTGCATCGGGTGCCGATGACAGCGACGGTGTTCACAATATCTCGGAAGCACTGGCTGATAATTACTTGTGCAACATCTCTGTACACGAATTTCGTGAACAGTGCGAACATTTGCTACCGAAAGAAATCCTTGGTGAAGAATTTCTCGAAAAGTATGGTGAAACTGTTGACACTGCCACACAAGTGGAGCCAGGGAAATTATATCCCGTGAGAAGCCGAGTCGAGCACATGATTTACGAAAACGCGCGGACCAAACAATTTATCGCTATCCTAAAAAACGCTGACGGCGACCCAGAACATATCCAAGGCTATCTCAGGGAAGCGGGGGAACTTATGTATGCGTCCAATACAAGTTACCGCGACCTCGCGGGACTCGGTTCACCCGAAGTTGATGGACTTGTCAGTATCGCTAAAAAAATCGGGGAACAAGGGGGCATTTACGGTGCCAAGATTACCGGTGGTGGTGGCGGCGGCACCGTCGCATTGCTCTGTTATGGTAGCATCGAAAATTCGCTGACGCAAGTCCTCGCCGCCTATAAACTCGCTTGGGGGATTGATGGTGAACTTATCAGAGGGAACGCAGCCGGCGCGTATGAATTCGGGCACATTTTATGGGAACTGAAACACAGCGAACCGCCAACACATTTCTAACGAATGGCTGTCGGCACTCGGGGCGGTAGCTACGTAACCTTAACCAGAAACCTGCCGATTACTGACCGCTGATGGTTTCCGACTGCTAAAAAGAAAGCGAAAGTAGACTGTGCAAAATCTTAACGGGCAAGACCAACACCGGGCATCTGGTGTCACATGGCGTGCCATCCTCATCGGTATCCTGCTAATCCCGCCTAATGTCTTTTGGGTCATTGAGGTCGAATGTGTCTGGCACTCTGGGCACCCGACGACTATTTCCCTCTTCTGGAACGTCGTTCTCAATATCTTTTTCCTCATCTTGATCAACCTTTTCCTGAAGCGGACGATACCGCGGGCAGCGTTGACACAAGGTGAGATGATTACCATTTATGCCATGCTCTCTATCGCATCAGGCTTGGCAGGACACGACACGTTGGCTTTGACGATCCCCGCACTCCCGCACGCCTTCTGGTTCGCAACGCTCGAAAACGACTGGGCGGACATGTTCCACAGTTACATCCCGCAGCACCTCGTCGTCGCAGATAAAGATATTATCCGTGGATTTTATGAAGGGAACACCCCGTTTTACAACGCAAAAATCGGCGGCGCATGGATAGGACCGACACTCTGGTGGACATCCTTCATCTTGGCACTCGGCACTATCATGATTTGCTTGAATGTCCTAATTCGGAAACAGTGGACAGAACACGAGAAACTTGCATATCCGATTATCCAACTCCCAATGGCGATTACGGAAGGTGGAGGGGCAGCACAACTGTTCCGAAACCGGATCCTCTGGTACGGGTTCATCGCTGCAGCACTCCTGAATATCTGGCACGGCCTGGCACATTTTTTCCCTGTGCTACCGGACTTCAGTGTCCGACACAATGCCCGTAATTGGGGGACTTTCTTCACGGAAAAACCGTGGAACGCCGTCGGCAATATCCCGGTACCGCTCTACCCGTTTGTCATCGGCTTAGGCTTCCTATTACCCTTGGATCTCTCTTTTTCGCTCTGGTTCTTCTACCTATTTGAGAAGGCACAGCGTGTTTTCGGCAGCGCAGTCGGGATCCCAGCACCCTTCCCTTATGGCAGTGAACAATCCATCGGTGGGTGGATGGCGATCTTTGTCATCGCCTTGCTCGTCACGCGCAGACATCTCGTCAATGTTGTCCGGACGATCTTCGGTATGTCCGGCGGTATTGACGACTCACAGGAGCCTATCCGTTATCGGACATCACTCCTGCTTATTGTTCTCTCCAGTCTGTATATTATCTGGTTTTGCCTGCACGCCGGAATGACGCTCCCGATTATCCTCCCCTTCTTCGCGTTCTTCTATGCCATCTCAATAGCCATTACGCGTGTCCGAGCAGAACTCGGTCCACCTGCACATGAAATGGCAGGTATGTGTAACGCACAGCAGTTCTTAGTCAATATCCTCGGGACGCGACGTATCGGGCCGAATAATCTGACGGTTTTTCCATACTTCTGGTTTTTCAGCGGACGCGGCTACCGCGAACACATCATGCCGCATCAACTTGAAGCCTTCAAGATGGCAGAACGCGCAAATATGAACACAAAACGGCTCGTGTTAGCAATGATCATTGCCCTTGTCATGGGTTCCCTCGCTTCGTTCTGGGCAACGCTGAGTGAACTGTACCGTCTCGGCGGCGCCGTCACAGGCGCAGGCGGCGGTGTCGGACCCTCCGTCGGGCATATCGGTCAATTCGGTTGGCTCGCGGGCTTGTTCGCTTTCCCGCGCGACCCGAATATCCCGGCAATGGGGTTTATGGCAGGCGGGATGGGATTCACCTTCCTCCTGATGTTCATGCGGATGCGCTTCATCTGGTGGCCCCTCCACCCAGCAGGATACCCGATCTCTATGACGTTCGGTGTCGGTTATTTCTGGAGTTGCCTCGTTATTAGCAGTGTACTCAAATGGTTCGCACTCCGATTCGGAGGACCGAGCACCTATCGAACAATGGTTTTCTTCTTCTTCGGTGTCATCCTCGGTGAATATTGTGTCGGCGCGTTCTGGAGCGTCTTGAGCGTCATCATCCGCGCACCGATCTACGACTTCGCACCGGGGTAAGCATCACTACGATGAGTCTTTTCTCTAATCCTGAGCATAAGAAAAAATAATTTTGAATTTTTACGTTTGATACCTACACCAAACAATCAGCATCTATAACTCTGACAATCCTTTAATCTGACAATGATGAAAACACGACGCATTTACTTTTTTGTCCTAATAGTAAGCCTCATTTTACCTACAATCGTCAAAGCAGCAGACGAAGGCGCACACACCGCTGAATTTCTCAGCCACGGTGTAGGGGCGCGCGCACTCGGAATGGGCAGCGCGTTTGTCGCTATCGCCGACGACGCAACCGCTACTTATTGGAACCCCGCAGGACTCACCAAAGTCAAGAAGCATAGCTTTTCAGCGATGTATTCCGATACCTTTAGCACCGGAGACGGTAGCTGGCTCAGCAGAGGCTTAGTCTCCTACAATTTCCTCAACTACGTCTACCAAATTGAAGACATCGGTAGTCTCGGTGTCAGTTGGATTCGGCTCGGCGTTGACGATATACCGCGCACGACCTTCATTGACATCAACAATAACGGCTTTCTCGGTGACTTCCAAGACAAAAACGGAAACGGTATTAAAGATGAGGGTGAACTCTATATCGATAAACCCGAAATCGCAGAATACTTCAGTAATACCGATAACGCCTTGCTTGTCTCTTATGCGCGACAAGTCCATTCGATGGTAGCTGTCGGTGGTAATCTCAAACTCCTCAACCAAGCCATCTTTGAAAACAGTGGCACAGGTTTCGGTATCGACATCGGGGTGATTGCTGAACCTTACGAGGGCCTCCGAGTCGGTGCGATGTTCCTCGATGCTACAGGCACACAGATCCGATGGGATACACCTGACGCACCAACATTCACACGCACCCGACGATTCCGATTCGGCACTGCCTACCACTTCACCGTCCGCCGTCTTGGTAAAGGTGCTATCGGCATGGACTTTGAAACCGATCAGGCAGACCTCGAAGAAGGCAGTGATGGCGGCGGAATGCTCTTACGTGTCGGCGCAGAATATTGGCTTTTTGACACCGTTGCACTCCGCGGTGGATGGAACGGACACGGACTCTCTGCCGGTGCCGGACTCCGTGTTAAGGTAAGTCCTATGTCATTCTTCATCAACTACGCTTTCAACACCCACACCCTCGGCGGTTCACAACGCATCTCTGTTTCTGGAGAATTTTAGCCACAACCGATAGACTTTGGTAAATCCTTGTTGCTGCAAATCGGCAAATCTACTCATAGTGGCACAGTACTGACCAGTGGCGCGTGGGATGCCTCCATCCGATCATGGAATTCCGTTACCGGGAATCATATCGAAATTATTAAAGGCTAAGCAGCCTTCCCTCTTTTTTTCCAGAAGTGCATCCATTGATGTGTAACAGTGGAAATGGACATTTGTCTCAACCTAAACAACACACAATGGAGGAGCTAATGACGTTACGGAGATGCATTCAATTTGGAAAAATGTGTTGACACCATTAGCAAATAGTGGGTATAATTGAAAAATGGCACACAGTCTTGTTCATAGCTGAATCTATCTGGAGGAGCGATAAATGAAATTATGCCTACTTTTGATTCTAACCCTCTTGCTCTTGAGTACGCCGGTGTTTGGAGAACTCACCAATGCGGATCTAGAAAAAATCAACACAATGCTCAAAGAATCTGAAGCACGCATGAAGGAACACGTCTCACAAGAGATCGCAAAAGTCAACCTCAGAATTGACGCGCTGGACAAGCGACTCACCAGCGAAATTAGATCAGTAGACAAACGTTTTGACGATATGAACAAACGCTTGGACGATATGAACAAACGCTTAGATAACCAGTTTACACTGATTTTGGCACTGTTCGCGTTCCTTGCCGTTGTCATTGGTATCCCACAGATACTCGTCGCCTTACAACGGAGACACCAACGCGCCCAAGACGAGAAAATTGAGGCACAACAACAGCAAATTGAAACACTCATCGCGGAAATAGAAACGCTAAAACAACAGGCTTCCAGCTCTTAGAAGTCTTGTACCGCAAAAATCGTATCTGTTCCAACTTCAATCCGGACCGGTGCTAAATAATCACGGATTGCATCCGTATCCACTTGTACACCAAGTCCAGGTAAATCATTAACGCGAACCATGCCATCTGGATCAACTCGAAACGGATCCTTTACAAGGCGTTGCGATAATTCTGATCCCGCTGCAGGGTATTCTAATAAATCAAAATCGGGGTTCGTTGCGAAGACGTGAAGTGCCGCAGCAAGGCTCAGGTGACTCTTAAACGTGTGGTTGACGTACTGAATACCGTGTTGCTCCGCGAGTTGACGTACCTCAAAAGAAGGCATAATGCCACCGATGCGACCTGTATCAATCTGAACGAACTGGACACCACCGTGAACAATAAGGTCTTCTGCTGTCCGGTAAGTATTTGATCCCTCGCCTGCGGCAATCGGGACGCTCGGATGCTTTTGTGTAAGCGCGCGGTAGGCATCAATCGCATCAGGCGCAAGCGGTTCCTCTAACCACGTCGGCGAAAATTGTGCAAACGCTTCGGCGCGACGGTAGGCTGTTTCAGGGTCGTTTCCCCAGACAACGCCAGCGTCAACCATAATCTGCGCTTCTGATCCCATCCCCTCGCGCGCCGCCGCCACGAGTGCGATGTCGTTTGCCTCACCGAATTTGCCCATCGGCCCCCAACCGAACTTTGCCGCACGATACCCCTGTTCACGCAAACCTGATGCAATCTGATAGGTCGCTTCCGGCGTATCGCCGAAAAGGACAGACGCATAAGGCAGCTTCCGGTGTGCTACATCAGAGCTCCCCGACATCTCAGCAAGAAGACGGTAGACAGGCTTACCTAACTGCTGTCCAACAATATCCCACAACGCAATTTCTGCGCCGCTATAGGCATGCTGGATCTGCTGAATGTCGAGTCCGTTCCGTAGCACCTTCTCACTGAGTCGAAGCACGTCGTCAGGCGCGTCAAGCGTCTCACCCATTAGAGACGTACGGATGTTGATAATATTGCCGTGCGACATCGGGCAGCAGTAGACAGCGAGACTTACCAACGGCGAAGCATCACATTCGCCCCAGCCTTCGAGTCCGGTATCGGTTTCGACACGGACCAAAAGTGTATCTTGTGTTCCATCCGCTGCAGTTGTGATGTCGGGCATCCGTAAGTAGAACGGATCAATTGCCGTGATCTTCATCTGCGTCAGGTGCCGTCCCTTCCGACTGTTCGCCATCATCATCCGAAACAAGGAGCGGCGTTGTGGTCACGATCTGTTGAACCTTTGGAACCGATAGAGCGCGCGCCGCCGAAATCACAAACCAACCGAACAGACCGATACCCGCACCGACGCACGTCGCTATAGCCGCACCTCTCGGTGTCGCAATCCGATCCATGGTCTCACGGCTCAGTTCACATGAGAGGTTATTGATGTGCTTGAGGGTGACTGTCCGTCTCTCGCCTTCTTGCACATATTCAACGGTCGGTGCTGTTTCACTATCTACTTTAATATCGGCGTTCCCAGACGGCGTGCTGATCTCAACCACGTTTTGACCCGCATCGCCGATCCAACGTGCTTTTAAGCCTTTTACACCCTCTGCATCGCGAATCGGTTCTACCCGTGTACGGTACAACATGTTCCCTAAGATGTCGATAGCGATGTCCTTGGATTTCGCTAAAGCGTTCCCTAACTTTGCTGAATTCACATTCGTCTCCAATCGTTTGATATCCATAATATGCAAAAACATACACGGATTTCCGTTTCGGTTAAATATCCTTACCTCGTACTTGAATATCTGTATTAGATGTATTATACCGGAAACACGCTATATTGTCAAGAATCATCAAGGTCTCAAAATCGCGCGACTACAAACCAACCCTAAAATTCAAAATGGATGAAGTACGACACTAACAGTTTTACCGACGACTGATAACCATTTGAAATAAAAGCCTTGACGAATCACAGATTTTGTGCAAAAATATATACAAATTTGTGACTGGAAGCAGAAACTCTTAGATCGAACCTCAAAGTCCGTGATCTAAGAACCACGTCTTCCACGATCAGAATGCATCCAGTTTGTACATCAATCTGCCTACAAAGAGGAGTTTTGACATGCGGAACGACCAGACCTTATCGAACAGTCAGACATCTTATGAACGACAGATTCCGCTTTTCCCATTACAGACAGTCTTGTTCCCCGGCGGATTTTTGCCACTACATATTTTTGAACCGCGCTACCGTACTATGATCAAGTTCTGTTTGGAACATAAGGCTGAGTTCGGTGTTGTCCTTATCAAAGAAGGAGAAGAAGTCGGCGAAGCCGCCACCCCTTACGATGTCGGCACTGCTGCCCGGATCCTTCACGTTGAAAACCTTGACGATGGGCGCATGAACGTTATCTCCGCGGGTGAATATCGGTTTCAAATCCTCGAAACCCAAGACCATCTCGCCTATCTCACCGGTCGCGTCCGCATGTTAGATGATCCTGAAACAGAATTTGAATCCATCTCAGAGGAACTCACCACACAGACCGAGGAGTTGTATAAGGCGTACGAAGCGTTATCAAGCCGTCTGATCTTTGCATGGAATCCGCCAGAAGAACACCCAGACGATCCGAGAGAACTCGCCTTCCAGATCGGAATCCGCTTACGTATCTCGCTTAAAGAAAAACAGACACTGTTAGAGACAGTCCCGTTAGATCAACTCCTTACACGTGAAATCGAGATCCTGACAGATCAAAACCGTCGGATCGCTTTCCAATTAACAGCGCGAAACAATTAAAATCGTTTCGATCGTATCACAGAAATTTACAGGTCTCCATAGTGATGTGATCGTTCCATATACTACAGAACCTATCTGCAACGCGATAAAACAATGGCACTCAAGGCTCCAGTTCATCAATTTACTGAAACACAGTCAATCCGGATCACGCGTAGCGATTTCTTCTATGTTAGCAACATACTGTCGTCTGCCCGACTCGTTACGGTGCCGTTTATTTTTTTCACTATCTACCGCGAACAGTGGGTATTAGCGATGGTATGGGGCGGAATTGCAGTTATCACCGACGTTTTAGACGGGTTCTTTGCCCGTCGCTTAAAGCAGCACAGCGAACTCGGTTATATCTTAGACCCTATCGCAGACAAACTCGCAATCTCCGCTGGTATTTTCGCACTCGTCCTATCAAAATCAACGTTTCCACTCTGGGCATTCCTTATCATTGCCACCAGAGATGTCCTCATCGTGCTCGGGAACGCCGTCTTGGCATATAAGGCAAAAATGATTACCCGCTCTAATTTGTGGGGAAAATGCGCCAGTTTCTTCTTGTCAGTCGCCGTAATGTTTTACTTGCTCCGTCCGATAGTCCCGCGCTTACCGGACAACACCGAGTTTTACAGCCTCTGTCTGGCACTCATATTTGTCGGTGTCTCAACGGTAAGCTATGCACGCCACATGTTTCGCGTGTTAGAGACCCAGAATCAACGTTAAAATCGGTAGAAACCCCGAAAGCCTGAGTCCTTCGGTCAGGAGAGCGGACCGCGAGGTATACAGCTCCGCGGTATAGAAAAGCCTGCAGGTATGTTTACACTCTGACAGACAATATCTTTCTTATCCGCACTGCAGGTGGGGTTTGTAACCCCGCCACTGTAAAGGTAGTTACGGGATTTAAAATAAAAAGAGAGAACTTTATGGCTTACAGAGAACTTGCAACGAGAAAACCTTTTATCGTTAATAAAAACTTGGGCAGTGCCGTTGAAGTCGAACCTGAAGAATTGACAACGACCAACGCTGACGGTACACCCGTGATTGTCCCGACACAGAAACAGAAATACGATTTCGATCGAAACGGTTGGCTCCTGATTCCAAGCGTTCTCTCGGACGATGACATCTCGGAGATGCGCGAATTTTGTCAACGGCTACACGAAGCACCGGAACGTATCCCTGAACCCGAACGGTGTACACTCGGTGGTCCCGTCCAGAAACTCGCCGATCACCCCGTCGTCGTCGGGTTCCTGAACGAATTCTTGGCATATCCACCCGCTGCAAGCGAAGACTGCTACGGCTTTCGACTCGAAGAAACAACTTCCGCCTTCGCAGAGACACCATCGCAAACACAATCCGTCCGTCACACAGGGAACGGCTTGTTCCGTCTACCCGGCGATTCGCATCTCTATCGGTGCGTGCCGGGACGTGGCTGGAGCGGGTTAACCCGCGCAATTTGGGAGTTCACCGGAGTCACACACGAGATGAATAGTCTCCGCTTCATCACCGGAAGCCACAAAGCCGCGTATCCGATACCGGAAGCAGTGCAGAACCCAAATTCGCCCCTCTGGGAAACATATCAATGCCCACCCGGATCCCTTTTTCTTCTCACTGAGTCTCTGACACAGATGCAAGTGCAACCGGAAGGTGTCGAGCGTGTCTCTATCTCAAATTTGTACAACACGGTCGCGAGTCGCTGGTCGAATTGGTTACCGCATCCGCAGCTCCTTGAAGCGATGCCACCGAAACGTCAGACCCTCTTTCGAGAGGCTTATGCGGGAGGAAACGTCGTCAACGGAGACTTTGGACAGCGCACATCCGCCTATACTGCGGAGGTATAATTATAATGAAAAAACAGACGAACAGAGAACAACACCCTTGGATCGGCGCACTGTTACCACCAGACACTTATGAATTGCCGACGCAAAACGCTGATGGGCTGCCTGTCCCAGAGTTAACCCCTGAACAACGTTACGCTTTTGATACGCACGGTTGGTTCCTCATACCGGAAGTCTTTACTGGGGCCGAACTCGAAGAGATGCGCGATTTCGGATACCGGCTGCACCACGACCCTGAATTGATTCCAGAGCATGAACGGAGCCCTGTTGGTGGGCCTCTTCAGAAACTGATTGATCATCCGCTCGTTGTCTCACTGCTCAACGAGTTCACGGCACACCCGGCTGTAACGAGTCCCGAATGCTACGGTTTTTCTGTTGAAAGTACAAGCCTCTTTTATCGCGCACCCGGTATGGGACGATTCGGACCGCATAACGGCAACGGACTGCTCCGTTTTCCCGGCGATGTCCACTACTACAACGCTTTTCCCGGAAAAGGCTACAGTCCACATACCCGCATCGTCTGGGAACTCAACGAAGTGAAAAAAGGACAAGGTGGCACACTCTTAGTGACCGGAAGCCACAAGGCAGTCTACACAGCACCAACGGATATCCAAGACCCTAAGTCCGATATTTGGACGACTTACGGATGTCCACCGGGTTCACTGCTCTTTTTTACGGAAGCACTCACCCACAGTGCGAACCCGTGGACGAATACCGAAAATGACAGAATCGCTGTTTTCAACCTGTATAGTCCTGTTGACAGCGGTTTCGCCAGAGTTTACAAACCGCATCCGAAACTGCTCGCAGAAATGCCACCGCTCCGTCAGACACTCTTCCGAGATAGATATGTCGTGGACAACGCTAACGGTACATCATAGCAACGCAGAGGTAATTATGTCTACAAAACAACCCAACGTTCTCTGGATTTACGGCGAAGACCTATCCCCGGATCTCGCATGCTACAGCACACCTGCCGTGCAAACACCGAACATTGACCGACTTGCATCCGAAGGTACTCGTTTTAGCAACGCCTTCGTTACATGTCCCGTCTGCTCACCAAGTCGCTCCGCACTCATCACGGGGACCTATCAGACGCACTTTGACGCACACAACCACCGCAGCAACCGTGATAAACCCTTACGGGAAGACATGAAACTCATCACCGACTGCTTCCGCGAAGCCGGTTATTTTACCTGCAATAGTCCAGGTCCCCCGTACAAGCGGCCCGGAAAAACAGATTTCAACTTTCAACGTGAACAACCCTTTGACGGCATTGATTGGAGCGAATGTCCTGAAGGACAGCCTTTTTACGCACAAATTAACATTCCAGACACACATCGCGTCTTCAAACCCGATCCTGAACGTCCGATTCCACCAGAGAACGTCGAATTACCACCTTACTACCCCGACCATCCGCTTACCCGAAAAGATTGGGCACTTTACCTCGAAAGCATTCAGATTTTAGATAAAAAAGTCGGGCAAATTCTCCAACGACTCGATGCTGAAGGGCTTACCGACAACACCATCGTCTTTTTCATGAGCGATCACGGACGCGCGCATATCCGATGCAAACAATTCCTCTACGATGGCGGTATCCATATCCCACTCATCGTCCGATGGCCCGGACAGGTTGATGCCGGCACCGTCAGCGACGCGCTCGTCAGCGGTGTTGACTTTGCACCGACAACGCTTTCGCTCACCGGTGTTGAAATCCCTAATTTTATGCAAGGGCAAATCTTCCTCGGTTCAGACGCAACACACCGCGACGCTATCTTCGCAGCGAGGGATCGGTGCGACGGAACGGATGACAGAATCCGATGTATCCGCACACATCGTTATAAGTTAATCCGCAACTACCACCCAGAACGTCCGTACATGCAATTCAACGGCTACAAGAAACAGCAGTACCCACTCTGGAGTCTGGTGCCACTGTTAGCAGCGCGCGGTGAGTTGTCCCCCGCACAGCAGCATTTCACTAAACAGACGCGCTCACCTGAGGAGTTGTACGACTTGGAAGCAGACCCTTATGAAATCAACAACCTCGCTGCCGATCCACGTTATGACACCGTGCGTAACGAACTCGCCGCACAACTCGACGCATGGATGACAGAAACGGGAGATATGGGTGAAACCCCTGAATCCTCCGAGATTATGACGTATTGGGACGAAAATATGGCGGAGAGCTTCAAAAACGGCATGGAAAAACGTGGACTTTCACCCGATATAAGTGATGCGGATTTCGTTACATGGTGGGAAAATCATCTGCTTTAGGCAATCCACTTTTGAAAAACTAACATGAAGCACAGATTCGGATTTGATGCCCCAAAACATAGACCGATCGAAGCGTCAATCCGTTGGGCAGCAGAAAACGGATTCAGGTATATCGACTTCCAAGCCGATGTGCCACCGAACGACATCGCTTCGTTTGACGCTGCGCGTGTCCGCACAGTCCGCGACCTCTGTGAAACACACGACATCGCTATCGGTATCCACCCGTCTTCGGCAATCAACAACGCCGAGTACGTACCGATTATGGCTGAGGCTGTTGACGATTATCTCTATGCGAACTTAGAACTGGCACGGAAACTCGGATGCGGCTGGCTCATCGGACACGGCGGCTACCATTTCGGTGACATCGCGCAACGTCGGGATGCCGCTATCGCACGTATCCAGCGACTGGTAGACCGAGCAGAGCAGGCGGAGATCGTCATCTTCTTTGAAAACCATAATCGGGAACCAGAACACGCCGAAATCCACTACATCCCGCATAACGTCGCCGAAACGCACTGGTTCTTCGATGCGATTCGGTCTCCCTACTTCAAGTGGGCATTCAACGTCGCACACGGGCATCTCGTACCGGAGGGGTGGCAAGGCTTCTTGGACGCTTTCGGTATCGAAAATATCGGTCAAGTCCGTCTCAACGACAATACCGGCGAATACGAAATCCATCTCGTCCCCGGCGAAGGCACGATCAATTTTGTGGAACTCTTTACGCAATTAAACACGCGCGGTTATAACGGCTGGTTCAGCCTCGGCTTCGGTAACGATGAGGATAAGGTGCGTGTCCAAGACGAATTTGCTGGGTACTTGTAGAAGTGCTCTTTTGATTGCATCAGAGAACAAGTGGTAGCGGTACAAACTCTCACACGATGTCATCACGTAGGGTTTGGAGATCCTATCGGGTAACTATACTCACTTCCTATGGCCAACCACGAATTTGTTTACTTCTATAACGTCAATTGTCAAAAAATTAAGAAAAATTGGTTTTTCCAATGTGACTTTCAACCCTGCAAGGCAGTTGACTTAGAATCAGTTTTTCCATATCAACTTTGTTACTGGCATTATCAATGTCAATACCAACAAGTTTACCATTGGCATCATAATCAAGCAGTATACCTTCTGAAATTTCTTGACTATCTACACTGGGACGCTCGGACAAATTGATATACAGTGAATCAGTTTCTGGATAGTAGTTGAGTGTCATAATT